>NZ_JCAFTR010000005.1:0-311264 GCF_059370435.1 Stenotrophomonas sp. YJH_SMC_94-11 | reverse complement strand
CTGCAAGATGGACAATCATCCTTCCTGCAGGCGCCTTCACAAGATACCTGCGCATACTTTCAAAGATCCGGGGAAGTGGCCTCAGCGCCGTTCCCGTGTGCCGCGAAGTTTCCTTCGTAGCGAGCCGCCCATTATAGCCGGCTTTTCTGCTTCGTCAACACCTTTTTTCAAGGCCGTCTCACCGGAGTGGACGTTGTTGCCGATGCTGCTTCGTCGTTGGGCCCGAAGGCCTTTCGTCGTTGCGAGCCGCCTATTATGCCGGACTTTTCGAGTCCGTCAACACCTTCGTTCGATCAACTCGTTCGTCGGTGTTGGCGTCGCTGTTCGCGTGTCGTTTCCGGAGAAGCGATGCGCTGCAGCAAGGGGGCGAATTCTAGAGATCCTGCAGATTTCGTCAAGGCTTTTTTTTGCACGGTGATGACAGAAGCATCGCGACATCACGCATGACGTACGCTCGAAGATCACTGCGGCGTTGCCCGCGCGTTGCGCGGTCAACGCCGCAACCCCTATCAATGCAGGGATGCACAATGCAGGGATGCACAGTGGAGACAGAGCAATGAGCATGCAGGTGCGGCGCGCATGGTGGCGCGATCTTTCGATGCCAGCCATCGTCGCTGGCTTCATTACGGTGCTGGTCGGCTTCGCCAGCTCAGCCGTGATCGTGTTCCAGGCCGCACAGGCCGTCGGCGCCAACCAGGCGCAGATCGCCTCCTGGATGTGGGCGCTGGGGCTGGGCATGGGCGTGACCTGCATTGGCCTGTCACTGCGCTATCGCGTGCCGGTGGTGACGGCGTGGTCGACCCCGGGCGCGGCGATGCTGGTGGTGGGTGCCGGCGGCGCGTCGCTCGCCGAGGCCACGGGCGCATTCCTGCTGGCCGCCGTACTCAGCTTGCTGGCGGGCTTCTCGGGCATCTTCGCCCGACTGATGCAACGGGTGCCGATGGCGCTGGCCGCCGGCATGCTGGCCGGTGTCCTGCTGCGCTTCGGGCTGGATGTGTTCGTGGCCATGAATACCCAGCTGGTGCTGGCACTGGCGATGTTCACCACCTGGCTGGCCGGGCGCAGGCTGTTCCCGCGCTATGCGGTGATCGCCACGTTGCTGGTCGGCATCGCCGTCGCCGCGAGCCACGGCCTGCTGCACGCCCAGCAGGTGCATCTGCAGCTGGCGATCCCGCAGTGGGTGATGCCCTCCCTGTCATGGACCGCCGTGGCCGGCATCGCCCTGCCCCTGTTCGTGGTCACCATGGCCTCGCAGAACATTCCCGGCGTGGCGGTGATGCGCGCATCCGGCTACGACGCCCCGGTGTCACCGCTGATCGGCTGGATCGGTGTGGTCAATACACTACTGGCGCCGTTCGGTGCGTACGCGCTGAACCTGGCCGCGATCACCGCCGCGATCTGCATGGGCCGTGAT
Organism: Stenotrophomonas sp. YJH_SMC_94-11; assembly: GCF_059370435.1. Lineage (NCBI taxonomy): Bacteria > Pseudomonadati > Pseudomonadota > Gammaproteobacteria > Lysobacterales > Lysobacteraceae > Stenotrophomonas > Stenotrophomonas sp. YJH_SMC_94-11. The sequence goes on along the minus strand of NZ_JCAFTR010000005.1, from coordinate 309,850 downwards.
GCACATGAGGATCCGGCACGCCGCTATACTGCGGCGATGGCGGCCGGTGCCTTCTACATTGTCGTCGGGCTGTTCGGCGCCACGGTGGCCGCACTGTTCGCGGCCTTCCCCAAGGAGCTGGTGGCCTGCGTGGCCGGTATCGCCCTGTTCGGCACCATCGGCAACAGCCTGGCCAGTGCGCTGGCGGTAGAGCGGGACCGCGAGGCGGCACTGGTCACCTTCCTGGTCACCGCCTCGGGCGTCTCACTGGCCGGCATCGGCTCGGCGTTCTGGGGGCTGGTGGCCGGTGGGCTGTGCCTGCTGGTATTGCGGGCACGGGCACCAGCCTGAGCAAACGTGTCAGGCCGCCATGCGGGCGACGGTGTTGATCACCCCGACAGCCGCCATGCCGATCACCACCGCCCAGACGCTGGTCCCGCCACGACGCTGCAGTTCGGTACGGATGCGATGGTGCTGCCCGGCGTGAGCAGCCTTCACTTTGCCCAGCAGCCGCGTGCAATAGCGCAGGTACAGGGTATTGGCGGTCATCGCGATGGCAAACCGTGGCACCGCCAGCAACACCACCATGAGCAGCGGATTGGCACGGGCCGCCAGCAGCGCGATGCCGAACAGGACCAGCTCGAAGAGGATGGCCGCCAGGTACATTTTCCGGTGCAGCAGCCAGTAGGTCGGCACCAGGAAGGCGGGCCAGTGCCACGGCCGCGGCGGCTTCGGCACTGGGCTGTCCAGGTGCCAGCGCTGGCGGTAGAGCGCTGCGTTGGGCCCCACGAGGAGGTTCAGATCGTCCGCGTCGGATGGAGCGGTCGCACCGTCCACCTCTGCAGCAGGCGCGAGATAGGGATTGTCATCCGCCGGGGACGCCGGCGGGGTATCCAGATGAGCCATGTCGGCGATTCCTTGCCCGGGATGATCCCGCGGTAGCGGCAGCTACCGGTGAATCTGAAGCCGCTCCGGCCTCAGCCTGCCATCGCCTGCCCCACCAGCATCACCGCAACGACGGCGATAGCCACCACCGCCGCTGCCAGTGCATTGGTGTCACCGCGCCTGGCCAGCTCGCTGCGCAGGCGTGCCTCGTCATCGCCCGCCAAGGCGCGCGCGCGGGCGATCTCACGCTGGCAATGCGCCAGGTACCAGCGATTGGCATACACCGCAGCGGTGACGTTGATCGCAAGGGTGATGACCATCGACACGCCTTCTGGTACGCCCAGCAACGCCTCGGCGATACTGAAGAACACCAGCATGCCAGCCCAGATCGCCGCCAGCCGGTACATCCGCCGGTACACCATCCAGATCACGCCGATCAGGAAGGCCGGCCAGTGCCAGGTGCCGTTGCCCTCGGCGATGCCCTGGTCCAGCCGCCAGCGTTGTCGATAGATCGGGAAGTTGCCGCCGACCACGGCGGCGTACAAGGCGATGTCGCCTTCCAGCTCCGGCACGGTCGCGGCCACGGGCGAAGCGGCGGGTGCACGGTAGGGGTCGGACGGATCAGCGGTCCGGGTATCGCTGACGGTGACCGCCGGCACCGGTTCAACCGGCGAGGGGTTCGGAGCCATCTGCGCCAGCGAAGGATCCAGTTCGGCCAGTGGCCGCCACGATGCCATCCCTACGCGCCACAGCAGCGTGCGTGCGGTTACGGTGCCGTCCTGCTGCAACCGGCGCAACCCGGCCAGGTCCACCGGCCCTTCGCTCTGCTTGCTGTTGGCGTACCACCACTGTGCTTCCTGCATGCCATCCATTCCTGTCGATCCCATCGCTACTCTGAAACTCCCGCCACGGCCTGCAGCGGTTCACTGGCCAGCACCTGCACAAGCTGGTGGCGCGCGCCGGGTGCAAGGGTAATCTGCTCTGGCCCGGCGTTGGCCACTTCCAGGCACACGTAATCGTGCCAACCGTCGCCGACATCGGCCATCTTCGCCGCTGCCTCCATGCCCGGGTTCCAGGCCACCAGGGTCTGGCTGCCTTCGCTGCGGATCTCGATCCGCCGCTGCAGGACGGGATCGCGCAGCACGTAGTGGCCGCCGGCACCGGTATAGATGCGGTCGCTGCGCCCCGGATCGCGCGGATCACGCAGCGACCAGGGCCCCTGCTGCTGGCGCAGCTGCGCGCCGTCCTCGTACTTGTCCAGGTAGTGCAGGCCGTCGAGGCCATCGACCTCGACACGAGTGGCATCGCCGACCCGGAAGTAGCTGTGCAGGGCCTGGGTGAAGGTCACCGGCGAGGTTCCGGTGTTTTCGGTGACGAGCTGCTGGCGCAGCTGGCGGCCGACGCGCAGCTGCATCTGCAGGCGCAGGCCGGGATCGGCGCAGGGCGCAGGTACCAACTGCAGCTCTACCTCGCCGTCATCGCTCCGGGTGGCCTGCAGAAGCTCCCAGCGTGCGGTACGTACCAGGCCATGCGCCGGTGCATCGGCGCTCTTGCCCTGGCGACCGAACCACGGCCAGCACACCGGGACGCCACCGCGGATGGGCGTGGGCAGCTCGGCGCGCGTGGGCGAAAGCCACAGCAGATCGGGCTGCCCATCGGGAATGAACGACAGCAGCTGGCCACCAAACACACTCACGACCGCTGTGGCATTGGCGGTTCGCACCTGCCAGGCCTCCAGGCCGTGATACAGGCCGGTGCTGATGTCCGGATTCGACTGCATGCGATGACGCTCCTTGAAGACCGCGGCGATGATGTCGCGGTCAACGTGCCGCCGGCAAGGCATTCTGCCCAGCGGGTGCGATGGCGGCCGCCTCTTCCTGCAGCGTGCGCAGGATGCGCTGGCCTGCGCGGCCGTCCACCTCGCTCCAGCCCAGGCGCTGCTGCTCGGCCTGGATCGCGCGACGCGTGGCGGTACCGATCATGCCGTCGGCGGCACCGATGTCGTGGCCGCGGGCCAGCAGCAGGGTCTGCAGCTGGCGGCGCTCATCGCGGCCCAGGCCTGGATCGTCGGTCGGCCAGGCGGCAGCCAACCCGGTGCCGCCGCGCAGCTGGTCAGCAAGCGTCGCGATCGCCAGCGCATAGCTTTCGGCAGCGTTGTAGCTGTAGATCGCGTCGTAGTTGCGGAACACCAGCAGCGCCGGGCCCTTGTTGCCGGCCGGCAGCAGCAGGGCGGCGCGCGCATCCGCCGGCAGGTTGGCCGGAGCCAACGCGGTGCCATCCAGCGCGGTCACGCCCTGCGCGCGCCAGTCGGCCAGGGCGCGACGCTGGGTGCGGCCGGCCTGGCTGGCGTTGAAGCCGGCGGGCACACGCACCTCCATGCCCCATGGTTCGCCACTGCGCCAACCGGCACGCTTGAGATAGTTGGCGGTGGAGGCCAGTGCATCGGGAATGCTGCCGACCAGATCGCGGCGGCCATCGCCATCACCGTCCACGGCGATGCGTGCATAGGTGCTGGGCATGAACTGGGTGTGCCCGAAGGCACCGGCCCAGGAGCCGGTGAGCCCCTGTGCCTGCAGGTCGCCGCGGTCGATCAGCGTGAGCAGCGCCAGCAGCTCACCGCGGAAGAAAGGTTGCCGGCGGCCGGCGCACGACAGCGTGGCCAATGACTGCAGCAGCGGGCGCTTGCCGAACACGCGGCCGTAGTCGCTCTCCACGCCCCAGACCGCGACGATGGTGGCCGGATCGACGCCATACTGGGCCGACACACGATCGAGCAGGTCGCGGTGCTGCTGCAGCAGGGCGCGACCATCAGCGACGCGCTGGCGATCAACCAGCGCGGCCAGATAGTCCCAGATCGGCGTGGTGAATTCGGGCTGTGCATCGAGCAGGCCGAGCACGCTGGGGTCCGGGGTGAGCCCGGCGGTGATCTCGTTGAAGCGGTCGGCGCCGATGCCCTGGGTCGCGGCGGTGGCCTGCAGGCCCGCCAAGCAGCGGCTGAACGCCGGATCGGTGCTGGCGGCCGAAGCCGCAGGCAGCGTCGGGGTCGACGCAAGGGCGGCCGCCAGGCCGAGCGTGGTCAGAACAGGCATGGCGTCCTCCGTGTTGCCGTTGCACGGCCATCTTAGGGGTAGCGGTGCCGCCGAACCTGAAGGGGCACCGGCTGGCCACCACCTCAGGCGCGGCGCAGCAAGCGCAGGCCATAGGCGGGGCTTTCGGCATCCCATCGCTGCGCCACCTGCAGGCCCGCCTGCCGCAACAGCGCCTCGAAGCTGTCATCGGTGTACTTGTGGCTGTACTCGACGCGGATGGGTTCACCGGCGGCGAAGTGGAAAATGCGGCCATCCAGGTGGACGTCCTGTGCCCGCTGGCTGACCAGATCGGTCTCGATGCGCAACCGCGCAGAGCTGTAGCGTGCACGATGACGGAAGCCATCGAGATCGAAGTCGCTGCCGATCTCGCGGTTCAGGCGGGCCAGCAGGTTGAGGGTGAATGCGGCGGTGACGCCCTGCGCATCGTTGTAGGCCGCCTCGATCAACGCCGGGTCCTTGTGCAGGTCGATGCCGACCAGGGCCAGGCCATCACGCCCCATGGTCTGGCGCATCGCGCGCAGCAGCGCGACCGCGTCCTCGCCTTCAAAGTTGCCCAGCGTGGAACCCGGGAAGAACAGCAGCCGTCGCGCGGGTTCGCGTTCGGGCATGGGTACGGCGACGGGACGGGTAAAGTCGGCACAGACCGGCAGCATCTCCACCTCGGGCAGCGCCGGGGCCAGGTGGTCGATGCTGGACAGCAGCGCGGCACGCGAGATTTCGATCGGCGTGTAGGCCACCGGGTCGTGCAGGGCGGCCAGCAGCAACGCGGTCTTGCGGCCACTGCCGCTGCCCAGCTCCACCACGTGCAGGTGCGGCCCGACGCTTCGGGCGATGTCCGGCAGTACCCGTGAAAGCAGGGCCAGCTCGGTGCGCGTGGGGTAGTACTCGGGAGTATGCGTGATCTGCTCGAACAGGCGCGAGCCGCGTGCATCGTAGAAGTACTTGGACGGCAGCTGGCGGGGCGTGCGCAACAACCCGGCCACCACGTCGGCAAGGATCTGCTGGCGGCCGGGAGTGAGATCGGTCAGCGCCTGCAGCGCGTCCTGCACCGTACTCATGCGAGATCCCTGGCCAGGCGCAGCCCGGAGAACTGCCAACGCGCCGGGGGCATGAAGAAGTTGCGGTAGCTGGCACGCACGTGGCCACGTGGCGTGGCGCAGCTGCCACCGCGCAGCACCCATTGCCCGCACATGAACTTGCCGTTGTATTCACCGAGGTTGCCGGCGAAAGGGCGAAAGCCCGGATAGGCGCCATACGCGCTGTGGGTCCATTCCCATACATCGCCGAACAGCTGCCGCAGCCCACTGCCCTGCCCCGCCCGAGGGTGCAGCTGATCGTCGTCGGCAAAATGGCCACGCAGGGGCTGCGACGCAGCGGCGGCTTCCCACTCGAACTCGCTGGGCAGGCGCGCACCAGCCCAGCGGGCGCAGGCATCGGCCTCGTAATAGCTGAGATGGCAGACCGGCGCATGCGGGTCCAGTTCTCGCCAACCGCCGAGGGTGTACTCGCGCTGCAGGGCATCGTCCCAGTACAGCGGGTGCTGCCAGCCCTCGGCTTCGCGCAACGCCCAGCCTTCGCTCAGCCACCAGCGCGGCTCGCGGTAGCCGCCAGCCTCGATGAAGGCGAGGTACTCGCCATTGCTGACGGGACGCTCTGCCAGTGCGTGTGCAGCCAGCAGCACGCGGTGCGGCGGCGATTCGTTGTCGTAGGCGAAGGCGGTGTGCTGCGGCCAGGCTGCGGCGCCAATGGTAATGATGCGTTCGGGTGATTCGATCCAGCCCTGCGCACTGGCAGCGCTGGTGGCAGGCTGCAGGTCCTCACGGTAGGCCGGCTGCAACGGATTGCACCAGAACGCATGCTTGATGTCGGTCAACAGCAGTTCCTGGTGCTGCTGTTCGTGCTGCAGCCCCAACTGCAGGTGGTGCAGCGCCTGCGCGTCGAGGTCACCCGCCGCCAGCCGTGACTGCACCTGCATGTCGACCTGCTGGCGGTAGTCGCGCACCTGCTGCAGCGAGGGCCGCGACAACAGGCCGCGTTGCGGCCGCGCGTGCGCCGGACCGATGCTTTTGTAGTAGCTGTTGAAAAGATAGTCCCAGGCTGGATCACGCGCCGGCGCACTGGCGAATCCTGCCAGCACGAAGCGTTCGAAGAACCAGGTGGTGTGGGCCAGGTGCCACTTGCTGGGACTGGCGTCGGCCATGCTCTGCAGCATGGCGTCCTCTGCACTGAGCGGTGCGGCCAACTGCAGGCTGCGGGCACGAACACGTGCGAAGTGGTGGGCGAGGTCGTGCTGCGGGGCAGCGACGGCGGTGGGTACGCTGTCCATGCCTACAGCATCGGCGCAGTGCGGTGAGTGCGACGTCATGGCGGCACACTGCCCCATTCACATGGTTGCGGGCGTACCTTTTCAAGAAGCGCGTGTTCAAGAAGCGGGTGAGGACGCCGCTAACGGCAGTGTTGCGGCCGCATCGTCACCGCACTGGACTTCCTGCGTGCCCCTGCATCCACTCCGCCAGCCTGCGCATTACCTGTTCGTGCTGCCCGCCGTGCTGGTCGTCCTGGTGCTGTGGATGGCACTGGGCACCGAGGATGTGGCCAGCCCGGCCCAACGCATCCTGCCCTGGCTGCTGGCCTGCCTCGGCGCGGGCCTGGCCCTGCTCTACCACCAGATACGCACGTTGTGCCTGCTGCTGGTCGTGGCGGTGGTGTTCGCCCTGCTGCACCGGGACGTTGGGGGCTACCTGCGCAGCGGCCATGTCGACGCCTTGACTCCGTTGCGCTTCCACGCAATCTCGGCCTGGGTGCCGCTGCTGTTTGCCGGGCTGGCCGTGTGGCCGGAACGCGGACGCCGACGCCAGGACCTGCTGCTGCGCAGCGTGGTCTGCGGCGCGGCCCTGGTGATCTTCCTGCTGCTTGCGGCACAACAGCCGCAGGGCATGCACGATCTGCTGTCGAGCCGTCACTGGGCCTGGATTCCCGCCGACTGGAATGCGCTGGCGCAGCTGCCGGCGCTGCTGTTCCTGCTGGCGAGCGCAGCGCTGGGCTGGCAGGCGTGGCGGCATCCGCGGCCACTGCACACGGCGATGCTGCTGGCCCTGCTGTGCCTGTGGTGGATGTTGCCGCGGATCTTCCTGCAGCCGGTACTGCTGCCGGCGCTGAGCAGCGCCGCCCTGCTGCTGATGCTGGGCGCGATGCTGCAGGAATCCTTCCACATGGCCTTCCGCGATGAGCTGACCGGCCTGCCCGGGCGGCGGGCGTTCAACGAGACCCTGCAGCGGGCGCGCGGCACCTACAGCATCGCGATGGTGGACGTGGACCACTTCAAGTCGTTCAACGACACCCACGGCCACGATACTGGCGACGACGTGCTGCGCCTGGTGGGGTCGCGGCTGGCGCGTGTCGGCGACGGTGGCCGAGCGTTCCGCTATGGCGGCGAGGAATTCGCGGTGGTGTTCCTGGACCGCCCAGCGGCGGCCTGCATCGAGGCCGTCGAAGCACTGCGGCAGAGCATCGAGGACACCCGCATGCAGCTGCGCGACCGCAGCACCCGCAGCCGTGACGACGAAGCTGGCCGTCAGCAGCGCGGACGCGGCGGCACCGGCCAGGTGGTGCAGGTGACGGTCAGTATCGGGCTGGCCGACAGCCGCGTGGATCCGCGACCGACGGCAGTGCTCAAGGCCGCCGACCAGGCGCTGTACATGGCCAAGGACGGCGGTCGCAACCAGGTCCGCGCGCACGGCGGCCAGCGCCTGCTGGCTGCATCCAGTGCGTAGGGCTCAGACCGCGTCGAGGTAATACCAGCGGCCGTCGATGCGCCGGAATCGGCTGTGCTCGGTCATTTTCACCGCGCTGCCGCCGCCGATGCGGTAGCGCGCGGTGAAGCGCACTTCAGCACTGTCTGCGCCGGTGACCGCGTGGTCGTGCACGGTCAGGCCCAGCCAATGGGTGCGCTGGCCTGGCGCATCGTCCAGCGACAACTCGGCCGGACGCGTATCCGGATGCCAGGTCTGGCGCAGGTAGTCGGCCAGGCCCCGCACATAGGCGCTGTAACGCGAACGCATCAGGCGCTCGGCATCGGGCGCGGCTTCGCCGGCATGAAAACGACCACAGCAGGCGGCATAGTCGGCGGGAAGGCCACAGGGGCAGGGCTCAGCGGGTTTTCGGCTCATGCCGGCATTGTCGCCGGATTGCGGGGATTGATCCACGCGCGGCGGGAGTCACCTGGAGCAGGACAGGCGTATGCTGTCGCGCCCCCACCTTGATTGATCGCCGTGCTGGATCTGGTTCCCCCTGAGTTGTGGTGGCTGGTGGTGATCGCCTTCATCGCCGGTCTTGTGGATGCCGCCGTGGGTGGCGGTGGCCTGGTGCAGCTGCCCGGCCTGTTCACGGTGCTGCCGCAGCAGACGCCGGCGATGCTGTTTGGTACCAACAAGTTCAGTTCGATGTTCGGTACCGGTGCGGCTGCATGGCGCTATGCGCGCAATGTGCGCTTCCCGTGGAAACCGGTACTGTTCGCGGCCGGCACGGCCTTCATCTTCTCCTTCGCCGGGGCCACTGCGGTAAGCCTGCTGCCCAAGGACGCGGTGCGCCCACTGGTGCTGGTGCTGCTGATCGCGATGCTGGCCTACACGCTGTGGAAGAAGGACTTCGGCGCGTTGCACCGGCCCCAGGAGATCGGCCGCCGTGAACTGGTGATCGCGCTGGCGATCGGTGCGGCGATCGGCTTCTACGACGGCTTCTTCGGGCCGGGCACCGGCAGCTTCCTGATCTTCCTGTTCGTGCGCTTCTTCGGCCTGGATTTCCTGCGAGCCTCGGCGGCGTCGAAGGTGGTGAACCTGGCGACCAACGTGGCGGCGATCTCGTTCTTCGTGCCGACCGGCAACATCCTGTGGTTGTTTGCGCTGCCGATGGCCACAGCCAACATCATCGGCTCGGTGGTGGGCACGCGCCTGGCGCTGAAGGGCGGCACGCCGTTCATCCGCAAGCTGTTCGTGGGGCTGGTGGTGGTGCTGATCGCGCGGATGGCGTGGGATACGTTCCGCGCTGCGTGAATGCGGTTGCCGGCCAGCGGCCGGCACTACCGAACCCCGCCCATGGGTAGTGCCGGCCGCTGGCCGGCATTCCCCTTCAATCGGCCGGGTCAGGCCTCGGCTTCTTCCGGTTCGTTGGCCTGCTGGCGGCTGCGCTCGGGCAGCTTCAGGCGCTTGCCCTCTTCGTCGTACTCGATCAGCAGCACGCCGGAGTCGTGACGGCCGCTGATTTCGACGAAGCAGGCGCCGCCGATGAACGGTTCCAGCGTCATCACCGACTTCAGCGGGGTGGCAACCACCATCTGGAAGCCGAAGTTGTCGAAGATGTTCATTGCCAGTGCGGTGAACTCGTTGTCGGCCTTGTCGAAGGCCTCGTCGAGCACGACCGCGGCGTAGCTGGGCAGCTGGCTGTCGGCGCCGCCGAGCTGGTAGCGCAGCGCAGCCGCCAGGCAGGTCGTGGCCAGCTTCTGGCGCTGGCCACCGGACTTGCCGGCGCCGCTGCGGTAGATCTCGACCTGCTGGCGCGTTTCCGCATCCAGCTCGACGCCGATGAACTCCACGTGCATGCGCACGTCCAGCACCAGCTCGCGCCAGCGCTTGTCCTCGCCTTCCTGCGAGCCCAGGCGGTTGACCAGCTGGCGCAGCACGGTGAACTGCGACTCGGCCAGCTCGCGCTGCTCGGTCTGCTGCTGCGACAGCACCTCGCGCAGCTGCAGGTGGAACTCAGCGACCTCCGGCAGGCGGCGGTCGCTCAGTTCGATGGTCAGCAGCGTGCCACGGTTGAACGGCACCTGCTCCAGGCTGGCGTTCACTTCGTCCAGGCGCTGGCCGATCGACTTGCGGGCCTCTGCGCTGTGGCGCTGCAGGGCCAGCAGGTTGTTCTTGCTCTGGTTCTGCAGCAGGTCGAAGAAGCGCTCTTCGTGCTGTGGCAGGCCGTCGCGTTCCAGCCGTTCGAGGCGTGCGAGGAAGTCCTCGGCCGAGGCCACCGACACGGTGAAGTCGCCCGACTCCTCCGGCCACTGCTGGATGAAGCGACGGAAGCAGCCGATCAGCTGGTTCTCGATGCGGTTGAGGTCCTGCTGCGAGGACGACAACTGCTCGTTCAGCGCGTTGCTGACCTGACGCATGTGCGCTTCGAGCGTTTCCAGGCTGAGCGGCCCCTGTTCCTGCAGGCGCTCGGCGAGGCCGGCTTCCTGCTCCTGGGCCAGGCTCGGCAGCACCAGTGCGCGGCTCTGCTGGCGCGCGCGGTCAAGGCGATCACGTTCCTTGACCAGCTGGCCGCGCTCGACGCGGACGTCTTCATAGGTGCGGCGGGACTGCTCGATGTCGGCGCGCACGGCGTCGATCTGCTTGGCCAGCTTGGCGAGATCGGCGTTGCCTTCGCGCAGGTCGCGCAGGGTGGCTTCGATATCGCTCAGGCGCTGCTGCGGAGCGGCGATGTCGATCTCGTTCCAGCTGATGCTGACCAGCTCGTGGCATGCCAGGCGGCGTTCGTTGTCGCGATCACGCTGCCCGCGCAGGCGCGCGATGTCGGTCTCGCAGCTGGCGATGCGCTTGGCCAGTTCCTGTGCTTCGCGCTCGAAGGCGCCCACCTTGTCGTGGTTGTTGAAGCCGAGGATCCAGCGACGGCGGTCGCCCACCGCACTGCGGTCGTCCTTCTCGAAACGGTCGCCGGGATGCTTGACCTGGCCTTCGCGGGTGATGCCGCGGTCGACGTTGCGCAGCTGCTTGGCATCCACGCATTCGTAGTCGAAGCGCTTGCCCAGCTCGCGGCGCAGCCAGCTTTCGAATACATGCTCGCGCAGTTCAAGCTTGTGCAGCAGCGACTTCGCCGACGGCTCACGGGCGAATGCATCATCGTTGCGGCGCACGCGGTAGTAGGTGAAGCGCATGCCAAGGTGGGTACGGTTCACCCATTCGGCGACATCGTTGTAATGCTTGTCGTCGACCAGCAGCGACAGCGCGAAGCCACCCAGCACGCGCTCGATGGCACCCTGCCAGCCCTGCTCTTCCGAGCGGACCTGGATCAGTTCGCCGACGAAGGGCAGTGCCGCCTCGGCGATGCCGGTTTCCTCGGCCAGGCGCGCGCGCAGCTTCTGCATCGGCGCCGGGATGTTGGAGGGCGTGCGCTGCATCGCTTCAAGTTCGGCACGGACCTCGCCGAAGCGGCGCTCGTCATCGCGCTTGCCGCCCAGGCGGTCACTGATCGCGTCGTCCAGTGCCGAGGAGGCACGCTGGCGGTCCTGCAGCTCGTTCTGTGCGCGCTCGACCAGTTCGGCGAAGCCATGGGCGTCGTCCGGCAGTTCGGCCCCCAGCTGCTGCGCCGCCTGGCGTGCCTGCTCGCGCTTGGCCTGACGGCGGTCGCGCTCGGCTTCGGCACGACCCTGCTCGCGTTCCAGTTCCTCGATGCGCTCACCGCCCTGCTGGCGGCGCTGCAGCTCCAGTTCGGCCAGGCGCTCGGTGTGATTGTCCAGTGCGGCACGGCGCTGCGCTTCTTCGCCAAGCAGGCCGCGGTCTCGCACGTCCATCTCGCGCAGGCGCGCCTCGATCAGCGCTTGGCGCCGGCTTTCGCGGAAGCTGTCCACACCGAGCTTCAGCGCTTCGTCGTCGCCACGACGGCGGTGCATTTCCTTCAGATCGTTGTAGTAGGCGCGCGCCGGCAACAGGGTTTCCACCTGACGGCGGGCAGTGACCACCGCCTGGTGCGCGCCATCAAGCTCGGCGAAGTCGCTGACCAGGCGCTCGGCGGCGTCGAAGGTCTTCGGCGTGTCGAGCATGAAGTCGCGCAGGAAGACGTTGAGGTCGCCCAGGTTCTTCGCCGACTGCGTCTTGTGCAGCAGGCGCAGCGCCATCTCGTTGTCGATGCCGAGCAGGTCGCGGAAACGCTCGGCGTAGCCGGAGAACGTGTCGAAGTGGTGCAGGTCGGGCAGCTTCTGCTTCAGCTTGCGCAGGTCCAGGTCGAAGCCGCCGAGGTCCTTGGCGATGTCGAACGGGCGCTCGGCGATCATGTAGTGCTTGCGCACATCGCCGGCCGAGGTGCCGCTGCCGGAGATCCACAGCAGGCGCACCAGGCTGACCACGCGGCCATCGCCGGCGCGGTATTCCAGCACCAGTGCGGTCCAGGTCGCGCCCTTGCGCAGGTACTGGGTGGCGATTTCGCCGGTGCCGCTGTCCTGCTGGTCGGCCCACGCGCCGCGCACGTAGGACACCAGGTTGCGGTCGCGGCCACTGCGCTCGGCTTCACGCGCAGCGGCGTTGAAGTCGACGATGGCCGGTGGCGTCAGCAGCGCGGACATGGCATCGAGCAGGGTCGACTTGCCCGAGCCGGAGCGGCCGACGAACAGGAAGCCGCGTTCGGCGATCGGTACTTCGGTCAGGCCGTTGAAGGTGCCCCAGTTGTGCACCTGCAGGCGGCGCATGCGGAACTGCTGCAGGCGCGGGTCCGGCAGGCCTTCGTTGAACAGGGCGGGAGTGTGCTTGGAGATAGCCATGCGATGGTCGGGTCTCTCAGGCCTCGGCGGCCGGGGTTTCACGCAGCTGGCGGTAGACCGCCGAAAGCTGGGACACGTCTTCGGCGGAGAACAGCAGCTTCAGCGCCGGCGAGACTTCGTGGCGGTCTTCCTGGCCGCTGAGGCGGGTCAGGATGTGGTTGTCCTTCATCTTCTGCACCGCCGATGCGACGCGACGGTTGAAGCCGGCGCGGTCGGTGGACAGGTTCTTTTCGTAGATGGCCAGCGCTTCGGCCATCTCGGCGTCGGCGACCACCGCGCGGTTGCCGCGCGCATCGGCCTCGGCCAGCTGCTGGCGCAGGTACAGCAGCAGCACCGAGTCGATGAAGGTCAGCGGCGAGGTGCGCAGCAGCACCGGCGCATCGACGTCTTCGGTATCGGCCTGGCGGGTGAACGCCACGCCACTGTCGCGGTCGAGCACCAGTTCCAGGAACAGGTCGGCCAGCGACGAGCGGATGGCCGCCTCGCTGCGGATCAGCGCCGGCCACAGCTTGGCGTGGCGCAGCTGGTCGATGCTGGGGCCGATCAGCAGCTGGCACAGCGCACGGCGCGCATCCAGCGGCAGGCGCCCGGTATCGCCGAGGTAGTACACGTCGTTGCCACGGCGGGGCTGCGCCACGGCCGCCACCGGCTCGGCCTCGTAGGCGTCTTCCGCCACGTCGGCCTGCGGTGCGTCGATGGGATCTTCATGCCAGCTCATGGCGTCTCTCCTGGGTGAACCAAACCAGCGGGATGCGGGCGCGACGGATCTGGCCGTCGCCACCACGCCATTGCGCAAGCTCCTGCTCGCCGGCGATCACGTTGCCGAAGCGCGTGCCCAGCGACAGGTAGCCGATGACGCTGCCAAGACCCTGCGGCGCTTCGCGCTGCGAAAGGGCCTGGGCGATGCTGAGCCGCGGCTGCGCATCGAGCAGGTCGTGCAGGTCGCGGCGCAGGGTACGGAAGTCGATTTCGGACGAAGCGACCAGATCGCCAACGCTTTCCAGGCTGATCGCGGCTGCGTCGTTGTATTCGACGTTGCCATCGACCTGGGCGCTGCGCGGATCGTGCAGTTTCCATTGCGACCACGAGCGCAGGCGGCTGGTGGTCAGCTGCAGGTCGCGGCCGATGCCGCGTTGTGCGGGGAACTCGTCGCGCAGAGCGAGCGCTTCGGACTGCGCCTGCTTGAGCAGCTGGTTGAGGCGACGCTGTTCCAGATAGCCACGGCTCTGCACGAAGCCGCGCAGGCTGCGCGCGAAGTTCTGCAGCACATCGTGCACCTGGCCACCGCGCTCGAGCATGGTGCTGGTGAAGCCGCGCAGGAAGTTGCGTTCGTTGCGGTCCAGGCGGCGGGCGAAGCCACGCGCCAGCACCGCTTCCAGCGCGGCATCGAGCTGGGCGCTCTGCTCGGCGTCGTTGAGCAGGCGCCAGAAGGCCTGGAAGCTACGCCCGGCATCACTTTCGCCAATCACGTCCACGCCTTCGAACAGCTGCGACAGCACATCGCCGCGCTCGCCCTCGTCGTCGATGATGCGTTCGCGGAACTCGCGGTTGAGCTGCTCGAAGTCGTCGCGCACGCGGCGGAAGTCCTCGGTTAGCTCGTCGGCCAGGCCGATGATCTGGCGCGCACGTTCCAGCGCGCGCTTGCCGTCCAGCGCGATCACACGGCCGGCGCCGACACGGGCGATCTCAGCGTCGATCCGGTCGCGCTCGTCGCGCAGCGCCGACAGGCGGGCGTCCGGATCGGATTCGGTCTGCGCGGCCAGCTGCGAGAGCTGTTCGATGACCAGCGCCAGCCGGCTCTCGGTGGCGGCCACACGGGCCTGCTCGAGGCCGTCGGCAAAGCGGATCGCCTGCAGCGCCGCGGTCGACAGCTCGTACTGCTCCTGGTCGGCGCCCTCGGGCAGGCGGCGTTCCAGCCAGCCCTGGGCCAGCCAGTGCGCGATGTAGGCCTGCGCGGTACGCGGCAGCTCGCGCGACAGTTCGTCGCTATTGAGCTGATCCAGCGCACGCTGCAGGCGCTCGTTGAGCACCGACGAAGGCAGGGTGCGCTCGCCGTCCATCAACAGCCCCTGCAGCAGGCCGATGATTTCCGGAGCGTGGTCGGCGGCGAGCAGCTTCCACTGGGGCTGTTCGCGCAGATGGCGGTAACGGGAGATGCGTTCGCGATGCTTCATGCAGCGAAAGGAGTCATGAGGGCTGGCGGGGAGGGGCAGCCACGCACGGCGGCCGCGCCGGCATCCGTGGGCATGCCGGCCCGCAGGGGCCGGCGGGGTGCGCGCAGGCGGCTCAGCGCTTGCCGCCCACTTCGATGAAGCGCAGGAACTCGGCGCGGGTACGCGCGTCGTCGCGGAAGCTGCCCAGCATCTTGGAGGTGACCATGCTGACGCCGCGCTTGTGGATGCCACGGGTGGTCATGCATTCGTGGGCGCCTTCGACGACCACGCCGACACCGATCGGCTGCAGCACATCCTGGATGCACTGGGCGATCTGCGCGGTCATCTTCTCCTGCACCTGGAAACGGCGGGCGTAGGCTTCGACGACGCGGGCCAGCTTGCTGATGCCCACCACCTTGCCGGCCGGCAAGTAGCCGACATGCACGCGGCCGATGATCGGCGCCATGTGGTGTTCGCAGTGGCTTTCGTACTCGATGTCGCGCAGGACGATGAGTTCGTCATAGCCTGCCACTTCCTCGAAGGTGCGCTCCATGTAGGCGCGCGGGTCATCGCGGTAACCGCTGAACCAGTCGCCATAGGCTTCGGCGACACGGCGGGGGGTATCCAGCAGGCCTTCGCGGGACGGGTCCTCACCGGCCCAGCGCAGCAGGGTGCGCACGGCATCCTCGGCCTGGTCCTGGGTCACGTCGCCCTGCGGGGCGGCCTTTTCGTTGTTCTTGCTCATTGCGTACAGCGTCCCGAACGGGGGGCGAGCATCGTACCCGACCGGGGGGTGGGTCGTCCTGTTGGTCGGGTTCATCGAGGGTCTGGCGGCGCCTGCCTGTTACGGGTCTGGATGGGGAAGGGCGGCAGGGCAGGACACGCCGTAAACCCATCCATGGGGGCTCGGTCGGCGCATCCATGCGCCTCACGGTCCTGCCCTGCCGCCCTTCCCCATCCCTGACAGTTTCCTGCAGGCGCGGCCGGACCGCCCGAAAGCGGGGGCAAAAGCGGGGGTTCATGACTTCGGAAGCAGCGCGCCGCTGCTGTGGCGTCTTCTGCTTTGGTGGGTGCGGACCGTTGGTCCGCACTGCTTCTGCTCTTGCTTCATAAGAGCCAACCCACCGCGCCCGCGGGGTGATGGGAGGGAAGCGGGGGCCGGGCGGGGCAGGACCGTCCGCGGCATGGATGCCGCGGCCGAGCCCCCAAGGGTGAGGGCGCTTTGCTTGCGAGGCATGCCTCGCAAGCGCCCGAACGCAGAGCCGCCAGCGGCTGGGCCGGACCCCGGAGGGGGGTTTACGGCGTGTCCTGCCCCGTCCGGCCCCCGCTGCCCACCCGACACCAGGCAGGCGCAACGCTTTCCTCAACACACCCACCCATTCAGAAAAACCCATTGATAGGAATGAAATTAGTAGTATCCTATCTATCTCTTATGGACCGACCCCTCGACGAGCGCACCGTGCTGCAGATGCAGCTCAGCTCCGGCCTGCTTTATGCAGGGCGGCAGTGGCAGCGCCTGGCCGACAGCCGGCTCGGCAGCTATGGCATCTCCACCGCCTGCACCATGCCGTTGCTGATGATCGGCCGCTCCGGCGGTGGCATCCGCCAGGTGGCGCTGGCCCAGCAGCTGGGCATGGAGGGTCCTTCCCTGGTACGCCTGCTGGACAAGCTGTGTGCCAGTGGCCTGGTCCGCCGCGAGAGCGACGCCAGCGACCGCCGCGCCAATCTGTTGTGGCTGACCGACGAGGGCCATGCGCTGGTCAGCGAACTGGAAGATCAGTTGATCGGCCTGCGCCAGGACGTGTTCGGCGAGCTTTCCATGGATGAACTGCACGCCGTGCTGAAGGCATGGCGCCTGCTGGCCGAGGCCGCCGACCGCATCACGTAAGAGCGCTGCCCCCGAACACCGCCGCTGCCGTGCACACGCCAGCGGCTTTTGCCCGTTGCTGTTGTTTCGTTGTCCCTCCCCTCCCCCACCTCGTCCCCGCCCCCTACCGATGCCCGGTGAATTCAGTCTCCACGGAGTGTTCGTCCCGACCCTGCTTGGGTTGATGGTGTTGGCCTATCTGGTCAACAGCGGCCTGCACGCGCTGCTGCAGCGGGCCGGCGCCTACCGCCATGTATGGCACCCGGCGCTGTTCAACCTGGCGCTGTACGGGATCGTGCTTGGCCTGCTGTTCCACCTCCTGCGTTGGATGCAATCGTGAACAAGATCGTGAAGAAGACCCTGCCGGTGCTGCTCACCAGCGCAGCCGTGATCGTCGCCCTGCTGGTGCTGCGCCAGCTGTGGGTCTACTACATGGATGAACCCTGGACCCGCGACGCCCACGTCGGCGCCGACGTGGTGCAGGTGGCGCCGGACGTGTCCGGGCTGGTGGAAACGGTGAACGTGGCCGACAACCAGTCGGTGAAGAAGGGCGACCTGCTCTTCGTCGTCGATCGCGCCCGCTACCGCATCGCGCTGGAGCAGGCCAAGGCCAGCCTGGCCGAGCGCCAGGCCTCGGTGGCACAGCTGCGCCGCGAGATCAGCCGCGACCGCAGCCTGCAGGACCTGGTCGCCGCCGAGGACGCCGAGGTGCGCCGCGCCAAGCTGCAGGCCGCACAGGCGGCGCTGGCCACCGCACAGGCTGCGGTCGACCTGGCCGAGCTCAACCTCGGCCGCACCGAGGTGCGCGCCCCGGCCGATGGCCGGGTCAGTGACCGCACGATGCGCGTGGGCGATTACGTGGTGGCCGGCAAGCCGGTGCTGGCGCTGCTGGATACCGGCTCGTTCCGCATCGATGGCTATTTCGAGGAGACCCGGCTGCGCGGCGTGGCGCCGGGGCAGCGCGTGGACATCCGCCTGATGGGCGAATCGGCACCGCTGCACGGCCATGTCGAGAGCATCGCCGCCGGTATCGAGGACCGCTACCGCAGCAACGGCAGCACCCTGCTGCCGAACGTGACCCCGGCCTTCGACTGGGTGCGGCTGGCGCAGCGCATCCCGGTGCGCATCGCCATCGACGAAGTGCCCAAGGGCGTGGAACTGATCGCCGGGCGCACCGCCACGGTAACCGTGGACACCGGCCGCCATCCGCACAACGGCAAGGCCGGCACTTCGCCGACACAGGCGGGCCTGTGAACGCCGCCCTGCCCCGTCTCGGCCTGATCGTCGCACTGGCCAGCCTGGCCGCGTGCAAAACCGTCGGCCCGGACTATGCACTGCCGGAAGGCTCGGCGTTCAAGCGCACGCAGGCCAATGCGGCCTTCATCGATACGCAGAACCCGCAGATTGCCGCCAACCAGGCGCTGCCCGACCGCTGGTGGTCGCTGTACAACGACCCGGTGCTGGACGGGCTGATCACCCAGGCACTGCGTGACAACGTGGAACTGAAGGCCGCCGATGCGCACCTGCGCCGCGCCGCCGCCGTGTACGAACAGGCGCTGGACGCCGGCGGCTTCGAGTACGAGGCCGAGGCCGGCGTCAGCCGCGCGCAGTTGTCGGCCGAATCGTTCCTGCAGGAGCACGAGCTGCCGGTGATCAACCTGGCCGATGGCAAGTTCGCGGTCAGCTACCAGTTCGACCTGTTCGGCAAGCTCAAGCGCGGCGCCGAAGCGGCGCGTGCCGACGAGCAATCGGTCGCCGCGGCGCGCGATCTGGCCCAGGTCAGCGTGGTGGCGCAGGTGGCCGACAGCTACCTGGAGATCTGCCACGCCAACCACGAGCTGCACGTGGCCGAGCATTCGCTGCAGCTGCAGCAGCGCAGCCGCACCGTTACCGAGCGCCTGATCGCCGCCGGCCGCGGCACGCCGCCGGAACTGGCCCGGGCCAATGCGCAGGTGGCGCTGCTGGAGGCGGCACTGCCGCCGCTGCGCGCGCAGCGTTCGGCCGCGGCCTATTCGCTGGCCGCACTGCTGGGCCAGACCCCGGGCCAGCTGCCGGCCGGCGTGATCGACTGCGCGCACGCGCCCAGCCTGGCGCAGCCGCTGCCGGTCGGTGATGGCCGTGCGCTGCTGCAGCGCCGCCCGGACGTGCGCCAGGCCGAACGCAAGCTGGCCTCGGCCACCGCGCGGATTGGCGTGGCCACCGCCGAGCTGTATCCGGACATCCGCCTGGGTGCCTCGGTGGGCGCCGCCGGCCTGCTGGAAGACTTTGGCACGCCGATGACCCAGCAGTGGTCGATCGGCCCGCTGATCTCGTGGACACTGCCCTCTTCGGGCACGCATGCCCGCATCCACGCCGCCGAAGCCGGTGCCGACGCGGCCCTGGCCGAGTTCGACCACACCGTGCTGCAGGCACTGCGCGAGACCCAGACCGCGCTGGACCGCTATGCGCAGGACCTGCGCCGCCTGCAATCGCTGCGCGTGGCGCAGGAGCAGGCCGCGCTGGCCGCCGACCAGAACCGCCGGCTTTACCAGGGCGGCCGCACACCCTACCTGTCCAGCCTGGATGCCGACCGCAGCCTGGCCACCAGTGACGCCACCCTGGCCGCCGCCGAAGCGCAGGTCTCGCGCGACCAGATCCACCTGTTCCTGGTGCTGGGTGGCGGCTGGCAGGCATCGGTTGCCCCGGCCGCACCGTCCACCGTACAGGCCACGGCGAAGTAAGCCATGAACGCGCTGACCGATCGCCAGGCCTGGCTGTTCTCGATCAAGACCTACCTGGCCGCGGTGGCCGCGCTGTACATCGCCATGGCCGGCAACCTGTCGCGCCCATACTGGGCGATGGGCACGGTGTACATCGTCAGCCAGCCGCTGCTGGGCCCGACCCGCGCCAAGGGCGTGTACCGCATTGTCGGCACCCTGGTGGCCGGGCTGGCCACGCTGCTGGTACTGCCGGCGCTGGTGGAAACCCCGCTGGTGCTGAGTGCGGCGATGTCGATCTGGCTGGCCGGTTGCCTGTTCATGGCCCTGCTCAATCGCGGCCCTCGCGGCTACGCGTTCCTGCTGGCCGGCTACACCACCGCCTTCATCGGCTTCCCGGCGGTAACTTCGCCGGAGACCATCTTCGACACCGTGGTGGCGCGCAGCGAGGAGATCATCCTCGGCACAGTGGTGGCGGTGCTGTTCGCCTCGCTGCTGTTCCCGGCCTCGGTGCGGCCGATGCTGCGCGCCCGGATCGGCAACTGGATGGAGGACGCTGCGCAGTGGTGCCGGCAGATCCTTGAGCGTGGCCGCGCGCATGCGCCGCGCAACCGGCTGGCTGCCGACCTGGTGCAGTTCGAGGCACTGATCGAGTTCCTGCGCCGCGACGATCCACGCCATGCCGGGTCTGCGGTGTCGATGGAGCGGCTGCGCGAGCGCATGCTGTTGCTGTTGCCGGTGTTGTCGTCGATCGCCGATCGCCTGAGCGCGCTGCGCAGCGATGGGCAGGCCCTGCCGGATGGGCTGCCGGCGCTGGTCGACGACATCCGCGAGTGGCTGGATGGCCCGACCAACGCCAGCGAGTACGCGCGGCTGCGCGCGCGCATCAGCGCGCTGAAGCCGCAGGTGGACCGCGACCTGCAGCACCTGCAGCTGGCCAGCCTGCTGCTGCGCCTGGAAGAACTGGTGGACCTGTGGCAGGACTGCCGCACCCTGCAGCACGCGATCGACCAGGGCACGGCGCCGTTGGATCGCGCGCACTACCGCATCCGCACCGAACGCGTGGCCGCCGACAAGCACGTCGACTACGGCATGGCGCTGTTCTCCGCGCTCAGTGCCGGCGTAGCGCTGATGAGCTACTGCGTGCTGTGGATCGCGCTGGGCTGGGAAGGCGGCGGCAACGGCGCGATGATGGCGGCGGTGACGGCCGCATTTTTCGCCGCACAGGACGATCCGGCCCCCAGCATGGTGCAGTTCCTGGTGTGGGCGATGGTCGCCTCGGTAGTGGCGGGCGTGTACCTGTTCGGCGTGTTCCCAGCCGTGCACGACTTCGGCCTGCTGGCGCTTGTGCTGGCGGTGGCCTTCCTGCCGCTGGGACTGCTGCTGCATCATCCCAAGAGTGCGCTGTTCGCGCTGCCGCTGACAGTCAATCTGGCTGCGTTGCTGAGCCTGCAGAACACCTACAGCGCCAACATCCAGACCTTCCTCAATTCGTCGATCGCGATGTTCATCGGCATTGGCTTTGCAGTGGTGATGACCCGCCTGTTCCGTTCGGTGGGTGCCGAGTGGACCGCGCGCCGGCTGGTGCGGCAGGGCTGGACCACGCTGGCCGAAGCCGCCGAAGGACGTGGCCAGCAGGATCGGCAACGCTTCGCCGCACGCATGCTCGACCTGCTGGGCCTGCTCGCACCGCGCCTGGCAGCGACGCCGGAGGGCAGCGACATCGCCTCCGTGGACATGCTCAACGAGGCGCGCATCGGCCTGAACATCCTGCAGCTGCGTCGTGCACGGCTGGAACTGCCCGAGCGCAGCCGCGAAGCCGTCGAGCACATCCTGGAAGAGATCGCTGGGCACTACCGGCGGCAGATCGCGGCGCGCAAGCCGATTGCTGCAGACCAGGCGCTGCGCGAGCGGCTGGATACCTCGCTGGGCCGGGTTGGCAGCGTGGCGGCGTGCAAGGCCCGCGACGAGGCGCTGATGGGCCTGATCGGCCTGCGCTTCGCGCTGTTCCCGGAGGCCAAGGCGTTGGCGCCGGGATGGGTAGGCGCCGAATCGCCGTCCGTGTAATGCGATCCGCCGGGCGCGGCCCGGCGCTACCATCGTGGTTCGGTAGCGCCGGGCCATGCCCGGCGGCCACTCGCGATCCCCACAGGACGGTTCAATGAGTTACGACATGATGGTGTTCGAGGCCAGCGCCGCGCCACGCGAGGCGGCGGCTTTCATCGCCTGGTTCGAAAAGCAGACGCAGTGGAACGAGCGCCACGAGTACGACGACCCGGCCGTCAGCAGCCCGGCGCTGCGAGCGTGGTTTGCGGAGATGGCACAGGAATTCCCGCCGTTGAACGGACCACTGAGCAACGACGATGACGACCGCGCCGAGGTGACCGAGTACAGCATCGGCCGGCAGGTGATCTACGGCGCATTCGCCTACTCGGTGGCCGAGC
Source organism: Stenotrophomonas sp. YJH_SMC_94-11 (assembly GCF_059370435.1). Classification (NCBI taxonomy): domain Bacteria; kingdom Pseudomonadati; phylum Pseudomonadota; class Gammaproteobacteria; order Lysobacterales; family Lysobacteraceae; genus Stenotrophomonas; species Stenotrophomonas sp. YJH_SMC_94-11. The sequence continues at coordinate 288,216 of NZ_JCAFTR010000005.1, read as the reverse complement.
GCGCGCACGGGCGGGTGCAGGATCTGGCCGAGAAGCACGGCGTGGGCTTCTTCGACGTGAGTGCGGATGAAGCGGCGATCGTGTTTCCTGATGGGTTGGTACTCATCGCGTAGATCCACGCCATGCGTGGATGACCACCAGAACGATCGAAGCGCGCTTTTGTAGAGTCGAGCCACGCTCGACTCCGTGGCCCATCAGCCGGGCATGGCCCGGCTCTACAGGCAGCGCATCACGCCCGCGTCAGAACAACGTGCCCTGCACCGTAGGCTGTTCGATGCGCGCCGGTTGTTCGGCCACATCTTCGGCACCCAACCGCCAGGCCAGGCCGCCCAACCGGCTGGCGTGGCGTTTCAGTGCGGCCTGCAGCACGTCGGCGCTGCTGGCCACATGCAGTACCTGGCGGGCGCGGGTCAGGCCGGTGTAGACCAGCTCGCGCGACAGCACGCGGCTGTCCTGGCGTGGCAGCTGCAGCCACACTTCATCGAACTCCGAGCCCTGTGCCTTGTGCACGGTCATCGCAAAGGCGCTTTCGTGCGCGGGCAGTGCGGCCGGGTGGAAGGCGCGTGGCTGCTCGACGGTGTCGCCCGGGAACCAGGCCACCATCGCGCCGCTGTCGTCGCGCAGGCAGATACCGATGTCGCCGTTGAACAGGCGGTGCCGGTAGCTGTTCTCGGTGACCAGCAGAAGGCGGCCCTGGAAGTAGCCCGGGGTATTGCCGGCCAGCAGCTGCTCGATACGGCTGTTCAGCCCGCGCGCACCTTGCGGGCCTTCACGCAGCGCGGTCAGCACGCGCAGGCGACCGGCCTGCTGCAGGGCACGTACCGGATCCGCGGCCTCGGCCAGTGCACGCCAGTGGCCCAGCAGGTGCTCACGCTGGCCACGCAGCGGGTCCGCCTCACCTTCGTGGAACTGCACGCCAGCCAATCCACCACCGCGCAGCAGCTGCAATGCAGTGTGGCTGTCACCTTCACGCACGGCATGCGCCAGCGGTGCCAGGTCCAGCGCATCACTCTGCCGGTAGCCGCGTTGCAGCTGCACGCGACGGCCGGCGAAGGCGCGTGGTGCGGCCTGCGGCTGCAAGGTGGCTGGTGCCAGCAGGCCATGCAGCGCCAGCGCATCGTCGGCGCGGGTGCCGATGCCATCGCCGCTGGCGCGCAGGATCGCGCTGAGCACGTCACCGGCTTCGACCGAGGGCAACTGATCGGGATCGCCGAGCAGGATCAGCCGGGTGCCGCTGGCGATCGCGTCGACCAGCTTGGCCATCATCGGCAGATCGATCATCGACGCTTCGTCGACCACCACCACGTCCACCGGCAGCGGGTTGTCGGCGTGGTGGCGGAAGCGTGGTGAGTCGGGAATCACGCCGAGCAGTCGATGCAGGGTGGTGCCGCTGCTGGGCAGTGCCGCGCACAGCGTCGGATCCAGTCCCTGTTCCTGCAGGCGTTGCACGGCCATGCGCAGGCTCTCGGCCATCCGCTCGGCGGCGCGACCGGTGGGCGCGGCCAGCGCCACCTCGGGCAGCGGCTGGCCGGCGTGCCGGGCCTGCGCGGCCAGCAGCAGCAAGAGGCGTGCGATGGTGGTGGTCTTGCCGGTGCCGGGGCCGCCGGTGACCAGCGCCAGCGGATGGCGCAGCGTCACGCCGGCTGCGCGTGCCTGGTGATCTTCGCCGTGCGATGCGTGCGGGAACAGCTGCGCGAACAATGGCGCCAACGCTGCCATGTCCGGCGCCGGCAGCGGATGCCGGCCGATGCGCTGCAGACCGGTGGCCAACTGGCGCTCGTACTCGCGGTAGCGGCGCAGGTACAGCAGCCCGTTCTCCAGCACCAAGGGGGCATCCCCGGCGATGGCGTCAGCCTGCTCCGGTGTGGCCACCCATGGCGATGCGCGCAGCTGCGCCAGCCAGGCCTGCGCGGCGGGCCACTCGGGCACGCCTTCCAGCAACCGCTGCGGTTGTGCCGGATCGAACGCGGCGTGGCCCTGGGACACCGCCAGCGAAGCCAGCGCCGCCGCCAGTGCCACACTGTCGGGCGTGTCGTCGCGCAGCCGCTGCAGGCTGGTCGCCAATGCGTGGTCGAGGGTACGCAGCAGGCCCTTCTGATGCAGTTCCTTCAGCAGGCTCATGCGCTGGCTCCACGGGCACGCGCGGCGAGCTGGGCCTGGGCCTGCTCGCCGCCGGCGAACAGTGCGTCGAGTGCATCCACCAGCGCGAACGGGAAACGATCCACGTGCACGCCGTTGCCCGTGCCATCCAGGCCGCGGCAGAACAGGTAACGGATACCGCCCATGTCGCGCTCGTAGTCGTAGGCGGCGCCCAAGCGGAAGCGCAGCCAGCGATGCAGGGCCACGGTGTAGATCAGCGCCTGCAGATCGTATTCGCTGTGGCGCATGGCAATGGCCAGCAGGTCCGGGCTGTAGCCGGGCAGGCGGTTGGACTTGTAGTCGAGCACGTACCACCGGCCATCACGCACGTAGGTCAGGTCGATCATGCCGGTCATCAGCCCCTCCAGGCGGCGGCGCTGGCCGAAGCCGCGGCGGCCACTGGAAACACCATGCGCATGCAGCACCTGCAGCAGCGCCGGCACGGTGGTCGCCTCGATGGCGAAATGGAAGTCGATTTCGGCGCGGCGCTCGCCTTCACCGAGGCTGTGCAGCGCACCGCCTTCGGGCAGCGGTACGGTCAGCGTGTGGCCCACCAGCGGCACCAGCACCGCCACGCCATCGTCCAGATCGACGTCGGCATAGCCCTCATCGTGCAGCGCCTTGCGCAGCACCTCGGCCTGGCCCTCGGGAGCTTCCCGGCCTGGTTGCCAGTCAGCCCATGCGGCGAAGTCGACGTTTTCCATTGCCTCGTGCAGCACGTTGCCGAAGCGGCTGCCCATGAAACGCGGGTCGAGCGGCGCGCTGTCCTCGGCCGCCGCGGCGGCTTCCGGCAGTGCCGGTTCCAGCGGCAGCTCCGGGCCGGTGGGTTCGTCGGCTGCCGGCGCCGGCAGCGCGGTGGCAGCGGCTTCGATGTCACTGCCCGCGCCGGCATCGGCGTGGGCCAGCTGGGTGAAGCTGTACACCCACCAGTCGTGCGGAACGCGCCGGGTCAGTGCACGCACCGCCGGAAGATCCCCTTCCACTTCGGCCGCCAGCTGCGGCAGCGCAGCCGGTACCTCACTGTCATCGATGCGCACATCGGCATGCGCGCGCAGCGCCTGCAGGTCACCCAGCAGCGGTGCCAGCCGCGTCCTGCCGAGCCCGGCCAGATCACCCACGGCGATCCACAGCGCGTGCTCGGCGCGGGTCAGGCCGACATACAGCAGGCGCGCATCCTCGGCACGCTGCTCGCGCTCGCGCTGCGCAGTGGCCGCTTCCCAGGCCTCGTCCTTGCCCAGCTTCCAGTGCAGCTGGCGCTGGCCGCCCACATGCACCGTGCAGTGCGAGGCGGTGTTGGGCGCACCGCCGTCGATGCCCACGAAGGGCAGGAACACCAGCGGGTACTCCAGGCCCTTGCTCTTGTGCAGGGTGATGATCTGCACGCGGCGCGCATCCGATTCCAGGCGCAGCAACTGCTGCTCGTCATCCTGGTCGGCGCTGGCCATCTGGCCCTGCAGCCAGTCCAGCAGGCCGTGCATGCCCAGCGCCTGCGCCGAGGCTTCCTGCAGCAGTTCGCCCAGCTGCAGGTAGTTGGTCAGGCGGCGCTCGCCATCGATCAGCGCCAGCAGGCGTTCGCCCTGTGCGGCGCAGACGTCGGCGATCACCGCGAACGGGCCGCCGCGCTGCCAGCGCTCGCGCCAATGCAGCAGCTGCGCCTGGAACCCGCGTTGCAGGTCGCCCTCGCGCTCCATCGCCGCGATCGCACTGGCGCGCTGGCCGAGCAGTACCGTGGCCAGCGCTGCGCGCAGGCGACCTTCGTCCGCCGGCTGCAGCAGCGCCAGCAGCAGTGCACGGAGATCACGCGCTTCGCTGGTGGCGAACAGGCTCTGCTTGCCCGCTGCCACGGCAGGAATGCCGACCGCGGCCAGCGCGCGCTGCACCAGCGTGGCCTCGCGATGCGAGCGCACCAGCACCGCGATGTCACCCGGCTGTACCGGGCGCCCACGCAGAACAGCACTGCCTGCACGTGCCGCGACCAGGATCTGGTGGATCGCCGCCACACAGGCCTGGGTCGCTGCTTCGCGCGAGGCATCGGCACTCATCGCCTTGTCACCGCCACTGCGCAGCACGCGCAGGGTGAGTGCCGGAGCGGCATGGCCATCGCGCTGGTAGTCCGCATCGCTGCGCACGCCACCGGGCCGCACCGGCTCGAACTGGATGCCACGCTCGAGGAAGGCGTCTTCGCCACCGTTGTCGTACAGCGCCTGCAGCGCGCGCAGCACGGCCGGTCGCGAGCGGAAGTTCTGGTCAAGCACCGGCGCCTGTTGCGCTACCCGCTTGGCCTTCAGGTAAGTGTGGATATCACCGCCGCGGAAACCGTAGATCGCCTGCTTGGGATCGCCGATCAGGAACAGCGCCGGTGCCAGGCCGAGCTCGCGCACCTCCGGTGAATCGCCGAACACGGTGTGGAAAATGCCCCACTGACGGTCGTCGGTATCCTGGAACTCATCGACCAGCGCGATGCGGTACTGCGCGCGCAGCTGCTTGATCAGTGCCAGCCGCTGCGGGCCTTCCAGGGCCAGTGCCACGCCATCGATCAGATCGTCGTAGGTCTGCACCCGGCGGGTGCGCTTCAGCGCCTGCAGGCGCTGTCTGGCTTCGTCGCGAAGCACGTGCAGGAAGTTCAACGCGGTGGCACGCAGCCAGGCATCGCGTTCGGCCAGAAGCGCGACATAGCGGGCCAACGGCGCCTGCAATGGCGACGATGGCGTGCGCTCGGCGAATTTCTTGTTGGTCTTGGCTGCCAGCGCCTCCGGCAGCAGTGCCGGCAGGCGCTCGCTGGTCAGCAGCTCGCGCGGGTCGGCGCGCTCGGCCCAGCCCAGCAGTTGCCGGCCCAGCGGGTGCAGCCAGCCCAGCTTGTAGGACACGCCGTTGATCCATTTGTTGTCGACCGCATCGCAGAGGTCGATGAAGAACTGCTCGCCATGCTCGCGCACGCTTGCGGACAGCTCTTCGGCAACACTCTGCAGGGCGGCCTGCGGATCGGGCAGCGCCACCGCCTGTGGCAACGGGTGCAGCGGCGGCGCGGCCAGCAGCGCGCGCAGATCGGCGGCCAGTGCGTCCGGGGTGGACCACAGCCAGGTCAGCGGTTCCAGCGTGGCCGGGTCATTGGCATGTACCCGCCAAAGGTCGGCCGCGAGCGCTTCCAGCAACTCACGGTCGCTGGCCAGCAGCTCCGGTGGATCGAACGTGTGGCCGCTTTCCAGCGCGTGCTCGCGCAGCACGCGGGTGCAGAAACCGTGGATGGTGAAGATGGACGCGAGGTCGATCTCATCGGCGGCGACCTGCAGGCGGCGCTTCAGTGCGGCGGCGCGCTCGGTACCTCCCTGCAGATGCCGCAGCAGCACCTCGCGGGTCAGCCGCACGTCCGGCGCTTCGCCTTCGACCGGTTCCAGATCGACCAGTCGCGCCGCCAGCGCCAGGCGCTCGCGGATGCGCTTGCGCAGTTCCTGGGTAGCCGCATCGGTGAAGGTCACCGCCAGGATCTGTCCGATGCGCAGGCCCTGTTCCACCACCAGGCGGGTAAACAGCGTAGCCAGGGTGAAGGTCTTGCCGGTACCGGCACTGGCTTCGATCAGGCGGATGCCATCCAGCGGCAGGGCCAGATAGGGATCGACCGCCATGCACTGGGCTCGCTCATCGATGAAGGCGGGGCTCATGCGCTGCCCTCCTGGCGCGTTTCGGCGCCGAGGGTGCGGCCTTCGCGCACCGCGCTGAAGACCACCTGGCTGTTGCGCAGCAGGTCGGCATAGCTGGCATCGGAGGCGAACGGGTCGGCACCCCGCAGCAGCAGCTGCCAGGCGTCGCTGCTGGATTCACCCCAGCTGCGGTCGCTGCCATGCCACTGCTTCCAGCCCTCGCTGCGCTGTTTCTCTGCCGGCGCGTTGTACAGCACCCAGCCGGTATACGGGGCAAAGCGCAGCGGCTCACGCAGGCCGCGCTGGCGCAACTGCAGCAGCGCGCGCAGCGCCGCGCGTGCAGCAGGCGCGCTCAGTGCCGGCAGTACATGCGGGCCGGGACCGGCGTCGCCGCCATCGTGGAACTGCACAAGGGGCAGTGCGTCGCCGGCGGCGTTGGCCAGCAGCCAGTCCAGGCCCTGGCGGATCACTGCATTGCCATTGAGCGTGCCGGCGCGCAGCCGCACCAGGCCTTCGGGATGCCGATCGGCCACGCGGCCGTGCAGGCGCACGCCATCGATGTCCACTTCGTAGCGACGGCTTTCCAATGGTTCGCCCTGCATCCAGCCCAGCAGCGCACTGGCATACGGACGCGTCTTCAGCTGCTCCACCTCGAACTGGCGCTGGCCCAATGGACCGGACGGCAACAGGCCACGCGCGCGCAGCCGCGGGTACAACGGCTCGGTATCACCGCTGAGCGTTGCGCGCACCACCGCCGCCTGCACGCTGCGCTTTTCCGGGCCGCGCGATGACAGCACCAGCGGTTCCAGGTCATCAACTTCCCCGGCATCGTCGGCCAGGCGCAGGCCCAGCGACTGTGCGAGGAACTGCCCGGCCGGGTCGCACAGGAAGCGGCGCAGGGTGTCGAGCGCGAGCTCGTCTTCCACGGCATCGTCGGGCGGCGGCGGCAGCGGGGCATCGAACCACGGCTGCAGGCCACCACGCTGGCCGGTGAGGCGGCCGGCAGCGGGATGCCATTGCCGCCGATAGCTGAAGCGGCGTGGATCACCCTCTCCGAACGCCGCCGGTGAGAACGGCTGCAGTGCATGGCGCACGGTAAAGTCGCGGACCGCCGCAGGCGGATCGAGGTGATACGCGGCGGCGGCATCGATCAGTTCACTGACCAGCACCGACGGCTCACGCACGCTGCCATCGCGTGGATCGGCGCCGAGGTAGCTGAGGTAGAACACCTCCTGCGCGGCGGCGAACAGCTGCAGGAACAGGAAGCGGTCGTCTTCGCGAGTGGAGCGATCGCCCGGGCGGCGGCGCGGCGTGTCCAGCTCGGCGGTGAGCTGGTTGAGGCCCGCGGCCGGGTCACGGCGCGGGAAATCGCCGTCATTGAGACCGAGCACGCAGATCACCCGGAACGGCAGCAGGCGCATCGGCACCATGCGGCCGAAACTGATGCCACCGGTCAGCAGCGGCGCGCGCGTATCGGCCTCGCCCAGTACGCCGGCGAAGTGCGAACGCACCACCTCAGGCGGCACGCCGTCTTCGAAACCGGCCTTGGCGGCATCGTCGGCGAACTGGTTCAGCAGCTTGCGCAGCCGCTCCAGGGCGCGCTGGCTGTTGGGTGAACTGGGCGCAGTCGGCAGCAGCGCGTCCAGCAGCGACAGCAGCCGTTGCCGCCACTGCGCCGGGGTCAGCAGCTCGCCGAGGCGACGCTGGTAGACCGCCAGCACGCGCAGCAGCCGCAGCAGCCGGTCCAGTGCTTCCAGCGCGCCGCCTTCCAGTTCGATCCACGGCGCCACGCCGGCCAGGTCCGCCTCGCTGCCGGTGGCGTGACCGAGCACCAGGCGGTCCAGTGCAAACTGCCAGGTGTAGGCGTCGTCGGCCGGCGCCTGGTGCTGGTTGCGGTGCTTCGCATCCAGGCCCCAGCGTGCGCCGGCCTGCTGCAGCCAGCCATGCAGCCGATCGAAGTCCACCGCCTCCAGTCCGGCCGCTTCGGCCAGCGGCGCGCTGGCCAGCAGGTCAAGCACTTCATTCAGGCCAAAGCGCGATACCGGCAGGCCCAGCAGGTGCACGAACACATCGGCCAGCGGCTCGCCCGCGAGCGGACTGCTGTCGGCCAGCGCGTAGGGAATGTGCTCGTCCTCCCCCCCGCGGCCGCCGAACACCGCCTCCAGGTACGGCACATAGGGATCGATGTCCGGCGCCAGCACCGCAATCTCGCGCGCCTGCAGCGGCGGGTCGAAGCGCGGGTCCTGCAGCAGGCTGCGCAGCTGGTCGTGCAGCACCTGAAGCTCGCGCAGCCGGGTGTGGCAGGCATGCACCTGCAGGCTGGGGTCGTCGCTGCGCAGCCCATCGCGCAGCTCGCCCGAGGGCAACGCGCGGCGATGGAAAAGATCGCGCTGCAGGCGATGCAGCAGGCTGTCGGACAGGCCGCCTTCGTCAAGGGTCGGCCGGGTGTCTTCTTCCGGATCCGAATACGCGGCAATCTCGCCGGCCGGGTGCACCACCTCGTAGCTGCCCAGCACCGCCATGAAGTCGCGGCCGGCCGCACCCCAGGCCTCCAGCAGGCGGTTCTCACCGGCCGCTTCACCGAAGGGATCGGGCGCGCCGCTGCGCAGGCGCTCGGCCAGCGTCTGCAGGTCACCCCAGTACGACTGCACCGGAGTGGGCATATAGAAGTGCAGCTCGCCCACCCGCGCCTGGGTGGCCATCACCCGCAGCACGTCGGGCGAGATGTTGAGCGTCGCGAACGCGGACATCCGCGGTGGCAGGCCCTGCGGCAGCGGCTGGCCGGCACCCTCGAAGCGATCCAGGTACGCCTGGATGCGGCGCGCGCGGTAGTCGCGGCCATGGGCGATGGTGCGCCAGAGGATCGCCTGCGGGTCGGCCGGGTCGGTGCCGGCCTCCCAGCGCAGCAACCAGTCGCGGCGCCAGGCCTGGTACTTCTCGAACACCGACGCCAGTTCACCGGCCAGTGCCCACGGCTTCAGGGCGTCGCCGCCGGCAAGATAGGACTGCAGCGCGCGCATCGGTGGCTGCGCCAGCAGCGCCGGGTCGCGCAATGCCTGGTAGAGCTTCCAGTGCAGGCCCGCGGCGTCCAGGTCGTCGCGTTCGCCCGGCACATTGGCATTGAGTGCACGGGCAACGAATTCGCCCGGGGTCAGGAACTCGAGGTTGGCGGCCACGCCATATTCGGCAGCGAGTGTCGCTTGCAGCCAACGCCGCATCGCCACCTGCGGGATCAGCACCACCTCCGGCGCGAGCAACGGCTGGCCCGGAACCGGCACACGTACGTTGCGCGCCAGCAGCGCAGCCAGCACGTCCAGGGAGTTGGAATGGTAGAGGCGGAAATCGCTGCCCGGGTCACTCATCATGCACAGTGTGCAGCACGGCAGGCAGTATTCAATGGCCAGCCCATCGCCGGTACGGATTGTTCCGCGCTGCCGGCCGATTGTCCCGGCCTGGCAAGGGTCATGCCGTGCCACAATACTGGACCGTCCAGTCTGCTTATGTTCAGCCGATGGGCCCGATCCTTCGATGTCTAAAAAACGTTAATGGTGCCCATGTCGGCTTCCGCCTCCAGTCTGGTGCAGTTATCCAACGTCCGCATCGACCGGAGCGGGCGCACGATCCTGCGTGACGTGTCGCTGCAGGTGCCCAAGGGCAGCATCACGGCCGTGCTGGGCCCGTCCGGCAGTGGCAAGTCGACCCTGCTGGCGGCACTGACCGGCGAACTGCGTCCGGTCGCCGGCGAGGTCACCCTGTTCGGCAGGCCGATTCCGCATGACAGCGGCGCGCTGCTGGAGATGCGCAAGAGCGTGGGTGTGCTGCTGCAGGGCAACGGCCTGCTGACCGATCTGACCGTCGCCGAAAACGTCGCGCTGCCACTGCGCACGCATACCCGCCTGCCGACCGCCGTGCTGCGCCGCCTGGTGGAAATGAAGCTGCATGCCGTGGGTCTGCTGGCCGCTGCCGATGCCTGGCCGCGCGAACTGTCAGGTGGCATGGCGCGCCGGGTCGCGCTGGCCCGCGCGCTGGCACTGGATCCGCCACTGATGATCTACGACGAGCCGCTGACCGGGTTGGACCCGATCGCCTCCGGCGTGATCATGAGCCTGATCCAGCGCCTCAACCACAGCCTGGGCCTGACCAGCATCATTGTCAGCCACCACGTGCACGAGACCCTGCCGATCTGCGACCAGGTGATCGCCATCGCCAATGGCGGCATCGTGTTCCAGGGCACGCCCGAGGCGCTGCAGTCCAGTCAGGACCCGCTGCTTCGGCAGTTCCTGCACGGCCAGCCCGATGGCCCCATTCCGTTCGATGCCGCGCCGCGCGCGAGGGTCGCCTGATGCCGTTCGTCCAAGCCACCCGCTCGCTGGGTCGCGCCGGCCTGTTCTCGCTGACCGTGCTGCGTGGTTCGCTGCCGACCCGTGATTTCCTGGCCGAGCTGACCCGCGAGATCTACAAGATCGGCGCACGCTCGCTGCCGATCATCGCCGTCGGTGGTGCCTTCGTCGGCCTGGTGCTGACCCTGCAGGGCTACCGCACGCTGACCACCTTCGGTGCGGCCGACGCGCTGTCGACCCTGCTCGGCCTGTCGCTGTACCGGGAACTGGCGCCGGTGCTGACCGCGCTGTTGTTCATCGGCCGCGCCGGCAGTTCGATCGCCGCCGAACTGGGCCTGATGCGCGCCACCGACCAGATCAAGGCACTGGAGCTGATGGCGATCGACCCGGTGGCCAAGGCCGTCGCGCCGCGCTTCTGGGCGGCGGTGCTGACCGTGCCGCTGCTGACCGGCATCTTCTGCTCGCTGGCGATCAGCGCCAGCTACTTCGAAGCGGTGCATGTGCTGGGCCTGGACAATGGCGTGTTCTGGTCGGCACTGCGCAACAGCGTCGATTTCTGGGACGACTTCGGCGTGGCGATGCTGAAGTCGGCGATCTTCGGCGGCACCGCAGCGCTGGTCGCCGCCTATGTTGGTTTCCACGCCGAGCCGACCATCGAGGGCACCTCGGTGGCGACCACCCGTGCGGTGGTCAATGCCTCGCTGCTGGTGCTGATGTTCAACTTCGTGCTGTCGGCAATGTTGTTCACCTAACCCCTCCACCGGCGGTGCGCAGGCGCGCGCGGCCACCACGACTCGATCAGGTAATCCACATGGCCATCCGCGGTCCCAGACTCGAATTCTCTGTCGGCGCATTCCTGCTGCTGGCCCTGGCCTCGCTGATGGTGCTGGCCGTGGCCTCGACCAACCAGCGCTGGAGCTGGGGCAGCCAGGGCTACGAGCTGAAGGCGCGCTTCTCCCAGGTCGGCCAGCTGCGCAAGCAGGCGCCGGTGAAGATCGGCGGCGTCACCGTCGGCCAGGTCGCCTCCATCGACCTGGATCCGGTGAAGTTCGAATCCATCGTGACCCTGCGCATGGACAGCAAGGTCAAGGACCTGCCGGCGGACACCTCGGCGGGCATCTTCACCAGTGGTTTGCTCGGCGAGAGCTATATCGGTCTGCAGCCGGGCGGTGACCCGGACGTGCTGAAGGCCGGTGACGAGATCGTCTTCACCCAGCCGGCGGTGGACCTGATCCAGCTGGTCGGCAAGTACATGTTCAGTGGCGGCGCCGGTGGTGGCGCTGCCCAGAAGCCCAACGATGGCGCTCAGGCGCCTGCAACGGAACCGCAACCATGAAAATGAAACTGATTCCCGCCCTGCTCGCCTCGGCGCTGCTGATGGCCACTCCGTTCCTTGCCCAGGCCCAGGCGGCCGCCCCCGCCGCTGCCGCAGCGCAGGGCCAGGCCGGCAAGGTGGTGATCGATGCCGGCACGCGCATTCTCACCACGCTGCAGCAGCGCCGCAGCGAGTTCAGCAGCAACCCGGCCAGCCTGCGCAGCTACATCGACAGCGAACTGAACCGCACCTTTGACCGCGACTATGCGGCACGCCTGGTGCTGGGCCCGCACGCCCGCGGCGCCTCCGACGGCGACATCAAGCTGTTCGCCGATGCGATGGCCGACAGCCTGATGCAGCGCTACGGTTCGACCCTGCTCAACATCCAGGGCAAACCGAGCTTCCGCCTGAAGGGTGAAAGCCCGCTGCCGGGCAACCGTGGCGTGCGCGTCAGCACCGAACTGGTGCGCGCCGGCAACGAACCGACCCCGGTCGAGTACTGGATGCGCAACGTCAACGGCCAGTGGAAGATCTTCGACGTCAACATCGAAGGCATTTCCTACGTGCAGACCTTCCGCAACCAGTTCGATACGCCCTTGCGCCAGAAGGGCATCAAGCAGGTGGCCAGCGAGCTGCACAGCGGCAGCCTGCAGGCCGGGCCGGCGGGCAATGGCAAGTAACGCACTGGCGCTGCTGGAAGGCGACACCCTGCGCCTGCGCGGGGTGCTCGACCGTGCCGCGGTGATTGCACTGTGGCCGCAACTGCAGGCCCTGCCAGCCCAGCTGGCGCGGCTGGAGCTGGGCGAGGTCGAGCGCGTGGACAGCGCCGGCCTGGCTCTGCTGGCCGAACTGGCCGCCCGGGCACGCAAGGCGGGCCATGCGCTGGCCATTTCCGGCGCGCCGGCCGGCTTCAACGAGCTGAGCGCAGCCTACCGGCTGTCGCCCGACCTGGACTTCAACGCTACTTCTGCTGCGAGCTGACATGAACGTCGTACGCACTTTCCCCCTGATCCTCCTGGCCACCGCCCTGACCGCCTGTGCCGGCAAGCCCGCGCGCAGCGACGCACCGGTCGCCAGCACCGTGGTCGCGCCCGGCCCTGCTGCCGAAGCGACGGCCGCAACGGCCGATACCGGGGTGGTCGGTACTGCTCCGGTCGCTCCCGTGGCCAACCCGGCAACGCCTGCCGCTGCGGTGCCGACAACTGCGCCGCAGGGCGCAGAGGCCAGCCCACCGAAGACCGCAGCATCCACCGCCGCCAGCGACGATGATTTCGACGCCCTGTATGGTGGCACCGGCAACACCGGCAGTGCCGCGGCCTACGATCCGTGGGAACCGTTCAACCGCAAGGTCCACAAGTTCAACAATGCGGTCGACCGCGGTGTGGCCCGCCCGCTGGCCACCGCCTATACCCACGTGGTGCCGCGTTTCGCGCGGACCGGCGTCAGCAACTTCTTCAGCAACCTGCGTGCGCCGGTGACCATCACCAACCAGCTGCTGCAGGGCCGCGGTGCCGATGCGTGGGACAGCCTCGGCCGCTTCCTGATGAACAGCACGCTGGGCATCGGTGGCCTGTTCGATCCGGCCAGCAAGGCGATGGTGCCGCGTCGCAATGAAGATTTCGGCCAGACCCTGGGAGCCTGGGGCTGGCGTCGTTCGCGCTACGTGGAACTGCCGTTCTTCGGCCCGCGTACCGTGCGCGATGTGTTCGGCCTGGCCGGTGACATCCCGTTGTCGCCGATCCGCCGCATCGAGGAAGACAAGGTCCGCATCGGCCTGCAGGGCCTGCAGCTGGTCGACACCCGCGCACAGCTGCTGGCGATCGATGATCTGCGCGACACCGCCGTGGACGAGTACTCGCTGGTGCGCGATGCGTGGATGCAGCGCCGCAACTACCAGATCGAGAACGACCTGCGCAGCAAGCGCGACCGTGGCCACGACGATGCCAATTCGCCGATCCCGGTCGATGCCATGCCGATGCCGAACTGGAGCAACTGATCGCTGCAGCCCGTGCATGAAAAAACCCCGCCTCGGCGGGGTTTTTCTTTTCCGGTAGGTGCCAACCTCGGTTGGCACGCTTTCCTCAGGCCGCCAGCGCGGCCTCGATGGCGTCACGCAGGCGCACGTCATCGGCCGCCACGTCCGGGGCAAAGCGTGCAACCACCTTGCCATCACGGCCGACCAGGAACTTCTCGAAGTTCCACAGCACCGCCGGTGCCGGATGGATCGGGATCTCCTTGCTGGCCAGGCGCTCGCGCAGCGGGCCCTCGCCGATCGACTGCGGCTGCGCGGCGGTCAGCTGCCGGTACAGCGGGTGGGTGTCCTCGCCAGCCACGCTGATCTTGGAGAACATCGGGAAACTGACATCGTAGGTGAGCTGGCAGAACTGCTGGATCTCGGCCTCGCTGCCCGGCTCCTGGCCGAGGAAGTTGTTGGCGGGGAAGCCCAGCACTTCCAGGCCCTGCGCGTGCTTTTCCGCATACAGCGCCTGCAGGCCTTCGTACTGCGGGGTCAGGCCGCACTTGGAGGCGACGTTGACCAGCAGCAGCACCTTGCCCTGGTAGTCGGCAAGCGAGGACGGCTGGCCGTCGATGGTGGTGAGGGGAATGTCCTGGATCGGGGTGCTCACGCGGGGCTCCGGCTACGGCGGGAATGGCCCACCAGCATAGCGCCGCGCGCGCTGTTGTAGAGCCGAGCCCATGCTCGGCTGATGCCATGGCAGCCGAGCATGGGCTCGGCTCTACAGGCATCCTCAATCCACGCAGATCGTGCCCTGCGCCTTGCCGTCATCGATACGCTGGCGGCAACCGAAGTTCTGGCTGGCATCACGCTGGCAGGTACCGGACGCCACATCACCGGCCATTGCCTCGCCTGCGGCCAGGCACTGGCCCGTGCAGTCGCTTTTGCGGCTGCAGGCCTTGCCGGCGTCGGCATAGGGAATCACGCATTGCTCGCGCTGCAGCCGGCCGAGCCGCTGCAGGGTGCCACCGGCGGCCTGACAGTCGACGTCACGTGCTTCGCGGTAGGCTTCGACCGCTTCGGGGGTGCCGGAGGCGGCCTGCGTGGTCGTGCCCACGGTCGTTGGCGCGCTGCCGCAGGCGGCGAGCAGCGCGGTCAGGACAAGGCTGGTGAAGCGGGGCAGGCGCATGGCGGTACCTGGTCGAAGCGGACAGGCCGCCAGCATACCCATCGGCGATGCAGGCGGCGTGTCAGCGTGGCTCAGGCCTCGTCGCCCTCGCCATCACTGCCTTCCTCCTCGGCCACCGCATCACCCTCGGCCAGGTCGCCGAGCAGCGACTGCGCCTGTTCGGACGCCAGCGACTCCACGCCACGCAGGCGGCGTTCGATGGTGCGGGTCTTGCGGCTGGCCTCGCCGATGCTGCGGCCAACGGTAGTGATCTGCTTCTCGGCCTTTTCCAGGATGCCGGCGAACTTCCCGAACTCGCTCTTGACCGCACCCAGCAGGCTCCACACTTCGCTGGATCGCTTTTCAATGGCCAGCGTGCGAAAGCCCATCTGCAGGCTGTTGAGCAACGCAGTGAACGTGGTCGGTCCGGCGACCACCACACGGTACTCGCGCTGCAGCAGGTCAACCAGGCCCGGGCGCCGGATCACCTCGGCATACAGGCCTTCGGTGGGCAGGAACATTACCGCGAAGTCCGTGGTGTGCGGTGGCACGATGTACTTGTCGCAGATCGACTTGGCCTGCACGCGCACCGCGCGCTCCAGCTGGATGCCCTGCAGGCGCACGCCTTCGGCATCGCCCTGTTCCTGTGCGTCCAGCAGGCGCTCGTAGTCCTCGCGCGGGAACTTGGAGTCGATCGGCAGCCACACCGGCGTGTCGTCGCTGCTGCGGCCCGGCAGGCGCACGGCGATATCGACCATCTCGCCACTATCCGGGCGCACCCTCACCGCGCGCGCGTACTGCTCCTGGGTGAGTGTCTGCTCGAGGATGTTCTCCAGCTGCACTTCGCCCCAGCTGCCGCGGTTCTTGACGTTCGTCAGCACGCGCTTGAGGTCGCCCACGCCGGTGGCCAGCTGCTGCATCTCGCCGAGGCCACGCTGCACCTGTTCCAGGCGCTCGGAGACGAGCTTGAAGGAATTGCCCAGCCGCGTTTCCAGCGTTGACTGCAGCTTCTCGTCCACGGTGTGGCGCATCTGCTCCAGCTTCTGCGCGTTGTCGTTCTGCAGCGCGCGCAGCTGTTCCTCCAGCGTGGCACGCATCTCAGCGATGCGCTGCTCGTTGCGCTGTGTCAGTTCCTGCAGGCGCAGGCCCAGACTGTCGGTCAGGCGCTGCTGCGACAGCGCGCCCTCCTCGCGGCCCTTGCGTGCATCGTCCACCAGGGTCTGGCGCAGCGCCCCGAGCTGGGTATCGGTGCGCGCAGTGAGCTCCTGCAGCTGCTGGCCAAACGCATGGATGCGTGCCTCCTGCTGCTGGCCGAAGGTCTCCAGCTGGCCGCGCAGTTCCTGCAGCCGCTGCCCCATCAATGCTGCGCCGCGCTGCTGGCTGTCGGCCACTTCAGCGCGCGCTTTGCGGGCATCTTCGCCCAGCGCTTCGCGCAGCAGGTCCAGGCGCTGATCGGTGCGGGTGGACAGATCGGTCAGCGCGCGGGCGAAGCCATCGAGCTGTTCGCGCAGTTCGCTGCGCCCGGCGCGCGCCTCCTCGCGCACGGCCTGTTCCAGGCGGTCATGCGGCGGGCGGCGCAGCAGGGCGACCAGCTGCAGGATGAGCACGGCCAATAGAAGGCCGGCAATGAGCAGATATTCGGTTTGCATGGGGCAAGTGTAGGCTGGCCGAGTCTCAGCTGCTGCGTCAGGACCATGCTCGCTCTGTACGGAAAGCCCACCTCCATCAACGTGCGCAAGGTGCTGTGGCTGTGCGCCGGCCTCGACCTGCCACTCCAACACGAGCCAGAACCACCGGCGGACCTGCTGGCCACGTTGAATCCCAACCGGCAGGTGCCGGTCCTGCGCGATGGCGACTTCGTGCTGTGGGAATCCAACAGCATCTGCCGCTACCTGGCCGTACGTGCTGGCCGTGATGACCTGCTGCCCGGTACGGCGCAGGGCCGCGCCCGGGTCGAGCAGTGGATGGACTGGCAGGCCAGCGACCTCAACAGCGCCTGGCGGCACGTGTTCATGGCGCGCGTGCGCCGGCATCCGGACTACCCGGACGATGCCCGCGCCGAGGCCAGCCTGGCGCAGTGGAACCACTTGATGGGCGTACTCGACACACAGTTGGCCGGTGGCCACTGCCACGTGACGGGCAACGCCTTCACTCTGGCCGACATCGTGCTCGGGCTGTCGGCCCAGCGCTGGCGCAGCACACCTGGCAACAAGCCCGTGCTGCCACACCTCTCGGCGTGGTTCGAACGGCTGCGCGAGCAGCCCGGTTTCGCCACCCACGTCGACAACGGCGTGGCCTGAGGCAGGGGTCAGATCCCTTTCCCTGGGGGGAAGGGATCTGACCCCAAGGGCGCGCGGGAACCGCCGGTGTTACCAGCCTTCCAGCACGATCTTGCCCTTGGCACGCTGGCTTTCCAGCAGCGCGTGGGCGCGCCGCAGGTTGGCCGCGTCGATGCGCCCGAAGTGCTCGCCCAGGGTGGTGTGCAGCACGCCCGTGTCGATCAGCTCGGCCACACGGTTCAACAGGTCATGCTGGCGCTGCATGTCCGCAGTGCGGTACAGCGGCCGGGTGAACATCGACTCCCAGTGCAGTGACAACGCCTTGCGCTTGAGCGCCATCACGTCCACCTGGCCAGGATCATCGATCAGCCCCAGCTGGCCCTGCGGTGCCAGCAGTTCCACGATCTGCGCGTAGTACTGGTCGGAGTGGGTGAGGCTGGCGACATGCTGCACCTCGCTGATGCCGAGCCGCGCCAGTCCCTCGGCCAGCGACAGGCTGTGGTCGATCACGTGGTGTGCCCCCATTGCGTACGCCCAGTCCTGGGTATCAGGGCGCGAGGCGGTGCCGATCACGGTCAGCTTGGTCAGCTTCCGTGCCAGCTGCACCAGGATCGAACCGACACCACCGGCAGCACCGATCACCAGCAGGGTCTGGCCTTCGCCACCACCCTCCGGGATGCGCAGGCGGTCGAACAGCAGCTCCCAGGCGGTGATTGCAGTCAGTGGCAGCGCCGCGGCGGCGGCATCGTCGAGACTGGCCGGCTTGCGGCCGACGCTGCGCTCATCCACCAGCTGGTACTGCGCATTGCTGCCCGGGCGGTCGATGACGCCGGCGTAGTAGACCGCGTCGCCGGGCTGGAACAGGGTCACCTCGCTGCCCACCGCGTCGACGATGCCGACCGCATCCCAGCCCAGCACGCGCGGGCCATCGGTGGCCACGCCGCGGCGGACCTTGGTGTCGACCGGGTTCACCGCCACCGCGCGTACCGCCACGCGCAGGTCACGCGGGCCGGGCTGCGGCAGTTCCAGTTCAATGTCGATCAGGGCCTGGGCATCATCGATCGGCAGGCCGGCTTGGGTGTAGGCAATGGCGCGCATGGCAGCGGTCCAGTGGGGAAGGAGGCGACAGGTTGCGCCGCGCGCGGTCCCTCGGAAAGGCGCAGAATCGGGCAGCACTTTCACTCTGGCGATGAAGATGATCCGCTTCGACGATCTGCAGCTGTTCGTCCGCACTGCCGCACTGGGCAGCTTCTCGCAGGCAGCCCGCGAAGCCGACCTGCTGCCGGGGCAGGTCGCTGCGGCGGTGGCGCGGCTGGAACGCGAGCTGGACCTGCGACTGTTCGTGCGCACCACGCGCAGCCTGCGCCTGACCGGCGAGGGGGCGCTGTACCTGCCGTATGCGCAGGAGGTACTGGCCACCCTGCGCGAGGGCCAGGCGCGCGTGCAGGGCGAAGACGCCGAACTGCACGGCACCCTGCAGCTGTCGGCGCCGTCGGACTTCGGTCGAAATCTGCTGCTGCCCTGGCTGAGCGCCTTTCGCGCCGCGCACCCGCGGCTGCGCCTGCACCTGCGCCTGTCCGACGAAGTGGCCGACGTGTTCCGCGACCCGGTCGACGTGGCCATCCGCATCGGCCACTTCGACGACGCCAACTACGTCGCCCTGCCCCTGCTGGAAGGCAATCGGCGCATACTCGCGGCGTCGCCCGACTATCTGCAGCGGCGCGGCATGCCCACGCGCCTGGACGATCTGCGCGAGCATGATTGCCTGGTCTACCAGCTCAGTGGCCGCGCCTATGATCGCTGGTCGTTCGAGGTCGACGGGCGCCGCAGCGTGATTCCGGTGCGCGGCCCGTTGGTCTGCGATGACGCCGATGTGGTGCGGCGCTGGGCGGTAGCCGGCGAAGGCATCACCTACAAATCCTGGCTGGACCTGCGCGAGGATGTGCTTGCAGGGCGCCTGCAGCTGCTGCTCGATGGCATCGGCAGCCACATACCGTTGCAGCTGGTCTGCCCGCACCGCAAGCAGTTCTCGCCGGCGGTGCGGCAGCTGCACGCGCAGCTGCGCCAGCACCTGCAACCTCTGCTGTCTGGCATGCCCGAAGATCCTGCCGGCCCCCTGTCGCCAGTCCCGGCGCTGGCCGACAATGGCGGCCCCCCGTAAGAGAGAACACCGCCATGCCGTGGATGGGCATCCAGGACCTGTGGACGTTTCTGGTCGCCGTGCTGGTGTTTCTCGCCCTGCCCGGTCCCGGTACCTTCACCCTGCTGACCGCCACCGGCCGTGGCGGTGTGCGCGGCGGCTACACCGCACTGGCCGGCCTGCTGGTCGGCGACCAGATCCTGATGTGGCTGGCGCTGGCCGGCGTGGCCGCGTTGCTCAAGGCCAACCCGCTGGTGTTCCACGCCGTGCAGTACCTGGGTGCGGGCTACCTGGTGTGGGTCGGCATCAGCCTGCTGCGCACGCCGAAGCACGAGGGCGGTGACGCCGGCCCGATCCGCATGCAGCCGGGCCGCTACTTCCAGCAGGCGATCCTGGTCAGCCTGCTCAACCCGAAGGCGATCCTGTTCTACATGGCCTTCCTGCCGTTGTTCATCGACCCGAAGGCACACCAGGGCATCGCCACCTTCGCGGCGCTGGCCGGCATCATCCTGGTGGTCAGCATGGCCTACTGCTCGATGCTGATCGGCGTGGGCAACCTGGCCCGTCGCCGGCTGATCCAGCACCCGCGGATCAGCGACGCGCTGCGCCGCGTGGCCGGCCTGTTCCTGGTGGGGTTTGGCATCCGGTTGGGGCTGAACGGATGAACGGGCGGCTGCCGCTGCTCGGCCTGGCCCTGCTGTTCGCCGGCACCGCCTCTGGCGCCACCGTGCAGGACCATCGCTGCCTGACCGGCGGTCGCAACGGCAGCATCCACCTGGAATGGCGCTGGCTGGAGGACGGACAGTCCGACGTGCGCTACGCCGGCCAGCGCAAGCGCCTGCCCCTGCGCCGGATCTCGATGCAAAGCACGGTGCTGGCCGAAGATCGCCCGTACCAGTTCGACAGCGTCTGGGAAGAGCGCATCGATGGCCGCCTCAACGGCCGCTACCTGTTAAGTACCCAGGGCGCGCTGGTGCTGGACCTGCGCTATGAGCGTGCCCGTGACGGGCGCAGGAGCTCTTTTCACGACGACGTCGAGGCCTGGCAGGAAGACGGCTGCCACTGGCCCGCCATGCCCTGACGTCGCCCGGCGCGGGGGTCCGGCCTGCTTTATGCCGATTCCGGCAGCCTGATCGCGGTGCAGCGCGCGGCGCGTCGGGTATGACCCGCGTCAGTGGTAATGCTGCGCTGCGTTCGGTCACACTCGGGAACTTGTCGTTCTTAGTCACCCCTTCCGAGGCCTGCATGTCCCTGTTCCGGCGCAAGTCCCTAGATTCCGTCACCGTCCACGAAGCCGGCAGGCGTCTGATCCCGACGCTCAGCTGGCCGCACCTGATCGCGCTGGGCATCGGTGCCATCGTCGGTACCGGCATCTACACGCTGATCGGCGTGGGTGCCAACCTGGCCGGCCCGGCCGTGCTGATCTCCTTCGCCATCGCCGGTGCGGTCTGCGCCTGTGCGGCGCTGTCCTACGCCGAGCTGTCGACGATGATGCCGGCCGCCGGCAGTGCCTACACCTACAGTTACAGCGCGCTGGGCGAGGTGTTTGCCTGGGTGGTGGGCTGGAGCCTGATCCTGGAGTACTCGCTGGTGGTGAGTACGGTGGCGGTGGGCTGGTCCGGCTACTTCGTCGGCTTCCTCGAATGGGTCCACACCCAGTTCGGCTGGAACGTACACCTGCCGGCCTGGCTGGCAGCCGGCCCGCACGTGGAAGGCGGAATGATCAACCTGCCGGCGATCATCATCACCTGGCTGGTGGCCGGCATGCTGATGGCCGGCACCAAGGAAAGCGCCACGCTCAATGCGATCCTGGTGGTGTTCAAGCTGATCGCGCTGGCGATCTTCGTCGCCGTGGCCCTGCCCGCCTTCGACAGCGCCAACCTGCAGCCGTTCATGCCGTACGGCTTTGCCAAGTCGATGGGCCCCGATGGCGTCGAGCACGGCGTGATGGCGGCGGCAGCCATCATCTTCTTCGCCTTCTACGGCTTCGATGCGATCTCCACCGCCGCCGAGGAGACCAAGAACCCGGGCCGCGACCTGTCGATCGGCATCATCGGTTCGATGATCGGCTGCACCATCGTCTACGTGCTGGTGGCGCTGGCGGCCGTCGGTGCGATGAGCTACGCGGTGTTCGGCCACAGCGCCGAGCCGCTGGCGCTGATCATGCGCCAGCTGGGCCATCCGACCGCGGCAATGGTGATCGGCGTGATCGCGATCATCGCCCTGCCGACCGTGCTGCTGGCCTTCCTGTACGGCCAGAGCCGCATCTTCTTTGTGATGAGCCGCGATGGCCTGCTGCCGCGTGGCCTGTCCAAGGTCAACGCACGTACCGGAACGCCGGTGGCGACCACGTTGTTCACTGCGGTGGTGGTGTCGGCCCTGGCCGGCGTGGCGCGCCTGGACGAGATCGCCGCACTGGCCAACGCCGGTACCCTGGCCGCGTTCACTGCGGTGGGCATCTGTCTGGTGGTGCTGCGCCTGCGCGAGCCGAACCGCGAGCGTACCTTCCGCACGCCGCTGGCTTTCGTGGTCGGCCCGCTGGCGGCACTGGGCTGCATCTACCTGTTCATCAGCCTGCCGCACACCACCCAGCTGTACTTCCTGCTGTGGAACGTGGCCGGCCTGGTGTTGTACTTCCTGTACAGCCGCCGCCACGCACTGATCGCGAAGTAAACCGATCACCGGTAGTGCCGGCCGCTGGCCGGCAACCCGCATCCTCTTGACAGGGGCAATGCCGGCCAGCGGCCGGCACTACCGCAGGGCGCTTCAACCGCCCTGCTTTGCGGCGTAATCCTGCGCCTGGCGCATCACCCGCAGCAGGTTGCCGCCCCAGATGCCGGCAATCTGCTTCTCGGTATAGCCCTTGCGCAGCAGCCACGCGGTGATCTTCGGCAGCTGGCTGACATCGGGCAGGTCACTCAGTCCGCCACCACCATCCCAATCCAGGCCGATGCCCACGTGCTCGGGGCCGACCACCGTGAGGATGTGCTCGAAGTGGGCGAAGAAGTCGTCCAGGCTGGCGTGGCGCACCGGATGCTCATGGTCCAGCGCCTGTTCGGCCTTCAGCAGGGCAACGCCCTGTTCGATGCCCATGCCTTCCCAGCCGCCCAGCTGCTTGCTCAGCGCTTCCTCGGCCTGCTTGCGCTCGGGCGTCTTCGCCGTATCGATCAGGTAGCCGCCATAGGCGTTCACCTGGATCACGCCACCGGCCTTGGCCAGTTTGCGCAGGCGCGCATCGTCGAGATTGCGCGGATGGTCATAGACTGCCTTGGCCGAGCTGTGCGACAGCACGAACGGCACCGGCATCATCGCCAGCAGGTCGTCGAACACCGCGTCCGAGGCGTGCGACTGGTCGATCACGATGCCCAGCTTCACCGCCTGCCGCACCAGCTCCTTGCCGGCCGGGCTCAGGCCCTTCCACTCGGCCCCCTTGGGATCGGTGGCCGAATCGGCGAACTCATTGTTGGCGAAGTGCACCGTGCTGAGCAGGCGCAGGCCGGCGCGGTGGTAGAACGACAGCAGGCTGGGGTCAGCCACCAGCGGGCTGGCATTTTCCATGCTGATGTAGACCACGCGCTTGCCGGCAGCCTTGATCCGCGCTGCGTCGTCGGCGGTCAGTGCCAGCGCGAAGCGCTCGGGATTGGCCGCCAGCATCTCGCGGATTTCCATCAGTCGCTGCAGGCCGTGGTCACGCTCGGCCAGATGGGCGGTAGCGGTGCGGTCGCCCTGGTCGGTGTAGATCGCCCAGAAACCGCCGTCCAGCGCGCCTTCGACCATGCGCGGGTAATCGACCTGCGAAAGGGCGTTGCGGTCGTGGCGTTGCTCGATGTCGAAACCGCTGCGACCAAAGTTGGCCGGCGTATCCAGGTGGCTGTCGAGCGTGACCAGGCGTTGCTGCAGGGATTTGGCGCGGGCCAGTTCCTGCGCACTGAACTCGATGGCATGGGCCGACAGCGGCGCGCTCAGCGCCAGGGCAAGCACAACGGACAGACGACGCAACGATGGCATGGGCTCTCACCGGCATGGGGAAGAGCCCGACCATAGCGCTGCGGCCGCGCATTGGGTAGCGCCGGGCCACGCCCGGCGGATCTTGAGGCCGTCAGGCAGATCAGCCGAGCATGGGCTCGGCTCTACAGCGTCCCGCGGTCAGTCCACCACGCGGCAGAACACGGCCTTGAGATAACGCGATTCCTGCACGTGGGCCATGAACGGATGGTCCGGACCGGCGCCGGCCACCTTCAGGATCTGGATCGTGCGGCCGGAGAAATAGGCCGCGCGGCGCAGCATGTCGAGGAACTGGTCCTCGGCCACCAGGCCGGTGCAGGAGAAGGTGGCGAACAGGCCGCCCGGCTTGACCACGCCCAGCGCAAGCTTGTTCATGTCCAGGTACTTCTTCAGCGCGGTGATGACCTGGTCGCGGTCGCGCGTCATCTTCGCCGGGTCCAGGATCACCACGTCGTACTGCTCGCCACGGTTGGCGGCGTCGCGCAGCCACGGGAAGATGTCGGACTGGATGAACTTCGGACGCACGTTGTTCAGGCGCGAATTGCCCTTGGCGATCTGGATCACGTCCTCGTCGATGTCGATGCCGATCACTTCCGAAGCACCACGCGCCGCCGCGTACACGGCAAAACCGCCGGTGTTGCAGCACAGGTCGAGCACGCTCTTGCCTTCCACCTGCTGGCTCAGCCACTCACGGTTCTCGCGCTGGTCGGCGAAGAAACCGGTCTTGTGCGCACCGGCCGGGTCGGCGCGGAACTTGATGCCGTACTCGGTGATCACCGACGCTTCGGTGGTGGTGTTGCCGTGGAAGTCGAAGCTTTCCTGCTTCTGCACGTGCTCGTCGGCGAAACTGTGGAAGCGGCAGCCGGGGAACTGCTCGCGCAGCGCATCGTAGATCCATTCGCGGTGGCGGAACATGCCGGCGGCGAAGAACTCGACCACCACCAGGTCGCCGTAGCGGTCCACCACCAGGCCGGACAGGCCGTCACCTTCGCTGTGCACGACACGCCAGGCGTCGGACACCGCGTCGAGCTTGAGCACCTCACGGCGCAGCGACACTGCCTGGGCGATCTTGCGCGAGAACCAGCCGGCATCCACCGGTACGTTCTGGTCGGTTTCAAGGATGCGCACGGCAATGCGCGAGTGCCCGTTGTAGAACCCGCGGCCAATGAACTCGCCATCGATGCCGACCACGTCGACGATGGAACCGGGCTTGGGCCGGACGGTCGGCTTCTCGACCAGTTTCTGGAAGATCCACGGGTGGCTGGAGCGCCACGCATTCTTGAGGCGGACAACGGGAAGGGGGGTATTCATCCACCCATTGTAAACCGGGCGCCGGGGTCAGATCCCCGCAGGGGCTCCGACCCCAGTGCAGGGGCATTTGACGGCGGCCCGGCCAGGCGGCAGAATCGGCCCCAGAAGGGGAGTAGCTCCCAGACGTTGTCGCCGTCATTTCGAGCCCGCAGGCTCCGGTGCAGCGGCAGTTCCAGCCGACTGGAACTGCGAGCGAGACCTTCGCCGTACTGGCGAAGCTCTGTCCCTGGATCCCCTCCCGATCCTCCGTTGCAGATCCTCGCCGTCCGGCCTGGCATTCATCTTTCCAACGGACATTCCCAATGCAGACGATCGGTAACGTGTGGTTGTGGGGCGGCTTCGCAGCGGTGGTGGTCATCGCCCTGCTGGTCGACCTCGTGTTGATGCGCCATGGTGGACCGCACAAGGTCACCTTCAAGGAGGCCCTGTGGTGGTCCATCGGCTGGGTCGCGCTGGCCCTGCTGTTCAACGCCGGCCTCTGGTACTACCTGAATGAGACCGCCGGCCAGGTCGTGGCCAACAAGGTCGGCCTCGAGTTCCTGACCGGTTATCTGGTCGAAAAGGCGCTGGCGGTCGACAACATCTTTGTCTTCCTGATGATCATGAGCTACTTCGCGGTGCCGGAAGAGCAGCGCCAGAAGGTGCTGATCATCGGCATCCTGGGTGCGATCGTGCTGCGTACGATCATGATCTTCGCCGGTAGCGTGCTGATCAGCCAGTTCCATTGGCTGCTCTACGTGTTCGGCGCCTTCCTGCTGTTCACCGGTTGGAAGATGTGGTTCGCCGCCGGCCAGGAGCCGGACCTGGAGACCAACCCGGCCCTGCGCTGGATGCGCAAGCACCTGCGCCTGCTGCCGGACTACGCCGGCAACGCGCTGAGCGTGAAGCGTGATGGCGTGCGCTGGTTCACCCCGCTGTTCGCCGTGCTGATCCTGATCGCGGTCACCGACGTGATCTTCGCCGTGGACAGCATCCCGGCGATCTTCGCGATCACCACTGACCCGTTCATCGTGCTCACCTCCAACGTGTTCGCGGTGCTGGGCCTGCGCGCGATGTTCTTCCTGCTGGCCGGCATGGCCGACCGCTTCCACCTGCTGCCGTACGGCCTGGCACTGGTGTTGGGCTTCATCGGCATCAAGATGATGATCATCGACCTGTTCAAGATCCCGACCCCGGTCTCGCTGGGCGTGGTCGCGGTGATCATCGCCGCCACCGTGGTGCTGAGCCTGAAGTACCCGCCGAAGGAAGGCGAAGGCCAGGCCTGAGCCTGATCCATTGAACGGCGCGGCCGGTGGGATTGTCCCGCCGGCCGCCTCCACTCTCCCGTTACGGTGGCCTTGGTTTCGCGCCAGTCACCGCCATTGCTGAGGTATGGACAACAACGCGCCCCTGCCCGCTGGCGACGTGCCGGCCCCCCGCAATGATCGCTCGCGCATCCTGCGGGCGTTCAATGTCAGCCTGGCCGCCGTGCTGGTGCTGGTGGCCGTGTTCGCCCTGCAGGGCACGTTCGACTGGCGACCGTGGGCGGTCGCACCGCTGGAAGCCAAGGGCCTGCTCGGCCTGATCGGCGGCCCGATGCTGCATGCCTCGGTCGAGCATATCGCCGCCAACAGCATCGCCATCCTGATCCTCGGCACGCTCGCCGGCAGCGTGTATCCGAAGGCCACCGTACGCGCGCTGCCCCTGCTGTGGCTGGGTTCGGGCCTCGGCGCGTGGATGCTGGGCAATCCGGGCAGCGTGCACCTGGGCGCCAGTGGCGTGACCCACGGCCTGATGTTCCTGCTGGCCAGCCTCGGCCTGCTGCGCCGCGACCGTGCGGCGATCGCCACCGGTCTGATCGGCATGCTGTTCTACGGCGGCATGCTGATGACCATCCTGCCGCACGCCGATGGTGTGTCCTGGCAGTCGCACATGGGCGGCGCCTTCGCCGGCATCATCGCCGCGCTGCTGTTCCGCAACGCCGACCCACTGCCACCGCGCCAGCGCTACAGCTGGGAAGACGAAGAAGACGAGGCCGAGCCGCTGTCCGACGACGAGCTGGAGCCGCCGTCACCGCAGCGCGTGCCGGTACTGTGGCAGCCGCGCGAGGGCCAGGACTACGTGGTGATCCCGTTCCGCCGCCCGGACGAACCGCGCAGCTAGGTGACGGTAGTGCCGGCCGCTGGCCGGCAACCTCATGAATCGGTAGTGGCCGACCTTGGTCGGCGCGGTTGTTGTGTGCCAACCAAGGTTGGCACCTACCAGAGCACACCGGCCCCCGGGTAGCGCCGGGCCATGCCCGGCGCGTGGATCGCTCAGTTCCCCGCCGCGCCCATCCCATCCACCGCTTGCCGGCCGAGCGCCGGGTCATCGGTGAAGAACGCATCGATGCCCGTCGCCAGGTAAGCCCGCATCTCGGCGATCGATCCCTCGGCATTGCGCGCGCTGTCGGCACCCTTGCGCAGGTTGCTGGGCTGGAAGTGGTTTTCCGGGCGGAAGGTGTACGGAATCACCATCAGGCCAGCGGCATGCGCATCACGTACCAGCGAGGTCGGCGTGCCCAGCGCGCCCTTGGCATCCAGTGGAATGATCGAACGCAGCTCGGGGCCGATGCCATCGGCGTAGCCGGCAATGTCCTTCAGGCCGGCCGGGGCCATCATCTGCGCATAGGTCAGCGCGCCGCCGGCCTTGGCGATGTCAGCCGGCTGGGTATCGCCCTTCCACAGCAGCTGCAGCAGCCGGATGTTGCTGCCCCGGCCGATCCTGCCGCGCAGGTAGCGCAGGTTGGCGGTCTCGAACGACTGGATCGTGACCGGCCCGACATTGGTGTACGCGTTGCCACGCAGTGCGGCCAGCAGCTTGTCTTCCATCGGCAGGCCGATGGACTGGAAGTAGGTCGGGTGCTTGATCTCCGGCACCAGGCCGATGCCGCGGTTGGCACGCCCGGCCTGCTGCACCAGGAAGGCCAGGATCTCGTCCAGGCTGGCGATGCGGAACTGCCCGTCGTAGGCGGTGCTGCGCAGTTCCGGCAGGCGCTCGCGCGCATAGAGGGTCTTCAGCTCGGCCAGTGTGAAGTCTTCGGTGAACCAGCCGTCGACCTTCTGACCATCGATCACCTTGCTGGTGCGGCGGCTGGCGAACTCTGGATGCGAAGCGACGTCGGTGGTGCCGCCGATCTCGTTCTCGTGGCGGGCCACCATCACCCCGTCCTTGGTCATCACCAGGTCCGGTTCGATGTAGTCGGCGCCATCGGCGATCGCCTGCGCGTACGACGCCAGGGTGTGCTCGGGCAGCAGTGCGCTTGCCCCGCGATGGCCGTAGACCGACACCTTGGGTGCGGCCGGGGTGGAGGATTCAGCACTCATGGCTACCGATGGTGCCACGGCCAGCGACAACAGCAACGCACAACCCCACGACTTCACTGCGACTTCCTCAAGCGGTATGTGATGGCTGTCAGTATGCGGCGGCAATGTGACAGGTGGGGGAAGGGGGGGAGCGGATGCCGGCAGGGGCTCCGATCTGACCGCCGCCACTCTTCAAACAATTCTGATTGAAGCGCTGTAAGGCCCGCGACTAGCCTCGAATGACCAAAAGCGGGTTGTCAGAGGCAGATCATGGAACAACCGATGTACATGCCGATCCTCAAATGGCGACAGGGTGAGTATCTCGCGGTGGGTCGTACCAACGAAGGAATCAAGGATGGGATCTATCCTCTGTTCGAGATCCCTATCGAGCAGTGGGACTTCGAGAACGATGCGCCGGCCAAGTCACTCGATGACCACCTGAAGAATGTGGGCAGACGTCTGAGCAGTAACTGGAAGTCGCGCCGCTGCCTGTTTGATTCGCCCTATCTTGCTGGGGACGACACCGTGGCGGACGGCCAGCATCATCTGGAGCGGATCTTCGACCTCATTCGCACCGCGGGATGCGAGGCCATTCCCGTTACCGGCATTGACCGGCACGTCGACTACCAACAGGCGGTGGCACGCATTGTCGCACGCGATGATCGTGGCTGCGGATTGCGGCTCGTACCGGATGATCTTGAAGGAGGACGCCTTGCTCGGATCTCCGGGCTGCTGAGACTGTTGGGAGTGGTATCTGGTCAGGTGGATCTGATCCTCGACAGCTCGGCCGACGTCGCCGACTCACCCACGCTGCAGGCATCGACTTGGCAGGCATGGATTGCGGCGGTTCCGGATCTGGCCGACTGGAGATCAATCACCATCGTAGGAGGCAGTTTTCCTGCCAGTCTGAGCCCCTCTTCGAGCTATCGCCCACATGGCGATGTGAATCGCCGGGAATGGCGCGCGTACACGCGGCTAGCCGGCATGCATTCTGGACGGATGCCGTGGTTTGGTGACTATGGCTGCGCTTCCCCGCAGACGGAACTGATGGATCCGCGCCTGTTCGACCCCAACGCCAAGATCAAGTACACGATCGATGATCAGTGGCGGATTGTTGTGGGTACCCAGATCAAGCGCAATGGCCGCGACCAGTACCGTGATCTGTGCAGGCACCTGGTCTCCGATCTGCCGGTGGTCTTCATGGGGCGCGGCTACAGCTGGGGCGATGCGTACATCGAAGACTGCGCAAACAGTGTCACCAGTACCGGGGGAAGCTCGACCTGGCCAACGGTGGCGACCAACCACCATATGACTAAGGTTGTTCGCGACCTCGCCAGTCTGACCGGCGCTTCAACTGTTCCCTGACCAGCGCACGGATTTCCGCAAGACTGTAGAGCTCCGACAGTCGTTCGCATAGCGTTGCGCGGTTGCCGCGCAGCGCTGATCTTTCCGGCGTCCGCCCACCGATCAGAGCAGAAAGTTCATCGCGCCATAGGAGTGCTGCGACGGCCGTCGCGCTCACTGATGGATTGAGTTTTGCAGGCCGCACTAGTTCTAGCCTCACTGCGTTGCGCGCTCCACGTGATGCCAGCCTGACCCCCCACCAAGCAGGCAACGTCTCCAATGCATGGTCCAGGTGGCGCTGACCCACCACGATCGTCGCCTTGTCGAGGACATCGGAGTAGAACTGCTGCTGCAACGGGAGTCTCCGCAGCGTGTCGACATCACTCTTGATCTCGTAGCCGTGCAGGTGGCCATTGATGACACATACATCGACACGGCAGGCGCCGCGCGCAAGCCCCATTTCCTCCACCACAAGCGTGTTTGGATTTGCGACATGCTCAGCAATGACCTTGCCCAGCAGAGCTGATCGCACGTCACTGTCGGTAATCGGGTTCATGGCGGGATGATATCAAGGAGGTGTCGCGCACAGGTTTGAAACCCATTGCCGCCAGTCATGGGTAAGCTAGACGATCAGAGCGTCTTCGGGGATGTGACCCCGTGTTACTTGCCGATGCAGAAACTGGAGAAGATCCTCCCCAGCAGATCATCGGCACTCATCTGCCCGGTGATCTCGCCCAGTGCGTCATGGGCCAGCCGCAATTCCTCGGCGGCCAGTTCCAGGTGCTCATGCGCCAGTTCGCCATCGGCGCGCTGCGCGTGTTCCTGCGCTCGCTCGATCGCGTCCACATGGCGGGTGCGCGCGGAGAACTCGCCATCCACCTGCTCCCCTGCCCCGGCCGAGGCAATCGAACGCAGGCGCGCATGCAGGTCGTCCAGCCCGGCGCCGGTGGCTGCCGAAACGAATACGCGGTCCGGGTCGTCCAGCGCCGGCAGCACACCGAGCAGGTCCGACTTGTTGTGGATGTAGATCTTGTGCGGCACCGCTGCCACGGCGTCACCCAACGCCGCCTGCCCGGCCGCCGGATCGCGCGCATCCAGCACGATCAACGCCAGGTCGGTGCGCTCGATTTCCACGTGCGCGCGGCGCATGCCTTCGCGTTCGATGGCATCGCCACCGTCGCGCAGGCCGGCGGTGTCGACCAGGGTCAGCTCCAGGCCATCCAGGCGGATGGTCTCGCGCAGCGTGTCGCGGGTGGTGCCGGCGATGTCGGTAACGATGGCGCGCTCGCTGCCGGCCAGCGCATTGAGCAGTGAACTCTTGCCGGCGTTCGGCGGACCGATCAGCACCGCGTGCAGGCCATCGCGCAGGCGACGGCCACGTTCGGCGTCGCGGCGCAGCAGGGCCAGATCACTGCGCGCCTGCTCCAGCCCACGCCGCACCTGCGCACCGCCGAGGGTATCCAGCGGTTCGTCGGCGAAGTCGATGGCTGCTTCCACGTGGATGCGCAACAGCACCAACTGCTCGACCACGGCGTCGATGCGCCGCGAGAACACACCATCCAGCGAACGTCGCGCGGCGCGTGCGGCGCGGTTGTCGCCGGCCGCGATCAGGTCGGCGATGGCCTCGGCCTGGGCCAGGTCGAGCTTGCCGTTGAGGAACGCGCGTTCGCTGAACTCACCCGGCCGCGCCTGGCGCGCACCGAGCGCAATGCAGCGCGCGACCAGTTGCTGCAGCAGTACCGGGCTGCCGTGCCCCTGCAGTTCCACCACCTCTTCGCCTGTGAAGCTGTTCGGCGCCGGGAACCACAGCACGATGCCATCGTCGATGACGTCGCCATCGGCGTCGCGCAGGCGCGCATAGTGTGCATGGCGCGGGCGCAGTGCAGGTGCACCCAGCGCGCGGGCGATCGCCGCAGCGCGCGAACCGGACAGGCGCAGAAGGCCGACACCGCCAGCGCCCGGAGCGCTGGCGATGGCCACGATGGTGTCGGTACGGATCGCGTCGTTCATGGTTCAGAGTTTCTCCAGCTGCGCGCGTGCCTGCGCGGCACCACTGCCCTGCGGCTGCAGCGCCAGGTAGGTCGTGTAGGCCTGCTTCGCCTTGGCCTTGTCGCCGGCGTTGAAATAGGCATCGCCCAGGTTGAGATAGGCCACCGCACGCGACGGATCGATCTTCAGCGTGTTCTCCAGCCAGCGTGCGGCTTCAGCGTAGCGCTGCTGACGGTAGTAGACGAAGCCGAGGTTGTTGGCGGCCTGGGCAAAGTCCGGACGCAGCTTCAGCGCTTCGGTGAACTGCGCGGCTGCCTCGTCGTACTGCTTCTCGCGGTACAGCTGCAGGCCACGGTCGTTGGCCTGCTGCGCGCGCTGGCGGTCGGACGCCGGTCCGGCGGAGGGCACTACCAGCTTGGCCTTGCCGCCCTGCAGGTCAGCCACCGTCACCGGTGCCTGGCTGCCCTTGGCCTCGCTGGCGGCCTCCACCTTGTTGTTCAGCGCGATCGCATCGGCGGTCAGCTGGCGCGTATCGGCATTGAGGAATTCCTGGCTGTCCGGCACCTGGAACACGAACTCGCCGCCTTGCGAACCGGGCAGGCTGCCGAAGGCCGGGGTCTGGTGCGAGACCGCCGATACGGCCGGCGCCACGTAGGCGGCCAGCTCGGTACCGGTGATCAGGCCGTCGCCGTTGAGGTCACCCTTGCCGGCCAGCGCCTGCAGCAGCACCCAGGTGAACACCGAGTGGCCGTTGGGGCCGGCATCGGCCACCTGCTGGTCGGCACCCCCGGCGGTCAGCATCTGCCGCGCGCTGCGACGCGCGTTCTCGCGCAGGAACGACGACGACGACGGGCCGCCAC
Organism: Stenotrophomonas sp. YJH_SMC_94-11; assembly: GCF_059370435.1. Classification (NCBI taxonomy): domain Bacteria; kingdom Pseudomonadati; phylum Pseudomonadota; class Gammaproteobacteria; order Lysobacterales; family Lysobacteraceae; genus Stenotrophomonas; species Stenotrophomonas sp. YJH_SMC_94-11. The sequence continues at coordinate 256,408 of NZ_JCAFTR010000005.1, read as the reverse complement.
GGGTCAGGCCCAGGCCGCTGTAGCAGGCATCCATCACGAACATCACATGCTTGGCCTGCATGCTTTCGGCGATGTTCTGGATGTCGGTCATCGCAATCGCGTCGGTGGCGAATTCCTTCGGATCCGAATCGACCGGGATGATGTAGCCGAGGTCGCGCCCGGAGGCGAGCTGGCGGGTCGCGCCATGGCCAGCGAAAAATACGAACACGCGGTCGTTCTTCCCGGTGCGATCGTCAGCCAGGCGGTCGTGGAAGGCCGCGAGGATGTTGTTGCGCGTGGCCTGCTCGTTCTTCAGCACGATCACCTGCGAGGACGGGAAGCCGAACTGCCCGGTCAGGGTATCGGCCACCGCCTGCGCATCATGGCTGGCGTATTCCAGCTTTGGCCACTTGGCATAGTTGTCGATGCCGACCACGATCGCCCACGACTTCTCGTAGCCGGTGGTGACGGTGGCGGCAGCGGCATCACCCTTGCGCGCACGGGCCACGGTGAAGTCGCGGCCGTTCCAGCCGGCAAACTGGTAACCCTCGGCGATCAGCCGGTCGAGGATCTGCGGCAGCGCCTTCACTGCGCGATCGTGGATGTCATGGAACAGGATGATGCCGCGCTGCTCCTTATTCACCTGGTCGAGTACGCGCTGCACGATCGATTCCGGCACCGGGTCGGCCCAGTCCATCGAGTCGATGTTCCACATGATCGACTTCAGCCCGGCTTCGTTGAGCAGCTGCAGGCCTTCGGCATTGCGCGCGCCGTACGGGAAGCGGAACAGCGGCGCGCGCTTGCTGTCGACATCCTTCAGCAGCGTGTCGGTGTCCAGCACCTGCTGGCGCAGGGCGTCGCCGGTGGTGCGCGACAGCTGGGCGTGGGTCAGGCTGTGGTTGCCGACCGCATAGCCCTGTTCCATCAGGTTGCGGCTGATCTTCGCCATCGGGCCGAGGCTGACCTTGCCATCGGCCTCGACCTTGCCCAGGTTGCGGCCCACTTCGAAGAACACGCCCGGCACGTCGTAACGCTTGAGGATGGCCACCACTTCATCGGTGTAGGCCTTGTGCGGACCGTCGTCGAAGGTCAGCACCACGGTCTTGGCCGGCAGGTCCCGGCCGAAGATCTCGCGGTCACTGTCCTTCATCGACATCGGATACGGCTCGATCACCCCGTAGTCGCGCAGGATCGCTTCACGGCTGTAGTCCTTGTGCAGGTGGGCGATGTAGTCGTCCCACTTCTCGCGCTTCAGTTCGATGGCGCGGGTGCGCTCGAAGCGGCTGAAGATGCGGGTCAGTTCCTGGTTGTAGTTGCGCTCGATCTCATCGAGCGCTTCCAGATCCTCACCGATGCGCTGGTGCAGCTTCACCGCCGGCAGCGAGGAATCGGTGCCGACCCGCTCATGCAGGTCACGCAGCACTTCACGGAAGGCCAGGCGATCGGCGTCGAACAGTTCCGGCGCAGACTCGATGTAGTCCAGCACCGTGCCGAGAGTGGCAAAGCGCTGCGGGCTGGAACCGCGCAGCAGGGTGTCGAACTGCGCGGCGATGGTCGTGCGCTGTTCCAGGCCATCGTGGAACAGCTGCTGTCCCACACGCGTGGAGGTGCCGCGGTCGGCGGTCGACTGCTGCTCCTCGTCGGCCAGCAGCACGATGATCCGGCGGTAGCCATCGAGCTGCTTCTGCAGCGCCGCCAGCAACGGCGCAGCGGCAGGATCGGCGGCGGCCGCAGCCTGCGCGCTCGCCTGGGTGACGGTGGTCGCCGGCACCTTCGCGTCCTTGTCGCCGCAGCCGGCAACAACCAGGGTCAACAACAGCGAAGGCAGGAACAGTCGGAACGACGACGCACGCATGGCGGACTCGAAGATGGAAGGAACGGTGTGCAGGCGATTCTAACGCCGCATGCGAAAAGCCCGCCTTGCGGCGGGCTTCTGCTGCGATCAGCCGGCCAGCGGCCGGCTCTACCGATTACTTCTTTTTGACCGGGGCCGGAGCGGTGGTGGCCGGGACCGGCTCGCCGCCATGGCGCTTGGTCATCCACCACTGCTGCAGCAGGCCCAGGCCGCCGTTGACCACCCAGTACAGGACCAGGCCGGACGGCATGAAGGCCATCATGACGCCGAACACCAGCGGCATGAACTGCATCATCTTCTGCTGCATCGGGTCCATGCCCGGTGCCGGGGTCAGCTTCTGGGTGAACCACATCACCGCCACGTTGATCACCGGCAGGATGAAGTACGGGTCGCGTGCAGTGAGGTCCTGGATCCAGCCGAACCAGGGCGCCTGGCGCAGTTCGACCGATTCCACCAGCACCCAGTACAGGGCGAAGAAGATCGGCATCTGGATGAGGATCGGCAGGCAGCCGCCCATCGGATTGATCTTTTCCTTCTTGTACAGCTCCATCATCGCGGTCTGGAACTTCTGGCGGTCATCGCCATAGCGTTCCTTCAGCTGCGCGATGCGCGGCTGGAAGCGACGCATCTTGGCACCGCTCTTGTACTGGGTCGCCGACAGCGGGTACAGCACCAGCTTCAGCAGCACCACCAGGCCGACGATCGCCCAGCCCCAGTTGCCGACCAGCTTGTGCACCTGGTTCAGCACCCAGAACAGGCCCTGGCCGATCACCGCCATCATCGAGAAGCGGCTGTAGTCGACCACGCGGTCCAGGCCCGGCACGTCTTCCTTGGCAATCAGGTTGACCAGCTTCGGGCCGACCCACAGGCGGGCTTCGGTGCTGGTGGACTGGCCCGGGGCCACGGTGAAGGCCGGGCCACGCGCTTCGATCAGGTCACGACCGGCCACCTGCGACAGTACGTAGTGTGCGGTCTGGTCCTTCTGCGGGATCCAGGCGGTGAAGAAGTGGTGCTGCAGCATCGCCAGCCAGCCGCCGGTGATGTTCTGGTTGAGCGTGCCGTCTTCCAGGTAGTCCTTGAACGCACGACGCTGGTACTTCTTGTCGTTGTCGTACCAGGTGGCACCGTTGAAGCTGAAGGAGTCCGGGTTGGTCATGCTCCGCGACAGGATGGTCGGGGTGCGGTCCAGGGTGCGGTAGACGTAGCCGTTCCACGGCGCGGCGCCGGCATTGCTGACTTCGTCCTTGAAGCGCACGGCGTACTCGTTGCGCGAGACAGTCAGGGTGCGCTTGATGGTCACGCCGTTGTCGGCAGTCCACACGAACGGGATCTGCAGCTCGTTCTGGCCCTTGGCCAGCACGAAGTCCTTGGTGTCACCGACCAGCTTGAAGCCGTCGGCGCCGGGAACCGGGGTGTTCTTGTCTTCGCTGGCCCAGCCACTGATCGCGCTGTACGGATGCGCGGGGTCTTCGGTCAGCAGGCGAACCGGCGGGCTGCCTTCGTCCTTGGTCTGCGGGAACTGCAGCAGCTCGGCGTCGAGCACGCGGCCACCATCAAGCACCAGGCGCAGCACGTCGGTGGTGACGGTCACGCGCTGGCTGGCCGGGGTGGCACTGGCCTGCGCCTGCACAGCGGCCTGGCCCGGGGCGCCCGGGACCTGTGCACTGGGAATGCTGCCCGAGGCAGCGCCCGGAACACTCTGTACGGCAGCCGGGGCCGACGTGGTCGTCGGTGGCGGGGTCGGAGCAGCCTTTTCACGGCTCCACTCCATCCACAGCAGCACGGCCACCATCAGCCAGGCAAAAATGAGGAATACGCGGGTCTGGTTCATCAGCGGACAGGCTCGGCGGGGCCGGGACGCGATGCCGGCTCGGTCAAAGAAGGAGTTGCGATGCCATCAGGCGGCGGCATTGTGCCGTCCACGCCCGGCGCGGGCAATGCACGCAGGCGACGCAGCAGGCGCAGGAAGGCCTGGCGGATCTCGTCGTTGCTGGCGGAACGCGCAGCACTACGGGCCACGACGACGAAGTCGCCTGGCTGGATATCGGTACGTGTCTGACGCAGGATGTCGCGCAGAACGCGCTTGATCCGGTTACGCCCAACGGCGTTCGGATCGACCTTGCGGGAAACCGCCAGACCCAGCCTGGCCGGCCGGTCAGCCGGCAGCCAGTGCAGGGTCATCAGCGGATCGGACACACGGCGGGCGCCGTTGAAGACCGTTGAGTATTCGGCACGCGTGCGAACCCGCGCAGAGCGAGGGAATCGCTTGCGCGGGTCTGCAGTATTCACTGTCGAAGGGATTGCGTCTGCCGCAGGGTGCGGCATGGCAATCAGGCGCTCAGGACTTTGCGGCCCTTGGCGCGGCGACGCGACAGGATCTTGCGGCCGTCAGCGGTCTTCATACGGGCACGGAAGCCGTGGTCGCGCTTACGCTTGAGGTTGCTGGGCTGGTAGGTGCGCTTCGTGGCCATTGGGGGCCTCTCGTATGAATGGGACGGAAAGAACCGGAAATTCTAGAGAGGTCTCCCCCCTCACGTCAACCCCCGGGGACTACGCGAATTCACCGGGCTGTGCAATAGCTGTGGATGTTTTTGTGAATAAGTAGGGGACAAGCATTCCGAAGGCGGGCGCTCGGTGGTAGTCTGAGCCATCCATTTCCCCTTTCCGGCCTGTGTTTGGGCGCCTTGTCGCGTCCATGCCCCGGCCACCGGACGATTATTGCTGATGGATGCCTGGTCCCGTAGTCTCGAGCGCCTCGAAGCGGAGTTCCCGCCGGAAGACGTTCATACCTGGTTGAAGCCGCTGCAGGCCGATCTGCGCGTGGACAGCCTGGTGCTGTATGCACCGAATGCCTTCATCGTCGACCAGGTCCGCGAGCTGTACCTGGCCCGGATCCGTGAACTGCTGGCTCACTTCGCCGGTTTCAGCGACGTTTTTCTTGAAATCGGCTCGCGCCCGCGCCCCGTGGAGGCGCAGAACGCGCCGGTTTCCACGTCGTCGGCGCCTGTGTCCAGCGAACCGCAGGTGCCGTTCGCCGGCAACCTGGACAATCACTACACCTTCGCCAACTTCGTCGAAGGCCGCAGCAACCAGCTGGGCCTGGCCGCTGCCTTCCAGGCAGCGCAGAAGCCGGGCGACCGGGCCCACAACCCGCTGCTGCTGTACGGAGGCACCGGCCTGGGCAAGACCCACCTGATGTTCGCCGCCGGCAACGCGATGCGCCAGGCCAATCCAGGCGCGAAGGTGCTGTACCTGCGTTCGGAACAGTTCTTCAGCGCCATGATCCGGGCCCTGCAGGAAAAGACCATGGATCAGTTCAAGCGCCAGTTCCAGCAGGTGGACGCGCTGTTGATCGATGACATCCAGTTCTTCGCCGGCAAGGACCGCACGCAGGAAGAGTTCTTCCACACCTTCAACGCGTTGTTCGATGGCAAGCAGCAGATCATCCTGACCTGCGACCGCTATCCGCGCGAGGTCGAAGGCCTGGAAGCGCGCCTGAAGTCACGGCTTGCCTGGGGCCTGTCGGTCGCGATCGAACCGCCGGACTTCGAGACCCGCGCCGCGATCGTGCTGGCCAAGGCGCGCGAACGCGGTGCTGAGATTCCCGATGATGTTGCGTTCCTGATCGCCAAGAAGATGCGCTCCAACGTGCGCGACCTCGAGGGCGCGCTCAATACCCTGACCGCCCGCGCCAACTTCACCGGCCGCGCGATCACCACCGAATTTGCCCAGGAAACCCTGCGCGACCTGCTGCGCGCCCAGCAGCAGGCGATCAGCATTCCCAACATCCAGAAAACCGTTGCCGACTACTACGGCCTGCAGATCAAGGATCTGCTGTCGAAGCGTCGGACCCGCTCGCTCGCTCGCCCCCGCCAGGTTGCCATGGCCCTGACCAAGGAACTGACCGAGCACAGCCTGCCCGAGATCGGCGACGCCTTTGCCGGTCGCGATCACACCACGGTGCTGCATGCCTGCCGCCAGATCCGGACCCTGATGGAAACCGACGGCAAGCTCCGCGAGGACTGGGACAAGCTGATCCGGAAGCTGAGCGAATGATGCACGGATGCCGATGAGGCGTCATCGCACAAAACGGTGCAGAATCCGGTAGCAAGCGCGGGACACGTTGTGGATAAAAATGGCGTCTGAAATCCCGTCGAATTTATCCACAGCTTTCCCCACCCCTTGGGGGTCGGTAATACAGAGGGTTTCGACGCCTGAAACTCCTTTATTTACAAAGACTTAGCATTGTTTTCCAGCGATTCTGTCTCTACCAGCACCACCAAGCTTTTGATTTATTCCACATTTTTTAAAGCATAGGGGCACGGAACCACATGCGTTTCACACTGCAGCGCGAAGCCTTTCTCAAGCCGTTGGCACAGGTCGTCAACGTGGTCGAACGCCGCCAGACCCTTCCGGTTCTGGCCAATTTCCTGGTCCAGGTGCAGAACGGCCAGCTGTCGCTGACCGGTACCGACCTGGAAGTGGAGATGGTGTCGCGGATCGCGGTTGAAGACGCCCAGGACGGCGAAACCACCATTCCCGCCCGCAAGCTGTTCGAGATCATCCGCGCCCTGCCCGATGGCAGCCGGATCACCGTCTCGCAGACCGGAGACAAGATCACCGTGCAGGCCGGTCGTAGCCGCTTCACCCTGGCAACCCTGCCCTCCAATGACTTCCCGTCGGTTGACGAAGTGGAAGCCACTGAGCGCGTGGCCATCGGCGAAGCGACCCTGAAGGAGCTCATCGAGCGCACCGCGTTCGCGATGGCGCAGCAGGACGTGCGCTATTACCTCAATGGCCTGCTGTTCGATCTGCGCGGTGACGCCCTGCGTACCGTTGCCACCGACGGCCACCGTCTGGCGCTGTGTGAAACCGACCTGGCCAAGCCGAGCGGTTCCAAGCGCCAGATCATCGTGCCGCGCAAGGGCGTGACCGAGCTGCAGCGCCTGCTGGAAAGTGGTGATCGCGAGATCGAGCTGGAAGTCGGCCGCAGCCACGTCCGCGTCAAGCGCGACGATGTCACCTTCACCTCCAAGCTGATCGACGGCCGCTTCCCGGATTACGAAGCGGTGATTCCGATCGGTGCCGACCGTGAAGTGAAGGTTGATCGTGAAGCGCTGCGCGCCTCGCTGCAGCGCGCTGCGATCCTGTCCAACGAGAAGTACCGCGGCATCCGCGTGGAAGTGTCGCCGGGCAACCTGAAGATCAGCGCGCACAACCCGGAGCAGGAGGAAGCCCAGGAAGAGATCGAAGCCGATACCACGGTCAGCGATCTGGCCATCGGCTTCAACGTGAACTACCTGCTGGATGCCCTCTCCGCCCTGCGCGATGAGGAAGTCATCATCCAGCTGCGCGACTCCAACTCCTCGGCGCTGGTGCGTGAGTCCAGCAGCGAGAAGTCGCGTCACGTGGTGATGCCGCTGCGTCTCTGACAGCAGCGCTGTTCCACGTGGAACCGAATGACGCCCGGGATTTTCCCGGGCGTTTTTTTTTACGTTCCACGTGGATCATCGGGCTGAACCCTTTCCAGCACGGATTTCGAACGGACAGCATCTTCCTTGATGGACCCGGTTCCGTGCGCTTTGCTTCCCAGGCCGAACTGGCGACGGGACTTTGAGTCGATGCCAGGGACTGCCTCCGAATCATGTTTGATCGGGGCCGGTACCTGGGGTCTCAACGCAGTTGCTATGGACCTGGCTGGTCGGATGCCGAAGCGCATCCACGCTACGGCGACCGTGCTCGCTGTTCCTGAAATCCTCTCTGTCCACAGGACCCATTCGGGACAGATCGGGCCAAGCCTAGCTTCTAAATCTGGGTATAAATCTAAAGCATGGTGGTGATGGTAGAGCCAGATTTCGTGGAAAAATGTGTTATCTGCATGATTTAAAAGGAATTTATGAGGGCGAAACCCCCTGTATAGACGCGTCTCAGGCTGGGGGGGAACCTGTGGATAGTTTCCAGACCCAGGCAAAAGGGCTTTTTTATCCACAGATTGCCCATACCTTGTGTATAAGTCATACAGCCCCGCTGTGGACAGCGTGAAACGAATGGTCCGGATTCTTTGAAATCTGTGGAACCTCGCAGGGCATCGGATCTCAGATTTGGAGGAATCCGGGCGCCCGCCCGCTCACCCGGCCAGGCAAGCGCTCATCAAACACCTGCGGCAGTGGTCCTGAAATCGTTGAAATCTGGCGGGCCACGCCCCGCAACCCTGTGCAGAATTGAAGGAATTTCAGCTGCGTCCGGAGCTGGAAACGGGCATGCCGGTGAACCGGCGCCACGTGGAACCCGCGATCAGTTGGTGCGCGGGAGCTTCTGCTCCGCATCGATGCGGGTGCAGCGCGTCCGGCTTGACCGATGCAGTAAGCTGATGGATTCCCTTCCCCTCTACCGCCTCGAGCGGATGGTCGTTCGCGCCCCATGCTTATCCGCCGCCTCGCCTTGCACCAACTGCGTCGCTTCAGTGCGGTGGATCTCTTGCCCCAGCCGGGGCTGAACCTGCTCACTGGCGACAACGGTGCCGGCAAGACCAGCGTGCTGGAGGCCCTGCATCTGATGGCCTATGGCCGGAGCTTCCGCGGCAGGGTTCGCGATGGACTGGTGCGCCAGGGCCAGGAGGCGCTGGAGATCTTCGTGGAATGGGACGAACAGCGTGCCGACCACGCGCCGCATCGCCGAAAGGCCGGCCTGCGCCACAGTGGGCAGGACTGGAAGGGACGATTGGACGGTGAAGATGTGGCTCAGCTCGGCAATCTCTGCGCAGCGCTGGCGGTAGTGACGTTTGAGCCCGGCAGCCATGCGCTGGTCAGCGGCGGTGGCGAGCCCCGCCGTCGCTTCCTGGATTGGGGTTTGTTCCACGTGGAACCTGATTTCCTGTCCTTGTGGCGCCGCTATTCAAGGGCGCTGAAGCAGCGCAATGCCCTGCTCAAGCAGGGCGGCCCGTCGCGGATGCTGGACACCTGGGATCACGAGTTGGCTGAGGCCGGAGAGCCCCTTACCAGCCGGCGTCAGCACTACCTCGAGCGGCTGCAGCAGCGTGCCGTGGCGCTGGCTGCCAGTTTGGCGCCGCAACTCGGCATCCAGGCCCTGGAACTCAGTCCGGGCTGGCGTCGGCATGAGCTTCCCCTGGCAGATGCGCTGCTTCTGGCCCGGGATCGTGACCGCCAGGCCGGGTACACCTCGGTTGGGCCGCACCGGGCGGACTGGAGCGTGGATTTCCACAGCATTCCTGGTCGCGATGCATTGTCACGCGGTCAGGCCAAGCTGACCGCATTGGCGTGCCTGCTGGCGCAGGCCGAGGACTATGCAGAACAGCGCGGCGAATGGCCGGTGATCGCACTGGACGATCTGGCCTCCGAACTGGATCGTACCCACCAGGCGCGGGTATTGGAGCGCCTGCTCACCGGACCGGCGCAGATCTTCGTCACCGCTACTGAACCTCCGGCGGCCCTGCAGGAATTGACCCAGATCGCCCGGTTCCACGTGGAACATGCACAGATCGTGGCTGTGCCATAGTGGGCACATCAGGGCCACTCGACCCCGGCTGGTATAATTTGGGTTGGAATCCTTTCATTCTCGGCACATCGCCCCAAGCGGTGCCCGACCTGCGGAGCCTACGGCAAGCGCAATGAGCGACGAACAGAACACCCCGGCAAACAACGGCAATTACGACGCCAACAGCATTACCGCCCTGGAAGGCCTGGAGGCTGTCCGCAAGCGACCCGGCATGTACATCGGTGACGTGCATGACGGCACCGGTCTGCACCACATGGTGTTCGAGGTTGTCGACAACTCGATTGACGAAGCGCTGGCCGGCCACGCCGACCATGTCGCGGTGACGATCCACGCTGACGGCTCGGTCTCGGTGTCCGACAACGGCCGCGGCATTCCGACCGGCAAGCACGAGCAGATGAGCGCCAAGCTCGGTCGCGAGGTCTCCGCCGCCGAGGTGGTGATGACCGTCCTGCATGCAGGCGGCAAGTTCGACGACAACAGCTACAAGGTTTCCGGCGGCCTGCACGGCGTCGGCGTCAGCGTGGTCAACGCGCTGTCGCAGAAGCTGCTGGTGGACGTGTTCCAGAACGGCTCCCACTACCAGCAGGAATTCAGCAACGGCGCAGCCGTGACCCCGCTCGCCAAGCTGGAAGCCACCACCAAGCGTGGCACCACCGTGCGCTTCTGGCCGTCCACCGTCGCCTTCCACGACAACGTGGAATTCCACTACGACATCCTGGCCCGCCGTCTGCGCGAGTTGTCGTTCCTGAACTCCGGCGTCAAGATCGTCCTTGCCGACGAGCGTGGCGACGGCCGTCGCGATGACTTCCACTACGAAGGCGGCATCCGCAGCTTCGTGGAGCATCTGGCCCAGCTGAAGACCCCGCTGCACCCGAATGTCATCTCCGTCACCGGCGAGCACAACGGCATCGTCGTGGAGGTGGCGCTGCAGTGGACCGACTCCTACCAGGAGACGATGTACTGCTTCACCAACAACATCCCGCAGAAGGACGGCGGTACCCACCTCGCCGGTTTCCGCGGTGCGTTGACCCGCGTGCTCAACAACTACATCGAGCAGAACGGCATCGCCAAGCAGGCCAAGATCAACCTGACCGGCGACGACATGCGCGAAGGCATGATCGCGGTGCTGTCGGTGAAGGTGCCGGATCCCAGCTTCTCCAGCCAGACCAAGGAGAAGCTGGTCAGCTCCGACGTGCGTCCGGCGGTGGAAAACGCCTTCGGTGCGCGCCTGGAAGAGTTCCTGCAGGAAAACCCGAACGAAGCCAAGGCGATTGCCGGCAAGATCGTCGACGCCGCGCGTGCACGTGAAGCCGCCCGCAAGGCCCGCGACCTGACCCGCCGCAAGGGCGCGCTGGACATCGCCGGCCTGCCGGGCAAGCTGGCCGACTGCCAGGAAAAGGATCCGGCGCTGTCCGAACTGTTCATCGTCGAGGGTGACTCGGCAGGTGGCTCGGCCAAGCAGGGCCGCAACCGAAAGAACCAGGCGGTGCTGCCGCTGCGCGGCAAGATCCTCAACGTGGAACGCGCGCGTTTCGACCGCATGCTGTCCTCCGACCAGGTCGGTACGCTGATCACCGCGCTGGGCACCGGCATTGGCCGTGACGAGTACAACCCGGACAAGCTGCGTTACCACAAGATCATCATCATGACCGACGCCGACGTCGACGGCGCCCACATCCGCACCCTGCTGCTGACGTTCTTCTACCGTCAGATGCCGGAGCTGATCGAGCGCGGTTACGTCTACATCGGCTTGCCGCCGCTGTACAAGATCAAGCAGGGCAAGCAGGAGCTGTACCTGAAGGATGATCCGGCGCTGGACAGCTACCTGGCCAGCAGTGCGGTGGAAAACGCCGCGCTGGTGCCGGCCACCGGCGAACCGGGCATCGAAGGCCTGGCACTGGAGAAGCTGCTGTTGGCGTACGCCGCCGCGCTCGATTCCATCGAACGCAACGCGCACCGCTATGACCGCAACCTGCTCGAAGCGCTGGTCGATTTCGTGCCGATGGACATGGACAGCCTGCGCAATGCGGGCGAAGGCGAAGGCCTGGATGCGCTGGCCAAGCGCCTCAACCAGGGCAGCCTGGGCAGCCCGCGTTTCAGCCTGGAACTGCAGGACGCCAACGAGGAACGCCCCGCCGCTGTGCTGGTGACCCGTCGCCACATGGGCGAGGAGCACATCCAGGTGCTGCCGATGTCGGCGTTCGAGAGTGGCGAACTGCGTGCGATCCACCAGGCTTCCAAGCTGCTGCACGGCCTGGTGCGCGAAGGTGCAACGATTTCCCGCGGCGCCAAGTCGATCGAAGTCGACAGCTTCGCGAAGGCGCAGAACTGGCTGCTCGAGGAGGCCAAGCGCGGCCGCCAGATCCAGCGATTCAAGGGTCTGGGTGAAATGAATCCGGAGCAGTTGTGGGATACCACGGTGAACCCGGAGACCCGTCGCCTGCTGCAGGTGCGCATCGAGGATGCGGTCGCTGCCGACCAGATCTTCAGCACCCTGATGGGCGATGTCGTCGAGCCGCGTCGCGACTTCATCGAAGACAATGCGCTGAAAGTCGCCAACCTGGATATCTGACACAATCGGGACCTGGCCGGTGCGCGGGGAGCTGCACCGGCCTTCGTCCCTTGAACACAGGTACCTGATGTCCGCATCCACCCCGGTCTCCGCCGCCCCGCCCCCGGTTCCGCCGGTGTCTACCCCACCGCGCGCCGTGGCACCGTTGGCAGGCTTCTTCATCGACCTGGGCATCGCCGCCGTTACCCTGGTCGGCCTGAGCATGGTCTCCGGCCTGTTCTGGGGCTTCTACCGTGCAATCGTGGTCAGCCGCGCCAACGCCGAGGCCAATGGCGGACTGACACCTGACGCTGTCGGCGCGGCAGTGGGCCAGCCCGGTGCCCTGGCGCAGATCCTGATGGCCCTGATCGCCACCGGTGGCGCCGCGCTGCTGCTGTACTTCTGGCGACGCCCGGCAAGCGCCGGCGAACGCATGGCGTCGCGACAGGCGTTGCTGCGGCCGTCCACCTGGGGCTGGACCCTGCTGGTGGCCACGCTGATCGTGCTCGGCAGCAACGGCATCGCCTTCCTTTCCAAGCAGTTCGGCATCGAGCCGGTGCCCACCAACGTGGAACTGATGCAGAGCGCGATCGCTCGCTTCCCGCTGTTCCTGGTGCTGTTTGCGGTCGTCCTTGCCCCCGCCTACGAAGAACTGCTGTTCCGCCGCGTCCTGTTCGGGCGCCTGTGGCAAGCCGGCCGCCCCTGGCTGGGCCTGATCCTCAGCAGCCTGGCGTTCGCCCTGGTCCATGAAGTGCCCGGTGTCAGCAAGAACTCGCTGCTGGGCATGGCGCAGCTGTGGCTGGTGTACGGTGGCATGGGCGCCGCCTTCTGCTGGCTGTACCGCCGCACCGGCACCCTGTGGGCGGCGATTGCCGCGCATGCGCTGAACAACGCGGTTGCGCTCGCCGCGATGGTGTTCCTGGGATCAACGTAACGCCGTGCCCGCTTGACGAAAGATTAAGCAGGTACGCTACACACTGCGCACATGAACACGGGGGCGGACCCATGAAACAACTGCTGCTGGCTCTAGTCATCACCACCTTGGTCAGTGCCTGTGCAACCACCACCTCGCCAACCGGACGACGGCAGATGGTGGGCGGTGTGTCGCAGGCACAGCTTGACCAGCTCGGTGCGCAGGCGTTTGCCGAGACCAAGCAGAAAGAGAAGATCAGCACCGATGGCCGCCAGAACGGCTACGTGCAGTGCGTGGTCAATGCGCTGGTCGCACAGCTGCCGCCTCAGTACCGTGGGGTACGGTGGGAGACTGCCGTATTCGTCGACAAGGAACCCAACGCCTTTGCCCTGCCCGGCGGCAAAGTGGGCGTGAACACCGGCATCTTCACCGTCGCCAGGAACCAGGACCAGTTGGCTGCCGTGATCGGTCATGAGATCGGCCACGTGATCGCGCGTCACCACGAAGAACGCATTACCCGGCAGATGGGCGCGCAGACCGGCCTGGCCGTGCTGGGCGCGCTGGCCGGTGCCGCCTATGGCGATGGTGCCGCCAATACGGTCAATCAGCTGGGCGGCATGGGCGCGCAGGCGGCCTTCCTGTTGCCCGGCTCGCGGACCCAGGAAAGCGAGGCGGACGTGATCGGCCAGCGGCTGATGGCGCAGGCCGGATTCAACCCGGCCCAGGCCGTGGATCTGTGGCAGAACATGATGGCCGCCAGCGGCGGTCGAAGCCCGCAATGGCTGTCCACCCACCCCGATCCGGCCAACCGGATCCAGGAGCTGCGACGCGACGCGCCGGGCCTGGCGCCGGTCTATCAGCAGGCCCAGGCGGCCGGGCTGCGGCCAAAGTGCGGATGAGTGCGCAGTTCTATGCTGTATTGCAGCACATAAAACGATTTCTCACGCCATCTGTTTCTGATACGTTTGGCGGCTCAGATTTTTCTGACAGTCCGACTTTGCCGCTATCCGGCGGTTCGATCGAGGTGAACGATGATTTTCCGTAACCACAAAGCTGTGCTTTCCGTCCTCGTCGCGACCGCCCTGACCGGCGCCGTGGTCACCGATGCCTTCGCGCAGTCCTCGCGTTCCTCCGACCGTGGCAGCCGCGGCGGCAGCAGCAAGCAGGCCAAGGCCGAACCGCTGTACCCGAATGCGACCCGCCAGGAGCCGACCGCCAAGGCCTCGGCCAAGATGGGCAGCAAGCTGCAGAAAATGATCGACAGCTACAACAAGGAAAAGTTCCCGGAGACGCGCACGCAGGCTGACGCGATCCTGGCTGACAGCGCCTCCAACGAGTACGACAAGTCGCTGGCCGCGCAGCTGGCCTCGCAGGCCGCCTACCAGACCGACGACACCCCGGCCGCCATCGCCTACCTGAAGCAGGTCATCCAGTTCAACGGCCTGGACAACAACGGCCACTTCCAGTCGATGCTGATGCTGGGCCAGCTGCAGCTGCAGGAAGACCAGACTGCCGAAGGCCTGGCCACCCTGGACAAGTACTTCGCCGAGAGCAAGTCGACCAAGCCGGAAGAGCTGATTGCCAAGGGCCAGGCGCTGTACCAGCTGGAGCGCTACCAGGAAGCGATCCCGGTGCTGAAGCAGGCCATCGCGGGCGCTGCCGAGCCGAAGGACAACTGGAACCAGCTGCTGATGGCGGCCCTTTCCGAAGCCGGCCAGACCGGTGAGGCCGTGCAGGCCGCAGAAGCGCTGGCGGCCAAGAACCCGTCGGACAAGAAGGCCCAGCTGAATCTGGCCAACATGTACATGCAGGCTGACCAGATGCCGAAGGCCGCCGCGGTGATGGACAAGCTGCGCAGCAGCGGCCAGCTCACCGAAGAGCGCGAGTACAAGCAGCTGTACTCGATCTATGCCAACACCGAGAACAAGGAAAAGGACGTCATCGCGGTCATCAACGAAGGGTTGCAGAAGGGCATCCTGAAGCCGGATTACCAGGTCTACCTGGCGCTGGCCCAGTCCTACTACTACTCCGACCAGGTGCCGCAGGCGATCGATGCGTGGCAGAAGGCCGCCCCGCTCTCCAAGGACGGTGAGACCTACCTGAACCTGGCACGCGTCCTGCATGCCGAAGGTCGCGTCCCCGAGGCCAAGCAGGCCGCCCAGCAGGCGCTGGCGAAGGGCGTGAAGAACCAGGCTGATGCCAAAAAAATCATCAACCTGAAGTAAGTAGGAATAACGCCTGAATGCCTGCTCAGTTGATGCGCAGGCGCTCAGGATTGGTATAAGCTTGGAGGTTCCTGCGGTGTCATGCACCGCTGATCAGGGATCCCGCCCCCGGGATTCCGGCCCCACTATTGAGCTCTTGGCGCATGACGGAACAACTAGTCGTTCACCGGTACGAACAACCCGATGACAAGGGGCTGAGCTGGCCTCGCATCGTCGGCATCGCGTTTGTAATTGCCCTGCATCTGGCCGCCTTCATGATGCTCCTGATTCCCGCCGTGGCTCCCAAGGCCGTCGCGGAGAAGGAGCGCAACGTCATGGTGACCATCGTCGACGCGCCGCCGCCGCCCCCACCGCCGCCGCCGCCGCCGCCGCCGCAGGATACTCCGCCACCGCCGGTGAAGAATCTGTCGCCGCCGAAGCCGTCGCCCGTACCGCCGCCGCCGCAGGCGCCGGTTGTCGACGTGCCGGAGCCGCGCCCGAACGATATCGTCACCCCGCCGGCGCCGCCGGCGCCGCCGGCACCGCCGACCTCGATCGAGGCCAGCGTGGACATCTCGTCGAAGGCCATGAATCCGCCGCGCTACCCGCCGGCAGCCTTCCGCGCAGGTATCCAGGGCGAAGTGATCCTGATCATTGATGTCGATGCCAGCGGCAACGTCACCAATGTCACGGTGGAAAAGTCCAGCCGTAACCGCGACCTGGACCGTGCTGCGATGGAAGCGGCTCGCAAGTGGCGCTTCAACGCCGCTGAAGCAGGCGGTAAGAAGACGGCAGGTCGCGTTCGCGTCCCGGTCAACTTTGCGCTGAACTGATGCGCCCGGGTGGCCGCCTGGCCACCCCCGCTCCCGGTTCGATTGTTTAGCTTAGCTACACCCTTTATCACCACACACAACAAAGGTAAGCGTCATGCTGCAGGAAATTTTCATCGCCGCTGCTGCCGGGGGCAATCCGTCCAACGCCCTGTCGCAGATGGGCTTCGAGCACCTGATCCACGAAATGACCACCAAGCCGGGTGATTTCGCGGTTTCCTGGGTCGTGCTGCTGACCCTGATCGCCATGTCGGCCATGTCCTGGTACTGGACCGTCATCAACATCTTCCGTGCCACCCGCCTGAAGAGCGCCGCTGATCGCGTCGTCAGCCTGTTCTGGGACACCCCGAACGCGCAGGACGCCATCCGTGCGATGGAAGAGCAGCCGGCTTCGGAGCCGTTCTCGAAGATCGCCCTGGACGCTGCCCAGGCAGCCGCCCACCACCAGCGCGCTGAAGGCGGTGCTACCGGCGGCGTCGGTGAGAACCTGAGCCGTTCGGAGTTCGTCGACCGCGCTCTGCGTCAGGCCGTCACCCGCGAAAGCAACAAGCTGCAGTCGGGCATGACCCTGCTGGCCACCGTCGGCGCGACCGCTCCGTTCGTCGGTCTGCTGGGTACCGTGTGGGGCATCTACGGCGCGCTGATCAAGATCGGTGCCACCGGCTCCGCTTCGATCGACGCCGTTGCCGGCCCGGTGGGTGAAGCGCTGATCATGACCGCGATCGGTCTGTTCGTCGCAATCCCGGCCGTGTTCGCCTTCAACTTCTTCAGCAAGATCAACAGCGCGACCATCAGCAAGTTCGATACCTTCGCGCACGACCTGCACGACTTCTTCGCCACCGGTTCGCGCGTCCGCTAATTGCGGCGCGCGTCACCCAGCGACGAAGTAAGTAGTCACCAAGATCTAGACGGAGCCCGTTATGGCTTTCAGTAGTGGTAACAGCGGCGGCCCCATGGCCGACATCAACGTTACGCCCCTCGTGGACGTGATGCTGGTGCTGCTGATCATCTTCATCATCACGGCGCCCCTGATGTCCCACAAGGTCAAGGTGGATCTGCCGGAAGCCAACCTGATCCAGAAGCCGGAAGATGCTGAAAAGCGTCCGAACCCGATCACGCTGGCAGTCAAGGAAGACGGCTCGATCTACTGGAACGACGAAGAAATCAACAAGCAGACTCTCGAGTCCCGCTTGGCGACCGCCGCACAGCAGACCCCGCAGCCGCCGCTGAACCTGCGTGGTGACCGCACCACCAAGATGCGCGTCATCAACGACCTGACCAAGGTGGCGCAGGAACAGGGCATGCTGGACGTCGGCTTCGTTGCGACCAAAGAAAAGGGGCAATAAGCCATGGCATTCAGTAGTGGTGGTGGCAAGGGCCCCATGGCAGACATCAACGTCACGCCCCTCGTGGACGTGATGCTGGTTCTGCTGATCATCTTCATCGTGACCGCGCCGATCATGACGTACCCGATCGCCGTGGACCTGCCGCAGCGCGTGCTCAACCCACCGCCGCAGCTGGTCGAACCGCCGCCGCCGATCGAACTGAAGATCGACGCCAGCAACCAGGTCTCGTGGAACAACAGCCCGATCAATACCAGCGAGCTGCAGCAGCGGATGGAGCAGGAGGTCCAGCGTGACCCGACCAACCAGCCGGAACTGCGCATCGACGCCAGCCCGGATTCCGAGTACGACGTGATGGCCAAGGTTCTGGCCGCCGCGAAGAATGCTCAGATGAAGAAGATCGGTTTTGTGCAGCAGTAAACGCGACACCGCAACACAACAGTCATGACGCGACTGCAGACGCCCCTGGAGACAGGGGCGTTTTTTTTTGTCCTCGTCCTGGCACATGGGATGAGGTCAGAACGCCTTTCCTTCGGAAAAGGGATCTGACCCCATCCGGCAGCATGCGCCGCTATGATCGGCGCATGCTTGCCCTCTTCGATTCCCTGCGCCATTGGCTCGACGGTATCGCCCACCTCGGCACGATCCTGGCGGTGGCTTACCTGCTGTACCTGTTCGCGCTGGCGGGCTGGATCATGCTGCAGAAGCGCGAGCCGGTGGCCACGCTGAGCTGGATCCTTTCGTTGGCACTGCTCCCCTATCTCGGGCTCTTCATCTACTACCTGCTGGGCCCGCAGAAGGTGAAGCGGCAACGGCTGCGTCGTGGCCGTGCACGCTCGGGCATGGAGCACTACAGCGATGTCTGCCCGCCCGATTCGGACTGCACCGAACTGGCCAAGGTTGCCCAGGCAACGACCGGACTGGCCCCAAGCAGTGCCACCGAAGTGACCTGGCTGGTGGACGGTGCGGCGACCTACGCGGCCTTGCTGGAAGCCGTTGCACAGGCGCACGATCACATCCATCTGGAGTACTACATCTTCAATCCGGATCACGCAGGCACCGCCCTGCGCGATGCCCTGGTCGAGCGCGCACGTGCCGGTGTGCAGGTGCGCCTGCTGCTGGATGCGGTGGGCTCATCCGCCCTGCCCCGCCGTTTCCTGCAGCCCCTGCTCGACGCCGGCGGTGAAGCGATCTGGTTCCACCCACGGCAGCTGCTGAAACCGTTCAAGCGCCCGTGGCTGAACCTGCGCACGCACCGCAAGCTGGTGATTGTCGATGGCCGCCTGGCCTTCACTGGCGGCATCAACATCACCGACGAGGAAGACGAAAGCCGCAGGCCCGACGCTTATCGCGACCTGCACATGCGCATCCGCGGTCATGTGGTGCGCAGTCTGCAGCTGGTGTTCGCCGAGGACTGGCTCTACGCCAGTGGCCAGGAACCCTCGCGGATGGATATCGCCCGCTTGTGGCCGGCCGATATGCCGCTGCGCGGGGATGGCGCGATCAACGCGCAGGTATTGGTGTCCGGCCCGGATTCAGGCTGGGAGACGATCCACCGGCTGCACGTCGCCGCCATCCAGGAAGCGCACGAGCGGGTGTGGCTGGTGACGCCCTATTTCGTGCCGGGTGAAGCGGCACGGATGGCGCTGACTTCGGCCGCGCTGGGCGGCCTGGACGTGCGCCTGCTGGTACCGAAAATGAGCGATTCCTGGTTCGTGACCCAGGCCGCGCGCTCGTACTTCGACGAACTGTTGCATGCCGGCGTGAAGATCTACGAGTACGGCCCGCGCATGCTGCACACCAAGGCGTTCATCGCCGACGACGACGTCTGCATTGTCGGCAGTGCCAACTTCGACCACCGCAGCTTCCGCCTGAACTTCGAGCTGTCGATGATGATCAGCGACCGGGACCGCGTGGCAGCCCTGGCCGAGCTGCTGCAGGGTGAATTCGATCGCGCCACGCGGGTGCATGACCAGGCCGGGCGCTCGCTGTGGCTGCACCGCCTGCCCGAGGCCTTCGCCCGGCTGGCCTCGCCGCTGCTCTGACGCAGCGCTACACTGCGGCGATCATCCGGGGAGCCCGACTATGTACTGGTTGTACCTGCTGCTGGCGCTGGGCTGCTTTGCCTTCGCGCTGAAGACCCCAAGCGCGGGGTTGATGACCCTGTGCCTGCTGGCTGCGCTCGGCTTCCTGCTGGCCTGGGTACGCGGTCGTTACGTGGCCCGTTTCGGCGACCTGCAGCGCGACCCGGCCACCCTGATCGATGCCGAGGAACTGCGCCGCCTGCGCGAGCAGGCCCAGGCGCGCCGCAACGATGACGCCAACGACAACGATCCGTCCCCTCTTTCCAAGTAGTTCCGTTCCATGACCCAGCTCAGCGTCAACGTCAACAAGATCGCCGTCCTGCGCAATTCGCGCGGCGGTGCCGAACCGGACGTGGTGCGCGCCGCCCAGGCCTGCCTGGATGCCGGCGCGCATGGCATCACCGTGCATCCGCGGCCGGACCGCCGCCACATCACCGCCGAGGACGTGCTGGCCCTGTCCACGTTGACCCGCGCGCGTGGCGTGGAATTCAACATCGAGGGCAATCCATTTGCGCCGCCGCGCGAGGGGTACCCGGGGCTGCTGCCGCTGTGCGAACAGACCCGTCCGGCGCAGGCCACCCTGGTGCCCGACGGCGATGGCCAGATCACCTCCGACCACGGTTTCGACTTCGAACGCGACGCCGAGCGCTTGCGCCCGTTGATTGCCCAACTGAAGGCGATGGGCTGCCGGGTCAGCCTGTTCGTGGATGCGGGCAACCCGTCGCTGGAGCAGGCCGCCGAGGTCGGTGCCGACCGCATCGAGTTGTACACCGGCCCCTACGCAGAGGCGCATGCGGCGGGCGACGCTGCGGCAATGCTCGAACTGTTCGCCACTGCGGCGCGGCGGGCGCAGGCGGTGGGCCTGGGCGTCAACGCCGGCCATGACCTGTCGCAGGACAACCTGCGCGATTTCCTGGGCCACGTGCCGGACGTGCTGGAGGTGTCGATTGGCCACGCGCTGATCGGCGAGGCACTGTATGACGGGCTGGATGCCACCGTGCGCGGGTACCTGGCGCTGCTTTGATGCATTGCAGCCGAGCGTAGGCTCGGCTCTACAAGGTATCCGTATCCACTGTAGAGCCGAGCCCACGCTCGGCTCAGACTTGCCCTGAACCCTTCAGACAGCCGTCGCAGCCATTGAGACGGCCACGGCGTACGCTGCCGCAATGGGTATTGCGATCAAGGGCCGAGGTTCCACGTCCCACCTCGCCGGACGCTTCGAAAGCACCGTCAGCGAGGCGGTGGACGACGGCTGGGCGGTCGATGAGAGCGAGGAGTTCCTCGCGCCGCGCCTGCGCACCGAGGTGCGCGCCGAGACCGCGCGCAGCATCATCACCCGCAACACTTCGCCGGACGTCGGCTTCAGCCAGTCGGTGAATCCGTATCGCGGCTGTGAGCATGGTCTGAATTTCCCATAAGTGTTCACTGGGAAAGTGCTTCCCAATCAGTAACTTGCGAAGGAAATAGTGAACACTCTCGCGGCCAAATCTTCGAAAATCGAACAGAGAGCGTCATTCCGCCAAGGTTGGTCGATCGGAGACTGTGAGAGTTAGGGAGAAACGTTCTAGAGGCCTGCCTCTGCCAGCAACTCAGACATGGTCTTCTCGAGGCCATTGGCCACCCGTTCAAGTGTGGCGAGAGTGACATTCTTCTCGCCACGCTCAATCTTGCTGTAGTAAGCCCGGTGCATCTGGATATGGTCTGCAAAGCCTTCCTGACTGAATCCAAGAGCGACGCGACTCGCCCGGATGACGTCGGCCAGGACTGCCTGATGCGTATGTTCGACCATACGACCAAGCTTGTGGTTCCAGTACTTTAAAGACTACGCCTCTAAAGGTAGTCTACTTATAAGTACTGATCTGAACTCCCATGAATTTCTATCTCGTATGCCCGGAACTGGAATTCACTCTAGAGCTGCCCTTTTCTCCTTTAGGAAGGGAACAAGTGATCAGCCAGGTTCGCCGAATGCAAGAAGACGAAGGCCAGTCGAGAAGCTTTGAGTACCGTCTAGCGGAGGAACTCTCGAGGCTCATCCCAGAACTCACCGACTGGGACATCAAGCCCCCGACAGGAGCGCAGATGGCATACGCAGTCTCGCTGTGTGCCCAACTGGGAATTGTGCTCCCAGCAGCTACCCGTCGATCGCGGGGCCTGATGCAGACCTTCCTGGCCGAAGCCAAAGCGCTTGCTAGCCAACGGGACTGATGGTTGCCCAGCCGCAACCGCCCTGTGGATAAGGTTGGGAATACAACACGTCGCGATGAAGCAAGAGGCCTACAGCCAGCTGAATCCCCGCACCTTGCAGTCCCTGTGGTTAGCAATAATACTAACCACTCACTTGGGGCCGAGGGCGGCATGGAACAGGATGCTCGAAAGGCCCAAGTACCTATCAAAGGCCGAGGCTCCGCCTCACGCGTGCCAAGCCGCTTCGATGCGACGACAACAGTCGGCGTCGATGATGGCTGGGAATCGATCTACGAAGACCTGCAGGAGTTGCCGCGGCTGAGAACCCAGGTGACCGAAGAACGCGCCAGGACTGTCATCAGCCGCAACAACTCCCCGGACGTTGGATTCAGTGCGTCGGTCAATCCCTATAGGGGATGCGAGCACGGATGCGTCTACTGCTTCGCCCGACCCTCCCACAGCTACCTCAGCCTATCGCCAGGGCTGGATTTTGAGACCAAGCTCTTTGCGAAAATCAACGCCGCAGAGCGGTTGCGCAATGAGCTTAGTCGGCCCAACTACCAATGCGCCGCCATTGCCCTGGGCATCAACACGGATGGGTACCAGCCCATCGAAAGGAGTTACCAAATTACTCGCCAATGCCTTGAGCTTCTGGCCGAAACGCGCCACCCCGTGAGCTTCGTGACCAAGAGTGCATTGATCACTCGTGACATCGATCTACTCGCGGCCATGGCTAAGGACCGCCTGGTCACGGTGTACTTCTCAGTGACCACACTTGATCGAAAGCTATCAGCAAAGCTCGAGCCACGAGCTGCTGCTCCGCACGCACGGCTAAGGGCGATGGAGACACTCCATAAGGCCGGCGTGCCTGTTGGTGTACTGGTGGCTCCTGTCATCCCCCGCATCACTGACCACGAACTCGAGGCGATCCTCCAAGAAGCGCACGCCCATGGAGCGCGGGCTGCAGGCTACGTGCTGCTGCGACTACCCAACGAGATCAAGGACATCTGGAAAGAGTGGCTGGAACTGCACTATCCGGACCGGGCAGAACACGTTCTCAGCCTCATGCGCCAGCTGCATGGTGGCAAAGAGTACGACGCCGCATTCGGTACCAGAATGCGAGGTACGGGCCCCTTTGCAGATCTACTTTCCCAAAGATTCAAGAAGGTGCACAGAAGCTTGGGATTCGCAAAGCTCCCTCCCCTTAACACCCAACTCTTTCAGCCCCCCAGAGAGCTGTCGCCCCAGGGCCAACTGTTCTGAGAAGTAAGATGGAGTCCACTCCAAGTGGGTGGGCAAGCTGTCTCAAGCTGTGAGATGAGCAAAAGCTAGCTTTCTCGGAAACAATTACACCGAGAGAATGGTAATGAGCTGGCTGAAGCTGATACGCCTCTACTACCCCGTCGGCCTGGTGGCGACTCTCTCCTTCGCATTCGCGATAGTCGTGCATCCCCTTGGCGACAACACCGTGACCAAGGGGTTCCATCAAGTAGTCATGTGGCTACCAACCGCGGGGCTGGCATTTGCCCTCATTCATGGTCTGTGGACATTCCATCGGTGTCGCCAAGCGGAACTAGGCAGAGGGCCGATCTGTCCCTACTGCGGGGGACCACTGGGCGCCGAAAAAAGCGGCAGATACAGCCTTCACAGGACCTGCATGGCGTGTGGGAAGCACGCAAACGAGCGGCACTACCGCTGATCAAATCACTGTCGCGGCCTGCTCGCCTTCAACCCGCTGCTCGCGGTATCACAATCGAAAGCAGCGGCAATAACACGGTTCTCTAGGGTGGCTAATCCATTGAATACGGGAACGAAGCTGAACCTCAACAGAGATTGTCGGTCCACTTAAATTCTGCCAGCTACATTAGCGACTTGATCTGAAAGAGCACCCAGTCTCTCCAGCTGCACCTGCCTCATTGCTCAACGACCAAAGGCTCTCGAACTAGCCGTGGCATGACGCTTGTGTCGAGCTATTGCAGGGTTGCCGCCTCGCGCGAGCGGAGGTGAGCATCAAGCACCTGACGCACTGACTACTGTGAAAGCCTGATCGATCAATCAGGAAAGCTACCGCATGGGCAAAAAGACTTGCCGATGGCAAATGCCATTGCCGGCGGGGTATACGAGAAAGGACTGTTCAGCTCGCATTCTGAACGCTACAGTAACGAAGTCGAGAGGCGGACTCGAGACTGGGCGCGACCTACTAGTACCACTGGAAGGAGCGAATTATGGATGAAATCTCTAAGAGCATTATGGAAGGAAATCTGCTTCTTGCGTCAGCTGCCCTTTTTCGCAGCCTCCACAATGACAACATGGATCAGCAAGATATTCTTGCGAGATTCATTACAGCGTCAATACATCTAAATAATATCCAAGTGTTCGACACTAGAACGCTCGCCAAAACAATGAACGGAGATTTTGGCTTTGATATTCCAGAAGCAGTTATCCGAAACTGCATTCGGAAAAAGCTTAAGAACTCGTTCTGCTCGACCGGGGTGGGGCGCAATCAGTTTCAGCTGACGGAACAATTTGAAGCTCCCCCTGAAATCGAAGCCCAGTTCCGGCACGCGCAGAAAACCCAGGACGCGCTTACCCAGAAGTTGGTGAGATATGTCGAGGCACTCTCCGACGCTCCGCTTGGTCAAAAAGATCGGGATTTGCTCGTTCATGACTTCTATGAGTATGTAAAGGGAAACACGAGGCCCAGTGCTAATGCTACCCACATTGGCTTGTTCATTCTGGGCATCAAAGAGCAAGCAGACCTAGACGTACTTGAGCAGACTAAGCAAGGGCTCATCATCTACGAAGGGCTAAGGTACAACGCTGATGGTAGCGGAGCGACGCTAAACAACGACCTACTGATCTATCTAGACACAGAGGTTATCTTTAGCGCTGCAGGACTCCACGGTCAGATGCGACGTGACATCTTCCTGGACCTTTACAACTTGGTAAGGGATGTCAATCGGAAGCCGGTTAAAAGCTCCCCAGGAAAAATCAAATTTCGGTACTTTGACGAAACTCGCGTCGAGATCGAGAAGTACTTTGGATCTGCTAGAGCCATCGTAGACAAGAAAGAGCGCCTCAATCCGACCCGGGACGCAATGGTAAACATCGTCTCTGGATGTGGCTCGCGGGCTGATGTGCTTGATAAAGAAGAGGCCTTCTGGATCCGTCTGGAACAACTCGGAATCGAAAAGGATGAGGAACGCGGCTACTTGGATAATCACGGATTCAACATCGAGAGCGTCGATTCGAGAGCCGAGGTAGCAAGAGAACTGGGATGGGATGAAGATTCGGCGGGTCAGATTCTTTCAAAGTTCTCCAAAATTAATTACTTGCGTAAGGGGCGGAATGAGCCGCCCGTGGAGAGTATCGGCGCAATCATAGTCTCCGGTAAAAATGCTATGCGCCAGTCTAGTTTTATGTCGAACCTGTATCTAAACACGGATCGATTCATACCATACTCAACTGATCTTGAGTTCATTACTACATGGCTATGGTCCAAACTTGGCAAGGCTTTCGGACCGAACCAAGCTACTCCGATAGCCTTCACCATTGTCAACAGAACGCGCGTGGTGCTGTCCTCCCAGTTAGGGGCGCGTATTGGAGAGGAGTATGATCGCCTTCGAGCAGAAATTACCGACAAGTCTGTTGGCGAAGCCCGCAAAGAGGAAATAGCCCGCGCTCTGGCCAGGCTTAAGTCTATTAAGGTGTCGCCTGAAGAGGTGGGTAAGGACGGTGTAGACCTTGCATTCTTGTTTGAGGACGACTTGGTAGCCCGCGCTGCGGATGAGCACCTTGCGCTGACAGAGCAAGTCAAGCTCGCTGAGCAGGCTAAGCGTGAGCGCAGCAAAGAACAGCAAGACGCGCGCGTTCTGCAAGATGAGTTGGATGCGCTGCGTGAAAAAAACCAGAAGCAAGAAGCAGCGCTACGCGTGGCGGAGCGGCTTGCGGATAAGATTGCTAGAAAGAAGTCATCTGGTCCGGAGTTCAATGCGGTTAAGAGGCAAGTGTTCTGCGTCCGCTTTGGCTACTGGACGTTGCTTCCCCTCGGAACCGTACTGCTCGTTCATAAGCTGACTTCTCCACCTGATACAGCTCTGGGAATCTTGGGAACGGCGGCAGGGACAGTGGTTCCAATCGTCGTGATGCTATGGGCATTCAGAGGAAAACTGAATCAACTGTGCCTGGGAATGAAGTGGCGCAGGGCGAGATCTTGGAAGATTCCGAAGCGACTGGAGCCCACGTTAAAGGCTGCGCCAAACGAAGCTCAGGTCTAAGTTATCGTGGCCTAACAGCGGGGGCTTCTGATAGAAGAACGTACATTCGCCCGGGAGGAAGACGCCCCGTCCTCCCCTGTTTGATTCCCCTAGTTGAAGGGATTGCATTCTATCTTGGAGCCAGACCGCAGATAACCTAAGAAAGCACCAAATCATCGTCCGATGGACAAGTACTACGAAAGGATATTAAGTGACTCGGTCACATGAGTTCGGCATCAGTTGACCCCCGCATCTGGCCATAGCCGCGGAGTCTGAGCTGAACTCGGGAGCAACCCAGCAGAATTCCTATGCGTGTCTTTTAAAACTCCTCTGCGAGAGAAGCAATTAGAGAGTACCTAGCGGACGACACAGCCAACGAGTCGATCAAAGGATTGTCAACGATGTTGATTTTCTATTTTGATGAGGTCAAGCCAAACCCTGATGGGCAGCCGTACTACTGGCTAGGAGGCTTGGCCATCAGGCAAGAGGTGATCCCAGAAGTTGAGCTTAGTCTTGCTGAACTGGCCCACGAGTGCTTCCGCACCTACGACCTCACACAGTCGACAGAGTTCCATGCTACGGACATCTGCTCAGGCAATCGAAATTTCAGACGGTGGCGAGACCCGGGCAGGCGACTAGATGTCCTGAAGCGCCTTGCTCAGCTGATGGATCGTCCACAGGATGTTTTCAGGGTTGTGGTGCGTATGGAGGTTTCCAGGATTGCGGACAGCGTCGACTACGAGGCAATGGCATTCATGTTCTTGATTGAGAAAGTCAACCAGTTGTGCCGCGGTCGCCAAGAGCTGGGTCTGATGATTGGGGACCTTGAACACGGGGGTGTTGTCGAAAGATCGGTCAGCAGCCTTGCCCGGTACCGACAGAACGGAACGCCTTATGCCTATGGCCAGGACATTGATCACCTGATAGATACCGTGCACTTCGCGCAGTCACACCACTCCCGCCTCCTTCAGTTAGCAGACGCATACATCTGGTTCATGCAACTGTCCTATCGCACAGATGAGCCAAGAGGCATCAAGACAGAACTGCTCCGCTTTCTTCAGGCAGAAGTGAACATCATGTGGCCAAGCAAGTACAAATTCTGGCCGGGGGACGCCTGACGATAGTCAAACGGCCAGCTTTTCGAACGATCGATGCCCCTGTGTGCACACAGCAATCCCGTAAGCTTGGACGAATAGCCATTCGATACATGAACCCATGCAGTGAGTTGTAGTTCGGAGTCAATGGAACAATTCAGACGCGCGCCCACTGCTCTTCTATTTCTTTACAATCGCAGGAATAGAACATGCCAAAGCAAGTCAGATCGCTATCCATCTATCGAGCCCCGATTGAACGGCTACAGCAGTTTCGACTGCTCAGCTCACCGATTACAAAGCAAGAAGCATTGCTTCTGGGGTTTGAGAAAGTTCCTCCAGAAGGCGCTTCCATCGTGCCGAGTGCCCAAGGCCCCGCGACGCTGTTCAATGCCCGCGGAAGAGAGATCATAAGAAGGGACCTTCCTATGATCAGCAAGTCTCGCATGATCAACACGTCATGGAAGGACTGGCACGGGCACACCCATCACGGGACACAGACAAGATCCTATGACACCTATCCCAGAGAGCATCTCGCCCCTCCTGGGGAGTACCTCACCGCAGTGAAGTCTGCCGGCGGCATCGCCATGGCAACGAGGTTAGTTGATCGAGCAGAGCCGGAAGAAGCAATCGTAAATTTGCTCAACCTCTACTTGGAGTGCTTTCCTCGTTTTGACATCGTTGACCCTCAACTTGCTGTACCTCTAAGGATTCAAAAGATCAACTGGCGGATTCTTCCACCTGGCGCCTTTCCGTTCGCAAGGGCCATGGAGGTCTTGGAAGGCTATCTGGAACAGCTGTCGGATACCGATCGAGAGACAGCCACGGAGCGCATACGAACCATCACACGGCACGAGCCTGACTTTCTGGCAGTCGGGCTTGGTGGGTTCAGCGACTACATCGTCTTCGGATTCACGCGCAAGCGCAGATTTGTTTTTGAGAGTCCAGAAGCCGGGAACGCGACCTACATTTTTAGAAATGAGTGGGAAGAAGTGTCACAGCTGACCAAGCGCGAGATCCTTCAAGAGAATCTACAGGAGGCGAGGATCATCCACACAGCACGTTGGCCTGTGGAAGTATCAGAGGCGATTCAGCGACGCTGACCGCCTGACCGAACTATGGGCCAACCTCGAACGAGGCCTCGGGATAACAACGGCACAAGAAGTAGTGCCCACGACGCCTGCCCTGCAGCGTCGTGGGCAGTCCCACAGCAATCGCCGCGGTCAGCGCAAAGAAGCAAAAGTTTGCGCAATGGAATGCCTATTCATTATGAATAGGGAGTCTTCTTAGCAAAAATTTCCATACTCAAAGGTACGCTCTAAGCGCATGAAAAATTTGCGAAATAAATGCAAATGAAGGACATTCGCATGTAGGGCGTACCAGTAGGCTCACGCGCTTGCATTCCGAACTGGGAGTGCTACGTTCCGCGCCCATGAAGGCCTACGACGCAGAAATCCGGGTGGTCAGGAACAACGAGGGGAAGAGTCCTGCTTCAAAAGGGGGACTTTGGGGTACTCCTTTGCCGAATCACTTTTGCTTCTTGACCAGCCGAACTGACGGGAGAGTCATAGAGCCGGCGTTCGACTTCATGTGTGCCACCTATCTAACTAGGGCGGCGACGCCGTGCCTGAAGGGGGGAAGGAACACCGCGCCAACCATCCTGGCCGACATGGCCGACTTCCATCACTACTTGGACGCCTCGGGCATCAAGGTGGCCGATATCTCATCCGCACACTTGAGGGGCTACGCCACAGATCTCTGTCACTCCAAGTCGGCAGCAACAGGAAAGAACCTGGCCGCGAGCACGGTCAATCGACGCTGGTCGACGCTCACGAAGTTCATCCTCTACTGCCTACGGCATGGATATCTGAAGAACGTGATCCCTACCGCCGAGCGAGACACCAAACGCGGGAAGATCACCTATCTCGACATTGACGCAGATATCTCTGGATCAGGCAGCAACCTGCTTATCACTGCGCTTGACCCTCAAACCTTGGACCTCTTGCTTGAGGAGTTGGGGCCTCCTGTGAAGGAGATCATTGATCAAACAGTCGTGCTCTGCGAGGGCGCAACCACTGACCGACTCATGGCTGAGGTCTGCCTACATACGGGCCTAAGGCGCGCCGAAGTCTGCAATCTAGGGCTCTCTGCTATTGAGACCATGCCGCTCGATCAGCTGGACCCGGTGTCGGAGCTTCCAGTAGTGATCGTGGGCAAGGGGAACAAGGCGAGAAACGTCCCATTTCCTGTCTGGCTGCTTAGCGCGCTCAGCCTGTACGTCAGAACAACGCGACAGCTTGCAATGGCAAGAAGGCAAGGGCTGACGTCTGAACCCGATCATGGCCACGTGTTCGTGCACGAGATCGGAAATGCACGATGCATCGGCAGCCGCGTGTCCGAGCAGACATTCGATCGTCACTTTGCCCAAGGGCGTGAACGGTTCCTAATGAAGCTGGCAAAACTCGAGAACAATGCCTACTACAGGATGGCTGTAGCAGAGGCAATCACAGTTCATGCGCTTCGGCACACGTTCGCAATCATCAAGTACATCAGCCGCAGGCTCAGCGGCGACACGCAACCGAGCAAGTACATTGCCTCCATCCTCGGACATGCTTCGGTAGAGACCACCGAAAATATCTATCTGAATAGTGCTGTGACATACGAAAGCAAGATTCGCGAGCGCATCCGGATGCTCAACGAGCAAAGGCCTCACATGCAGCTCGGTCAGCCTAAAGCGCATCCTGGCACCTAAGTCCACTTGGGAGAGGCTCAATGATGGACCGACGCAAGAAGAGGATTCGACCAGCAAAGCAACCAGATGTACCGGGTGAGAAGAAGAACTGGTGGTTCAAAAGAGCACCCGGAGTGCTGGAAGTTCACTTCGAGAACAGAGACGGATCAAGTACTAAGGTCAATCTCTCAAGTTGGCTAGCCATTGGCCCCCTGTGTGTTTCCCTCGCAACGGCATTTGCCAACACACAAGCAGACAAGCAGCAGGCTGGCAGGTACTCCGCTGCGGGAAACTTCAAGCAGGCGGCACTAAAGTACTTTCGGGGCCAAGAAACGCGCTTTAGCACGCCCGATGAGGTGCCAGCAAACTTCATCACTCAAATAAAGCAAGATCTTGATAAGCCTGATCCCATAACCAACAAGATCCTAAGCGAGAGCACCAGAACCAACTACCTGAAGGCAATCGTGCTCTTGGTGCCAGAACTCATTCGCCTCGACAGCCGGTGGAGTCACATTGAGGTCCCGCGGTACTCGGTTGCTAGAACAAAAAGCAGCTCAGCTTCAAAGACTTTGGATGCGGATGGCATGACCGAGACACTCCTAGTCGCCGCGAAGGACTGCGTGCGACTTATGAAGGAGGTCTGGCCTAGGCTGGCAACTGTGCGAAAAGCACTATCAGACCTGAAAGCTGGCAAGCACGTGCGGATCAATAGCCCTGAGGCGCAAGTGGCTCGCGTGCTCTTCGACAACAAAGGCAGCTTCCCCGCACCAATGAATCTCGGTAGGAATGCCGGCAGCTGGAGCAAAGAATACAGGACGTACCAAGCCTATCGGAACCTCGCGTACCCGCTCGGAGGTGAGCTGACGCCACTCTATCTGTTGCTCCTTTCGCATACGGGGTGGAATGGTCAAGTACTGAACTGTCTGGAACTAGGCGGTATTCAGTTTGTGGAGGTGCTGGGAGCTAGAAGGATCCACTTGCAGTCAGTGAAACGTCGTGGAGGTTCCAGGGGCCGGCCGGGTACTAGCAGTATCATCCAGTGGGCCGCAAACACTAGTGACAACTCGCTCTCCGTCAACAACATCATCAGCTTCCTGCTCGAATGGACAATGCTTCTACGCGACTACGCTGCCGAGCCCCTGAGCAGGGATCTGTTCCTCCACGCGGTGTCAGAAGGCGGCCGAAACGAAGTATCAGGACTCCGCATTGACTCCTATGCGGGACGGCTCGACAACATCCCAACTCGGATCACCAACTACATCATGGTGTATTGCCAGAGCAAAGGAAGTCCGTACTGCGGCGCATCAGCACTCAGAATGGGAATGGCAGAGTTAATTGACAAAGCTACAAACGGAGATGCGGTCCTGCTTAAGAACCTCCTGGGCCACCGATTAATAGACACCGGGCAGGATCACTACAGAACAGTGGCCATGCTGCAGCGAAGTAAAGAGAACATGGCAGGTGCAATAGCCACGCACCAGCGATGGATTACCTCTCAAGGGAAGGTGGACACGCGCTCAAAGCCCAGTAACAGAGACTCCACCGCAGCCACACCAGGGTTCACCTGCCTTGATGCCTTTCACAGCCCTATTGGTGGCCAGGTCGAAGGACGCCTATGCACCGCCTACGGCATGTGCCCATCCTGTCCTCTGGCAGGCTCAGATACCGATGAAGCTTACGCGTTTGCTAGAGCGCTTCAGCTTAAGGAAGAGTACGAATGCGCCCGAGGACGGTTGGGGCTCGGGATTTGGAGGTGCAAGTTCCAACCCGCATACGATGCCCTTCTCACTCGCTGGATCCCCAACCTCGACTCAACCGAGAACCGAAAACAGGCTCTCCTTGTGACGCTGAGTGCGCTGCCCGCTCTCGAGTAGCGACAGCGATTAGCTAGCCCAAACTGGAGTCTGATCATGGCAACAATTCGGAAGTCCACAAAGCCTGATGATGAGGTCGCCCCCGGTGACTGGACCTTCGCGAGAGACATAGAGGGCCAGCAGAACGAGAAGGTCATCCTGGACTGG
Source organism: Stenotrophomonas sp. YJH_SMC_94-11 (assembly GCF_059370435.1). Lineage (NCBI taxonomy): Bacteria > Pseudomonadati > Pseudomonadota > Gammaproteobacteria > Lysobacterales > Lysobacteraceae > Stenotrophomonas > Stenotrophomonas sp. YJH_SMC_94-11. The sequence goes on along the minus strand of NZ_JCAFTR010000005.1, from coordinate 224,851 downwards.
AGCTTCGAGGTGCCTGGAGGTGGCCGCTTCACCGATCAAGCGCACGCAACACTTCATCAGCAGATGACCTTCTACCTGCGGTCAGCCCTCGACAATGGTGTGCTTTCCGTTGGGTCACTTCCGGCGACCATGATGAGCATCAGGGAGATTGCCGTTTACATGATCCGGCGAAAGATAGACTCATTGATAAGCCTCACCTCGCTCCACAGCTGGGACTTCATTGATCACCTGGAGAGCCAGTACTTGGAAGGTAGCTTCGATGAAGGGAGACCTAGGGACTGGAGCTACGCAACGGCCTACAAGCTGCTGCGACCGCTCGCGCAGATCTATGAGCTTAAGACCAAGTACAAAGAAGCCGGAATCGACTGCCTGCCAGAGCCGCCCTTCGACGGGAAATCCGCCAATCGAGTAGTCGAGATTGACCTGGGTCTGAAGAAGGGGGGCGGGCTGGCACCAATACCAGATGACGTTGCCGTTCCGTTGCTAAGCAGAGCTTGGGAATGGATTCGCTATGGTCTTGATGATGTGATTAAGATCCAGAACCACTTCCTCCAGAGAAGGTCTCAGATGCCTGAAAGAGGACCAGCGAGGGTGAAAGCTTTCGAGCAGCTCAGCGAGGAACTTCGCGACTACAAAATGGCCATCGTGCCCGATACGGGCCTGCCATGGCACACACCGCTTCATCCACGGACAAGAGTCGATGAGGAAGGAGCAGTAGTTGAAGTTAGCACAGTGCAGAGCGTGCGCCGGCTCGTCATGAACACCATTGCCGCGGCCACAATATGCATCCAGGGGTGCGTTGGCCTGAGATCGCATGAGCTGATTGGCCTAAAGATCAGTCATGTGAACGACCCGCTTGATGGCATCGTCACGATCCATCAGTCATCTGACGGACTGATGGACATCTTCATGATCAATGGGGTGTCGGCAAAGGGGAAGAAGACTGATCACGCCTGGACCGCAGGTCTGAGGCCCTGCGGTACGGACTATGAACCCATACCAATAGCGGCGCTTGAGGCGCTGTGTCGTGTGCTTGAGCCATGGAGACGGCTCAAGGGTGAAGGAACCAAAGACCTTCTGCTCAGCTTCTCCGAAGCCAAGTCATTGCCTTCGCATGCGAAGCATCTGGGTCGGTTCACGGCAATGCGCATCGCTGCATTGCAGAGAGAGTTTGCAGCTGAGCTACTAGTGTCAAAGTACGGGCTGAGCGCACAGGATGCATGGCATAGAACTAGGAGCATTCGGCCTCTTCGCTGGAGGAAAACGTTTGCCCACTACATCTACAGGACAAAGCCTGCGCTGCTCGGTGCGCTTCGCGATCACTACCGCCATATGAGCGAGCGAATCACCGAGTCGGGCTACATTGGAAGCGATGCAGCACTGCTTGAAGACCTGCAGGGAGAGCGGACGCTGGAGGCAGCGCAATTCTTCCTTGAGGTCATGACAGGTCATGCTGTGGCGGCTGGCCCTGCGAAGAAGCTAATCGCCAAGCATGCAAGTGAGCTGGCAAGCTCGATCAACAGCATGGATGGCGATACCGCCATAGACAAGGCACTAGCGCTCGTCAAAATTTCGGGCTTTGAGATGTGGACGGGGACCTACGCCAGCTGCCTGATCAACATCCTTCCGGCTGAGTCTGCCTGCAATCCGCATGCGGACTTGCTGACAGGTTGGCGTCAACCAGACTTTGGGGTTCGATCCCCTACGTTGTGTGCCTCATGCCGCTGTTGCTTGATTCTTCCTGAACACCGGGATTTCTGGCAACGTCGCATGAAGGAGAACCAGGCGATTGTTGCCGAGGAGAAGAGACTGGATGGCGTTAGATCCGGGCGCTCCATTGCGGAGCGTCGGGTTGTGCAGAGCCAATCTATACTCAGGCATCTAAGGGAGGCTACCGCTTCCGAGTCCGACGATTGACGCGGAAAGGCGTAACCGTATCGTCCTCTTCCGATCGAGCCTTCAGCCTGCTAAGCCGAAGCTGGAGTGACGCATTGTGCACCTGCGTCAGATGAAGTAGTCGTCTCAGCCGGCGACTCTCCGCCTTCTCTTCAAGTAGCTGTACGCTGAAGCCCCGATTGGCTTCCGCCTTCGATGCCTCCCTAATTGCCTCCCATTGGTCGGCATAGCGAGAACTGGCAGAGCCAAAATTGGACCGGCTTACCCCTGATTCCCTTTCAACACCCTTGACGGAGACAAGGCGTTGCCCTGCTAACAGCTTTGCAACATTCGCTGGATGCTCAGGCTTCTTCTGCACTAGCCGCGCTAGACCGGCCATGATTCGTGCTTCGGTGGAAAGGCCGTTCTTCATGTGAACTCCCCAAGGCTGTTGACCAGGTAGGACACTATGCCAAAGTACGATTGTAGGTACAGGAGCAAGAAATCGCAGTTGCAGAACCTACAATGGTGAATGTGCGCTCACTCTATAGAGAAAGCAATGCTGGGTCGTGCAGCTACTCCGACACTCGACTGGTGCACTTACTTTCAATCCCGATCGGCATCTCCATGCGAAACAAAGGACGCCGTCCTGATCACTATGATTCATCCTGTACATAGCATCGCTTTGGACTGAAGGCTCGGGTAAAAAAAGCGTGAGACCCTCAGACGTTATGACCGCTTAGACCAGTGGGTTCCAACTGCGTGGGAGCAAGCGTACCAGGAGGCTCACGGCCTGGCCGTACCACTAGGCTCACGCGATGGACAGGCGTGCTTGAAAGCGGCAATGTTCGTACACGTGATCACCATAGAGAGTCCCATGAGGCCGACCATCTTGGCGTTGGACCTGGAAGGAACGTTGATCTCCAACGCCATAAGCCAGATTCCCAGGCCTGGTCTCTTTCAGTTTCTGGAGAGCGTACGTTCTCAGTTCGAAGAGCTTGTCATGTTCACGACCGTACCGGAGCCTCTTACGCGCAGTATTGCCGGCCTGCTGGTTCGCGAAGGCACCGCGCCAGAGTGGTTCCCTCAACTCCCGTACGTTCAATGGTCGGGCAAGACTAAGGATCTGTCGCATGTCTGTCCTCGTCTTGGATCTGCACTTCTCTTGGACGACTATGGCCCTTACGTTCATCCCGGACAGGAGCAATTCTGGGTTGAGATTCCTCTATTTGGATCGCCGTACTCGGACGAGGACCAAGGGCTGAAGGTCGCCGCTGAGCATTTGAATGAGAGGCTCTCAACTCTCCGTAGCTTGGGGCTGTAGAAATAGATCCCTCCGGCCTCCTCCGCGTCAGATCACCATGCCATCAGTGCAACGCTGAGCAGTGCATACGGATAGTGCTTCATCATTCTTCCTCCTTGATGAAGAGCAGTCATACAGAGGCACGCGCCTGGGGCGTACTTGTCCTAGAGCCGGCTTGGCCCACCGTGCCAACAGGTACTGGCGGTAACCCGCTAGTGTCTCTGATACCTCAAAGCCAAAGCGATTCCCGACCTGCACCGCCTCCGCAATCAGCCACATCGTTAAGGGCCTGGCGTAAGGTGGCTGCGTGTGGTTGCTGCGGCCCCATGCTACGCCCGAGTGAGGCGTAGGGCGGCGTAATCGGCCGAGAGAGAAAGGCCAAGCAAGTCCCGTTAAGCGGCTAGACCAATGGCCGGCCTATGTGCGATATTTTGGGAGATCGATCACAATTTATTGGGGCCTATCTTTACTTGACGTGTGGTGGATCACCACACCATCGAATGTCATGGAAGGGGGAATGATGTACAGGGGATTTTTGATCCAAACGCCTTCGCCAGGCTTTACTCGCCTCCACGCTGACCGCGGCCGCGAGCTTGTGAATGAACGCCGGTCTCACGTGTCGCAGAAGCTGCAGATGTACACAGGTCAGAACGGTGAGCTCAATGCAGATCAGCTCGTCAAGCAGTGGTTCCCTGAGCTTAGGGCAGATGTCTTCATCTCCCACTCGCATCTGGACAAGGAGCTCGCGTTTGGGCTGGTCGGCTGGCTGAAGGAGAAGCTTGGCGTAACCGCATTTGTAGACTCGATGGTTTGGGGTAGCGCTGACGAACTGCTGAAGCAGATCGACGACAAGTACTGTAAGAACAAGAACGAGGACACCTACAACTACAGTAAGCGAAACCTCTCGACTAGCCACGTGCATATGATGTTGGCGATGGCAATCGCCAAGATGATCGACAGTTGCGAGTGCCTATTCCTGCTCAGTACGCCATCGTCGCTCTCGGCTGGCAGCACCATCGATGATGGTCAGACATCCTCTCCCTGGCTTTTCACGGAGGTTGTACTGTCGAGCCTCATCCGAACAACACCACTTTCGCGAGAGCGTCAGAATCTGCTGAAGGAAGAGTCGCGTTCTTTTGAGTCTATTTCCATGGACTCAGCTAGCGTCAGCTATTCGCTACCGCTTGCGCACTTGACCAGGCTCAACCAGAAAGCGCTTGAGGATTGGCGCACTAGGGCGGGCGATGCCCGTGGTCAGTCTGCTTTGGATGCCCTCTACAAAATTTGCTGACAGGAGGTCAGAGAATGAGCTATCGCAACAAGACTTACGTCGCTTTTGCAAGTGAAGACATCAGCTCATACCGCTTGATGGAGGCCTGGCGTGACAATGCCCACATTGATTTCAATTTCTACGACGCGCACGACATCTACGGGGCACGGGATTCCAGTACACCAGAAACGATCAAGCGTCGTCTTCGCGAGCGCCTGAATAACGCAAAGCAAGTCGTCTTGCTCGCCAGCCCTGATGCCAGGAGGAAGGGTGGGGATGGTGTCTCGTTCCTCGCCCACGAGATCAAAGTAATTCAAGAGTTGAATCTGCCCTTGGTCATTGCCAACCTCAATCAGTCGCGATTGGTTGATGGCGGCGGGATTCCTAACCCACTTATCACTGCTAACTACACCTCAGTGAACGTTTCTTTTCAGCCGAAGATCATCATGCGTGCGTTGGACGACTGCATAGCCTTCCATGCGGCGCATCCAAGTTCAGGTGCTTGGAAGTACGAGCCCGTGGTGTACAGCACGCTTGGACTCTAACAACTGGCAGACAGGGAAATGGTCAATATTCGTTTGCTGGACAGCAAGGTTCTAGCGCAGTCATCAAAGCCGATTTCCATCGTGCTTGGATTTATCTCGTTTGTCACAATCTTCGTCGAGATCCCGGACGATCTAAAGCTCTGGGTCTTGCTGGGCGCAGTGCTTTTTATTGGACTGATCCATATCAGCTCGTGGATAAGACTCAAGAAGCTTACGCACATCAAGGTGAAGGTCGATAACACTCAGGTTACGGTGAAGGTGGGGGACATCTTCGAGCAGGATGGCCTGAAAGTCATTGCCTTCAATGAGTACTTTGACACAACTGTAGATGACGTACTCATTGCGCGGAACACTTTGAACGGAAGGTTCCTTACCGAGAAGCTGGACATAAGAACTAGCGACCTGGATAAGCGCATCGCCAAGTACCCCTTTCACGAAGATGATGTGCTCGAGGTCAACGAGCAGCGGAGGGTCGGGAAGAAGGTCCGCTACAAGCTCGGTACGATCTACCCGCACGGAGACGAGTACCTACTTGCTGCATTTAGTAGATTCAACGATAGGAACAAGGCTGTCCTGACGATGCCCGAGTACTTGGCGTTCATGATCAACTTCTGGGACAACTTGAACAATATTTATGCAGGTCGCAACGTGTCCACGACGATCATGGGTTCTGGTATTACTCTTATCACCAAACACCGAGGCATATCGGCGCACGAGCTATTGAAGATCATGCTCTGGACGTACCGGGTCAGCGAGACGCGCGTTGCGCGCCCCGCAATTCTGTCGGTCATCGTTGGGAACGATCTGGCGAAGGAGATCAATTTTGCCGAGATTGAAGCAGCCACCCATGGGCTGTAGTGGGAATCTTGCGATTTGGTAGTGGTGGATGGGCCGGTTTCCCGTGCAATGTGGCTAACCGGCCTGCATTAATGCATGGCCGCACAACCATTTCGCTGATGTCTGCATCTGTAATGGAAATTTCCGAAGAATTTGGTTGCTTTACTTCCTAAGGGAGCGACTGCCTCATGATGAGGGTCTGCTGCCCGTCCCAACTCTCGCCTGAATGTCTTTCTAGTACGCGGAGTCTTGTATGCACGGGCACGCCCAAGGCGTTTTCGTTGATGCGAATATTTGGATCAGCTGGGGGCCGGGCTTCACAAGAGCCGAAGCTTCAACCCTTGAGAAGCTGGTGCAGGACGGGCTTGTTAAGGTCATTACCACTGATCTAACAATAATGGAGATCGCGAAGCGATTTCGGAACAGTGACGTGGAGAGATTAGATGCGTTGACAAAGCCAGACCTCCGACATGCTGCGCAGCAGTTGCTATCCATTGAGCTGCCGCAGGTTGACATAGATGTGATTCGGTCGCAGTTCTTTGAGCGCCACCTCAGTGAGGTAAAGCAGCAGATGGCTGAGCGAATGGCTGTAAAGGTTCACAGCATCGATAGCGTCAAGCCAAGCGATATTCTTACCAGCTATACCCACGGAACCGGCCTTTTTGGGGCATCAGGGAAGAAGGATCAGTTCCCGGACGCTTTCATCTTTGCGGCGATCAGTTCGGATGTCAGCGAGCAGGCACCGCTGATTGTATGGTCTCAGGATGGTGACTTCGCCCAGGCGTGTGATCGAGACCATCACATCACGCGTGTGAGGTCCATGTCTCAGCTCCTGGACGCCTTGGCTATCGCTCCTGAAGGTCAGCAGAAGATTGAGATGCTCGAGCAGCGCACTGACCTCTTCCTAGGGGCCCTGCAGGATGCGCTGCTTGGCTATTCTATCCAAGCGGATGATGAGGATGAGGCGGATCTGGACGTGACCCAGGTGCTTGAGGTCGACAAGGTTTCCATCTCATCGCTGTACCGCATCGGCGGTGAAACCGGTCAGTTCATTGGCTTCGGACGTTGCGAACCTAAGGTCAGTGTGAGTTTCACGGCACCAGATTGGGATTCAGCGATATGGGACAGTGAGGAGAAGTACTACATTCCCATCCATAGCGTGGAGGGGGAGAAGGAGGTTGAATTGGATGGCTTTGCATTCAGCTTCTTGGCGGAGATCAATGGAGATGAAGTGGTCGTAATAGACGCGCTTGAGCTAAAGGAGCCCTGGCGGCTTTCCACTCGCCTGCATGCCGACGAAGGATACCGATGATCGATGTGTCACTGTCGTCTCATGCTGGCTCAGGAGCCGGCTTCATCGCGCTAGATGGCTGACCGACCAGATAGGGTGAGCGATGTATATCCGCCGTGTTGAGCCGCGTTTGTTGAAGTAGCTTTGCAGTGCTTCAGAAGCGGGTGATGTCGCGGAGATTCTCTAGGTTGTAAGTTCGATCATGCAAGAGAATCGGGAGGGGGGGCGGCTCCATCGGTCGCGGCACCGATTCTCGCAAGTTGAGGGTCACATGTCTGCGTAGGGGATTCGCTGATGGCATCAGTGTGGGCCAATTACGATACTGGCACGCTTTACGAGTGCAATTGCAAAGAGATCTTCAATCATGACCAATGCAGTAGTGTGGCTTGAGTCGGGAACCTCCAAGGTGTGGGCTGTAGCGGATTCGCTGATCACTGTTTCGGGAGGCGATTCGGCCAGGCGTGTCACCGATCAGGCGATGAAGATCATGAAGTTGTCGGTTGGGGCTTGGGGCCGGACAAGATTTTCGATCGCCGACGGGCCAATGCTGAGCTACGAAGTGTGCATGGTTTACGCAGGCGCGGTGACGCCAGCGGTCATGACGCATGCTTGTGCCTCAATTATGCTCAGGAACCTGCGGCCTCAGTCAGAGCCTGATGACCCCGTCTATATGCCGGCATTTCATCGCGTAGCCGAGCTTATTAGACTGGTCTCGGACAAGTACATTCGGGATGCCGCCGACGCTTATGGGTCCAACCGTTTGCCATACTGTGAGTTCGTTATCTTCGCCTTTCCACCAAGCCAGGATGAGGATCTGCCGCCAATGCGCTCGTCGCAGACGGGGTGGGCTGAGGCTCTGCGGCAGAGACCTAAGAGGGAGCTGGGCAGCGGTCGGGTAGACTGCTACTGGATCGGCCCAGACTTCAGAAGCGGCGATTTCTGTCAGGTGGCAGAGCGAATTGATCTGCTCGGCGGCCAGTACGCTGTCATCGGTGATGATTCCGACTCATTGAGAAATGACATCGAAAACCTCCGTGCATCCGGTAGCGGTGGCTTGAGAGATGAGCCCCGCGTTGCACTTGCGCGACGCATCCGCGACCGAAGTCACGATACGGTTGGCGGCTCGCTTCAGTTCGGACTCATGGATCGTGGGCGAGTGGATCTTCTCGGGGCCATGCAGGACGCGCAAGGAAAGCCTGTGAGTGACTGGCTCGGCTTCGATTTCAAGAATGAGATAGACCAGGTATTGGGAATGCCAGTTGTAATTCCTTCAGTTCCTTAGTGCTCCACGACCGCCGATCTAAGAGCCTACTTGAATCGTCTAGGTGCTCCGATTTGGCGGATAATCTGACAGCGGTTAGATACACTGGCAACTCCAACAATTCCGGCCAATCAGAGATGTCAGCGGATCGACCCACAGGAATGGTCACCCTCACCCCTCAGCAGGTTCGCCAGGCCCGCGCATTGTTAGCGTGGTCTCGAAAGGATATGGCCAATGCAGTTGGTTTACACACCTCTGTTATCGCCCATATTGAGACTGGGGAGGCGCCGGTTGCTCCTGAGCATGATGGCGTCATTCGCACTTGCTTGGGAGAACGCGGGATCCAGTTTTCGCAGAGCGGAGAGGTTAGCTATCCAGACCTTCCTGCATTTCCGCACTCGTCTCGCCACACTACTCCGGTGCGCTGGGTAACCTCCGACGATCTCGCTTCATGGGGTTCGCAACCTGACGGGCCCGTGAACCTGCCGACGCTAGTAAGCAATCTGATACGTGCGACGCATGGCACGGCCGCACACATACATTTCCCGGCAGATGGCGGAGTTCGACATCCTGGGTGGGACGGGCAGAGTTGCGTTGACATTGGCAGCCACTACGTGCCATCCGGCGTAGCTGGATGGGAGTTGAGCACACAGCGTGACGGGGTTGCAGCCAAGATTCGCGGTGACTACCAGAAGCGCACGGTCGACCCTCTTTCATTGGTGCCTTGCTCGGCAACCTTTGTCGCCGTAACGTTGCAGCACTGGCCGGGAAAAGAGGAATGGGCACGAGAGCAGGTTAAGAGCGGTCCGTGGAGCGATGTCCGCGTCTATGATGCCGATGATCTGGTGCACTGGATCGAGATTACGCCTGCGGTCGGACTGTGGTTGGCAACCTACCTCGGAAAGCGTCCAGAAGGTACAACCGAGTTGGAGGCGGCATGGGAGGAGTGGTCGCTATCCACAGAATGGCCGATCACCAAAGAGCTCGTGCTTTGGGATCGAGACGAAACTGCGGCTCAAGTGCTGAGGTGGCTAAGAGGTGAAGCATCCGTTTTGTCGCTGCAGTCAACCTCATCTGAGGAGGTCGTAGCGTTCATTTGGGCGACATTGAGCGAGTTACCTGAAGAGTCAGCGCTTAGCTATCGTGCGCGCTGCCTTGTAGTGAATGAGGTGGCTGCGCGAGCCCTTAAGGGCGCTGCTGCGCCACTCATTCTTATCCTGACCGACCCAAATCCTGGATTGGCAGCGGCGCTGGCGAAGAACGGGCACTTCGTTGCGCAAGCCTACGACCAAACAGCCGAAAAGAACGACGGCGTACTCATACTGGAGCGCCCATCAAGAGAAGGTATCGCAGCAGCACTGATTCTGGCTGGGGTCCCTGAAGATCAAGCCAGATCGCTCGCACGCGATAGCGCACGAAACTTGACTGTCCTGAGGCGGCGAATGCCGGCTGCGGCGGGACGGAACCCGCCTCAGTGGGCCGAGGCTTCAGCTCCGCGAGCGCTGCTCGCGGCGCTGCTCGCAGGGGGCTGGGATGAGGATCACCAAGCTGACAGGGACTGTCTGGCTGCGCTGGCAGGATCCTCCTACGAACAGTTCGTGGAAGGAGTACGCCCCTACTTCAGTAGCTTCGACAGTCCACTTCAGAAGATTGGCACGTCTTGGCGAGTGGCATCGCCATCCGACGCATGGCATTTGCTTGCCGGTTCCTTGACTAGTGCGCTGATCGATCAGCTCGGCGAATCCGCGATTGCTGTTCTTGGTGAGCTCGATCCCCGCTTCAACATGGATCCAAGCGAGAGGTGGCTGGCACGAGTGAAGGGTGTAGGGTCTCAATTCTCCCCTATGCTACGCCGTGGTATCGGCCGAACGCTGATCCTGTTAGCACTGTACTGCGACCGTGTCGTACTCGTTCCAGATGCGCGATCGCGCACCGATACCATTGTCTCTCAGTTGTTGGATTGCGCTGATGAGCATCGTTGGTGGTCTCTGGCGCGCGACTTCCGCCTCTTGGCGGAGGCATCCCCAACTTCTCTCCTCTCTGCGATTGAGGATAGCTTAAATGACGTGTCTCAAGCTATCACTGTCCTTTTTGATGATAGTGAGACGGGAGCTTTTGGCGGGGAGTATCTCTCCGATCTGATGTGGGCGCTTGAGATGCTTGCTTGGTGGCCGGCGCACATGCCGCGAGTCACGCGTATCCTTTCAGCGCTCGCGGCACTGGACGTGAAGCCGCGGCGATATCAGAACGGGCCGGCAAATAGCCTGCGGGAGATCCACGCTCTGTGGAATCCTCAGACATACGCCACACTTGACCAGCGACTTCTGGCATTGGACCACATTCGCAAGCGATTTCCAGAATCCTCTTGGAACCTCATGCTAGGTATCCTTCCAAGCGCACATGACAGCCTTACGCCATCACCAAAGCCGCTCTGGCGTGACTTCTCCGTTACTCAGGTCGAAGTTGTATCGTTGGAGCTTCTGCGTCGAGGCGCTGTCAGCGTAAGCGACCGTCTGGTGGCAGATCTTGGCGAGGATCCCGAGCGATTCGACTCGCTTCTTGGCAGGATAAAAGATCTCAAGCCCGACCCTTCTCAGTTCTTGGGCGCACTGGAGAAAGCTCAGCTTAACCTGATTGATGAGCGCGCTCGCAGTACGATCTGGAGTAGGCTGCGCGAGGTCCTTCATCACCACAGAGCATTCCCTGATGCTCCGTGGCGATTGCCCGAGCCGATACTGGATCGACTTGCGCAGTCATATGAGCAGTTTACGCCCTCCGATTTACTTAACAGAGTTCGGTGGCTCTTCCAGGCCGGCGCGGCCCTACCCAACCCGTCGACTGAGGGATGGAAAGCCGAGGAGAAGCAGCTCGGCGCGGCCCAAGCTAGCGCCGCCCTAGCAGTGTTTGAAAGCAGCGGGATTGAAGGGGTCTTTAATCTTGCGCAGGTCGCAGAGATTCCGTCTACGGTGGCCTTTGCAGTTTACCAAGCAGGGATTCCAGAAGCGCAGATCGATGCCCTTCTAGAGCTAGCCATACGTGCGAAGGATGAACGATCCAAGGATCTTGCCATCTCTCTGGTAAGGCGCTCATTCCATGATCGGAGGGAACTGTGGGCGGATAGTCTTATCGCTAAGATCAGTTCTGAGAAGTGGGGTATCCAGTGTTTGCTGACAGTATTGATTGGTTTGCCGACGTCTAGCTGGACGTGGGGCAGGTTGGTTGCGCTCGGTGAAGAGATCGATCAGCTGTACTGGCGCAGCGTCCCGATACTCTGGATCGACGGTGACTTGGCTGACATTGAATACGCAATCCAACGATTGATGGACTCAGGGCGAGCTCGAGTGGCACTGTCGCTTGTGCGAGAGCGTCCGGAGTCGAAGGTTCGGATTGGTCTCGTGATCGCTGTTCTCAATGAGATCGCCAATCAATCGTCCGCGAGCGTTGGAGAAGGTGACTATGGGATGTTCCAGTATCACGTGTCCGAGGCTTTCAAGCGGCTCGATAGAGAGGTTGTAGACCAAGGAATGGTTGCGGCATTGGAATGGCGCTTTCTTAGTGTTCTGGAGCATTCCTCCCGGCCACCAGTCGCGCTTCTTCGCGAGCTCTCGGTTAGCCCCGACTTGTTCATCCAGTTGATCTGCGCGGTCTTCCAAGACGATTCGCAGGGTCTCGCCTCAGAGGAAGGAGCTCAGGAAGAAGGCGCGCGTGCGCGGGCACGGCAGGCCTACCGCCTTCTGGAAATATGGAACCGTGTCCCTGGAGCTTCGGACGACGGCACGCTGGATCTGGATTCGCTAGAGGGATGGCTCAGGGACGCACGGGGGCAGGCAGAAGCCATGAATAGGTTGGCATTCGCAGATAGCAAAATTGGTCAAGTGCTCGCCGCATCCCCAGTTGGCAATGATGGCCTCTGGCCGCATGAGGCCGTTCGTGAAGTTCTCGACAATCTCCGGAGTAAGGAGATGATTGAAGGATTTACTGTTGGGGTCTATAACGGCAGAGGTGTCACGACGCGCCAGACCAGGGACGGAGGTGAGCAGGAGAGAGCACTAGCTAAGCAGTATCGCAGTTGGTCTGATGCGATAAGTGCAGAGTATCCCTATACATCTAGGGCGCTTGATCAGCTGGCGAAGGGCTATGAGGAACAGGCTCGTCACCACGATGAGGACGCAGCGTCCATGGATTGGAGTGATTAGCGGGATCAAACATGGCTGTCGCTCGTCTGTCAGGATGCCATGCTTGGGTATGGAAGGCTCTTGCTCTTGCGATTGATGTCCGCTCCTGGCCGGCAGCGGACATTGCTGAGCGAAGGAAATTGGCCTGCGAAGATGAACAGAATTCAGGAAGGCAGTCGACGCCAGAGGCCCATCACCGTTGGAAAAGGACGCAGCGTTCGCTTCTCGCCCAAAGGGGCCATTGATTTCGGAGAGCGCAGGTGAGCAGGACAAGTAACTCCCATCCACTGCAGATTGCGACCCTGCCTATCGGGATGAATGGCGGTGCGATCGGCGTGACCTTTGCACCGGGAAAGCATCAGGACGCCGCAATGACGGGGTCTTGGGCCCGAGACTTGGATATCGATCTAGCGTCCCTAGTTGCGTGGGGAGCACAGCATCTAATCACGTTGATTGAGCCGTGGGAGTTCGAGGAGCTACGAATTATCTCCTTGGCAGAACGTGCCAAAGCGCATGGTTTGATGTGGCACGGCCTACCGATTAAGGATGGTGCGGCTCCTGATGCACGGCTTCTTCTGCCATGGCAATCCATAGGACCACAGCTCGCAGCCGAGCTCTTGTCCGGAAGCAGGATTGTGGTGCACTGCAAAGGAGGCCTAGGGCGGGCGGGCACCGTGGCGTCGATGCTTCTCATTGACACGGGCTGCGCTTCAGACGGCATCGATGCGATCGCTAAGGTGCGCTCGGTGCGGCCTGGTGCAGTGGAGACTGCGGAGCAGGAAGAATTCATCCTGAACTGGTCTGCTCGCGGAGCCTCAAGTCTGGGGGTAGCCGCAATGCCCCGCTAACCTACCCTTTACCGCCCTGGGCTGGAATACAAGAGGGCGGAACTCCGCGGGTAGTCTGTAGGGAGGCCGACATAGGGGACGCAGTGCTGAACACTTTTCCTCGAACACATATAGTGTTGGTGTTCCTACTGCTTCGCGCGTCCTTCCCATGCCTATCTGAACCTGTCACCTGGTCTGGACTTCGAGACCAAGCTGTTCGCCAAGACCAATGCGCCTCAGCTGCTGCGCAAGGAACTGTCGAAACCCGGTTACGTGCCGCAGCCGATCGCGCTGGGCATCAACACCGATGCGTATCAGCCGATCGAGCGCAAGTTCAAGCTGACCCGCCAGCTGATCGAAGTGATGCTGGAAACCAGGCATCCGTTCTCGCTGATCACCAAGAACGCACTGGTCGAGCGCGACATTGATCTGCTCGCGCCGCTGGCGGCGGAGAACCTGGTCAGTGTGCATTTCTCGGTGACCTCGCTGGACCCGCATCTCTCCGCGAAGCTGGAACCGCGCGCATCAGCACCCCATGCACGATTGCGCGCGATGAAGCGCCTGCATGACGCGGGTATCCCGGTGGGCGTGATGGTGGCACCGGTGATTCCGTGGATCAACGACAGCGAACTTGAAGCGGTGCTGGAGGCTGCGCACGATGCAGGCGCCAGTACCGCAGGCTACGTGCTGCTGCGCCTGCCGCTGGAAGTGGCGCCACTGTTCCGCGACTGGCTCGATACCCATCATCCCGATCGCGCCGCGCACGTGATGAGTACCATCCAGCAGCTGCGTGGTGGCAAGGACTACGACAGCCAGTTCGGCACCCGCATGCGCGGCCAGGGCGTGTATGCCGATCTGTTGAACAACCGCTTCAAGCTGGCGCGCAAGCGGTTGGGATTCAATGCGCAGAACAGCCATTGGCCGAAGCTGGACTGCAGCCGGTTCCAGAAGCCGTTGCCGCCGAAGAAGGATTCGCCGCAAGGGTCGTTGTTCTGAGGCCATCAGTCGAGCATGGCTCGACTGTACATCGAGGCCGACGAGCAGTTCGGCGTCACCCCCCAAACAACTTCTGCGCACTCTGGAACAGGATCCAGCTGGTGGCGATGAACTTGTCGCCACCCTGTGGCCGATTGCCGCGATGGGTGTGGGTGAACGCCGTCGGCGCAATCAGCAAACTGCCGGTGCGCGGCGCGATCTTCCGCCCCTGGAACAGGAACTCGGTTTCGCCCTCGTCGAAGTCGTCATTGAGGTACAGCGTCCACAGAACATGCCGGTGCAGGGTCTCGGCCTGCGCATCCTTCGGGTACAGCTCGCAGTGCCAGTACGGGTAGCCACCCTCGCCCGCGGCGTACCACTGCAGGTTGATCGCACCCGGACGAAGGCAGGTGCGGGCCAGGTCGGCCAGCTGCTGTTGCGGCATGTCGGGAAAGTCCTCGGCAGACAGGCGTCGCGGTTGGCCATTGCTGTCCTGGATCTGCAACATCAGCGGCGCGATCAATGCCTGTGGATAACGGCGTAGATAAGTCAGCAGGCCGTTGAACACCGCGATCTGCAGCTGCTGGTCGACGTCCTGCCAGCCGTCCAGGCCACTGATGCGCAGATCCTTGCTGTGCTTGAGTTCGGGGAACACGCCACTGCCCACCGCACCGGGCAGCAGGCCACGCGTGGCACGCATGCGCTCGACGATGGCCGCGCAGACCTCACTGGGGACGGCGTTGTGGATGACTTCGATGAAATCGACCTGGCCCTGCTCGTGCATGCGTGCATTCCTTCGGCGGCAACGGCTTGATGGTGCCGTTTGCCGCCCGCGGTGTCACCCTGCGGTCATGTCATCGAACTGCCATGACCGCCGTCAGGCGTCGAGCCGTCAGCCCTGCGCTTCGTCGTGCGCGTGGTGGTAACGCACCGCTTCGGCCACTTCCTCGCGCGAACCCAGGAACACCGGCACGCGCTGGTGCAGCTGGTCGGGCTGGATGTCGAGGATGCGCTCGCGGCCGGTCCAGGCGGCGCCGCCGGCCTGTTCGACCAGCAGGCCCATCGGATTGGCTTCGTACATCAGGCGCAGCTTGCCGGCCTTGGACGGATCCTTCTTGTCCCACGGGTAGATGAAGATGCCGCCGCGGGTCAGGATGCGATGCACGTCGGCCACCATGCTGGCGATCCAGCGCATGTTGAAGTTCTTGCCGCGCGCGCCTTCCTTGCCAGCCAGCAGATCACTGACGTAGGCCTGCATCGGCGCTTCCCAGTGACGCTGGTTGGACATGTTGATGGCGAATTCCTGGGTGGCCGCCGGAATCTGCATGTTCTCGGTGGTCAGCACGAACTCGCCCTTCTCGCGGTCCAGGGTGAAGGCGTGGGTGCCATGGCCGACGGTCAGCACCAGCTGGGTGCTGGGCCCGTAGATGCAGTAGCCAGCGGCGATCTGCTTGCTGCCCGGCTGCAGGAAGGCGTCATCGCCCGGCAGCTCGACGTTGGTCGGGCAACGCAGCACGGAGAAGATGGTGCCGACGGAGACGTTGACATCGATGTTGGAGCTGCCGTCGAGGGGATCGAACAGCAGCAGGAAATCACCGCGCGGGTAGATGTCCGGCACCGGCTGGCTGTGGTCCATTTCCTCCGAGGCGCAGGCGGCAAGGTGGCCACCCCAGGCATTGGCTTCGAGCAGGATCTCGTTGCTGATCACGTCCAGCTTCTTCTGTGCTTCACCCTGCACGTTGCCGGTACCGGCGTCGCCGAGCACGCCACCGAGGGCGCCCTTGCTGACGGCGATGGAGATACTGGTGCAGGCGCGGGCGACCACGGCGATCAGCTGGCGCAGGTCGGCATTGATGCGGCCGGCGTGCTGTTCCTGGATCAGGAAGCGGGTCAACGAAGTACGGGACATGGTCGGGCAGGTCTCGGCAGCGGGAAAACGCTTATTGTCGCCCGTCTGGCGGGGGCGTGCGTGAGCGCGGGAAGGCGTAATCGTTTCCAGATGCGTTGCGCTCGTGGCGCCTTCCTTCATGGAGGCACAGGGCGAGGTACACCGTGGCCAGGACACGCCGTAAACCCATCCATGGGGGCTCGGTCGGCGCATCCATGCGCCTCACGGTCCTGGCCACGGTGTACCTCGCCCTGCGCTTCAGGGTTCGCCGCGAGCGCGGAGGGTGTGGCAAAGGCAGAGGCAAAGCAGAAGCAAAAACAAAGGCGCCTTTCGGCGCCTTTGTTGTCAAACCACTGGTGCGTTGCTTCAGCCCTTGGCGACGGTGGCCACGGCCTTGGCGACGTATTCCAGGTTGTTCTGGTTCAGCGCGGCCACGCAGATGCGGCCGGTGCCGACGGCGTAGATGCCGAACTCGTCGCGCAGGCGTTCGACCTGCTCACGGCTCAGGCCCGAGTAGGAGAACATGCCGGCCTGTTCGTTGATGAAGCCGAACTGCGGCGCACCGGCAGCGGCCAGCTTTTCGACCAGGCCCTGGCGCAGGGCGTGGATGCGCTCGCGCATCTCGGTCAGCTCCTGCTCCCACATCGCGCGCAGTTCCGGGTTGGTCAGCACGCCGGCCACCAACGCGGCACCGTGGGTGGACGGGCTGGAGTAGATGGTGCGGATCACGCGCTTGACCTGCGACTGCACGGCCTTGGCGTCAGCAGCGGTCGGCGCCACCATCGACAACGCACCCACGCGCTCGCCATACAGCGAGAACGACTTGGAGTACGAGTTGGCGACGATGAAGCTGTCGATGCCGGCTTCGGCGATGATGCGCACGGCGGCGCCATCCTGCTCGATGCCCTTGTCGAAGCCCTGGTAGGCCATGTCGATGAAGGGGAACAGCTGCTTGTCCTTCAGCAGCTGCGCGACCTGCTTCCACTGGCTGACCGTGAGGTCGGCACCGGTGGGGTTGTGGCAGCAGGCGTGCAGCAGCACTACGGTGCCGGCTTCCAGCTTGCCGAGGTCGGCCAGCATGCCGTTGAAGTCGACGCCATGGCTGGCCGGGTCGAAATAGGTGTAATCCAGCACCTCGAAACCGGCCGCGCTGAACACCGCACGGTGGTTCTCCCAGCTCGGGTTGCTCAGCGCCACGGTGGCGTGCGGCAGCAGCTTCTTCAGCACGTCGGCGCCGACGCGCAGCGCACCGCTGCCACCGACGGTCTGTGCGGTGGTGACGCGGCCGGCGGCCAGCAGCGGCGAGTCCTTGCCGAACACCAGCTCTCGCGTGGCCTGCGTGTATGCCGGCAGGCCATCGATCGGCAGGTAGCCGCGCGGTTTGGCGTCAGCGGCAAGCTGCTGCTCGATCTGCTTGACGGCGCGCAGCAGCGGGATGCGGCCGCTCTCGTCGTAGTAGATGCCCACACCCAGGTTGACCTTGGTCGGGCGGCTGTCGGCGTTGTACGCCTCGGTCAGGCCCAGGATCGGGTCGCCTGGGACCAGTTCCACGTTTGCAAAGAAGGACACGGCGGTACTCGTTCGGTAGACGGAAAGGGGGAGGAAGTGCGCTACGCGGTCTGCGGCCTTGCAGCCGGAAACAGCCCATCGTAACAAAGCCTGCCGGGGCTGGCCGCCGCCGTCGTCATCCGTAGCCCCGTACCATGGCGTGCGTTGCCGCCTGATCCATCAACCTGAATCATGAATCCCGCCGCACGTCGCCATTGCCTGCCGTTGTCCATCCTGCTGCTGTCGCCCTGGGCGGCCGTGGCCGGGCCCGCACCGACCGCCCTGCCCAGCGTGCAGGTGCAGGCAGCGCGGGTGCCGGGCATCGACCCGTTCGCGTTGCCGGCCAGCCTGGACACGGTCTGGATCGACGCCGGCCGCGCCGGCGCCGGCGCACAGCTGTCCGAGGCGCTGGCCGGGGTCCCGGGCCTGGTCGCCCGTGACCGCCAGAACTTCGCGCAGGACACCCAGCTGTCGATCCGTGGCTTTGGTGCGCGCTCGACCTTCGGTGTGCGTGGGGTGCGGGTGTTGATCGACGGGGTGCCGGCGACCATGCCCGACGGACAGGGCCAGCTGTCGCATGCCAGCCTGCTCGGTGCCGAACGGATCGACGTGCTGCGCGGGCCGTTCTCGGCGCTGTACGGCAATTCCTCCGGCGGCGTGCTGCAGGTCTGGAGCGCACAGGGCCAGGCCGGCGACCCGTGGCGGCTGCGCGTCAACGCGGGTGCCGACAACACGCTCAGCGTCGGCGCGCAACTGAAGGGTGCCGGCCGTGTTCTGGATTACAACATCGCCGCCAATCACTTCCGCACCGATGGCTGGCGCGACCACAGCCGTGCCCGCCGCGAATCGCTCGCTGCGCGTATCGGTGGCGATCTCGGCGGGGGGCGGCTGGAGCTGCTGCTCAATGCCTTCGATGCCCCCGATGCGCAGGACCCGCTGGGCCTGAGCCGTACCCAGGTGGCGGCCGATCCGCGCCAGGCCACCGCCGTGGCGCACCAGTACAACACTCGTAAATCGGTGCGCCAGCAGCAGGCTGGCCTGCGCTGGACCCGTGAAACCGGGGCGCAGCGTTGGCAGCTGATGGGCTATGTCGGCCAGCGCGCGGTACGCCAGTACCTGCCGATCCCGCCGGCAGCTCAGACCAACAGCCCGTTGCATGCCGGCGGGGTGATCGACCTGGAGGGCGGCTATGGCGGGCTGGACGCGCGCTGGGGCTGGCACGGCGACCTCGCCGGCCGACCGCTGGATCTGGTGGCCGGGCTCAGCGCCGACCGCCAGCGCCAGCATCGCACCGGCTACGAGAACTTCATCGGCAGCGCTCTCGGCGTGCGTGGGCGGCTGCGCAGAGACCAGATCGACACCGTGCAGAACGTCGATCAGTTCGCCCAGGCGTGGTGGCAGTGGAGTCCACGCTGGTCATTGCTGGCTGGCGTGCGTCACAGCGCCGTGCGCTTCGAATCCGACGATCACTACATCACCGCCCGCAACCCGGACGACAGCGGCCACCGCCGCTACCGGGCCACCACGCCGGTGGCCGGAATCAGCTTCGCGGCCAGCCCGCAGTGGCGACTGCACGCGGCGGTGGGCCGTGGCTTCGAGACGCCCACCTTCAACGAGCTGGGGTATCGCGCCGACGGGCAGGCGGGACTGGCGCTGGATCTGGCGGCGGCGCGCAGCCGCAGCCTGGAGGTGGGCAGCAAATGGCATGCACAGGCCGGAACCCAGTTCGATATCAGCCTGTTCCGCGCAGATACCGACGATGAGTTGGCAGTTGCCAGCAACATCGGCGGACGCAGCACCTATCGCAACATCGGCCGCACCCGCCGCCAGGGCGTGGAACTGCGCTACCGGCAGCCGTTGGCAGAACAGTTGGAACTGCAGGTGGCCTGGACCTGGCTGCAGGCGCAGGTGCGTGCGCCGTACCTGACCTCGAACACCTGGGTTTCCGCCGGCAGCCGCTTGCCCGGCGTACCGCGCCAGCAGGCATTTGCCCGGCTGCAGTGGACCCCGGCCGACTGGCAGTGGGCGCTGGAGGCCGCCGCCAGCACCGATACCCTGGTCAACGACGTGGCCACGGAGCGGGCGCCGGGCTACGCGTTGCTGAACCTGGAGGCCGGTCGTTTCTGGACACTGCCAGGTGGCGAGCTGCGCGCCTTCGCCCGGCTGGAGAACGTGCTGGACCAGGCCTACATCGGCTCGGTGATCGTCAACGACGGCAACGGGCGCTTCTACGAACCGGGACCCGGGCGCCGGGCCAGCGTGGGCCTGCAATGGTCCTGGCGTTGACTGGGTAGTGCCGGCCGCTGGCCGGCATCCCGCCGTGCAGGACGTCAGAAGGCTGCCGGCCAGCGGCCGGCACTACCCGTAAATCGGAGCCCTGGCCGGCATCGCGCCGTACAGGGCGTCAGGGGGTTGCCGGCCAGGGGCCGGCACTACCCGTCAGTCGGGCGCCTTGGCCGGTACGAACGGCGAGGTCGGGTCGCTGGCCGGGAAGGTCTCCTCCAGCGCCTCGTCCTGGTTGTCGCTGGCGCGCTGCTTGCGTTCGCGACGCTTGAGCGGGCTTTCCTGGCCGCCGCGATGGCGGTCGCCGCCATCCTTGCGGTCCTGGGCGGCCTGTTCAGCCTCGTGCTTCACCGGCAGATGGTCGCCACCGTGCTCGGCGTCGTAGAAAGGTGCGCCGGTGCCGCGGTAGTCGGCATTGTCGGCATCGCGCTTGCCGCGCTGTTCACCGGGAATGGGCGGGTGGTTTTCCCGCAACGGGTCTCGGGAATTCTCTCGGCTCATGGTCTGGCTACCTGCGCTCGGGGGTCCCACTACACCGCGCCACAGGTAAAGCCGCCGCGAACCCGGCGTCATGAACATCTCGCTCACCCCCCGGTAACGGCACCGCGCGTATTCCTGCCCACCCGCCCCCGCTGCAGGAGCCGGCCATGCCCCGTCTTGAACGACCCGCACCGTCCGTGTTCAACGCCCTGCTCGATCCGCTCGGCCAGCGCACCGCACAACGCCGCACGCGCCGCCATGAAGATCCGCAGGCGGTGGCGCAGGACTACCTGCAGTACATGCTCAGCGACTATGAAGAGCGTCGCGGGCAGAACCACCGCAACTGGCGCGATCTATGCCCGGTCTATGCCTTCGCATTGACCACCCACGCTGCGGACTGGCCGCGCGGTGACGCCGCGGATACCTGTGAGGAACTGGCCGAACACTGGGAACAGATGCGCGGGCAGTCGCGGTTGAGCTGGTCGCAGGCACGGCCGGTGGTGGAAGACGCCTGGCGCGCGCTGGATCATATTCCTGCGGTGGCGGTGAGGCCGCTGCTGCAGTAGTGCCGGCCGCTGGCCGGCAACCTCAGGAAACTTCAGGCCGCGAGCTCTGCCGGCCCGCAGCCGGCACTACCGTTCTCCGTAGAACCCACGTGCACGGTATCGACACGGGTGGTTTACACCGCCCATCCGATGCTGGATGCCCTGCCCCGCCAAAGGTACGCCCATGGCCCGCCCGATCTGGACCGGCACGCTGTCGTTTGGCCTGCTCAACGTGCCGGTGTCGCTGATGTCAGGCGAACGCAAGGTCGATCTGCAGTTCCGCATGCTCGACTCCCGCGACCGCAAGCCGATCCGCTTCGAGCGGGTCAACGCCGATACCGGCGAGGAAGTGCCATGGAAGGACATCGTCAAAGCCTATGAGTACGACAAGGGCAGCTATGTCGTGCTGGAGGAAGGCGATATCCGGTCTGCGGCACCGGAAAGCCACGAAGCGGTGGAGGTGGAATCGTTCGTGGATGCCGCGCAGATCGACCCGCGCTACTACGAGAAACCCTACCTGCTGGTGCCCGGCAAGAAGGCCGAAAAGGGCTACGTGCTGCTGCGCGAGACATTGCGCAGTACCGGCAAGGTGGGCATCGCCCGGGTGGTGGTGCGTACCCGCGAATACCTGTGCGCGGTGATGCCGCATGCGGACGCGCTGGTGCTGATGATCCTGCGCTATCCGCAGGAACTGGTGGATCCCGAAGATTACAAGCTGCCCACCGGAAAGCTCGCCGATTACCGCATCAGCCGCAAGGAAACGGCGATGGCCGAGCAGTTGATCGAGTCGATGTCCGGTGATTGGGATCCGTCGCAGTACCACGACGAATTCCGCGAGCGCCTGCAGCAGGTGCTGAACAAGCGCATCAAGTCCAAGGGCGGTACCACCCGGGTGGAGGATGAGCCTGTATCGCGCGAGGATTCCACCACCAACGTGGTCGATTTCATGGCGCTGCTGCAGAAGAGCCTCGACGCGAACAAGCGTACGCCGGCGAAGAAGATGGCAACGCGGAAAGCAGCCACCAAGCCGACGGTAAAGAAGGCCGCAAAGAAGGCAACGAAGAAGGCCGCAAAGAAAACCGCTGCACGGCGCAAGGCAGGTTGAGCCATGTCGTTGCACCAGTACCGGCGAAAGCGCCGACTTGGCGGTGGCTTCGGGCAGACACCGGAACCTGACGACACGCCCGCACACGGCAACCCGAAGCGGCGGCCGATCTTTGTCATACAGCTGCACCATGCCACTTCGCGGCACTATGACTTCCGCCTTGAGATGGACGGTGTGCTGAAAAGCTGGGCGGTGCCGAAGGGTCCTTCGCTTCGCGTTGGTGACAAGCGGCTGGCCGTGGAAGTGGAAGACCATCCGCTGTCCTACGCCGGTTTCGAAGGAGATATTCCCGAAGGCCACTACGGCGCTGGCCACGTGGAGGTCTTCGATCACGGCACATGGGCCTGCGAAGGCGATCCACTGCAGGCACTGGCAGCGGGAAAGATCGACTTCGTGCTGCATGGGCAACGCCTGGCTGGCGCCTGGAAGCTGGTGCGCACAGCGATGAAGGGACGCCAGGTACAGTGGTTGTTGATCAAACGCGACGACGAGGAAGCGCGTGATGCCGAAGCAGATGATCTGCTCCAATCCCCCATGCCGAAACGCACATCCGCAGTGAGCAAGCGCACGGTGGGCAAGTCAACGCGCGCCGCACCGGCTGCACGATCGGCGACCCGCAAGGCCGATGCGCGTTGGCATGCGCGAGCGCTGAGCCTGGACGGCGCGCGTGACACGCCCTACCCGCGTGCTTTCAAGCCACAGTTGACCGATCATCGCGACAGTGCACCGGACGGCGAGCGCTGGTTGCATGAGATCAAGTGGGATGGCTATCGCCTGCTGGCCGATCTGCACGAAGGCAAGGTGACGCTGCGCTCCCGCAACGGCCTGGATTGGACCGGTGATTTCCCCGAGGTGGTACAGGCCGTGCAGGCACTGCCGGTGCGGGATGCGCGCCTGGACGGTGAGCTGGTGGTGCTGGACCGGGATGGACGCAGCGACTTCGCCGCGCTGCAGCGCGTGATCGACGGGAGTTCGAAGCAACCGTTGCGCTACATCGTTTTCGATCTGCCGGGTGTGGCCGGCGTGGACATCAGTCGTTCACCGCTGCTGGAGCGCAAGGCGCTGCTGAAGGATCTCATCGGTCCCACGCCCGGAACCCTGGCCTTCAGCGAGCACGTGATCGACCATGGCCCGCAGGTATTCGATGCCAGCGGCAAGGCGGGATTCGAAGGCATCGTCAGCAAGCAGGTGGATGCGCCCTACGTGAACACCCGTGCACGCAGCTGGGTGAAGGTGAAGCACGAAGACACCGACGAGTTCGCGATTGTCGGCTACACGGCACCGAAGGGCTCCCGGGTGGGGTTCGGCTCGCTGCTGCTGGCGACGCCGGACAAGGGCGGCTTGCGCTATGTGGGCCGCGTTGGCACCGGCTTCGACGACGAAAGCCTGCGCGCGCTGCACAAGGCGCTGCAGCCGTTGGCGGTGAAGACGCCTGTGCTGCAGCTGCCGGCGCACGTGCCGTTCCGCGCCGCCAGCGTGCGCTGGGTGAAGCCGGTGACGGTGGCGGAGGTGGCATTCCGTGGCTGGGGCAAGGAAGGCCTGCTGCGCCAGGCCAGTTTCAAGCGGCTGCGCAGCGACAAGCAGAAGGAGGACCTGGGAGTGGCCGTCTCGAGTGCTGAAGCCGGGGGCGAGGTCCAGATCACCCATCCAGAGCGGGTGGTGTTCCCAAGGCAGAAGCTCAGCAAGGGCGACGTGGCGGACTACTACCAGCGCGTGGCGCGCTGGATCCTGCCCGAAATTGCCGGGCGGCCCTTGTCACTGCTGCGCTGCCCGGATGGCGTGGGCAAGGCCTGCTTCTTCCAGAAGCACCATGGCCCCGGCCTGGGCGATGCCGTGCACGCGGTGCCCCTTCAGCAGAAGAGCGGCCGCGAGGACTACGTCTACATCGACGATGTGCGGGGCCTGCTGCAACTGGTGCAGATGAACACCCTGGAGCTGCATCCGTGGGGCGCGACCGTGACCGATCCCGAGCACCCGGATCGCTTGGTGTTCGATCTCGATCCCGGTGATGGGGTGGGTTGGGCAGAGGTGAAAGCTGCTGCGCGTGATGTCCGTGACCGCCTGCAGGAAGTCGGCCTGAAGAGTTTCGTGCGGCTGTCCGGTGGCAAGGGCGTGCACGTGGTGGTGCCGCTGCGGCCCAAGGCCGACTGGGAACAGGCCAAGGCGTTCTGTGAGGCGTTCGCCCGGGCGATGGCGGAGCGGGCGCCCGACCGCTACGTGGCGACAATGAGCAAGGCCAAGCGTGGCGGCGTCATTTTCATCGACTGGCTGCGCAATACGCGGGGTGCCACCAGTGTGTGCTCGTGGTCGTTGCGTGCGCGCGATTCCGCCGGTGTGGCAGTACCGCTGCGCTGGGATGAACTGGCTCGTATCAGTGCCGCCGACGCATTTCCCATGGGCAAGGCGCTGGCGCGCGCGAAGCGGCTGAAGGCGGACCCGTGGCACGACATCGCGCGGCTGAAGCAGACGTTGCCGTCGCTGGAGCGGTAGTGCCGGCCGCTGGCCGGCACCTGAAGGATGGCGGAGGTTGCCGGCCAGCGGCCGGCACTACCTGTATACGCTCAGCGCGGATCGCGCGAGGGACGACGGCCGAACCACCAGCCGGCCAGCAGTTGCAACGGCAGCGACGCCAGCAGTGAAATGACGAACCAGAACGGGAAATCCGCACCCGCCGTCCACATGGCGTAGCCACAGCCCAGCGCGACCAGCGACCAGATCGAGAAGCCGTGCGATCGCGGCCAGCAGGGCGCGTAATAGGTGGCAAAGGAAACCCCGGCGATGCCACCGAGCACGCTGAAGGTGAGATCCCAGCCCAGCTGCACGCTGTTGTTGTCCGGCGACAGGCCCAGCAACGGTGGCAGCCAGCTGGCGACGCTGCTGACCAGCGCAAGCGACAGCACACCGCCGATCAGGGCAACGAGGGACAGCAACAGGGTCTTGAGCACGCCAGGCATGCGCGCATTGTACGGCTGCGGCGGAGAACCCGGCATGCCGGCCAGCGACCGGCACTACCGAACCGCCTGGGGTTTGCCGGCCAGCGGCCGGCACTACCGATGGATCGGCATGGCCGCCGCGTCCGTGGGAGAGGGGGACGGAGCGACGGCGGCCATGCACAGGCGGTCAGGCAGCGAAGTCGAGCACCACGCGGCCTTCGATGGTGCCCGCATGCATGCGCGCGAACACGTCGTTGATGTTTTCCAGGCGGTCGGTGCTGACCGTGGCCGCGACCTTGCCCTCGGCGGCGAACTGCAGCGATTCCTGCAGGTCCAGGCGGGTACCGACGATCGAGCCGCGCACGGTGATGCCGTTGAGCACCATGCCGAAGATGTCCAGCGGGAAGTTGCCGGGCGGCAGGCCATTGAGCGAGACAGTGCCGCCACGGCGCACCATGCCCAGCGCCTGCTCGAACGCCTTCGGTGACACTGCGGTGACCAGTGCACCGTGGGCGCCGCCGATTTCCTTCCTGAGGAACGCGGCCGGGTCGGTGGTGCGCGCGTTGACGGTGACCTGCGCGCCCAGCTGGCGGGCCAGTGCCAGCTTGGTGTCGTCCACGTCCACCGCGGCCACGTTCAGGCCCATCGCGCGGGCGTACTGCACGGCCATGTGGCCCAGGCCACCGATGCCGGAAATCGCCACCCAGTCACCGGGCTTGGTGTCGGTGACCTTCAGTCCCTTGTAGACGGTCACGCCGGCGCACAGCACCGGCGCGATCTCGACGAAGCCCACCTCCTTCGGAAGCAGGCCGACATAGTTGGCATCGGCCAGTGCGTACTCGGCGAAGCCGCCGTTGACCGAGTAGCCGGTATTGCGCTGCGTCTCGCACAGCGTTTCCCAGCCACCCAGGCAGTGTTCGCAATGACCACACGCCGAGTACAACCAGGGGATGCCGACCCTGTCGCCTTCCTTGACGTGCCCTACCCCGCCTCCCACGGCCACGACGTGCCCCACGCCCTCGTGGCCGGGGATGAACGGCGGGTTCGGTTTCACCGGCCAGTCGCCCTCGGCGGCGTGCAGGTCGGTGTGGCAGACGCCACAAGCCTCGATCTTGACCAGTACCTCGCCCGCCCCCGGGCGCGGTACCGAGACTTCCTCGATCACCAGTGGCTTGCCGAACTCACGCACGACAGCGGCCTTCATGGTGGAATTCATGTTCGGATCTCCGTAGTGCGCTTGCCCACAGAATGACGCCGGCGCGAGGCCGGCGCTTTGATCACGATCAAACCTTTGAAGATCCGCGAAGCAGGTTCAGCTGGCCAGCACCGAGGCCTCGCGGGCCAGGCGCTCGATGGCGTCCCAGTCGCGGGTCTGCAGCAGCGCCGGGGTGGTCAGCCACGAACCGCCCACGCACAGCACGTTGGGCAGGTGCAGGAACTGCGGCGCGGTCTGCGCGCTGATGCCGCCGGTCGGGCAGAAGCGCACATCGGCGAACGGGCCGTGCCAGGCGGCCAGCAGCGCGGCGCCGCCGGCCTGCACGGCCGGGAAGAACTTGAAGGTGTCCGCGCCGTGCTCCAGGCCCTGGATCAGGTCCGAAGCGGTGGCAGCACCGGGCAGGTACGGCAGATCGGCATCACGCGCGGCCGCATACAGTGCCGGCGTGGCACCGGGGGAAACGGCAAAACGCGCACCGGCCTGCTTCGCCGCCTGCATCTGCGCGGCGTTGAGTACGGTGCCGGCACCGATCACCGCGTCCGGCACGGCCTCGACCATGGCCTTGATCGCATCCAGCGCCTGCGGCGTGCGCAGGGTCACCTCGATCACCGGCAGCCCACCACGGAACAGTGCCTGGGCTACTTCGACCGCTTCATTCACATCTTCGGGGGTGTACACCGGGATCACCGGTGCCAGCTTCAACAGCGCGCGCAGGCGCGGATCAGCGCTGGACATCGTCTTGCTCCTTGCCCGCCAGGGCATCGCGGATGCTGCCGGTACCGGCAGCGCAGCGGCGCATGATGCCATGCGGACCGCGATGGTGCCCTGCTCCGCACCGCGCCGGATTCAGGCCGGGTCGGCCTGCAGCGCCTGGATGCGGCGCTGGTACCAGTCGCCACCGAGCGGATCGAACACCGCCGAGCGCTCCATCTGCGCCTCGTACACGTGTACCGAGATCGCCAGGGCCTCATCGCTGGCATTGCGCAGGGTGTGGTACTCATGCGGGGGGATCAGGCTGCCGGCACTGCCGCAGCCCCCGCGCAGCGCGGCGTGGCGGCGGAAGCGCCAGCGCTCGCCGGCGCACTCCAGCAGCTCGTAACGGGTGATCTCCAGCTCGCCCAACCACACGCCCTCCACACACCACATGGCATCGTGGTCGTGCAGCGGCGTGCCCTGCCCTGGGCCCCAGCTCATGGCAATCACGCTGTAGCCGTGTTCGCGGCTGTGGTACAGCGGACGTCGCGCGTAATGATCACTGACCGGCCGATGCACGCATTCGGGCAACTCGATGCGGCTGTCGGTTATGGCTTCCTGCAGCGCCAGCTGCAGGTCGGCCGTGATGCGCTCGGGATCACCGGAGCTCATCGCCGCGTCGACTGCGGCGATCAACCGGTCGCGGCCGCGGAACGGCGGAAACGGAGAAGTCTGCAGGTCCATGCCTCGAATGTAGCGGAGCATGGTTAAGGGAATGTTGGCGTTCGCGCGCGTCGCGTCCACATCCAGGGTGAATACGCGCGGAAGAACGGTTCAGATGCAGAAGCAGTAGAGCGATCACAATGGAACCTTGCGCAGCAGAGCCTGTCGAACACGACACGATTCAGATCCGCTGCGACATTCCGCAACTTCGCGCCCGACGGGCGCAAGGCTAGAATTTTCCGACTTACCTGGTTCTATACATGTCAGTGCGAACTATTAGCGATGCCGCGTTGCCGGTATCGAAGGGCAAGGCTGCCACGATCAACGACATCGCACGACTGTCGGGAGTTTCCAAGAAAACGGTTTCAAGAATCATCAACAACTCGCCGCTGGTGCGCAAGGACACCCGCGACAAGGTCGAGGCGTTGATGCGCGAGGTCGGTTACGTGCCCGATCCTCTCGCGCGCGGGCTGGCATTCCGCCGCTCCTTCCTGATCGGCCTGGTGTATGACGACCCGGGGGCCCAATGCATTGTCGACCTGCAGCACGGCGCGCTGGACGCGCTGCGCGGCACTGGCTATGAGCTGGTGGTGCACCCCTGCGACAGCCAGGATCCGGAATGCCCGCAGGGCGTGCGCCGTTTCGTGCAGCAGCAGAAGCTGCACGGCGTGATCCTGGGGCCGCGTGCGTCCGAATCGGCTGCGCTGGCGCAGATGCTCGATGACATCGACTGCCGCTACGTGCGCATCAACGCGCATGCCTCGGAGGATGAGAACCATGCCGTGGTCACCCATGACCGCGATGGTGCTGCCGCTGCGGCGGGCTACCTGCTTTCGCTTGGCCACCGCGACATCGCGGTGATCACCGGACCGGGTGACCGGCGTGCCGCGCGCGAACGGACGTATGGTTTCCTTGATCGGCTGGCGCAGGTCGGCCTGACCCTGCCCGGCGAGCGCGTGCTGGAAGCGGGCGACACCTTCGAGTCCGGCGTGCATGCCGCCGAACGGCTGCTGATGGGCGAGCAACGCCCCAGTGCGATTTTCGCCGGCAACGACGAAATCGCCGCAGGCGTGTACCAGGTGGCATTGCGTGCAGGCATCGCGGTGCCGCAGCAGCTGTCGATCGTCAGCTACGACGACAGCCCGTTGGCATCGCGGCTGTGGCCGCCGCTGACGTCGGTGCGTCGCCACGTCTCCGATATCGGCCGCACCGCCGCCGCCATGCTTGTCCAGGCCGACGTTCCCGACGCGCCGACCGCGGCCAGCGTGCATCCGCAGTTGATGGTGCGCGGGTCCTGCCGGGCCGTGGACGCCTGAGTGCCCTGCCCTCGCCTGCGTCGCTGCAGTGGCGCAGGCAGGCAACAACGAAAACGGCGCACCCATGTGCGCCGTTTTCAGTGCAAAGCCGTGCGCGTTGTGTGCTTACACGTCGCCGCCGTCGGCCCAGCCTTCGCCGGTGCCCTTCTGGAACACGCGGTCGTCGCCCTGCACTTCACCGGCCGGCAGATGCGCCTGGTTGGCCAGTGCCGCGTAGATCGGGGTGAAGTCCGGCGAGGTCGCCTGCATGAGCTGTTCGAAGCTGTCGATGACGAAGTAGGTCTTCTGGAAGGTATCGATGCGGTACTTCGTGCGCATGATCCGCTGCAGGTCGAAGCCGATGCGGTTGGGCGCGGCCGATTCCAGCGAGTACAGCGACTCGCCCTTCGACGACACGATGCCGGCACCGTAGATGCGCAGGCCCTCGGGCGTATCGATCAGGCCGAACTCCACCGTGTACCAGTACAGGCGGGTCAGGTTCTGCAGCGCATCCGGGCCGATCGCGTGGGCTTTGACGCCGCCACGGCCGTATGCCTCCATGTAGTCGGCGAACACCGGGTTCATCAGCAGCGGTACGTGGCCGAACAGATCGTGGAACAGGTCCGGCTCGGCGATGTAGTCGATCTGGTCCGGGCGACGGATCCACCAGGTCACCGGGAAACGGCGGTTGGCCAGATGGTCGAAGAAATCCAGTTCCGGCAACAAGCCTTCAACGCCGACCAGGGTCCAGCCGGTGGCGGCGCCGAGCACTTCGTTGAGCTGGTCGAAGCGCGGAATCATGTGTGCGCTCATGCCCATCTCGTCCTGCGCATCCAGGAACTCCTGGCAGGCACGGCCGACCAGCAGCTCGCGCTGGCGCTGGTAAAGCGTGCTCCAGGTCGCGTGGTCGTCGGCGCTGTAAGTGTCCCATGGCTGCTCGACGAGCGCGGTGGTATACACCGGCACGTAGCCCTTGTCGGTCTGCTGGTGTTCGACGCGGCGGGGCTGGGCGAGGTCCATGCGGCACTCCTGGATGGGATACCCATGATGCTAGGGCAGGGGACGCGCAACAGGGTTGCAAAAGTTGCGCCGATTGGCCTTGTTGGCGCAATATCCTTGCGTACTCACCATGTTGCGGGGCAACAATGGCCGGAGAAGTCCAGTTCGATCGCACGGATATACGCCTGCTGGCCGAAATCCAGCGGGATGGGCGCGCCACCAACGCCGAGCTGGCGGCGCGGGTGAATCTCTCTCCTTCGGCCTGCCTGCGGCGGTTGCAGCGGCTGGAAAGCGAGGGCGTGATCGTCGGCTATGGCGCGCGGCTGGAGCCACGGCAGCTGCGGCTGGGCCTGCAGGCCTTCGTGCGCGTGCAGCTGGAAAAGCACGACCAGGCCGCCATCGGCCACTTCGTGGACAGCGTGCAGGCGTGGGACGAGGTGGTGGCCTGCCACGCGCTGACGGGTGACATGGACTACCTGCTGCACGTCTACGTGCGCGACCTGGAGCACTTCTCGCGCTTCCTGCTGGACCGGCTGCTCAATGCCGGTGGCGTGGCCGATGCCAATTCCAGCTTCGTGCTGCGCACGGTGAAGGGCTTCCAGGCGTTGCCGCTGTCGCAGCTGGAGTCCTGAGCAACCACCGGGCGGGCCCGGTGGCCTGGCTTCAATGGATCAGCACTTGTCCTTGCGGCCCATCAGCTTGCCCAGGCGCGAGGCTTCCTCGCACTTCGGCGCGGCCACCGGTGCCGGTGCGGCTGCTGCGGCGCGCGCGCGCTGCAGCTGCTGGATCCTGGCGCGGATCTGCGGCATCGCTGCCATCGCAGCCTTTTCGCCTTCCAGGATCGCGGTGCCACGCTGGCTGAAATCGGCGGCACCGATGTCCAGTACCTTCGGGCGGATGACGATGTCGGCGCGCGCCAGTTCCTGCTCGCCCAGGCGCTGGCCCATGATCGAGATGGACTGGTTGACGATGCCCAGCATGTCGGTCGGCGCCTTGCCGCTGGCCTTGCTGGAGATGTCCACGGCGATCACGAAGTCGGCGCCGAGCTGGCGTGCGGCATCCACCGGCACCGGGCTGACCACGCCACCATCGATGTAGTTGCGGCCGCCGATCTTCACCGGCTCGAACACACCGGGAATGCTGCTCGACGCGCGCACTGCCTGGCCGACGTTGCCGCGCACGAAGATTGCGCGCTCGCCGGTTTCGAGCTGGGTGGCGACGGCGGCGAACGGCTTCTTCAGGCGCTCGGCGGGACGGTTGGCGACCTGCTCGTTGACGTAGTCCTGCAGCTTCTGGCCCTGCACCAGGCCACCGGAGAACAGGCGCACATCGCGGATGCTGGCTTCGTCCAGCGCGACGGCCTTGCTCTGCATCTGGAAGGCATCCATGCCGCTGGCATACAGGGCGCCGACCACGCTGCCGGCGCTGGTGCCGGCGACCACGGCCGGCTCGAAGCCGTTGGCCTCCAGCATCTTGATCACGCCGATATGGGCAAAGCCTTTGGCCGCGCCGCCGCCCAGGGCGATGCCGATCTTCACCGGCTTGGCCTGCGGGACCACGGTCGGCGCAGGCGGTGGCGTGGGGCGGACCGGATCGCCACCGCAGCCGGCCAGCAGGCCGATCAGGGCGACGGACAGCAGCATGCGGGGGCGGAACAGGCTCATCGGCAGTGCGCGCGCGGCGCCGGATTCAGGAAAGGGCGCCAGCATACCGAAGCCGCGGCGGGGCGGGCAGGGTGGGAAATATCGCCCATTCATAAAGGTAGTGCCAAGGTCCATGAGGTTGCCGGCCAGCGGCCGGCACTACCGCGCGTGGGTCAGAACCGGTTGTCACCGTCCAGCATCCGGCCCAGCCCGCCCAGCACCGAGCCTTCGCCGCGGCTCTGGCCGCCGCCCTGCGGTGCGGCCATCCACATGCGGCCGGCCAGGCGTGAGAACGGCAGTGACTGCAGCCAGACCTTGCCGGGGCCGGTCAACGTGGCCAGGAACACGCCTTCGCCGCCGAACAGCATGCTCTTGATGCCGGCCACCCGACGCACGTCCATGTCCACCGTCGGGTGGTAGGCCACCACGCAGCCGGTATCCACATCCAGGCGTTCGCCGGCGGCCAGCTCGCGCTCCACCACGCAGCCGCCGGCGTGGATGAACACCCAGCCGTCGCCCTCCAGTTTCTGCATGATGAAACCCTCGCCCCCGAACAGGCCGGTCATGATCTTGCGCTGGAACTGCACGCCGATCTGCACGCCGCGCGCGCCGGCCAGGAAACTGTCCTTCTGGCAGATCAGGCGGCCGCCGTGCTGGTCCAGTTTCATCGCCAGCACCGTCCCAGGGTAGGGCGCAGCGAAGGCGACCTTGCCCTTGCCATGGCCGCTCTGGGTGTAGACGGTGGCGAACAGGCTTTCGCCGGTCAGTACGCGCTTGCCGGCAGCCATCACCTTGCCCATGAAGCCGCCGCCCTGGTCGCCATTGGCGGCGCCGAACACGGTATCCATCTGCACCGTGGCGTCCTTGAACATCAACGCGCCGGCCTCGGCAATGGCGCTCTCGCCGGGATCAAGCTCGATTTCCACGAACTGCATTTCATGGCCGACGATGCGGAATTCGATGTCGTCGGCGCGGCCGCTGGCGGCGGCGGGGACCGGCGGTGGGGTGTGGGGCATGCCCGGGGCCGCGGATTGCAGTTCGGGCACTTCGGCAATCGAGGTCCATCCGCTCATGCCCTGGCACCAGGCCAGCGCGCGCGGGTTGGCCTGCGCGTAGCGGCGCGCGGCCGGGTCATCGAGCGGTCCGATTCGGTCGGCCTGGGCCGAGGCATGGAAGTACCACTGGGTCATTGCGGCGGCTCCGCGGCGCTGGAAAACCCCGAGTCTAGCGAGCGCCCCGGGGGCAGGGCGACGGGGCCATGAACGGCCGGCATTTGCGGGGCAGGTGCTGTATTGCAACAATTATCTGGTAGCGCCGTTTTACCACCCCTCCAAACACAGCCTACCGCCATGTCCCCGACCCGCACTTCCCGTGGCCGCCTTCCGGTCGCGCGCCCTCTCGTTGCCGCTCTTTCCGCCCTGCTGCCGCTGGTAGCAGCCGCCCAGGAAACCCCTGCCGCCAAGGATCCGGTTGCCCTCGACACCCTGCAGGTAACCGCGCAGCGCCGTGTCGAGAACGCCAAGGACGTACCGGTCGCAGTCAGCGCGATCCAGGGCGAGAAGCTGGATGTGCTCGGTTCGGCCGGCGATGACATCCGCTTCCTGGCCGCACGCGTGCCCAGCCTCAACATCGAGTCGTCCTACGGTCGTGCCTTCCCGCGCTTCTACATCCGCGGCCTGGGCAACACCGATTTCGATCTCAATGCCTCGCAGCCGGTGTCGCTGGTATACGACGACGTCGTGCAGGAAAGCCCGCTGCTGAAGGGCTTCCCGCTGTTCGACCTGGCCAACGTGGAAGTGCTGCGTGGCCCGCAGGGTACCCTGTTCGGCCGCAACACGCCGGCCGGCGTGGTCAAGTTCGATTCGGCCCGCCCGTCGCAGGATGCCGACGGCTATATCCGCGTCGGCTACGGCAGCTACAACAGCTGGAACGTGCAGGGCGCCTACGGCGGCCCGCTGACCGACCGCTGGTCGGCGCGCGTCTCGGCGATCTACCAGCGTCGTGACGACTGGGTCGACAACACCCGTGTGGGCGCGCCCAACAGCGGCTTCGAAGGCTATGACGAAGCGGCAGGCCGCGTGCAGTTCCTGTACGAAGGCGATGACTTCGAAGCGCTGTTCAACCTGCACAAGCGCAAGCTCAACGGCACCGCCCGCCTGTTCCGCGCCAACATCATCCAGAAGGGTGGCAATTCGCTGGTCGAGAACTTCGACCGCGACAAGGTGGCCAACGACGGCGTCAACTTCTCCGACCTGGAGACCTGGGGGGGCAGCGCGCGCCTGCAGTGGAACCTCGGCTCGGTGACCCTGCACTCGATCACCGGCTACGAGACCGCCGAATCGCTCAACCGCGGTGACATCGACGGTGGCTACGGTGCGGCCTTCCTCGGTGCCGGCAACTACGGCCCGGGCCTGATTCCGTTCTCCTCAGAGTCGGCTGATGGCCTGCCGCACCATCGCCAGTGGACGCAGGAATTCCGCGTCGAGTCCAACGAGTGGGGCCGCTTCGACTGGCAGGCCGGCGTCTTCTACTTCGATGAAGACGTGACCATCAACAACTTCAACTACGACTCGCTGGCCCCGGGCAATCCGCAGACCGGCCACGTGGTGCAGAACCAGCGCAACAAGGCCTGGGCAGTGTTCGCCTCGGGTGACTTCGACGTCACCGACCGCTTCAAGCTGCGTGCCGGCGTGCGCTACACCCAGGACAAGAAGGACTTCAGCGCCAGCGTGCTGCAGGCGGTTCCGTTCGGCACCCCGGTCAGTGGCCCGTACCTGGCCAACACCGACGTCAACGACGTCAGCTGGGACCTGAGCGGCGTCTACAAGCTCACCGACGACATCAACGCCTACGCCCGCGTGGCCAAGGGCTTCCGCGCGCCGTCGATCCAGGGCCGCCTGGCCTTTGCGCCGGGTCTGTCGCAGGCCGATTCGGAGAAGGTCATCTCGTACGAGGCCGGCATCAAGGCCGACCTGTTCGAGCGCCGCGCGCGCCTGGGCCTGAGCGTGTTCCGCTACGACGTCGATGGCCAGCAGCTGATCGCCGTGGGCGGCTCCAACAACACCGCCACCCTGCTCAACGCCGACAAGACCATCGGCCAGGGCGTCGAGCTGGACCTGGAGGCCTACCTGGCCGACAACGTCCTGCTGACCTTTGGCAGCAGCTACAACGACACCGAGATCAAGGACAAGAACCTGGCGGTGGCGATCTGCGGCGGCGGCTGCACCATCACCGACCCGACCACGGTGATCAACGGCCAGACCTACGCGCTGGTGAACGGCAACCCGCTGCCGCAGGCGCCGAAGTGGATCCACAACGCGACCCTGCGCGTGGGCTTCCCGCTCAGCGATGGCAGCGAGCTGTACGCCTACACCGACTGGGCCTACCGCAGCGCGGTGAACTTCTTCATCTACGAGTCGCCGGAATTCCGCGGCCGTAGTTCGCTGGAAGGCGGCCTGCGCCTGGGCTACAACTGGGAGTATGGCCAGTACGACGTGGCCGTGTTCGGCCGCAACCTGACCAACCAGACCCGCGTGGTCGGTGCGATCGACTTCAACAACCTGACCGGCTTCCTCAACGAGCCGCGCACCTGGGGCGTGGAGTTCACCGCGAAGTTCTGATGCGGTCGCTGCGGTAATGCAATGAAGAAGGGCCGGCGCAATGCCGGCCCTTCTGTTTCCTGCTTCGTGTAGAGCCGAGCCTGCGCTCGGCTGCTCTGAGCCGAGCATGGCCCGGCTCTACAGAGGCATGGCTTACAGCGCGCTCTGCGGGCGCACCTTCAGTACCGCGTTCTCGGTGGTGCAGTCGCGGCTGGAGTGCAGGCCGGCCTTGCGCGCGGCAGCGATCTCCTTGCGTGCGGCCAGCAGGTCCTTGTTGAACGCGGCGTTGTCGTGCAGGCGGGCCACGGCGGCGGCACCCATGAAGCGGCCTTCCAGGATGTCGCTCTGCCAGTGCACGTTGCACACCAGGCGGCTCTCGCCGTAGTTGCGGCCGCGGGCCTGGATGGCATCGGCGCGGTCCGGCACGATCTCCGACAGGATCAGTGCCCAGGCCCAGCCGATCGAGGTGTGGCCGGATGGATAGGAACCATTCTTGCGCAGGCCATCCTCGTCCTTCGGCGAGCAGGTCGGCTCACCGTTGACCATGAACGGGCGCGGGCGCTGGTAGTGGTTCTTGGCTGCCTTGGTAGCGGCGCTGGCGTCGATCCGGCTGCGCTCCAGCAGTCGATACAGCGCCGGAGTCTTCACCGCATCGACGTCGATGTCGGCGGCGCAGGAGAAGTGGTTTGCACCTTCGGGGAAGCCGAGTTCCGCATCGATGCCGGCCTGGGCGAAGCGCGGGCTGCCACGCAGCGCGCGGGCTTCACGGCTGACCTGTTCGTCCAGGGCGAGGGCGGCCGAACCGGCCACCGGCGGTGCCGGCACCAGATCGAGGCTGGCCGGAACAGCGCTCTTGTCCAGATAGCCCACGGCCTTGGTGGTGATGTTGGCTTCGACGGCGGTCGGTTTGGTGGCCGTGGCAGCACAGCCGGCCAGGGCCACGGCAACGGCGAGGCCGAGCAGCGGGCGGGCGGGGTGGGAAATCAGCGACATGGACGGGCTCCGGAGGAAAAACACCGCGTCATGATCGCAGCCCGTATGCGGCACCGCAGTGGCCATCGGTCATACGGCCAGACCCGGCATGGTCATCACAGGAGATGAAGAACGTCAACGAAGCGTGCCAGTCTGCTGAATCCGGGCGCAGCGCACGGACTTTCACGCGGCCGCACCGTGAGCATCGGCACATCGGCAGTCACCAGGGGCCGTCCAGTTCCAGCCGGGTCGGGGGGATCCGAAGACAGAGGGAGAGAAGCGATGCGCAGCACCGCAACAGGAAGTACCGTCCTGGCCCTGCTTCTGGGGCTGGCAGCAGCACCGGCGCAGGCCGCCGACGTGGTCGGCGTGGCCTTCGTGCATGGCACCGGCGCGCAGACCAATGCCACCCAGGACTACTGGCAGCCGGCGATCATCGACACCGTGCGCCAGGGCCTGCCGAACAGCAGCAACTATGTGGTCATCAACTGTGACTTCACCCAGTACATGTGGAAACCGGAGGCCGCCGGCTGCCTGGCCAACCAGCTGACCAGTTTCATCGACAGCCGTGGCATCACCCAGCTGGTGGTGATTACCCATTCCAACGGCGGCAACGTGATGCGCTGGATCCTGTCCAATCCGACGTACGACAGCCGCTATCCGAAGATCATCCGGACGGTGCGCAAGGTCAACGCACTGGCACCGTCTTCGGCGGGCACGCCACTGGCCGATGCGGTGCTCAACGGCAATACCTTCGAAACGTCACTGGGCTGGCTGCTGGGCTACAAGAACGACGCGGTACGCCAGCAGCAGGTGGCCAGCATGGCCACCTACAACGCGCAGAACCTGTACGGCACGGCCGGTCGCCCGGCGTTGCCCAGGCCGTTCCGCGCGGTGGTCGGCAGTGACGTGGAATCGGCGGTGTGGGACAGCAACAGCTACTGCGGTGGCTATGCCGCCAACGTTGGCCTGGAGTTCACCCAGAACTGGTTGTCGTCCTGCTCCGATGGCTTCCTGGAGTGCAGCAGCCAGAAGGCGGCCGGCACCACCTGGTTCACCGACAAAGCGCGCACCCAGGGCGCAGAACCGCTCAGCCACAACCAGAGCCGGCGCGAGTGCTTCGGCCTCGGCACCCTGCTGCGCAACGACCTGACCCAGTGAGGGAGATGACCATGACGACCCATTCCACCCTGCTGGCCAGTGCGGTGCTGGCAGTACTGTCCCTTTCCGCCGCGCAGGCCGCGCAGCCTCTGCAGGCGGCCCGCGCGGGCGATCAGGTGCCTGCCGCATTGGTGGCCGCGCCGCTGCCTGCCGATGAAAGCGAACACGCGCCGTTGTCGTTTGCCTGGGCGCTGGACCCGGCACAGCCGCTGCAGGTGGCCACGCCATATGCCTCGGTCAGCCGCAGTTACTGGCAGCAGGTCGATGGCACGCAGCTGCAGCGCGGCCTGGACCTGCCGCTGACGGCGCCCGATGCGGTGATCCAGCTGAGTCCGGCCGCAGGAGCCCGCGCGCTGCCGGCCAACACCCTTCAGGTGCGCGACCCGGCTGGCCGCAGCAGCGTGGCCCGCAGTGTCGATGCGCGCGCGCTGCAGGATGCCGGCATGCCGGTGAGTGATGGCAGCAGCATGCTGCGCACCGGCGCGACCAGTGCCGCCGGTGCGTACACCCTGCAGAGCACGCAGGCGCAGGGCCGCTATGTGGTGCAGGTGCTGGAGCCCAACAGCCCGCTGCGGTTGGAAGTCCAGGCCAACCAGGCGCAGGTGCTGGCCGGTGGCAACGTGCAGCTGCAGGCACGCCTGCTGGAAGACGGCGCCACCACCGCGCAGCTGGCATCGCGTCGTGGCGGCCTGGGGGGGGAAGCCCTGCTGGTCGCACCGGATGGCCGCAGCTGGCCGCAGCGCCTGCTGCGCACCACCGATGGCAGCCTGCGCGCGCAGGTGCGGATCCCGACCGACATCGGCACCGTGCAGGGGCTGTGGGAGCTGCAGGTGTTCGCCCAGGCCGATGGCGTGCTGCGCGATGGCAAGGTGGCCTTCGCGGTGGCACGGCCGACCGCGCGTTTCAGTGGCCAGGCAGCACCGGACCCTTCCAGCCGCCAGGTGGCGCTGCCGCTGCAGGTGGCTGCGGCAGGCCGCTACGAGGCACGTGGCACGCTGTATGCCACGGCCCGCGATGGCCGGATGAAGCCGGTCGCGCAGGCACATGCAGCCGCGTGGTTCGATGGCCCAGGCGCCGGCCAGCTGGTGCTGCCGTTC
The DNA here is from genome assembly GCF_059370435.1 of Stenotrophomonas sp. YJH_SMC_94-11. Taxonomy (NCBI): domain Bacteria; kingdom Pseudomonadati; phylum Pseudomonadota; class Gammaproteobacteria; order Lysobacterales; family Lysobacteraceae; genus Stenotrophomonas; species Stenotrophomonas sp. YJH_SMC_94-11. The sequence continues at coordinate 186,312 of NZ_JCAFTR010000005.1, read as the reverse complement.
GGCGAGGCCGCGTTGCCGGCCGGTTTTGGCGCACCGTACGAGCTGCGTGACCTGCAGCTGCAGGACCAGAGCCGGATGGCACCGATCGAGTCGCGCGCGCTGGCGTTGCGGTTCTGAGGTTGCGTGCAGCGGGCCGGGGTCCGGCCCGCTGCACCTTCTTGTGTAGAGCCGAGCCCATGCTCGGCTGCCGTTTGCCGTGATCAGGAGCAGCCGAGCGTGGGCTCGGCTCTACAAAGGCATGCCGACTACCCCGCGTATGCGGTCAGCCGGCCTTCCTGCTCGCAGACGGTGATCGCGCCGCCGAACACCGCCGACAGCGGTTCGTTGCGCAGCAGCTCGGCGCGGGTGCCGTCGGCCAGCACGCGGCCATCGCGCAGCAGCACCACCCGCTCGATCTCGGGAATGATCTCTTCGATGTGGTGGGTCACCAGCACCAGGGTGATGCCCTGCTGCGCCAGCACCCGCATGGTCGCCACCAGCTGCTCGCGGGCGACCAGGTCCAGCCCGGTGGAGGGTTCGTCCAGCAGCAGTGCCTGCGGCCGGTTGACCAGCGCGCGGGCGATCAGCACGCGGCGGGTCTCGCCAGCGGACAACTCGGCGTAGGCGCGGTCGCGCAGGGACAGGGCGCCGGTCATCGCCAGTGTCTCGCCCACACGTGCGCGCATATCGGCGGTCACTTCGCGGAAGGCCGGCACGACGTAGCTGGCGAAGAAGCCGGACAGCACTGCCTGTTCCACGGTCAGGCCCGGCATGTCGGCCAGATTGCTGCTGAGATCGCCGGTGACGATGCCTAGCTGCGATCGCAGCCGGTCCACCTGCCAGCGGTTCTGCCCCAGCACCCTTACCGCCACGGAGCCGTCGACCTGCGCCAGCGGGTACAGCTCGCGGGTGATCAGCTTGATGAAGGTCGACTTGCCGCAGCCGTTGGGGCCGAGCAGGGCGGTGTGCTGGCCCTGCGCGATGCGCAGGCTGAGCCCGTGCAGCACCTTCACCTGACCGCGCACCACGGTGGCGCGGTCCAGTTCGATCAAGGGGGGCAGCTCCGCAACGGGCGGGGCGGCAGTCATGGTGCTGGCGCGTGGATCAAGGCTCGACAACTCAGGTCCCCAACTGTGAACGGTGCCACGGATGACGGTGGCAATCACCGCCGCAGGGATGCAGTTTGCAACGCAAGCGCCCATCATGTCTGCCATCCCCGCGTCGATACGGAGAGCTGTCATGCCCGATGCCCTGATGTCCCTGCTGACCGGTGGTGTGCTCGGCCTCGGCGGGTGGGCCATGTTGGGCGTGCTGCTGGTCTTCACCCAGATCACCATCTTCTCGGTGACCCTGTACCTGCACCGCAGCCAGGCCCATCGCGGGGTCGATTTCCACCCGGCGCTGGCCCACGTGTTCCGTTTCTGGCTGTGGCTGACCACGTCGATGATCACCCGCGAGTGGGTGGCCATCCATCGCAAGCACCACGCCAAGGTGGAGACCGAGGACGATCCGCACAGCCCGGTCACCCGCGGCATCGGCAAGGTGTTCTGGCATGGCGTGGAGCTGTACCGCGAAGCGCGCGGCATGCGCGCGGACATCGAGCAGTACGGGCGCGGCACGCCGGACGACGCGATCGAGCGCCACCTGTATACCCCGCACGCCACGCTGGGGCCGGTATTGCTGCTGGCGATCAACGGCGTGCTGTTCGGCCTGCCCGGTGTGGCGCTGTGGGCGATCCAGATGGCATGGATCCCATTCTGGGCGGCGGGCGTGGTCAATGGCCTGGGCCACTGGTGGGGGTACCGCAACTACGAGTCGGCCGATACCTCCACCAATCTCACGCCGTGGGGGTTCTGGATCGGTGGCGAGGAGCTGCACAACAACCACCATGCCTTCCCCAGTTCGGCGCGCTTCGCGATGCGGCGCTGGGAGTTCGACATCGGCTGGAGTGCGATCCGCCTGCTGCAGGCGCTGCGACTGGCCAGGGTGCTGCGGGTGGCGCCGGCCATGGACGTGCGCCCGAACATCGCCGTGCCCGATGCCGAAACCCTGAAGGCGCTGCTGTCGCATCGCTTCCAGGCAATGACCGATTACCAGCGCAACGTGTTCATGCCGGCCCTGCGCGAGGAGGCCGCGCAGGCCGGGGCCAAGCTGCGCCGCCTGCTGCCACGCCGGTTGCGCCGTGGCCTGGTCAACGATGGCCGCTGGCTGAAGCCGGACAGCCGCGCCCAGCTCAGCGCATGGGTGGCGCAGCGGCCGCGCATCCGCACCCTGGTCGAGTACCGCGGGCGATTGGCTGCGCTGCTGGAAGCCCGTGGCCACGACGCCGCTGAGCGCCTGCATCAGCTGCAGGCGTGGTGCCGCGAGGCCGAGGAAAGCGGCATCGCGGCGTTGCAGGCCTACGCCGCACGGCTGAAGGGCTACAGCCTGGTGGGCGCGTGAGGGCAGGGTACGGGCTTCTGCTGGCGGCGCTGCTGCCGGGTGCGGCGCTGGCCCAGGTCACCGACACCGCCAGCTATCTGCAGCGGATGGACAGCGATGGCGACGGCAGGGTCAGCGAGGCCGAGTACGTACAGTGGATGCTGTATGCCTTCGATCGCATGGACCGCAACGGTGATGGCGTGCTGAGCGCCGACGAGCTGCCCGGCGGCAAGGGCAGGGCAATCAGCCGCGAGCAGCAGCGGCAGGTGATCGTGCAGCGCTTCCACAAGCAGGATGCCAACGGTGATGGCTTCCTGGATGCCCGCGAGCTGTCCGCGCCGCCGCGTTGAGCGGGCGTAGAATCGCCCCATGCCTGAACTGCCCGAAGTCGAAACCACCCGCCGCGGCCTGGCGCCGCACCTGCAGGGCCGCCGCGTGCATGGCGTGATCCTGCGCCGTGCCGACCTGCGCTGGCCGATTCCACCGGAAGTGGCCGAGCTGCTGCCGGGTCAGCGCATCGAGGACATCCGCCGGCGAGCCAAGTACCTGCTGCTGGATACCGCCATCGGCAGCGCCGTGCTGCACCTGGGCATGTCCGGCAGCCTGCGCGTGCTGCCCGGTGATACCCCGCTGCGGGCGCATGACCACGTCGACATCAGCCTGGACAATGGCCGCCTGCTGCGCTTCAACGACCCGCGTCGCTTCGGCAGCCTGCTCTGGCAGCCGGCTGGCGAGATCCACCCGCTGCTGCAGGGGCTGGGCCCGGAGCCACTGGACGAGGCGTTCGACGGCGACTACCTGTTCGCCCGCAGCCGGGGCCGCAGCGCGCCGGTGAAGACCTTCCTGATGGACCAGGCGGTGGTGGTGGGCGTGGGCAACATCTACGCCGCCGAGAGCCTGTTCAAGGCCGGCATCAGTCCGTTGCGCGAGGCAGGAAAGATCTCGCGAGCACGCTACCAGCGGCTGGCCGACGCGGTGAAGGAGATCCTGGGCTACGCCATCACCCGCGGCGGCACCACCCTGCGCGATTTCATCAGCCCCGACGGTGCGCCGGGCTACTTCGAGCAGGAGCTGCTGGTGTACGGCCGCGACGGGCTGCCGTGCCCGAACTGCGGGCGCGCGCTGAAGCACGCCACCATCGGCCAGCGCACCAGCGTCTGGTGCAGCCACTGCCAGCGCTGAGCCGGCGACCAGCGGCAGCTGAACGGGCAGGGCGCGTCTCCGCTGCCCGTTAACGTTTGTCTGCCTATGATGGCCGACCTTCCTCCCTGTGCCTGACGCGCCTGCATGCAACGACGCGACTTCATCCGCAATGCCTCCCTCGCCCTGGCTGCATTCGGCCTGCCGTCCCTGCCCGCGTGCGCGGCCAGCAGGAGCGGCCAGATGGGCCTGCGCCGCCTCGGCCAACCGCAGCCGTTCGACTTCGCCACCCTGAAGGGCCAGGCGCGCGCGCTTGCACAGGCACCCTACAAGAGCCACAAGCGGGTGCTGCCGGGCCGCCTGGAAGGCCTGGACTGGGACCAGTACCAGTCGATCGGCTACCGCCAGGACCATGCGCTGTGGGCCGACCAGCCCGGCAAGTTCCAGGCCAAGTTCTTCCACCTGGGCCTGTACTTCCATTCGCCGGTGCGCATGTTCGACGTGGTCGACGGCAAGGCGCAGGAACTGGCGTATGACGGCGCGGCGTTCAACTACGGCAAGAGCGGCATCAAGGATGGCGAGCTGCCGGCCGATCTGGGCTTCGCCGGGTTCCGCCTGAACACCCGCAAGGACACCGACCGCGACTTCGCCGCCTTCCTTGGCGCCAGCTACTTCCGCGCAGTCGGCAAGGAGGGCCAGTACGGGCAGTCCGCGCGTGGCCTGGCGATCGACACCGGCATGGGCAAGCCGGAGGAATTCCCGGATTTCATCGCCTACTACCTGGAACAGCCGTCGGCTGATTCGGACACGATCGTGGTCTACGGCCTGCTGGATTCGCCCAGCGTGGCCGGAGCCTATCGCTTCGCGATCACCAACGGTGACGTGCTGCTGATGGACATCGACAGCGCGCTGTACCCGCGCAAGACGATCGAGCGGTTGGGCATCGCCCCGTGCACCAGCATGTACCAGGTGGGCGAGAACGACCGCCGGATGGGCTGGGACTGGCGCCCGGAGATCCACGATACCGATGGCCTGTCGCTGTGGACCGGTGCCGGCGAGTGGATCTGGCGGCCGCTGCTGAACCCGCGCAACCTGCGTTTCAACATGTTCGTGGACCGCAACCCGCGCGGCTTCGGCCTGCTGCAGCGCGACCGCAATTTCGACCATTACCAGGACGACGGCGTGTTCTACGAGAAGCGCCCGTGCCTGTGGGTGGAGCCGAAGGGCGAATGGGGCGAAGGCTCGGTGCAGCTGGTGGAGATTCCCACCGTGGACGAGACGTTCGACAACATCGTGGCGTTCTGGAACCCGAAGGAAAAGCCGCAGCCGGGCCAGGAGCTGCTGGTCGGCTACCGCTTGTACTGGGGCGCCGAACCGCCGGCGCGCCCGCCGCTGGCGCACTGCGTGGCCAGCCGCACCGGCCTGGGCGGTGTGGTCGGCAAGAAGCGTGAGTACTTCAGCTGGCGCTTCGCGGTGGACTTCGAAGGTGGCGAACTGGCCAGGCTGATCGACAAGGCCGAGGTCGAAGCGGTGGTGGAAGCCAGCCGTGGCCGGGTCGAGATCGTGTCGGCGCGCCCGCTGCGCGAGATCAACGGCTATCGCGCGATGTTCGACCTGGTGCCGCCGGAAGGCAGTACCGAGCAGATCGACATCCGCCTGTTCCTGCGCAGTGGTGGCAAGACCCTCACCGAGACCTGGCTGTACCAGTACACCCCGCCGCCGGCCGGTGCGCCGGAGCGCACGCTGTACTAAGAGGGGGTTGGGTTTGCAGGGCTTGCAGCCCTGCACCTGCTTCAAGCCAAGGCAACGTCAATTGCGTGCATTCCGTGGGATGGCGGGGTGGGTCCGGTTGAGGGGGGCGGCGTAAATACGTCCATGTAGCCTCGGTCGCGCCATCCATGGCGCTCACGCCCCCTCAACCGGACCCACCCCGCCTTCGACAGATTTGCGCGATCTGTTGGAATCGCTCTTGGGGGTCAGATCCGTTTTCCGAAGGAAAACGCATCTGACCCCGGAACTTCATTCGATATCTGACAGATGTGTCGACCAAGGTCGACACCCACCAACAGCTGCGGGATTGTGTCAGAGGTGGCGCGGTGTCGGAGTGCGGGGTGTCAGCCGCATGGATGCGGCTGCCAAGCTTACAGGGACGTACTTGCAGCGTCCCCGCACTCCGACACCGCCCCGCCATTCCACGGAATGCCCGCTGTTGCCGTTGCTTCGGCTTGAAGCAGGTGCAGGGCTGCAAGCCCTGCAAAAGAACACCCCTTACAGCGGCAGGGGCGCCTGCGCCGGATCGATCCGGCCTTCGCCGCGGGTGATCTTCTTGAACTCGGCACGGCTGACCGACACGTAGCGCTCGTTGCCACCGATCTCCACCTGCGGGCCGTCCTGCACGGCGTGGCCATGCTCGTCCACGCGCACGGTCATCGTCGCCTTCTTGCCGCTGTGGCAGATGGTCTTGATCTCCTGCATCTCGTCGGCCCAGGCCAGCAGGTACTGGCTGCCTTCGAACAGCTCGCCGCGGAAGTCGGTACGAAGGCCGTAGCACAGCACCGGAATGCGCAGCTGGTCGACCACCTCACTGAGCTGCCAGACCTGGGCGCGGGTCAGGAACTGCGCCTCGTCCACCAGCACGCAGCCCATCGGGCCGTTGGCTGCCAGATCCTGCTCCACCCAGCGCTGCAGGTCGGTATCGCGGTCGAAGGCCATGCCGTCAGCGCGCAGGCCGATCCGCGAGGCCACCACGCCGGCGCCGGCACGATCGTCCAGGCGTGGGGTCAGGATCGCCACCCGCATGCCGCGCTCGCGGTAGTTGTGCGCGCTCTGCAGCAGGGTGGTGGTCTTGCCGGCGTTCATCGCCGAGTAGTAGAAGTAGAGCTTGGCCATCGGCCAATTCTAGTCGCCACCCGGCCCGCCGTCGCGGATCGGCCGTGGCCGGGCGATCACGTGCCGGCTGTCGCGTACCCCGGTGCCAGCAGCGCCGAGGCAACGATGGCCTGGCAGGCGTGGCTCATCGCCCCGATCTGGCCAGCTCCTCGTCCTGCCATTGCCGGTAGGCCACCGGGTCCCAGTAGCGCGCCAACTGGTGCTTTTCCGGTTGCAGCACACGGGCCCCCGCATCGCCACGGCCCTGGCTGCGCATGGCGCCGTTCCAGCCGGCGCGGCTGCCGGTCTGCTGCATGCTGCCGGCCCGCAGTTCACGTTCCAGCCGCGGCGTCGCGGCCGGATCGCCGAACTCGGCATACAGCGCGCGGCCCTCGCGCACCGCGCGCTCGCGCTCGTCGGCGGACAGCGCCTCCCAGAAGCGTTCGCGCTGTACCACCAGCCATTCGGTGCCGCGCTCGGCCGCCAGGTCCATCCATGCATAGCCCAGGGCGCGGTCGACCGGACCGCCCTGCCCGTTCCAGAGCATGTCGGCCAGCGCTGCCTGTGAGAGCTTGTCGCCGTAGCGCGCGGCATTGCGGAAGTCGTTGCGGGCTTCTTCGTGGCGGCCCCGCTCGCGGGCCTGCATGCCGAGCCCACGGAAGCGCAGGTCCGGATGGTAGACAAGAAACTCGTGCGACTGCAGCACAATCGTTTCATAGGCGTCGGCAGGCGGTGCCGGGCTGGACCCGGCCGCAGGCACGGCCAGCAGGCCCAGCAGGGTAGCCACCAGCGGGCGGGCGATGATGTTCAAGGACATGGACCACGCTCCTGTGTTCCGGAGTCGACTCAATACCTTAGGGCCAGGCGTCATGCAAGTCAGGTCGGCCCGCCGGCACCCCGCTACAATCCTGTCCCCATGCACGGTCTCAATCCCCCCCAAGCCGCCGCCGTCCTGCACATCGAAGGCCCCTTGCTGGTGCTCGCCGGCGCCGGCAGCGGCAAGACGCGGGTGATCGTGGAGAAGATCGCCCACCTGATCGGCAGTGGCCGCTATCCGGCGCGCCGCATCGCGGCGATCACCTTCACCAACAAATCGGCCAAGGAAATGCGCGAGCGCGTGGCCAAGCGCCTGCGCGAGCAGGACGCCGACGAGGTGACCATCTGCACCTTCCATGCGCTGGGCCTGAAGTTCCTGCAGATCGAACATGCCGCCGTGGGCCTGAAGCGCGGCTTCTCCATCTTCGATGCCGATGATGCCGCCGCGCAGATCAAGGACCTGATGCACGGCGCCAAGCCCGATGACATCGAGGACATGAAGAACCTGGTGTCGCGCGCGAAGAACGCCGGGCTGTCGCCCGAGCAGGCGATGGCCGCCGCACGCAGCAACCGCGAGAAGGAAGCGGCCAGCGTCTACGAGCGCTACCAGCTGCGGCTGACCGCGTTCAATGCGGTCGATTTCGATGACCTGATCCGCCTGCCGGTGCAGATCCTGGAAGAGAACCCCGAGATCGCCCTGGCCTGGCGCGAGCGCATCGGCTACCTGCTGGTGGACGAATGCCAGGACACCAACGACGCGCAATACCGCCTGCTCAAGCAGCTGGCTGGTGAGAAGGGCAATTTCACCTGCGTGGGCGACGATGACCAGTCGATCTACGCCTGGCGTGGCGCCAACCCGGAGAACCTGCAGCAGATGGGGCGTGACTACCCCACGCTGGAAATCATCAAGCTGGAGCAGAACTACCGCTGCTCCAACCGCGTGCTGCGTGCAGCCAATGCGCTGATCGCCAACAACCCGCACGAACACCTGAAGAAGCTGTGGAGCGACCAGGCCGACGGTGAGCGCATCCGCGTGTGGGAGTGCCGCAACAGTGAGCACGAAGCGGAAAAGGTCGCCGCCGAAATCGCCTTCGTGGCGCAGTCGCGCAACGTGCCGTGGAGTGATTTCTGCATCCTGTTCCGTGGCAACTTCCAGTCGCGGCCGCTGGAAAAGGCGATGCAGCTGCTGCGCATCCCCTACCACCTGACCGGCGGCACGATGTTCCTGGAACGCCAGGAAGTGAAGGACACGCTGGCCTGGCTGCGGCTGCTGGTGAACCCGGACGATGACACCGCGTTCATGCGCGCGGTGCAGTCGCCCAAGCGCGACGTGGGTGCCGGTACGCTGGCCAGGCTGGCCGAGCTGGCGCAGGAAAAGGACATGCCGATGGCGCATGTGGCCGAGACCATCGGCGCCCTGCAGCAGTTGCCGCCGCGCGCGGCCAACAGCCTGGCGCGCTTCACCGACATCCTGCGCGACCTGCGGGCGCAGATGCGCCAGGTGACGTCCGGCGACATGATCCGCAAGGTGGCCAAGGAATCGGGGTTGCTGAGCGAGCTGCGCCAGCAGGCCAAGGAAGAGGCCAGCTACCAGCGCCGGGCGAACAACATCGAGGAACTGGCGCAGTGGTTCGAGGGCGGCCCGCGCGGTGCCACCGCCGCCGACCTGGCCGGCCAGCTGGCGCTGCTCTCGCGCAGCGACAAGGACGAGGGCGGCAACCAGGTGCGCATGATGACCCTGCACGCTTCCAAGGGCCTGGAGTTCCCGTACGTGTTCATCGTCGGCTGCGAGGACGGCGTGTTGCCGCACCAGGTCAGCCTGGATGAAGGCAACCTGCAGGAAGAACGTCGCCTGCTGTACGTGGGCATCACCCGCGCCAAGATCCAGCTGTGGATGAGCTACAGCAAGCTCACGCGCAAGTTCGGCGAGCATGTGCGGCTGAAGCCGAGCCGGTTCTTCGATGAGATCCCGGCCGAGGAGATCCAGCGCGATGGCGCGGACCCGGTGGCGGATGCGGCGCGGAAGAAGGAACGGGCGAGCGCGGGGTTGGCGGCGATCGAGGCGTTGTTCGACTAAGGCGCTCCAACGGCGCCGCCCCTCCGTGGTGGAGCACGCGTTGGTTCGGTGGCTGGCCGGTCGGGGTGGGTTCGCGGGGGACGCCGTGAACCCGTCCCTGAAGTGACCGCCGGGCGTGTCCTTCCACGGCAATGCAAAGAAAATCAGATTCAACAGCTGGGGGTTGAGGCAGAATCGGGGTTTCGGCTGGAGGTCTGCGCGTGCATCCGATTGAAAGCGAACGCCTGCGTCTGCGTGCGATCGAGCCCGACCGCGATGCGGTGCCGATGTTGGCACTGTTGAACGATCCGGGCTTCGTGCGATTCATTGGTGACCGCAACGTACGCAGCGAGGAGCAGGCGCGGGAGTACATCGCGCTGCGGGTGCTGCACAGCTATGCGTTGAACGGGTTCGGCATGTATGCCATCGAGCGCTTGTCCGATGGCGCGTGGCTGGGCAATGCCGGGCTGGTGCGGCGTGATGGCCTGCCGGGGCCGGACATCGGCTATGCGGTGCTCTCGGAATTTGCCGGGCAGGGCTACGCCGGTGAGGCGGCGCGTGCGGTGTTCGCGCATGCACGCGGAGCGCTGGGCTTGCGGGATCTGTATGGCATTACCGATCTGGACAACGTGGTGTCCGGGAAGATCCTGCTGGGCCTGGGCATGCAGGAGCGCGGAGTGATCCAGTTGCCAGGAGTGGATTCACCCAGCCGGTTGTACGCGACACCGGGGGCGGTGGCGGTCTCAGCCCCGCGCTCATGACGCAATCTGCACGAATCGAATGAGAACTCTTGTATTTGGCGATAAACCGGCATGTCGTCCGGTTCACCGCCGATGCTTCCGGCTTTGATGAGGGTGACCGACGCGCCGCATTGGACAGCGCTGTGGTCATTACCCAAACCCGGAAACTCCAGGAGTTCTCATGAAGCCCATGACCTTGGCCGTGACGATGTTGTTGAGCATGGCGTCTGCATCCGCATCTGCATTCACGCTTCCCCAGATGGGCGCTCTTTCGCCACGTTCCAGTACACAGGCGTGTCAGAACGCATGGAATGCGTCGTCTGCCAGCCGCAGTTGCCATGTCAACCGCATTGAAGGGCGGCCCGGCACGCAGTGCTTCATCAATGTCAGCTGCGTGCGCAACAACGGCAGCAAACTGGTGAATCAGTACACGATGGAGGAATGGGGGGTACGCGCCCTGTCCAACTGCGACGGAATTCTCAGGGTCGGAGGGTGCTGATCCACGGATCGATCCTGCGCCGATCGGTGCGGGGTGACCGGCCAGGGGTCGGCACTACCTGATGCGGACGGGGTCGGAGCCCGCGCTGCGGGATCCGACCCCGGCAGGCTGCGTCAGCCGCGCAGTTCTGCCAGCTGCGCCTGCAGCTCGGCCACGGCCGCTTCCAGCTGGGCCACGCGCTCGGCCAGGCCCGGATCGGCCGCATCGCTGCTGCCCCCGCCACTGCTGGCGTACTTGGCCGCCAGCGCGGCACCATCCACTTCACCGCACAGCAGGTGCATGTAGCGGTCTTCGCGCTGGCCGCTGGCGCGCGGCAGCACCACCAGCAGCGCGCGCTGCTGCAGGCGCTCGACGGCGTGGCGGGCTTCGTCGATATCCGCAAACCGGTACAGACGCTCGCTGCGCGACACCAGCTCGCCCAGGGTCTGTGGGCCGCGCAGCAGCAGCAGCGCCAGCAGCACGGTCTGTTGCCGGGTCAGGTCCAGCGCGGCCTGCAGGCGGTGCTCGTAGCGGTCGGCGCGCGAGGAGAAGTGCTGGCGGGCCAGGCCCAGTGCTTCCAGCTGGCGCAGCGCGTGCTGCACGCTGCCGGCGTCCACGTTCATCACCGGCTCGCGGGCGGTCTTCTGGTTGGCCGCCGATTGGGCGGCATTGACGGTCAACGGGTAGGTGTCCGGGGTGGTCGCCTCCTTCTCCACCAGGCAGCCCAGCAGGCGGGCCTGCACCGCATCGAGCAGGGGGACGTCGGGGGTCTGGGTGGAATCGGTCATGGCGGCCTCCGGAAGAGCAACGGGTCAACCGCCAAGCATAGCCGTCCCAGGGCCGGCTTTGCCGGTAAAATGCACCGGTATATCTGATTGCCGGTGAATCCATGCGTCGTCCTGTTTCCCTGTCCCTGACCCTGCTCGCCACCGCGGCGCTGGGCCTGTCCGCCTGCAAGCGCGTGGACGCGCCTGCCGCTGAAGCCGCGGCGCCGCAGGCCCCGGCGTCCGCCGCCAAGGCCGATGGCGCGCGTGATGCCACCGCCAACGACAACCTCAACGCCGTGCTGTGGATGCAGCGTGCGCAGGAGTACAGGGCGATCACCGAGCAGACCTACCGCGCCGCCGCCGACCACCTGGACGTGGCGCTGAAGGAAGCCCATTGGGATGCTCTGGTGCCGGAAGAACGCGGCAACGAGGCCAAGGGCCTGAAGCCGGCCGTGGTGCTGGACGTGGACGAGACCGTGCTGGACAACTCGCCCTACCAGGCGCGCCTGGTGCGCGACGGCAAGGAATACGACGAGCTGAGCTGGGACCAGTGGGTGGCCGAAAAGAAGGCCAAGGCGATCCCGGGCGTGGTTGATTTCGCCAAGGCGGCCAACGCCAAGGGCGTGACCCTGCTGTACATCTCCAACCGTGCCGTGCACCTGAAGGACGCGACCCTGGCCAACCTGCGCGAGCAGGGCCTGCCGGTGGCCGATGACAGCGTGTTCCTGGGCCTGGGCACCGTGGTCGAAGGCTGCGAGCAGGCTGGCAGCGAGAAGAACTGCCGCCGCCGCCTGGCCGGGCAGAAGTACCGCGTGCTGATGCAGTTCGGCGACCAGCTGGGTGACTTCGTGGAAGTGACCGCCAACACCAACGAAGGCCGTGACGCCCTGCTGCAGCAGTACCACGACTGGTTCGGCGAGCGCTGGTGGATGCTGCCGAACCCGACCTACGGCGGCTTCGAGCCGGCGCAGTTCAACAACGATTACAGCCAGTCGCGCCAGGCCCGCCACGACGCCAAGCGCGCCGCGCTGGACTACGCACCATGAGCCGCGCACCGCTGCCGCTGCGCGATGACGAGCGCCTGATCTTCGCGCTGGACGTGCCTGACCGCGCGCAGGCGCTGGCGTGGGTCGACCGCCTGGGCGACAGCGTGGCGTTCTACAAGATCGGCATGGAACTGCTCGCCTCCGGCGAGTACTTCCAGGTGCTCGATGAGCTGGCCCGCCGCGACAAGCGCGTGTTCGTCGACCTGAAGTTCTTCGACATCCCGGCCACGGCTGCGGCGGTGATCAAGCGCCTGTCGCAGTGGCCGGTCAGCTACGCCACCATCCATGGCTGGCACCCGGCCATGATGGAGGCGTGCGCCGCCGCCAACAGCGGCGACATGCGCCTGCTGGCAGTGACCGTGCTGACCTCGATGGGTCGCCCCGACCTCGCACAGATGGGCATCGACCGCGAACCGGTGGACGTGGTGGTCGAGCGCGCGCTGGCCGCCCAGGCCGCCGGCATCGATGGCGTGATCGCTTCGGGCCAGGAGGCCGGCCCGATCCGCGCTGCCACCGGCAGCGGATTCTCGATCGTCTGCCCGGGCATCCGCCCCGGTGGCCCGGTCGGCGATGACCAGAAGCGTACCGTTGGCGTAGCGCAGGCCTTTGCCGATGGCGCCGATGCCATCGTGGTCGGTCGCCCGATCCGCCTGGCCGCCGATCCGCAGGCCGCAGCGCGGGCGATCCAGCAGGAAATCGCGTCGGCTCTGGCTGCACGCTGAGCCCACAGCCGACGCCGGTCACGCCGGCACCACGAACGCCATCCCGATCCATGCGGGATGGCGTTCGCATTTGTGGGTCTGCAGCTGTCGCAGGCGGCGCCAGCCATGAGAACTGTGCGCAGGTTCGCGCTGTGGGCCTCTCCACTGCTCCCCAATCGATGCACCGGTACGGACCGCGGCCGCGCCGGTTCCAACCATCGACAGAGGAGTACAGGGAAATGTATCGCAGCACCTCTTTGTTCATCGGCCTGCTGTTGGCCGCGTCTGCCGTACCCGCCACCGCTGCGCCGCAGCTGCGCGATGCGCCGCGCATCATCGGCGGCGAAGCGGCGCCGGCCGACGAGTACCCGTTCATGGTCAGCATCCAGGGCATCTTCGACGGCGATTCGGACCATGATCGCCACTTCTGCGGGGGCACCCTCATCTCACCCTCGTGGGTGCTGACGGCCGCGCACTGCATGCAGGGCGAAGCGCCTGGTGGCATCGCCGTTGTCGGCAAGGTCACGGCCCTGTCCACTGACGCCGGACCACGACCCTCCAACGTCAAGGCGATCCACGTCCATCCGGCATTCAACAGCGGCAATTCGCTGGAGCACGACGTCGCCCTGATCCAGCTCAGCGCACCGCTGGTCGGCGCACAGCCGGTAGCACTGCGGCTGCGGCCCGACGCCAGCTATCTCAAGCCGGGCCGTGAATTCACGGTGATCGGCTGGGGAGACACCGACATCGGCGATGGCCGGGTCTATCCGACTCAGCTGCAGACCGCACAGGTGCCGTTCGTGTCATTCGATGAATGCCAGCAGGCGTACGGCGGTGAACTATCACGTGGCAAGGTGATCTGCGCCGGCCGCGAGGGCATCGACAGCTGCCAGGGGGATTCCGGAGGCCCCCTGCTGCTGCGCCTGCGTGAAGGCTGGACCCAGTTCGGTGTCGTCAGTTGGGGCGAGGGCTGTGCGCTGGCCGGCTATCCGGGGATTTATGCCCGAATCGCCGAAAAACACGCCGTAGATTTCATCGAAGCGGTTTGGCAACGCGATTGACACAATAAAATCAAATACATACATAGCATTACGTGAAGTGTTGCCTTAACTTGAACGGCAGCGTAGGATCGCCGCCATCCGGTCCTCGGGCCGGACATGTGCCACAACACTGTCCTCCGGCCCCGCGCCGGCTTGAAGAGCCTGTGATCCCCGTGATCCGGGCTCTTTTTTTATCCCGATGGCGGCGCTGGGGTCAGATCCCTTCTGCCGCAGCAGAGGAGATCTGCGCCCCCCTTGGCTGGAAACCGTGACGTCCCGGCTTGCCGCTGTCACGTCGCAGGCCGCAAGATGCGGGCCGGTCCGGGGAGTCCGAGTGCATGAGCGTGGCGGTGCGAGGAAAGTCTGCGCGTGGATGGGGGCTGGCGGCCGTGCTGCTGCTGGCCGTGGCGGGGTGCCGCGAGTCTGCCAACGATCCGGCCAGGCCGGCGGCCGAGCCGGTGGCTGCGGTACAGGCGATGGCGTTGCGCCTGGCCGAGGATGATCTGGTCGGCTACGCAAAGCTGTCGGTGCCGCCGGGCCAGTACCAACGCCTGCAGCAGGCCTGGGCGGAGGGCCACAGCCAGTGGCCGCTGACCGAACTGCCGCTGGGTGACCAGCTGCTGCCGATGCTGGCCGCGCTGCGCAAGCCCGATGCCAGCACCGAACTGCAGCGCAGCTTCGATCGCCAGCTGGCTGGCCAGGCCGGCGCCGTGCGCCAGGCCGCACAGTCGATGGGCAACTTCGGCGTGCAGTACCTGCGCCACCAGAAGGGCTACACGCCCAGCCAGCAGGCCCACTACATCGCCCTGGTCGAGACCCTGGCGGGGTGGGCGCAGGCTGCCCCGATCAGCGACCGCGCACGTGCCCGCAGCACCATCGCCGCGCTGGTCGGCGCCGCCAGCAAGGTCGGCTTCGATGATGAAGCCGGCCTGCAGGCGGCCGGCATGGAAGGCAGCCTGCAGCAGCTGGCGCCGTTCATCCACACCCTCAAGGCGGTGCTGGGCAGCTACGGACTCGGCGTGGACGATGCGCTGCGCAGCGTGCGCGGCGAACTGCTGTCGGTGCAGGGCGACAATGCGCTGGTGCGCCTGCACTACGACCTGGCCGGTCGCGAGATGACCCTGCAGCTGCCACTGAGCCGGCGCGAGGGCCACTGGTACTTGACCCGCACCTTGGCCGACACCGACGCGCTGCTGCGCAAGGCCGATGCGGCCCGCGCGGCTGCGTCGCCAGCACCGGCTGAAGCCCCCGCCGAGGGTGGGGAAGCGGCAATGCCACCGCCTAAGCCATAATGGCGCCGATGTCGAAACAGAACCCGCTGCCGTTCCCCGGCGAAGAATCCCAGTCGACGCCCGCCGATACGGTGCCGGCGTCTCCCTCGACCGGTACCGGCCCGAACCCGGTACCGCCGCCCGCGCACGCGCGTCCGGCCGGACGCCGTCCACTGTGGGCCCGCCTGCTCGGTCGCCTGGTCGAGCCGTGGCTGTCGCTGAAGATCGAACCGGAAGACCCGGGCCAGTACAACGATGGCCGCCCGGTCATGTACGTGCTGGAAGACTACGGCCTGTCCAACGCGCTGATCCTGGACAAGGCCTGCCGCCAGGCCGGCCTGCCGTCGCCGCTGGTGCCGCTGGCCGGTGATCCGACCGGCCGCAAGCGCGCCTATCTGGCGCTGTCGCGGCGCAGCTCCAGCAACTCGCTGATTCCCGAGCAGCGCGGCGCCAAGACCCACTCCGATTCGCTGGCCAAGGTCCTGCAGGCGCACCGCGTGCGCGACGACCTGGATGTGCACCTGGTGCCGGTGTCGATCTTCGTCGGCCGCGCGCCGGACAAGCAGAGCGGCTGGTTCGCGGTGCTGTTCTCGGAAAACTGGGCGCTGGTGGGCCGCTTCCGCCGCCTGCTGGGGCTGCTGCTGAACGGGCGCAATACCATCGTGCGCTTCGCTCCGCCGATCTCGCTGCGCAGCACCGTCGACGAAGGCCTGGAGCCGGAGCGCACGGTGCGCAAGCTGCAGCGCGTGCTGCGCACCCATTTCCGCCGCATCCGTGAATCGGTGATCGGCCCGGACCTGTCGACCCGGCGCCTGCTGGTGGACCAGGTGCTGGCCGCCGAGCCGGTCCGCGAAGCGATCGCCGCACAGGCCAAGCGCGACAACTCGAAGCCGGCCGATGCCTGGAAGAAGGCGCACGCCTACGCCTGGGAAATCGCTGCGGACTATTCCAGCCCGGTGGTGCGCTCGGCCAGCTTCATGCTCAGCCACGTGTGGAACCGCATCTATGCGGGCGTGCTGGTGCACCACCTGGACAAGTTCAAGGCCGCCGCGCCGGGCCACGAAGTGGTCTACGTGCCCAGCCACCGCAGCCACATGGACTACCTGCTGCTGTCCTACCTGCTGTACGACCGTGGCATCGTGCCGCCGCACATCGTGGCCGGCATCAACCTGAACCTGCCGGTGGTCGGCACCCTGCTGCGCAAGGGCGGTGCGTTCTTCATCCGCCGTTCGATCCGTGGCAATGCGCTGTACTCTGCGGTGCTCAGTGAGTACGTCGCGCAGCTGGTGGCCGGTGGCTATTCGCTGGAGTACTTCGTCGAAGGCGGCCGCTCGCGTACCGGGCGCCTGCTGCAGCCCAAGGGCGGCATGATCTCGATGACGCTGCGTGCATTCCTGCGCCAGCCGCGCAAGCCGGTCCTGTTCCAGCCCATCTACATCGGCTACGAGAAGCTGATGGAGGGCGGCAGCTACCTGGACGAACTGTCCGGCCGGCCGAAGGAAAAGGAGTCGATCTGGTCGCTGCTGTGGGGCATCCCCAAGGTGCTCAAGCAGAACTACGGCCAGGTGGTGGTGAACTTCGGCGAGCCGATCGCGCTGAACGATGTGCTGGCCGAGAAGGCCCCGGAGTGGAAGGGCGAGGCGGTGCCCGAGGACGAGAAGCCGGCCTGGCTGTCGACCACGGTGGATACGCTGGCCGAACGCATCCAGGTGCGCATCAACGGCGCTGCCGACGTCAACCCCATCAACCTGCTGGCGCTGGCCCTGCTGTCCACGCCGAAGCACGCGATGGGCGAGGCCGACCTGATCGCGCAGATCGAGCTGTGCAAGACGCTGCTGGTCGAGATGCCGTACTCGGACCGGGTGACGGTGACCCCGCACTCGCCGGAGCGGATCATCGCCCATGCCGAGGAGATCAACGTCCTCACCCGCATCAAGCACCCGCTCGGCGATGTGCTCAGCGTCAGCGGCGACACCGCGGTGCTGCTCAGCTACTTCCGCAACAACGTGGTGCACCTGTTCACCGCCTCGTCGTGGGTGGCCTGCTGCTTCCAGAACAACCGCCGCATGAGCCGTACCGGCCTGGTCCAGCTGGGCCGCACGGTGTACCCGTTCCTGCAGGCCGAGCTGTTCCTGCCGTGGAGCGAGTACGAGTTCGCGCAGCGCATTGACCGCACCATCGATGTGTTCGTGCGCGAAGGCCTGCTGCAGAACGTCAACGATGACGACGGCGGCATCCTCGCGCGCAACACCGGGCAGACCGACGAGGTGTTCCGCCTGCGGGCGATCGGCCATTCGCTGCAGCAGGCGTTCGAGCGCTACTACATCGCCATTTCGGTGCTGGTGAAGAACGGCCCGGGCGTGCTCGGTGCGGCCGAGCTGGAAAGCCTGTGCCAGCAGGCCGCGCAGCGCCTGAGCCTGCTCTATGCGCCGGCCGCTCCCGAGTTCTTCGACAAGGCCCTGTTCCGCGGCTTCATCCAGAAGCTGCGCGAACTGCGCCTGGTGTGGCCGGACGAGAACAGCAAGCTGCTGTTCGACGAACGCCTGGATGCCTGGGCCAAGGACGCCAAGTTCATCCTGGGGCGCGAGCTGCGCCACACCATCGAGCGGGTCAGCCCGGAAGCAGCGCGCCCGGACGAGCCTGCGCCGCAGGATTGAAGGTCGCGCCGGACAATGCGGTGGGTGCGGACCTTGGTCCGCACACTTCCACCCGTGCCAACCAAGGTTGGCACCTACCGGAGAGGGAGGCCAACCAAGGTTGGCACCCACCCGGACCCGGCTCAGGCCGGCTCGTCGGGAATCTGCAGGCTTTCCAGCCTGGCGATGCAGTCCTTCAGCTGCAGCTTGCGCCGCTTCAGGCGCTTGGCTTCCAGTTCGTCCTCGCCGTTGGCCGCCATGCGGGTGATCTGTTCATCCAGCAGGCGGTGCTCGGCGCGCAGGGCGGCGAGGTGCTCGACGATCTCGGCGGGGCTGTAGGTATCCACAGCCTCCGAGCATACACAGCGTTGATGACTGCCGGGAGAGGGGAAACCCGATCCCCGGCCGGGGCGGCTCCGAGCCGTTAGAATGGAACCCATGAGTGCCGTGATTTCCCTTCCCGATCCCCAGCCGCGCGCCGCCCGCGATCCACGCGTGGCCGAGCGCGAGCAGCACAAGCTGGCCAAGCGCCTGCGCCGCCAGGTCGGCGAGGCGATTGCCGACTTCGGCATGATCGAGGCCGGCGACAAGGTCATGGTCTGCCTGTCCGGCGGCAAGGACAGCTACACCCTGCTGGACGTACTGCTGCAGCTGCAGAAGAAGGCGCCGGTGCCGTTCGAGCTGGTGGCGGTGAACCTGGACCAGAAGCAGCCGGGCTTCCCCGAGCACATCCTGCCGGAGTACCTGGCAGGGCTGGGCGTGCCGTACCACATCATCGAGCAGGACACCTATTCGGTGGTCAGCCGGGTCATCCCGGAGGGCAAGACGATGTGTTCGCTGTGCTCACGCCTGCGTCGTGGCGCGCTGTACAACTACGCCGAGACTCACGGGTTCACCAAGATCGCGCTGGGCCATCACCGCGACGACATGGTGGCCACGTTCTTCATGAACCTGTTCCACCACGCCAAGCTGGCGGGCATGCCGCCGAAGCTGCGCAGCGACGACGGCAGGCACGTGGTGATCCGGCCGCTGGCCTACGTGCGCGAGAGCGACATCGTCGACTACGCGCAGGCACGCCAGTTCCCGATCATTCCCTGCAACCTGTGCGGCAGCCAGGAGAACCTGCAGCGCCGCCAGGTCGGCCTGATGCTCAAGCAGTGGGAAAAGGACCATCCGGGCCGCATCGAGCAGATCGCGCGCGCCATGGGTGAAGTCCGGCCCTCGCAGCTGGCCGACACCACCCTGTTCGACTTCATGGCGCTGGGCCGTCGCGACGACACGCCGCTGCCCGACGCCCATGCCTGGCTGGCCGGCTCCCGGGCCGATGCCGACGCAGATCCCGAGACGCCCACCGTTTAAGGTCGGTCGCCCTTCCTCTTCGCCATCCGGAATTCCATGTTCTTTCGCAACCTGACGTTCTTCCGTTTCCCGACCACCACCGATTTTTCCGAAGTCGATACCCTGCTGCCGCACGCCGTGCTCAAGCCTGTTGGCGCGCTGGAAATGAATTCGCGCGGCTTCATTTCGCCGTTCGGCCGCGAGGAGAAGGAACTGCTGTCCCACCGCATCGCCGAACACCTGTGGCTGACCGTGGGCGGCGAGGACAAGATCCTGCCGGCGGCGGTGGTCAACGACCTGCTCGAGCGCAAGCTGGAAGAGATCGAGGAGAAGGAAGGGCGGCGCCCGGGTGGCCGCGAGCGCAAGCGCATGAAGGACGACCTGCTGCATGAACTGCTGCCGCGCGCCTTCGTGAAGTCCTCGCGCAACGACGCCTTCATCGACCTGCAGCACGGCTACGTGGCGGTGGATACCTCCAGCCGCAAGACCGGCGAATACTTCATGTCCGACATCCGCGGGTTGCTCGGCAGCTTCCCGGCGATGCCGCTGAACGCCGAAGTCGCGCCGCGCTCGATCCTGACCGGCTGGATCGCCGGAGAGCCGCTGCCGACCGGGCTGAGCCTGGGCGAAGAGTGCGAGATGAAGGATCCGGTCGAAGGCGGCGCGGTGGTCAAGTGCCAGCACCAGGAACTGCGCTGCGACGAGATCGACAAGCACCTGGACGCCGGCAAGCAGGTGACCAAGCTGGCGCTGATCTTCGAGGACAACCTGTCCTTCGTGATCGGCGACGACCTGATCGTGCGCAAGCTGAAGTTCCTCGACGGCGCCCTGGACCAGCTGGAGCATGCCGACGAAGACGGCCGCCGTGCCGAGTTCGATGCCCGCTTCGCCCTGCAGAGCGCCGAGATCCGCCGCCTGTTCCTGTTGCTGGAAGAAGCGTTCAAGCTCAGCAAGGCTGACTGAACAGGCAGCTCGACGGTCGCCGGTCATCCGGCGGCCCGAAGCAGCGCTATGCTGGGCGCATGAGCCGTCTGCTGCGCCGCCTGATCACGCCGACCCCGCCCGCCACCGTACAGCGCGACACCGTTCGCCTGCGCCTGGAGGATGCCGAGATCGAGGTGCTGCGCGTGCGCGATCCGCGCGCGCGCCGCATCAAGCTGAGCGTGGACGAGCGTGGCGCGCGGTTGACGTTACCACCGCGCGCAAGCCTGGTAATGGGCGAGCGCTTCCTGGAACAGCACCGCGACTGGCTGGCGCTGCAGCTGCGGCAGTACCAGGGGCAGGGCCTGCCGGCACCGCTGCAGCCCGGCGAAGACGGCGTGCTGCCATTGCGCGGTGAACTGTTGCCGCTGCGCTGGCAGGAAGGCCGCTACGCGCGGCTGGAGATCGACGCGCACGGTGCCTGCGTGCAGTGGCCGACCCGTGGTGGCGACGCCACCCTGCGCCGCCTGCTGCGCGAGTTCTATGAAGCGCAGACCCGCGCCGACGTCGGCCGCTGGCTGCCGAAGTACCTGCCCACCCTGCCGCGCGCTCCCAGCCGCCTGCGCCTGAAGGTGATGTCCTCGCAGTGGGGCTCGCTGGCCCCCGATGGCAGCATGGCCCTGGACCTGGCCCTGGTGCTGGGTCGTCCGGAAGCGTTCGAGTACGTGCTGGTGCACGAACTCTGCCACCTGATCCAACCGAATCATTCGGCCGCGTTCTGGCATGAAGTCGAACAACGTTTCCCTGCTTGGCGCGAGCAGCGCGACTACTTCCAGCTGGAAGGTCGGCGACTGAAGGCGATGCTTCGCCAGCTGTTGTAGAGCCGAGCCGATGCTCGGCTGAAGCGCGTGGCGCGGGGTTCCAGTCATCACGTTGAAGAGCAGCCGAGCATGGCTCGGCTCTACAGAAGAGCGCGCGCAGCGCGCGACCCGCTCCTGCTCTTCCTTCTTTCTTCCGTGGTGGGCACACCGGAAACTGTCGAAGGACGGGATGGGTGGGATTGCGGGGGTGTCCGCGGCATGGATGCCGCGGCCAAGCCCCCAGGGACGGGTTCACGGCGTCCCCCGCAATTCCACCCATCCCGGCCAACCTCATGATCGTGCAGCCCCCACCCACCACGAGGGGCGCAGCCGTTGGCCGAAACCCTCACCCCGCCCGCAATGCCGCCGCGGCAGCCCAGCGTGCCGCCACCCGCGGCGCGGTGAGGCACACCGCCTGGTCGGTCACTGTCGTCACCGCGCGCTCCAGCAGCTGGATATCGGCCTCGTGCTGGCGTGCCACATGCGGGTCCTCGAAGAAGATCGCGCGCTGGCAGCGCCCCTCCAGCACACGGTCGGCAATCTGCGCATCGCCGCCCATCGGGCCACTCTGGTAGCGCGTCACCCACGGCGTATCGCTGGGCCAGCCGCGGCTCCAGGCCAGTTCGTTCAAGCGCTGGCCGGTGGTGCCGGTCGCCACGCGCTCGCCGAACCGTGCCAGCACATCGAAGTGCTCGTCGGCGAAGGCCAGCATCGCCGGCTTCATCGCGTCGTGCGCGATCAGCGCCAGCGTCTGGTGCTGGAAGGCATGCAGATCGTCGGCACCGGTATCGGCAGCCAGCCCGGCGTGGATGCGTTCCACCTCGATCCAGTCGCGCGCAGTGGCCACCGTTGAAATGAACGGCTTGCCGTGGATCACGCACTGCCGCTTGAGCGCGGTTGCCTCCGGAAACACCGAGGAAGGATCGACCGGGTCGATCAGGTAGATCGCACCGTCCAGGGTGCGATCCGGCCCCATGCCAACCACTTCGGCCACCAGTTTCATCAGGCCACCCTCGCGCCCGTAGGGGTAGCGGTGCAGGCCGCCGTAGCCGGCCAGGAAGCCCTGCCGTTCGATCGCATCGTGGGTGCGCCCGACCGCGTGCAGCGATACGCCCAGTTCACGCAGCCCGGCCTCGCTGGCACGCAGCCAGCGGAACAGCGCGGCGCGCGCATCGTGGTGATGGAGACGGTTGGCGGCCAGGCCGATACGCATCGAGCGCTCCGTAGGGACGGGTAGAAGCGGCAGTGTATGTCGGCATTCGCCGATAGGGATGTTTTTCGAATTTTTCTCATTGTCGCGGAAGCGCGCCTCGCTAGCGTGGCTGGCAGCGGTACCGCTGCGCGGCCGTGGTTCCTGCCCGCGAAATGAGGATGTCTACCGTGAATGTCGCCGGCCGCCGCGCCGTCGCCGCTGTCATGGCATCGCTGTTGCTGCCCGGCATCGCTGCTGCGTCCGGCTGTGCGAGTCCACTGCAGGTGGCATGGCGTTCCGATCGGCCGCCGCTGTCATACAGCGCGCAGGGCGACCTTGCGGGGTTGGCTGCGGATTACCTGCCGCTGCTGGGCCCGCAGGCGGTGCAGCATGCGCGGCCGTTGCCCGCAGCGGTGCTCACTGATGACCCGCTGCCGGCTGGCACCCAGGTGCTGCTGGGCTGGCCGCGCGCACAGCTGCCGACCGGCTGGGTGGCCAGCAGCCCCTACCTGGAAGTGCCACAGGTGATCGTGCGGCGCGAGGGTGCAGCGGCAGTGCTGGGGTTGGAGGGACTGCGTGGCCGCAGCGTGGCCAGCCCGGACCGGCTGCCGCTGGACGCATTGCTGGCCGAACAGGCCCCGGGTGCGCAGCTGCTGGCACCGGCGCCGCTGGACCACGCGCTGTCACTGCTGCGCGCCGGGCTGGTCGATGCCGTGGTGGCCAATCTCGCCGAAGTCGAAGCCGCGCTTCGCGCCGTGCCGGGTGACCCTCTGGTGATCGCAGCACCCGCTGGCTTCGGCGATGCACTGGTGCTGGCCGCCGTACCGGCCTGTGCCGCGGTGGTCGCTGCCTTCGACCGGGAGCTGCAGCGGGAGGGCGATGCGCGTCGGGCATCGGTTCGCAGTGCCTGGCTGCCGGAACTGCCACGTGCGCGTCCGGCCGGTTCGGCACTGCGCTGGCTGGTGCCGGTGTCGCTGATCCTGCTCGCGCTCATACTGCTGCATGCCTTCGGCTACTGGCGCGTGCATCGCGAGAGCGTGCGTCGCCGGGTGCTGGAGCAGCGCTTGCATGAAGTCACCGCGAACCTGCCGGCGGTGGTCTACCAGGCGCGCCGTTCGGCAACCGGCCACTACAGCCTGGCGCAGATCGCCGGCGACGTGCAGGCGCTGTTCGGCGTAGCCGTGGAGACTGAGCGGATCGACCATCTGCAGCTGCTGGCGGCCGTGCATGCCGGTGACCGCAGCCGGGTGATGGCGAGCATCGAAGCGGCCGCGCTCGTGCGCGGTCCGATCGACGTTACCTTCCGCACCCGGTCGGCACAGGGCTGGCGCTGGGTCCGATCACAGGGACGACCGTTGCCGTGCGATGACAGCAGCGTGGAGTGGAGCGGCTACTGGATGGACGTCAGCGAAGCCCAGGCGCGTGCAACGGCGTTGGCCGAGGCGCGCCGCGCGGCCGAGCAGGCGGCGCTGGCCAAGGGCCATTTCCTGGCGACCATGAGCCACGAGATCCGCACGCCGATGAGCACCCTGCTGGGCATGCTGGAGCGGCTGGCCGGCACGGACCTGGATGCGGACCAGCGGCAGGTGCTGACCACCGTGGGTGAGGCTGCGCAGATGCTGCGGCAGATCCTCGACGATGTGCTGCACAGCCAGCGCCTGCAGCCGGCGCCCCTGCAGCTGCGTCCGACCGATCTGGCGGCGCTGGTGCGCGCGGTGCAGCAGCTGTTGATGCCCGTCGCGGCCAGCCGCGGGCTGCACCTGTGCAGCGAGATCGACCCGACGTTGCAGCCCTGGTCGCTGGCTGACGGGCTGCGCCTGCGGCAGGTCCTGTTCAACCTGGCCGGCAACGCGCTGAAGTTCACCCTGCAGGGAAGCGTGGTGTTGCAGGTCCACGTGCTGCAGCAGCGCGACGGCGGCCAGCAACTGCGCCTGCAGGTGACCGACACCGGCGTGGGCATCAGCGTGGAACGGCAACAGGCGGTGTTTGCCGCCTACGAGCAGGCCGAGGCGTCGACCACGCGCCGTTTCGGCGGCAGTGGCCTGGGGCTGTCGATCTGCCGCGAGCTGGCGACGTCGATGGGCGGGCATCTGCACCTGCGCAGCGTGCCCGGCAAGGGCACCACTGTGTGGCTGGAGCTGGACCTGGCGGCCTGTGCGGCCCCCGCTGCGGGACCGGCGATGGCACGGCCCGCGCTACGACCGTTGCCGCCGGCGCGGGTGCTGGTGGCCGAGGATCATCCGACCAACCTGCAGTTGCTGGCACAACGCCTGTGCGAGCTGGGACTGCAGGTGCACGCCTGTAGCGACGGCCTGCAGGCATGGGAGGCCTGGCAGGTGCAACCGTTCGACCTGGTCATCACCGACTGCCATATGCCGCACATGGATGGCTTCGCGCTGGCCCGGGCGATCCGTAGCGATACCCGCGCTGCCCATGCTCCGGTGCCGATCATTGCGTTGACCGCCAGCGTGCTGGAACGCACGCGCGAGGCCTGCCGTGAGGCGGGCATCGACCATTTCCTGGCCAAGCCGCTGGAGGCGCACGAACTGCGCGCGCTGCTGCAACTGCTGCTGTTGCCGGACTCAGTGCGCCAGTAGGCGGACGATGCTGGCAGCGGCGTCGCGGCCTTCGGCCACCGCGGTTACCACGAGATCGGCACCACGCACCGCGTCGCCACCGGCGAACAGGCGTGGATGCGCGGTCTGGAACGGTAGGCGGTCCTTGCCACCGGCGAGGATGCGGCCATTGGGCTGGGCTTCCACCCCCAGTTCCGCCAGCCACGCCGGCACGCTCGGCGAGAAGCCGAAGGCGATGATCACCACGTCTGCCTCCAACAGCGACTCACTGCCTTCGATCGGCACCGCGTTCTGGCGGCCATTGGCATCGGGCTCGCCCAGCCGGGTCTCGACCACGGTCACGCCGATCACCTCGTCGTCGGCGCCGGCTTCGATCGACAGCGGCTGCCGGTTGAACAGGAAGCGCACCCCTTCCTCGCGTGCATTGGCGACTTCGCGCGCGCTGCCGGGCATGTTGGCTTCGTCGCGGCGATAGGCGCAGGTGACCTTGGCCGCGCCCAGCCGCACCGCACTGCGCACGCAGTCCATGCCGGTATCGCCACCGCCCAGAACCACCACGCGCTTGCCGTTGAGGTCGGGCAGGGCGATGGTGTCTTCCCAGCCGGCGATCGGCCGGCCCTTCGGATCATCGCCGCCGACGATGCGGCTGTTCTGCACCAGGAACGGCAGCGCCGGCAGCACGCCCTTCAGGTCCTGGCCGACCAGGCCACCATCGGTATAGCGGTAGGCGCCGGTGCCGATGAACACGGCATCGTGGCTGTCCAGCAACTGCTGCACGCTGACATCACGGCCGATCTCCACGCCGAGGCGGAACTGCACGCCCATGCCTTCCAGTACGTCACGGCGGCGATGGATCACGTCCTTGTCCAGCTTGAAGCTGGGAATGCCGAACTGCAGCAGGCCACCGATCTGCTCGTAGCGGTCGTAGACCACGGCGGCAATGCCGGCGCGTGCCAGGCGGTCGGCACAGGCCAGCCCGGCCGGGCCGGCACCAATCACCGCCACACTGTGGCCGGTCGGCTGCACCGCGCCCAGGTCCGGACGCCAGCCACTGGCCAGTGCGGTATCGACGATGTACTTCTCCACCGCGCCGATGGTGACCGCGCCGAATTCCTCCAGCGTGCAGCTGCCTTCGCACAGCCGATCCTGCGGGCAGACCCGGCCGCATACTTCCGGCAGCGGGTTGGTGCTGTGGCACAGCGTGGCGGCCTCGTGGATGCGGTTTTCCTGCACCAGCTGCAGCCACTGCGGAATGGCGTTGTGCACCGGGCACTTCCAGCTGCAGTACGGGTTGCCGCAGTCCAGGCAGCGGCCCGCCTGGTACTGGGCGTCTTCCTTGCCGAACTTGCCGTACAGCTCGCCCCAGTCGCCGGACGTGCGCAGTTCCACCGGGATGCGCTGCGGCATGGTGCGGGGCAGGTCGAGGAACTGGAAGGCGTGCTTGCGGCTCATGGCGGACTCTGTGGTGTTTTCCGGATGCCGGCCAGCGGCCGGCACTACGTGATCCTGGGATGCCGGCCAGCGGCCGGCACTACCGTTATGCGGCGCGTCGCAGGGTTTCGGTCAGCGACTCGATGCTGGCGGCCTTGGGTTTGACCAGCCAGAACTTGCCGATGTAGTCGCGGAACTCGTCCAGGATCTGCTGTGCCCAGATGCTGCCGGTCAGCTCGCGGTGGCGGCCGATCAGGCGGTGCAGGTGCTGGCGGTAGTTCTCGAAGCCTTCGGCGGAGACGCGATGGATGTCGATCAGCTCGTGGTTGTAGCGGTCGACGAAATCGCGGTCCACGTCCAGTACGTAGGCCAGGCCACCGGTGAAGCCGGCGCCGAAGTTCAGCCCGACCTTGCCCAGCACCAGCACCACGCCATCGGTCATGTACTCGCAGCAGTGGTCACCAGCACCTTCCACCACCGCCAGCGCGCCGGAATTGCGCACGGCGAAGCGCTCGCCGGCGCGGCCCGCGGCGAACAGCTCGCCACCGGTAGCGCCATACAGGCAGGTGTTGCCGATGATGGCGGTGCTGCGTGCCTCGAAGCGGGCGCCACGCGGTGGACGCACCACCAGCCGGCCGCCGGCCATGCCCTTGCCGACGTAGTCGTTGGCTTCGCCTTCCACTTCCAGGTGCAGGCCGCCGACGTTGAAGGCACCGAAGCTCTGCCCGGCGCTGCCGCGGAAGCGCAGTTCAAGCGGTGCTTCGGCCATGCCCTGGTTGCCGTGCGCGCGCGCAACGGCACCGGCCAGGCGCGTGCCGATGCTGCGATCGGTGTTGTGGATCAGGAAGCGGTGCTCGCCGCCACGCTTGTGCTCGATGGCCGGCGCCAGCAGGCCGTCCATCTGCGTGGCCAGGCTGTCCGGCGATTCGTACAGGCGTTGCGCCGCGCAGTGGCTGCCCTCGTAACGGCTGTCGGCCAGCAGGCGCGACAGATCCACGCGCACGCCGTCGCGCGGTGCGGCGTCGATCTGGCGCAGCAGGTCGGTACGGCCCACGATTTCTTCCAGCGAACGCGCGCCCAGGTACGACAGCCAGCCACGCACTTCCTCGGCCAGCAGGCGGAAGAAGTTCTCCACGCGCTCGGGCTGGCCGGTGAAGTGGTTCTCGCGCAGGCGCTCGTCCTGGGTGGCCACGCCGGTGGCGCAGTTGTTGAGGTGGCAGATGCGCAGGTACTTGCAGCCCAGCACGATCATCGGCGCGGTGCCGAAGCCGAAGCTGTCCGCGCCCAGCAGTGCGGCCTTGACCACGTCCAGGCCGGTCTTCAGGCCGCCATCGGTCTGCAGCAGGGTACGCCCGCGCAGGTCGTTGGCCAGCAGCGCCTGGTGCGCTTCGGCCACGCCCAGCTCCCACGGCACGCCGGCGTAGCGGATCGAGCTGACCGGCGAGGCACCGGTGCCGCCGTCATGGCCGGAGATGGTGATCAGGTCCGCACCGGCCTTGACCACGCCTGCGGCAATCGTGCCGACGCCGGCATGGCTGACCAGCTTCACCGACACCAGCGCGGTCGGGTTGACCTGCTTGAGGTCGTAGATCAGCTGCGCGAGGTCCTCGATCGAATAGATGTCGTGGTGCGGCGGCGGCGAAATCAGGCCGATGCCCGGACGCGCATAGCGCAGCCGCGCGATCAGTTCGTTGACCTTGTGCCCCGGCAGCTGGCCGCCTTCGCCGGGCTTGGCGCCCTGCGCGACCTTGATCTGCAGCACCTCGGCATTGACCAGGTATTCGGCCGTGACGCCGAAGCGGCCCGAGGCCACCTGCTTGATCTTGCTGCGCTTGGCGGTGCCATAGCGTGCGGGATCTTCGCCGCCTTCGCCGGAATTGCTGCGGCCGCCGAGGCGGTTCATGGCGATGGCCAGGGCCTCGTGCGCCTCCGGCGACAGGGCGCCGAGGCTGATCGCTGCGGTATCGAAGCGCGGGAACAGGGCGCTGGCCGGGGCGACCTCGTCCAGCGGCACCGGCATTGCGGCCGGCACCAGTTCCAACAGGTCGCGCAGCGCCGAGGGCGGGCGCGCGTGCACCGCATCGCAGTACTGCTGCCACGCACGCGGGTCACCGCTGCGCGCGGCGCGCTGCAGGGTGGTGACCACGTCGGGGTTGTACATGTGGTACTCGCCGCCGTGCACGTACTTCAGCAGGCCGCCGACATCCACGTCCTGCTGCGCGTCCCACGCCTGCGCGCACAGCTCGCGCGCGTCGGCATCCAGGCGTGCGAAGCCGGCGCCGCCGATGCGCGAGGCGGTGTCCGGGAAGCACATGTCCACAACCTCGGGTTCCAGGCCGATGATCTCGAACAGCTGCGCGCCGCGATAGCTTGCCACCGTACAGATGCCCATCTTCGAGATGATCTTCGACAGGCCCTTGTAGATGCCCTTGCGGTAGCGGCGGCCGATCTGCGACTGCTCGCCGCCCTTGCTGAGCTTGAGGATGCCGCGACGGCCCAGGTCGAACAGGGTCTGGTAGGCCAGGTACGGATACACCGCGGTGGCACCGAAGCCGAGCAGGCAGGCCATGTGGTGCGGGTCGCGCGCGGTGCCGGTTTCGACGATCAGATTGACGTCGCAGCGCAGCCCCAGCCGCGAGAGGTGGTGGTGGATGGCGCTGGTGGCGAGCAGGGCATGCACCATCGGCCGACCGGCCACCGGGTAGCGGTCGGACAGCAGCAGCATCACCATGCCCTGGCGCGCGGCCTGCTCGGCCTCGCTACAGATGCGCTCGATGCCGGCACGCAGGCCCTCGTCTTCGCTGTAGGACAGATCAAGCAGGCGGTTGGCCTGCACGTACTGGTCCATCTTCAGCAGCTGACGCAGCTTGCGCTGGCTCAGCACCGGCGAGTTGAGGATGACGTGGTTCACCGTCTCCGGGCCGGCATGGAAGATGTTGGTCTCCTTGCCGAGCTGGGTGGACAGGGACATCGCGCAGTCTTCGCGCAGCGGATCGATCGGCGGGTTGGTGACCTGCGCGAAGGCCTGGCGGAAATAGTCGTACAGCGGACGGCTGCGCTGGCTCAGCACCGCCATCGGTGTGTCGTCGCCCATCGAGCCGGTGGCTTCCTGCTCGGTCTCGGCCAGTGGCCGCAGCACCTGTTCCACTTCCTCGCTGCTGAGCTGGTAGAGCTTGTGATAGCTGCGCAGGGTGGCTTCGTCGAACGGTTCTTCCACCAGCGACGGGTCGATCAGTTCGGTCTGCAGGTAGGTCACGCCCTGCTGCAGCCACTGCTTGTACGGCGCGCGACCGCGGTTGATGCGGTCCACCGCGTCCGAATCGAGCAGGTCGCCGCGCTTGAGGTCGATGGCCACCATTTCGCCGGGGCCGAGCTTGCCCTTGCGCACCACGCGCTCGGTCGGCACTTCCCACACGCCGGCTTCGGAGGCGACCAGGAAGTGGCGGTCAGCGGTGAGCATCCAGCGCGCCGGGCGCAGGCCGTTGCGGTCCAATGTACACACCGCATAGCGGCTGTCGCAGGCGACGATGCCGGCCGGGCCGTCCCACGGCTCGCTGTTGAGGCCGTGGAATTCGTAGAAGGCGGCCAGGTCGGGGTCCTTGAACTCCAGCGACTGGGTGGCCGGCGGCACCAGGATGCGCAGCGCCTGGATCAGCTCCATGCCACCGGCAACCATCAGCTCCAGCATGTTGTCCAGGCTCTGCGAATCCGAACCGTGCATGGAGATCACCGGATCGAATTCGGCGATGTCGAAGCGCGGCGTCTTCCACACCTTGCTGCGCGCCTGCGCCCAGCGACGGTTGCCTTCGATGGTGTTGATCTCGCCGTTGTGGGCGAGCATCCGGAACGGGTGCGCCAGCGGCCAGCGCGGCAGCGTGTTGGTGGAGAAGCGCTGGTGGAACACGATCGCGCTGGAGGCCAGTTCGCGGCGTTGCAGGTCGGGGAAGAAGCGGCTGAGCTTGTCCGGCAGCACCATGCCCTTGTAGCTGATCGCATCCGGGGTGAGGGTGGTGACGTAGAAGTCGGCATGGTCGCGCAGCTGCTGTTCGCTGCGGCGACGGGCCAGGAACAGCGCCAGCGCGAAGCCGGCATCATCCTGGCCGACGCCGGCATCGACGAACACCTGCTCGATGCGTGGCAGGGTGTCGCGCGCCAGCTGGCCGCAGACGCTGTCGTCGGTGGGTACCTCGCGCCAGCCGGCGACCTTGCAGCCGACCGCTTCGACCTGCGCCTGCAGCTGCGTGCGGCAGGCGTGTGCAGCCTCGGCATCGTGCGGCAGGAACACCAGGCCGGCAGCGAAGCGTGCGGCGACGGCGATGCCGGCTTCACTGGCCAGCAGTTTCAGGAACGCATCGGGGCGGCGCAGCAGCAGGCCGCAGCCATCGCCGGTCAGGCCATCAGCGGCGACGCCGCCACGGTGGGTCATGCGCGAAAGCGCGGCGATGGCGGTATCAACCAACAGGCGCGAAGGTTGATCGTCGAGCTGGGCGACCATGCCAAATCCACAGGCATCGCGCTCGGAGCGCGGGTCGTAAAGCCCTTGGCGGTTGCGGGGGGCCATCTCTACCTCGATGCGTATAGGGTTGGCGGCGACACTCGTCCCCGCTCATTCCCTGGAGCGCATCGTGAGGCCACCGGATGCCTCGACTAGATCACAGGTTGCTGCAGCGCCGCAATACACGGTTGCAGGTGCAACAGAACGCGCCGGCATCCCGTGCCGGCGCGCGGTCGGGCTCAGCCGCAGCGCACGCCGCTGACCAGGCCCTTGTCGTCCACTTCGATGTTCAGGCGGTCGCCGAGGAACTCCATGGTGGCGACGTCATTGGGCTTCATGACGCGCAGCTGGTGGGCACCGGCATCTTCCTGCGCCTGCTTGCCCAGCGCGTCTGCGTAGGCCTGGCCGACCAGGCTCTGCACCTGGCTGGCATCGCAGGTGCCGACCGGCGGTGCCTCGGTGGCCTTGCCGGTTTCGTCGGCCGGCGCCTTGGCGGCTTCGGCCGCCTGCTGGGCATGGGCAGTGGCCGAATCCTGTTCATCCAGCGCCGGAGCCTGGCAGGCGGTCAGGGCCAGCACGGCCGGCAGCAGCAGGGCGGAGAGCGAACGGGCGCGAATCGGGAACGACATCATGACTCCGGAAGGGATTGTGAAAGCCCGAGCATAGCGGCGAACCGACCCTCACGTGTTTGTCTTCTGTTATCGACAGGTTCGCGGCATCGCGACGGCGACACTGCGGTCATGCCAACCTCCTCTACCCCCGAACGACAGGCCGCGCGCGCGGCCGGCCTGCGCTATGTCGATGACACCCAGCCAGGCATCAGCCGGCGTCGCGCCGGCAAGGGCTTCAGTTACCGCGATGCCGATGGCCACGCGGTTCGCGATGCCGCCACCCTGCAGCGCATCCGTGCGCTGGCGATTCCACCTGCGTATACCGCCGTGTGGATCTGCGCCCACGCCAATGGCCACCTGCAGGCCACCGGCCGCGATGCGCGTGGACGCAAGCAGTATCGCTACCATGCCGATTGGGCGAAGGAGCGCGATGCCGGCAAGTTCGACCGCATCATCGCCTTTGGCGAGGCGTTGCCCACGCTGCGGCGGCGGCTGTCGCGCGATCTGAAGCAGCCCGGCTTCCCGCGCGACAAGGTGCTTGCGGTGGTGGTGGCCCTGCTGGCCGACACCCTGGTGCGGGTGGGTAACGAAAGCTATGCACAGGAAAACAAATCCTACGGGCTGACAACGCTGCGCAACCGCCACCTGGACCTGCTGCGCGGTGGCCGCGTGCGCATGCGCTTCCGGGGCAAATCCGGGCAGTTGCACGAGGTGGTGGTGGGCGATCGGCGGCTGGGCACGCTGGTACGCGGCATCCAGCAGCTGCCCGGGCAGGCGCTGTTCCAGTACCGCGACGACGAAGGCGCGCTGCAGCCGGTGGATTCCGGCGCGGTGAACGACTACCTGCGCGAGGTGATGGGCGAAGACTTCACCGCCAAGGACTTCCGCACCTGGGGCGGCACGCTGGCGGCGGTACAGGCATTGGCCGCCACCGAACTGCCGGAACCGGCCAGCCAGCGCGCGCTGGCCAAGGCGCAGCGTGAAGTGGTCTGCCAAGTGGCGGCACGGCTGGGCAACACGCCGGCCGTGTGCCGCAAGGCCTACATCGACCCGTGCGTGTTTGCCGGCTGGGAGCGCGGTGAGCTGGCCTCGCTGGCCGGCCTGCGAGGCCCGCGGCAGTGGGAGCAGGCCACGCTGAAAGTGCTGCGCCGGGCGCGGCGGCTCAGTCGCAGTCGTCAGCCGCAGTAGATCGCAACGATGTTGTTGGTCCGGCCCTTTTCGATGGTCAGGCGGTCGCCGCCTTCGCTGGCCGGCGGCACCCGCGGCCCGTCATGGCGCAATACCCGTACGTGCAGGCTGTCGCTGTCCACGCGTGCGCGGGCCACGGTGGCGTCCGAGGCGGCCAGGCCCACCGCGCCGCGCACCCTGTCGCTGTGGCACTGGCCGGAGATCACGCCGTCGATCGGCTGCACCTGGGCCATCGGCGTGCTGCTGCAGGCGGCAAGGGCAAAGCAGGCGGCGGCGGTGGCGATGGCAAGTTTCATGGCGGCGCTCCTGGTGTGATTGCGTGCAGGGTGCGACGTCAGACGTGGTGGCGGAATGAATGCCGTGCACATCGTGGACACGGCGCGCTCACCGCCGCCAACAGCGTGGGTGGAGACACTGCAGGAGCGGCATGGGCCGCCCTCCGGTAGTGCCGGCCGCTGGCCGGCAGCCCCTTTCCCTCCCGAGGAGACCTGCATGGCCACCACCAGCAAGACCCCCGCCCGCCGTAAGGCATCGCCGAAAGTGCGCAAAGGCAGCACCCCGACCAAGACGGTCGCCGACCCTGATCGCCCGCGCGTGGTGAAGACCGCAACCCGCAAGGCAGCCGCCAGTGATCCACGGGCGGCACGCGTCGCTGCACGGCAGCGGCGCCTGCAGGACCAGGAGAAGGCCAAGGACGCGCGCGCGGCCAAGAAGGCAACGAAGAAGACCGCCACCCAGGCCGGCGCACGCCGGCAGCCGGAGGCGATGCCGGCACAGCAGCTGGCCAAGCCCGGCCACGAGCACGAACTGGAGCTGGCGCCCCGTTTCCTTGCGCCCGACTACACGGGCAGCGGCAAGCTGCAGGGCATGCGTGCGATCGTCACCGGTGGCGACTCCGGCATTGGCCGTGCGGTGGCAGTGTTGTTCGCGCGCGAAGGTGCGGATGTGGCGGTACTGCACCTGGACGAGGCCGAAGACGCGGACATCACCCGCCAGCACGTGGAACGCGAAGGCGGCCGCTGCGTGGTGATCGCCGGCGATGTGCGCGATCCGCGTTTCTGCAACAAGGCCGTCAAGCAGGTGGCCAAGGCGTTCGGCGGCATCGACATCCTGGTCAACAACGCCGCGTTCCAACTGCACTGCGAGCGCCTGGAAGATCTGGAGGATGCGCATCTGCAGGAGACCCTGCAGACCAACATCGGCGGTTACATCCAGATGGCGCGTGCGGTACTGCCGCATCTGGGCGAAGGCGCGAGCATCATCAACACCGGCTCGGAAACGGGGATCTTCGGCAGCAAGGCGCTGATCGACTATTCCGCCACCAAGGGCGCGATCCATGCGTTCACCAAGGCGCTGGCCAGCCAGCTGCTGCCGCGCGGCATCCGCGTGAACTGCGTGGCGCCAGGGCCGGTATGGACGCCGCTGAACCCCGCCGACAAGCAGGCCGAAGACGTGGCGGAGTTCGGCAAGGACAGCGACATGGGCCGGCCGGCACAGCCTGAAGAGCTGTCACCGGCGTATGTGTTCCTGGCTTCGCCGGTCTGTGCAAGCTACATCAGCGGGGCGATCCTGCCGGTGATGGGTGGGCCACGCGGCTGAGTTGTGATGGTTCCCGCCTGAATCCGGCGGGGCAGCGAAGGTGTGCGACCTGTCAAAGGCCCCACCGTGCGATTGGGGTAGGCTGATCCTGTACCGACCATGTTCAAGGACCGACCATGCCCGAAATGGATATCAATGCCGCAGCCAACGAGGTCGTCGCCCTGCTGCGGCGGAACGATGCGCGTGCTGCCGCCACCCGCCTCCAGGCCCTGCACGACGGCCAGAGCGCAGTGGTGCAGGAATCGCTGGATCGCTATATCTCGGCGCGTGCGGCCGCCGAGCTTGAGGGCCTGCGCCGGAACGGGGGCGTGGCCGCAGCCGATGCAGCTACGGTGAATCCGATGCTGGATCGCTTGGGCGAGGCGACGCGCCCGCCGCGGATGCCCGATGCTGCCGAGACAGCGGGATTGAGCCAGGCCCAGCAGTACGACGTTTATGGCAGCATCGTGGCCCAGCGCGGCAACATCGCAGCGAACGATGCAATGGCAACCCAGGACCGCGTGGTGCTGGGGTTGCGCGATGAGAACCGCACGACCGAGGCGCGCGGACGTGGGGTCTACGATGACCGCATCGTGGTGCTGTGGAAGGATGCGCAGGGCCGCGGCCATGTGCGCGAGTTCAACCAGGCCACGACCGAGCCGACCGCCCAGTACGACGGCCATGCCAAGACCGCGCCGCGCAGCCCGGGCTTTGGCAATGTGGCGCCGCGTACCAAGACCGAGGGTGAGGATGTCAACGGCGACCGGGTCAAGGATCTGGGGCGCCTGGGCGAGGGCACCACCGAGATGCGCGCGACCACCCATCCGCGCAATGGCCATCCCGATGAGTTCGCGCTGCGTCCTTCGCAGGACGCGATCACTGCGGGCGCCGGACGGGTGGAGCGCGACAGCAATGGCGATGGCTGGTTCGATGCGCGTGATACCCAGGGCGTGCAGGACCTCAACGACACCTTCAAGATCCATCGTGGCAGCCGGTCCAACACCGATTCGGCCGGTTGCCAGACCATCGGTGGCGGCGAGTATGACGACTTCGTGTCGACGGTGCGCGGCACGCCTGGGCAGAACCGCTGGCAGTACGTGCTGACCTCGGTTGCACCCGGCCAGACGCGCGAATTGGGGCAGGACGTGCCGCTCGCGGCCAACGAGGACCCCCGTCAGCCGCAGCATCGCGATCATGCCCTGCAGCAGCAGAGCAGTACGCGCCTGCAGGCCCTGGGCGGACGCTACGCCGAGCATGCCGAGGACTACAGCCTGGTGATGCTGCGCGAAGCGAAGGCCGCGGGCATCACCCGGGTCGACCAGATCGTGGCCAGCAATCCCAGCGCCGGCCGTGCGGCGGGCGAGACACTGTTCCTGGTGCAGGGCAGCCCGGGCGATCCTGCGGCGCTGCGCGCAGGGGTCAATGCGGCCGAGGTGCGCGAGACCGCAGTGGAATCCAGCGTGCGCCAGCTGCAGCAGCAATCGCGCGAACAGGCTGCACCTGTGCCCGCGCCGGCACAGCAGCAGGAAGCGCCGGCGATGGGAGGGCGTTGATCGATGATCCGATCGCAGCTGACGCCGAGCGTTCCATTGATGCTGCTGCTGGCCTGCAGCGCCTGCGCGCCCGCTGGAGAGCGCGTCGCGCCGGTGGCGCCCACTGCCAGCTCGGCCGCGAAACCGGAGACCCTGCCTGCGCAGACCCTTCCCACGGATCGCGGACTGCCCGCATTGCCCAAGGCTTCCGGCAGCGTCCATCCCGGCGGCCGCTACGCTACGTTGCCCGAACCTGCCAGGCAGGTGCTGGCGCAGTTGAAGTGCAACGTGGAGAGCGCCAGCAAGGTGCAGGTGCTCTCCATTCCCGCGCAGGATGGCCAGCAGGATTTCATGGTTACTGATCGCAGCGGGCCGCGCTTCCGCTATTGGATGCGGTCGTTCTCCGGCAGTGGCGGTATCACCGGCTATCTGGTGCAGCTGCAGGGCTGCCCGGCAACCACCACGGGCATGCGCGCCTACATCGCACAGGGAGCCGCACCGCTGCAGGATGTCACCGCATCCATCCTGGCGCAGGCCGGGTTGCCCGATGCGGCGACCCTGACGGCCTACGAGGACAAGGGCGCGGGCGATCTGTTCGCCTTCATCGGCGTGCTGGACAAAGTGCCCGTGCTGCGTTGGGTGGCCGAAGCCGACCCCGAACAGCCACTGACCGCCGATGCACGCAGCTTCGACCATGGCAATGCCATGCACGGCGGTTTCCTGCGCTGGAACCAGGATCACTTTGAAGTGTCCAGGACCGTGCCGGCCGGGTTATGGCCCTGCGATGACAGCCCGCTATTGCCGTGCCAGGGCGACCCGTTCGTGACCGGGCGTTGAGGCATCGCGCGCATAGAAATCGGCAATGCGTGGAATGAACTGCTGTGGATTGGCACCGACAAGATTGGTCAGTACCACCACCGCCACGCCGCGCTCGGGATAGACCACGAAGGCCGAGCGCGCACCGCCGATACCGGCCACCTGAAGGTCGGGCGATGCGTGCAACACCGGCCAGCCACCCGCCCACGGGCCGGCACGGCCATCCGCCAGGCGCTCTACGCTCCACATCCGCCGCAGGGCCGTCTCCGGCAGCAGGCGGCCTTCGGTCAGCGCGACCAGCCAGCGCGCGGTGTCGTCGGCGGTGGTGAGGATGCCGCCACCCGCCCACAGCGAAGGCGGTATGTCGTAGAACCAATGCGACAGGCGGGGCGGCGCATCTACATCGTCGGTGGCACGCGGGGCCAGGCTGTACATCGTCGCAGCATCCGGAATCAGGTCGTAGCTGTCGCCGAAGGTGGTGCGGGCCATCCGCGCGCTGCTGAACTGGCCGGTGGCGAGGAAACGTTCGTAGGGCATGCCGGATTGCTGCGCGATGATCCGCGCCAGCAATACGTAGTTGGTCTGGTTGTAGGCGAAGCGCTGCCCAGGCGCCGCTTCCAGCGGTCGAGCTGTCACCGCCGCCCATGCCTGTGCTTCGGAACCTCCGCCCAGCAGCCCGTTCGCATCAAGGATGTCCGGAAGGCCGGAGGTATGCGCCAGCAGCTGGTGTACGCGTACGTCTCTCCACGCTGGCGGAAGATCAGCCAGATATCGCGAGGCCGGCGCGTCCAGATCCAGCTGCCCTTGCTGAGCCAGCTGCGCGGCAGCCACGCCGGTAAACGCCTTGGTGGCCGAATTGAGCGGGAAGCGGGTGTCCCGCGAGGCAAGCACGCCGTTCTCGACGTTGGCCAGGCCGTAGGCTTCGGAGAGCACGATCTGCCCGTCCTTGACCACCGCGACCTGCAGCCCGGGGATGCGCTGCTCCAGCATGATCTGGCGGATCAGGCGGCGGGTCTGGTCGTTGGCCTGGTCCTGGCTGGCAGAGACGGCGGCGAAGGGCAGGGCACTGATGAGCATGAGCACGACTCGGAGCGTTGGGCGGAACATGCGGAATTCCAGCGGGCGTTGCGAATCGGATGCAGACAGCGCATCGAAGGTTTAAGCGCTCGGTGCCCTACCGTTCGTCGGCCCGTGACTTCCGGGGGGTTGACTACAGCTGTCGTCAAGCTGACAGTGGCGACACGTGTAGTCAAGGGAGTGGTGTCATGCGCGGCAAGACCATCGGGGACCAGGAACTGGCCCTGCTGCAGTACATCGATGAACATGCGCCGGCCAGTGTCGGCGAGGTCGCCAGTGGCTACGGCGAGGCCCGCGGGCTGGCCCGCTCCACTGTGCTGACGATGATGGAGCGCCTGCGGGCGAAGGGGTATCTTCAGCGCCGGCAACAGGACGGTATCTACCGCTACCAGGCCACCCGCGGCCCGCAGAGCGTGCTGCAGGGCGCGGTGGCGCAGTTTGTCGACAACACCCTGCAGGGCTCGGTGTCGCCGTTCGTGGCCTATCTGTCGCAGCGGCAGAAGGTCAGCGACAACGAACTGGCCGAACTGGAAGCGCTGGTCGCCCAACTCCAATCGCGTCGCCACGAGGGCTGAGCCATGGACACCACGATGCTGATCCCGATGCTGGAACGGCTGGGCTGGACCAGCCTGCAGACCGTGCTGCTGGTAGCCCTGGTATATGGCGTGTGCCGCGCGCTGCCGTCACTGTCGGCGGCGACCCGCTGCCGCCTGTGGTGGCTGGTATCGCTGCAGGCCGTGCTTGGCCTGTTCTGGAGCCAGCCGCTGCAGCTGGCCTGGCTGCCCGCACCGCAGGTGGTGGCGATGACCGCAACCGATGCGGCTGCCGACGTGGTCTATCCGCTGGCCCCGGAAGCCTCGGCGCAGCTGCTGGCGACGATACCGATGCCTGCAGCAGACACGCCAGCAGTGGCGTGGTGGGTCATCGCACTGGCCGGCCTGTGGATGTCCGGCGTGCTGTTGACGGCCCTGCGCACCTTCGGTGAGTGGCGTCGCTGTCGCGCGCTGCTGGCAGCGGCCTATCCCTGCGAGGACCAGGCGTTGGTGCAGGCCCTGCAGTTGGCTTCCGATGCACATGGTGTGCGGCCTGCGCCGCGGTTGTGGATGAGCACGCAGGTGGACGCACCGCAGCTGGTCGGTCCGTTCCGCCCGGTGCTGCTGTTGCCGGCGGGCGAGAACGCCCTGCAGGGCGACGCGCTCGACCTGGCCCTGACCCACGAACTGCAGCACCTGCAGCGGCGGGACCTGCAGTGGGGCCTGCTGCCTGCGCTGGCCCAGCACCTGTTCTTCTTCCATCCGCTGCTGCGCCTGTCGGTGCGTGAATATGCACAAGCGCGCGAAGAAGCGGTGGACGCAGCGGTGGTGGGCCAGCACGCTGCCAGCCGCCAGGCCTATGGCCGTCTGTTGCTGCAGCTGGGGGTGGCACCGCAGCCGCACCTGGGCGTGGCCAGTGCCGCACCGGATGCCACCAGCCTCAAGCGTCGCCTGCTCTCGTTGCAGCCACGCCGTGCCTGCCCCCGCATCCTGGCGATGGCGTTGACGGCGGCCGTGGTACTGGTGGGTGTGGCGCCGATGCGGCTGGTCGCTGCGCCGGTACCGCCGGCACCGCCCGCGCCACCGGCGGCACCCAAGGTCGTGGCGCCACCACCGCCGAAGGCTCCCAAGGCTCCGGCCGCACCGCCATCCGCCGCGGGCGTGCCGGCGGCCCCGGCCGCGCCTGCAGCACCGGCCGCGCCGGCCGAACCCGCTGACGCGACCGGGCCCGACGATGCCGATGTGGCCGATGTCGGCGACGCCACGGGCATGGCCGAAGACGATGAAGGCACGACGTCGGCCGCCACCTCCATCACCACCTACGGTCGCCTGGACCTGGGCAGGTCGCCCCGGGAGGCCTTCGTTCTGGTTGATGGTGATTCGACCTTCGCCAACGGCGGCATGGACGACGTGACGGTGGCCCGCAGGCAGCTCGGCAAGGGCCCGGCGTTGTGGTTCCGCCAGGGTGACAAGCGCTACGTGGTGCGTGACCCGATGCTGATCCAGAGCCTGCAGCGTGCCTACAGCGGTGCCGTAGAGCTGGGCCGCCAGCAGAGCGAACTGGGCCGCCAGCAAAGCGTGCTGGGTCGCCAGCAGGGCGAACTCGGCAGGCAGCTGGGTGAAATGGGCCGCCTGCAGGGCGAGCAATCGCGCCGCATCGCACTGATCGCCGCCGAGGCCGCGCGCAGTGCGATGGCCGCGCATGACATCAATCGCGAGGCGGCGGCGGAAGCGGCAAAGGCGGCGCGGGGCGCGACCTACGATGTGGCCGTTGCCCGCGAGGCGGCACGTGAGGCCGCCGCACAGGCACGTCGTGCGATGCAGGACGTGGACAACGAAACCGCGCGCGCCAGCGACACCCGCGAGATGCAGCGCCTGGCCAGCCAGCAGTCTGAACTGGCCAGCCGCCAGGCAGCGCTGGGCAGCCAGCAGGCCGCGTTGGGCGAGCGCCAGGCACGCGTGCATGCCCAGGCGTCGCAACAGGCGCAGCAGGTGATCGCGCGCGCCCTGGCCAGTGGCAAGGCCGAGCGACTCTGATCGGTAGTGCCGGCCAGCGGCCGGCACTACCCTGGGGCGATCAACCGCAGCTGGCGCGCTCGATCCGGTTCTGCGCATCCACCTGCACCGTCACGCGGTCCTGGCGGAAGTCCATGGTCACCGCCATGCCCGGCTTGACCACCCGTGCACCGCGCGCGCCGCTGGCGGCCACCAGCTTCTTGATGGTGGCTTCGTCAGCCGTCTTGCCGGTGAAGGCCTCGAGCGCCTCCGGCCTGCATTCGTGCGCGGCGTCGGCCACGGGCGCCGGCGTGGGATCGGGGGCGGTGCTGCCGCCGGCGTGACTGCAGGCGGCCAGTGGCAGAATGGCAAGCAGGGCAAGCGGATTGAGGCGCATCGTCGGGCTCCAGGCGTGGATGGTGGTGGCAGTGTCACCGCTGCCACCGTCAGGGCATGTCAACGCGGCCCCGTGTGTCATTACCGCCCGACCAGCGCCAGTGTCTCGCGCTCGCGCTGTTCCTCGCGCACCAGCCGCTGCAGCAGCAGGGCCAGGGTCACCACGTCCTGGTGGTTGTGGTCGGCCACCCGGCGCAGGTTCACCGCATCGCCGCCGCGCAGGAAGCGCAGCCATGCACCGGGTGCTTCCGAGCCGGGCAGGTCGTCCTCGCGCACCACGCGCAGCAGCTGGCGTTCGATGGTGGACAGCTTGCAGTTCCCCCAGCTGCCGCGATAGCGACGGCGCGTGGGGTAGAGCAGGTCGACATGGTCCAGTGCGGTGATCGGGTCCGGCTGCCGGGCCAGCCGGTAGCGCGCCTTCAGCAGCGGCGCATCGTAGCTGCGGCCGTTGTAGCTGCAGAACACGGTGGACGGTTGCAGCCAGCGGGCAAAGGTGGCCAGCATCGCGTCCTCGGCGGCCATGGTGGCCATCAGCAACTGGCGGATGCGCAGGCCCTCGCCACGCTGCGGGCACACATGCCAATCGGCCGCGCCGATCATGAAGGCACGGGTGCCGGTGCCGCCGGCCAGGCCGGTGGTCTCGGTGTCGAAGAACAGCAGATCGCGTGCAGCCACGTGCTGGTCTTCGCGCTTGGCGAAGGCCAGCGACAGCGGGGCAGTTGGGATCGGCTGAGGTTGCAGCGATTCGATCAGGAACAGACCCGGCGCGATTTCCTCGCCCGGCAGCTGGCGATCCTGTGCGCTGGCACGTGCCGGCGTGGCGCCGCTCCGCGAGCGCATGCCGAGCAGGCGATGCAGGCTGCCCACTTCCGGCCGCCGCAGTTGGGCCGGTGTGTGTGCCGATGTGGCAGCCGCAGCACCTGTGGGCTTGTGGCGGATCTCCTGCTCGACCCAGGCGAACACCGAACGCTCGGCCGGCGGTTGCTGCGCATCGTTGGCGGCCGGTGGTGCCGGTGGCGCAGGGGCAACGTCCGACGCCGCCGGCGTGGCCGCTTTAGGGTCGCCGGCCTGCTTCCGCAGCAGGCGCAGCTTGTCCAGGCTCAGGCTCACGGTGCCAGCAGCTCCATCGGGTCGCGTGCGGACGCCACCACGTCGGGCACGTGCCGGCAGGCCTCGGCGTCGAACAGGTCGAGCACGCGCAATGCCAGCGCGCGTGGCGAGGTTTCATCCTCTTCCTGTGCAGCCAGCACCGGGCCCACGCAGGCCGGGCAGCCGGCCTTGCAGTCGCAGCGTTGCACCAGTTCACGCGCGCGCTGCACCAGCTCCGCCTGACGCTGCCACAACGGCTCGCTGAGGCCAACGCCACCGGGGAAGTTGTCATACAGATACACAGTGGGCACGAATTCCTGCAGCAGTTCGACCACGCCAGGATCACCCTCGCTGCCGCGCAACTGGCCACGGCCGCTCTGGTCGGCGATCGCAAACCAGGAACCATCGCCGTTGCCGACCGACTTCTGCAGGTCGCGCGCATCGGCCATCACCGCCACGGTGGCGACGATGTGCAGCGCATACGCCGCACCGAGGAAGCCATCGAGCGCATCCTGCCTGCTGGCGAAGGCGCGCAGCAGCAGTGCCTGCGGCAGCTGCCACCACACTGCGGTGGTGTGCAGTTCCTGGTCGGGCAGGTTCACCGGACCGTAGCCGATGTTTTCATGGGTGTAGTAGCGGATCTTCTTGTAGCCGGCCACGCGCCGCACCACGTGCACTTCGCCATGGTGCGAATCACCGCGCCCGGCCACGCCACCATCGAAGCGGTCCAGCACCTTGAGCTTGGTGAAGTCGATGCTGTCGGTGTAGTAATCCACATGCGTGCGGGTGACGTAGGCCTTGCGGCCCTCCCAGTCGAGCGTCTCCACCTGGTAGGGCGTGGACTGCACCATGTGGATGGCGCCTTCATACAGCGTGAGCGCAGCGGCGGAGTAATCGACCTCGGCGATGATCTGCTGGCGGCCGTCGCTGCGGTCGACCACCACGAAGTTGCCATCGGCCACCGCGCGCAGGCTGACCGCGTTGGCCGGATAACTGTCGGCGATCCATTCCCAGCGCTCGCCTTCGCGGTGGATGACTTCGGTTTCGGCCAGCGCTTCCAGGAACACTTCCGGGTCGATCGGGCCGAAGCCATCGCCGACCCGGAACGGCAGTTCAAAGGCCGCGCAGCGAATGTGGTCGAACAGGATCAGCGGCTGGTCTGGCGCAATGCGCGCATGTTCGGGCGAGGCTTCGGCGAAGAAGTCCGGGTGCCGCACCACGTACTGGTCCAGCGGCTGCGAACTGGCCACCATCACACCGAGTGCGGGTTGCTGGCGGCGACCGGCACGGCCGAAACGCTGCCAGGTGGCGGCCACGCTGCCGGGGTAGCCATTGAGGATGACCACGTCCAGGCTGCCGATGTCCACGCCCAGTTCCAGCGCCGAGGTGCTGACGATGCCATCGATGTTGCCGGCGCGCATCGCACGCTCGGTCTCGCGGCGTTCGGTCGGCAGATAACCGCCGCGGTAGGCGCGGATGCGGGGCGGCTTGCGCGGGTCGTGGTCGAAGATGTCCTTCAGGTACTTGGTCAGCACCTCGACCATCAACCGGGTCTGCGCGAACACCAGGGTCTTCAGCCCGGACTTGATCGCGATGCGGGCGATGCGGTTGCTCTGCGAGCGCGCCGAGGCACGCAGGCCCAGGTCGGGGTTGATCACCGGCGGGTTCCACAGCAGCACCTGCTTCGGCCCGGTGGGCGCACCGGATTCAGTGATGGCAGTCACCGGGGCCTCGATCAGCGCTTCCGCATGCGCCTGCGGGTTGCCGATGGTGGCCGAGCACAGGATGAACTGCGGTTGCACGCCGTAGAACGCGCAGATGCGCTTGAGCCGGCGCAGCACGTTGGTGACGTGGCTGCCGAACACGCCGCGATAGGTGTGCACCTCGTCGATGACGATGTAGCGCAGGTTCTCGAAGAACTGTGCCCACTTGGTGTGATGCGGCAGGATGGCCTGGTGCAGCATGTCCGGGTTGGACACCACGATGTCGCCATGCAGGCGGATCGCCTGCCGCGCATCGCCGGGGGTGTCGCCGTCGAAGGTGAAGGCCTTGACGCCGAGATCGCCGGCACGATTGAGTTCCAGCAGCTCGGCCACCTGGTCCTGGGCCAGTGCCTTGGTCGGGAACAGGTACAGCGCCTTGGCCTTGTCCTGCATGGCCGCGCTGACCACCGGCAGGGTGTAGCACAGCGACTTGCCGCTGGCGGTGGGGGTGACGATGGCCACGTGCTCGCCGCGCTGGCTGGCCTCCCAGGCTTCGGCCTGGTGGCTGTAGAGCTGCTCGATGCCGCGTGCCTTCAGTGCAGCGGCCAGCGCCGGTGGTACCGAGTCGGGAACGGGCGCGTAGCGGCCTTCACGGCCGGGAATGGCGAAGCTGCCGGTGATGCGGTCCTGGTAGCGGCGCTGCAAGCGCGCGCTGAGCAGGGCGCCGTCGCGGGCGGGCAGGCCATCGCGGGTGGCGAGCTTCTGCTCGGCATCGGCGGTGCGCTTGGCGAGTTCGTAGGCCATGGAAGAGGGAGGGAGCCGGGACGGATTGCGAGGGGTCACATGGCACCACATCCGTGTCTCAGGATGTGAGACACCAGCATGGGAACGAGTGAACCGTTCAGTGCCACGGGGCGGGACGCTGCGCGATGTCCGCGTCAAGCGCGCGGCGGCGGAGCAGGAACTGCACGGTGCAGACCACGATCTGCACCGCGTGCCAGCCCGATGCCAGCACTGCGAGCCCCCCCCAGCCATAGGCAGCCGCCCATGCAGGATCCGGACGGAGCGGTGGCATTCCGCCAGTGCCGAACACCAGCACGCACAGGAGCAGGCCCAGCCATGCCAGATGCCACGACCCTCCTGTGGGCGGATAGTGCCGTCGGTCGCTGGCGAGGCACCATGCTGTCCCTGCGCCCAACACCCATCCATCACAGGCACGCACCTCCAGCACCATCGAGCGCCCGTGGGAGAATGCCGCAGCGTGCTC
Source organism: Stenotrophomonas sp. YJH_SMC_94-11 (assembly GCF_059370435.1). Classification (NCBI taxonomy): domain Bacteria; kingdom Pseudomonadati; phylum Pseudomonadota; class Gammaproteobacteria; order Lysobacterales; family Lysobacteraceae; genus Stenotrophomonas; species Stenotrophomonas sp. YJH_SMC_94-11. Next base: position 141,755 of record NZ_JCAFTR010000005.1, on the reverse strand, counting down.
CCATTCCGCTGGAAGCTGCACACGCCGGTCATTGCCGAGCAACCACACCCGGGATGTCTGGGCAGTGCGTTGGTAGGCGCGCAGGCGTCCGCGAACCTGCAGCACGCGCTGAGCTGTCGCGGGGCTGTTGCGGCGAGGGAGTGCCAGCCAGGCCGCCAGCCCGGCGATGGCGAGCAACGGCATGGCCAGCAGCCCTGGGGCGCCAGCGGCGGCCCACAACGCCAGTGCGGCAATCACCAGCGGGGAAACGCGCAGGCCGGGTCCCCGTCGCATCGAAACTTCTTCGGGGGTCTCCAGGCGCTCGCCACAGACGCGGCTGGTGGCCGCATCCGGCCGTGCAGCAGCGATAGTGAAGCCATTGAGACGCACCACCATGGCCACGTTCTCACCCAGTACGACTTCAGCTTCATTGTCTTCCGAGACGTAGGGCCATGCCTGTCTTGGCACCAGCACGGGAATGCCACCCAGAAAGCCGTCACCGATCGGGAAGCTGTTCCGCCACGTCCCACCGGCGAAGGCGCCATGCAGCCGCTTCACCTGGTCGTCGTGGTCGCAGCCGGTCAACGCGCGCACTGGTGCCAGTGCCCTGTGTTCGTCCGCGTCCAGCGTCCGCAGCGTGCTGCCCCGGCGCAGCGAGGCGATGCCGGCGCGGACACGTGACGTCCATTCGACTGCGCCCGCGATGACCATCAGGCACACGACCGCCAGACCAACCAGTACTGCTGCGCGCGACATCAGCAGGCGACCTGCCGGCGCGGCAGGCGTGTGGAGGGAGCTGTCATCAGCGTGGGTCTTGACGGGAAACCCGCAGGATGCCGTCCCCATCCCACGGGGGGAATGAAGCTCATTGCAAACTTCAGTGTCCGGGCCGCGCAACGATGATGCGCGACACAGCCTGAATGCCCCCGCCGATGCCAACGAAATCTGAAGCCGGCATCCGTATGCTTGGGCGCTGGACGCAACCAAAGGGTGGATGGCTGTGGCACGACGTGGAACGCAGGGAGCACTCCTGGCCGGCATGCTGCTGACCGGCATCGTACAGGCGCAACAGGCTGCGCCGGTGGCGGTGCCCGATCCTGCACCCGTTCCCCCTGAAGATGCGCCGCCTGCCCCCACCGCACCGATCTCCACCACCTTGCCGCAGGACAACGTCACCACCCTCGGCGAAGTGCGTGCGCTCAAGCCCGATGACGAGCCGCTGGACCTGTACCGCTTCAAGAACCCGGTGAAGTTCGGCGATAACCGCTTCAGCCGCGACTGGAGCGAACCGCCATCGCCGGAGCAGGTCAGCATGGGCGGTGGCTACATCATGATGGGCGTGGTCAAGGGTGTGCTGGCGGCAGCCAAAGGCATCAACAAACTCACCGGCGGTCCCGACCAGATCCAGGCGGCCGTGGCGCGGCCACCCCCAGAGCTCAGTGCCGAACAGCAGCAGCGCGCGCTGCGGTTCTCACAGGAGCAGGATGCCGGCGACACAGCGCCAGTGAAGTAGGCCGGTATATCCTGCGGGCTCCCCCACCAGTAATGCTGTCATGTCCCTGCGTTCATTCTGCCTGCTGGCCGCGTTGCTGCCGGCCTCCGCCTTCGCGTCCGGTATCGCCGATGGCGGCGCCTGCCGCAATGGCGCGTTCCCCTCCCAACAGAGCCGGTTCGCGCTGGCGCGGGTGGTTGATGCACCGCGCCTGTACCTGCTCGGCGACATGGAGGGCTGCCCCGCCAAGGGCGAACCGGCCTGCCGCCAGCGCAGCTATGTGGTCAACGGCGATACGGTGGTGACCGGTCGCGACCTGGGCCGTTACCGCTGCGCGTTCTTCCCGAACAAGGTGGGCGGCAGCGCCGGCTGGGTCGACCGCAGCAAGCTGCAGCCGTTGCCGGCGGCCGTGCCCACGCTGCAGGACTGGACGGGCCACTGGAAAGATGGCGACAACGGCCTGCGCATCACCGTGCAGGGTGGGCAACTGCACGTGGATGGCGACGCTTACTGGCCCTCCGCCAACCCCACGCCGGAACAGCGCCCGTATGGGCCGAACCTGGGCCAGGTGGAAGCGCGTGCCACACCGCAGGGTGCCGATGTCGAGTTCGCCGAGGATACGTGCCGGGTGCGTGTGCACTCGCTGGGTGAGGTGCTGATCGTGGCCGACAACAGCGAATGCGGTGGCATGAACGTGCGCTTCAATGGCGTGTATCGGCGCGCGGGGAAACGTTGAAGGACGCATGAGGGTGGGGCTGGTAGATCCACGCCATGCGTGGATGCCGTTCGCGATCCGATCGGTGGGGTCAGAACCCTTTCGCTGGCGAAAGGGTTCTGACCCCAGGATCAGCGCCGTCGCTCCAGCCACCACAGCAGCGATGCGCACAGCACGAACGCCAGCCACCACGGCCAGCGCGATCCCGGCACGGGTTGCATCAGCGACGCGGTTGCCGGGGAGCTGCCCGCCAGCGCCTGCGTGGTTGCATCGATCATTGCCTGCTGATGCAGCGCGGGCGCGTCCTTCGGGTCGAATGCATAGCGCCAGAGGGTAGCGTCGCCGTGCTGCAGGCGCTGCCAGCCCGCCTCGCGCGGCCACCAGCCCGCGCAGCGCAGGTCTGACGTCGCGCCATCGACGATCAGCGGCGTGCCTTCACCGCGTGCGTTGAAGGCCTGCAGCGGCGCCTGCACGCCGCATAGCGCCTGCCGTTCGCCCGCCCAGCTGATCGGCTGTGGCGACCACAACGCCTCAGCGCTGCCCTGCGCCCGCGCCAGCGTGGCAATCACGCCGCTCCACAGTTCGCCGTGGCGGTCATCGCGGCCGGCAAGTACCCAGCGCCAGCTGTCGGTGATGGGCAGCAGGCCGATGCGGCCTTTGCCGGTAGCGCGCCAGCCACCGACAGCCTTGCCGGTGCGATCGTGCAGCAGCGCGTTGCTGCCAGGTACCTGCAGCGCCAGTGCTTCCAGTGTGGGCAGCGCGGCGTCGTGCGAACTGCGGTCTGCCTCTTCGCCGTAGCCGGTCGGCAGCGTACCCGCGGCGAGCGGGCCACGTCGTGCGGCGAGGACCGCGCTCTCGCCGTCGCCGGGAAGTTCGAGGACCTGGCTGCTGCCATCACCCCGCAGCGGCAGGCCCAGATCGTGCAGGCGTTGGCGCGCGCTGGCCGAAGGGGCGCCCGCACTGCGTACCAGCACGCCCAGTCCTTCGCGCAGCGCCTGCCGCACAGCGGCCAGCTGGGCGGCATTCAATGCCGCCAGGCTGCGCTCGTCCAGCAGCAGCAGATCGCTGCGCGCCAGCGACGCCGCGTCCAGCGGCAAGGCCCCGTCGCCAACGCTCAGGCCGGCACCGGTATCGGCCTGCACCTGCACGCGGATGCCGGCATCGGCTGCCCAGCGGCGCAGGTACTTCAGTTCGGGGCCCGGCGCCCTGGCACGCACCTGCAGGCGCAACGGCGCCGCCGGCAGGGTCTGCTGCGGCACCGGTGCGCTGTCCACCACATGGCCGTCGGCATCGAGCAGGCGCAGCTGGAATACGCTGCGGCCTTCGGCGCGGGTGATGCCACTCAACTGAACGTGGCCGTCTTCGGCAACATCCGCGCGATCGACCACGCTGCCGGCCGGGTCGAGCAGTTCCGCCTTTGCCCGGGCAACGCCACGCGCCTGTGCCTGTACCTCGAAGCGTGCGCCGGGCGCGGCGTCGGCCGGTGGCTGCAAGGCGACCCAGCCGCGCGGCGTCGCTGTCGGCTGCCAACGTACGTCGCGTGGCAGTACTGCGTCGCGGTCACGCGCGACCAGGCCGGCACCAACCAGCGTCAGCGTGGAGGCCGGATGCTGCCGCAGCGCGGTGGCCAGGTCGGGTACGCGCTTTGCGCCGGGCACATCGGCAGCTTCCGGCAACAGCCACAGCGGACCTTCGCTGGCCGGGAACGCGCCGGCCCTGCTGGCATCGATTCCGAGCACAACCAGCCCGCCTGCGGGTTGCTGGCGGGGGGGCGGCACCAGGCAGAAATACAGCAGCGTGGCGACGATGACCTGCAGCCCGATCCCCCCCCAGCGGCGGCCACGGTGCGTGGTGTTGCCGCGCGACTGGCGAACGCTGGCGATCGCCACGATCACAGCGAGTGCCAGGGCGATCCACAGGTTCAGGCCGGAGGGGTTCATGGCTGCGCCTCCAGCGCGTCCAGGTAGCGCTGGCCCATCGCATCGGCGGCACCGCGCCGCATCGCCTGCGGCAGTGGACGCTGCAGCGCCCGCCACAACTGAGCGCGCAGGCGCCGGCGGCAGTCGCGGCAACCGGGCTCGATGCGCAGCTGCTCGATGGCGGCAGCCAGATCCAGCGCATCGGGCAGGTAGGCGGCATTGCGCTGCTGCCAGGCAGCGAGTGCATCGAGGTCGGGCACGCTGGTGTCATCACCGAGGCGCTGCCAGGCTTCAACGATGGCCCGGTCGGGCGGGGTTCGGGCGGCCAACGGCAGTTCACGACTGGCCAGTCCGGCGCGATCACCGCCGAGGCGACGGCCTTCATCGATCGGTGGCAGCTCTGGCCCGACCCGGGCCAGATAGATGCGTTCGGCCTGCTGCACCTGCTTGATGAAACCCAGCGCCTTGTAGGCAAATGGCAACGCCTGCTCTGGCCGGCCCTGGCGCAGCTCGCCTTCGGCCGACCACATCTGGTCCAGCGCGGCCTTCAGCGTGGCCCGGGTCTGCGGGTCGAGCAGGGTCGCGGCCTCGGCATGGTCATGGGTGTGGCCGTATTCGGAGAGCACATCGGTGGCGCTGCCGAACACCGGTGGCGAATCGGCATTGGACGCCTTGCCGCCGTGATCGTGGCCATGCTCATCGTGTGCCCCGGCCTCGGTGCCATGGTCGTGCTCGTGCTCGTCGTCGTGGCTGCCTGCAGCTGGCGCATCGCTGGTGGGCAGGTCGCTGGTCGGCGGCGGCTTCGGTGCGCCTTCGCTTTCCTCACCCAGGAACTGGCCGTAGCGCAGGCGCAGGATGCGCTGGTCGACACCGATCGCATCGCTGCGCTTCACGAAGTCCTCGGCAGCGAGGCTGCGTCGCTGCCGGATCAGCGCTTCGGCATCGATGATGATCTGCCGCTGGCTGCGGAAGTAGGCCGGCAGCGTCTTCTTGATGCGGCCTTCCAGTTCAGCACCGAGTGCAACCTCGGCGCTGGGCAGGCGCAGGATCACGCTGCTGCTGCGCCCGGCCTGCGGTGTTGGCGCGTGGTTGTCGCGTACTTCCAGCTGGGCGATGACATCGCTGCCGGGCTGCGCGCCCAGCGCAGCCAGGTCGAGGGTGTACGCGAAACGCCGTGCAGTCGCTTTGCCGCTGCCGGTGAGGCCGACACTGCGGCGAACGAAGGTGATGTTCTCGCCGCTGCCCCGGGTAATGGTGATCGACAGCGTTGCCTGCGTGGCCACGGCGTAGTCATCGCTGGCTTCGAAGCGCAACGACCACTGGCGTTGCCCGGGCGTGCCCAGCACCAGGGTCGCGGCGGGCTCCAGCACGCGCACGCTGGGCGCACGATCAGCGACCACATCCAGGCGATGCAGGTGGGTTTGGGCCAGTGCAGGTTCGCTCACCACGCGGTACAGCACAGGCACGCGCGCCACATCCTGCGCCAGCCACTGCCCATCCTGCTCGCTCAGCGGCAGCCGGCGGCCGTCGTGGAACTGCAGCCATGCCTTGTCCGGCGCGCGATCGAAGCGCAACGACCACGACAGCCGGCTGTCCGCGGCGACCTTGGCATCCAACGCGTTCTGGGTGCGCGTGGCCTGGCCGGTATAGGCCGGTGCGTCGATCCGCAGGCGGGTGGACTGAAGGTGCAGCGGGCCGGCGGCAGCCGTGCTGACAGGCGCCGATGTGCGGGCCGGCGCGGAGCCGGGGCCGGAACGTGGCCAGCCGAATGCCAGCGCAGTGATCGCCAGGCCTGCGACCCAGCTCAGGGCCAACGCCCTGCGCGGCCAGCGCGGACGCAGGTCCGGTGTCGCGCGCTCCAGCGTGGCCAGCACATGCGCGCGCTGGCGCTGCTGCAGCGGATTGAGCGTTGCCATATCGGCGAACAGCAGGTCGGCACTGTCCTCGCTGGCACCGCCGGCATCGAGCTGACGCTGCACCCACTGTGGGTCCAGCTGGCGGGCACGTGCCGTGGCGAGCGCTGCGCAGGCGAGCACGCTGACCGTGCCGACCACGCAGGCGATATCGAAGCCCGCCAGGCGCAGCGCCAGCGTCGTCGCGGCCAGCGCCCACGGCAGGCCCAGCAGCAGGGTAACGAGTGCACGGCGACGGCGTGCGCGTTGCCAGGCGTACTGCAGGGTGTTCATGCGGCCCCCCTGCGCCGGCGACTACTGGCCACCCAGCGCTCCAGCGCGAACAGCACCACGATGACCAGCAGCAACCACGTGGTTGGCTCACGCGCTGGGGGCGCTATGGCGGGCAGTGCGGCCCGGCGTGGTGCCTGGTCCTGTGCATCGCCGAGGCGCGGTGACGCTGGCGGTTGCAGGGCCAGCAGCAGGGCACGCGGCAACTGCGGGTCGCGCAGCGCAGCGTTGCCTGAGGCATCCCAGTCGCCGGGTAGTGACAGCAGGACGCCGTGGCCGATGCGCTGCTGCCACAGCAGTGGTGTGCCGTCGGCGTTGCGCAGCAGGATGCCGGCGCCGCGAGCAGGCTTGCCGGCGCTCACTGCACGACCGCCGTCGCGCAGCCACGCCTGCCAGCTCGCCGGCAGTGCATCGCTGCGGCTCCATACGCCGATCTCGCCGCGTTCGGGCAGGGCATCAACCGACAGAGGAGCGGGCGGCGCCTGCATGCCCCACGCGCGCTGCAGTGCGTTCACCCAGTGCTGGGCGGCGGCCGGCGCATCGCTGTGCACGCGCAGACGCGGCATCGTCGCGGCACTCGGTTGCGGAGTGGCCGGTATCGGTCGCGGCCGCCACTGCACTTCGCGCGACAGCTGCAGGCGGGCGCCATCCAGACCGGGCAGGGGATCGGGAACGTGCACGGTCAACGCGGTGCCGGCGGGCAGCTGTGCATCCAGCTCACGCAACAGGCTGGGCAGCGATGCGCTGGATGCCGGCGTTGCCTGATCGATGCTGGGGAAGCCGGGCGCCAGCCAGTGCCAGTTGCCCGCTTCGGCGGTGCCGCGCAGTGCGGTCGCGTCCAGTCCGGGAGCCACTACCGTCCAGGCAGTGGGGACCGGGGCAGGGCCGACCAACGCAGGGCGCGCCAGCAGCATGGCCAATGCAGCCAGCAGCAACAGGCGCACCAGCAGCAAAGGCCAGTCATCGAAACGGATGCGCTGGCGCGGGCGGATCTGTGCACGCAGCCAGCGCAGCGCGGCGAAATCCAGCGGCGTGTACGGATGGCGCCGGGCCAGATGGATCAGCAGCGGCAGCAACCACGCAGCGAGCGCGGCCAGGCCCAACGGGAACAGCAGGGTCATGCACCGCCCCCACGACCGAACAGCACCTGCAGTGGATGATCCAGCGGCTGGTCGAGCCAGCCAGTGGCACTGGCGATGCCGCTGGCCTGCAGGCGCGACTGCAATGCGTTGCGTGCGTCGGCGAAGCGCTGCAGGTAATCGGCGCGGATCGCCGCGCCATCGCCCAGCAGTTCCTCGCCCGTTTCCGGATCGCGGAAGCGATGGCCGGCGTCGAACGGGAAATCGCGCTCGTCGGCGGTGAGGATCTGCAGCAGTGCCACTTCACGGCGTGCGCTGGCCAGTTGCTCCAGCAGCACGATGCAGGCCGCGTCGAAGCCATCACCAATCGCCAGCAGCAGGTCGCCCGGACGCACACGCTCCCACAGCGGGCGCAGGCGATCGGCCACGGGCCAGCCGCCGCGCGCATGCAGGGCATGCAGTTGCAGATGCACGCGGTCACGCTGGCGTGCGCCGTTCGCTGCGGGCACCAACTGCAGTCCATCGCCATTGATCGCCAGCAGGCCGAAACGGTCGCCCTGCTGCAGCGCCAGTTCCACCACGCAGGCGGCCACGCCGCGCATGTGATCCAGGCGCGTGCGCTGCGGTGCCGCGCGATCGGCCTGGCCGGCCGAGGCGGTAGCATCGAGCAACAGCCAGACCGTGATCGGGCTTTCGCGTTCGGATTCGCGCACGAAGAAGCGGTCCGAACGCGCGTACAGCTTCCAGTCGATCTGGCGCAGCTCGTCGCCCGGTTCGTAGGCCCGGTACTGGGCGAACTCGAGGCCGGCACCGCGGCTGCGGCTGGCGTGCTGGCCGATGCCACTGGCGCCGCTGGCCAGGCGCGGCCGCAGCCGCAGCAGGCGCAGGCGCGCACGCAGTTCCGGAGGCAAGGTCAGCGGGGTACCGGCGTTCACGCGTGGCTCAACCCGGGAACGGCACGGCCTGCAGCAGGGCGGCGACCACGTCGTCGGCACGCTTCTGCTCGGCCTCGGCGGCGAACGACAGCAGCAGGCGATGGCGCATCACCGGTGCGGCCAGTGCCTGCACGTCCTCGCGGGTGGCGGCGAAGCGGCCCTGCAGCAGTGCGCGCGCTTTTGCCGCGAGCACCAGCGACTGGCCGGCGCGCGGACCGGCGCCCCACTTCACCCATTGGTTGATCGCCGCCGGGGCGCCTTCGCCTGGCCGGCTGGCGCGCACCAGGCGGGTGATCCAGGCCAGCACGTCGGGGCTGACATGCACCTGCCGCACAGCCGCCTGCAGGGCGATCACCGCCTCGGCATCCATCACTTTCGGCACCGCGTCGGTGGCACCGCCGGTGGTCTGTTCCAGGATCCGCCGCTCCTCGTCTTCGCTGGGGTAATCCACCAGCACGTGCAGCAGGAAGCGGTCCAGCTGTGCTTCTGGCAGCGGGTACGTGCCGGCCTGCTCGATCGGGTTCTGCGTGGCCAGCACGAAGAACGGCGCGGGCAGCGCGTAGGTGGTTCCGGCGTAGCTGACGGTGCGTTCCTGCATTGCCTCCAGCAGTGCGGCCTGGGTCTTGGGCGGGGTGCGGTTGAGTTCGTCGGCCAGCAGCAGGTGGGTGAAGATCGGGCCCTGCTGGAAGCGGAAATGGCGATGGCCGGTGCCATGGTCTTCCTCCAGCAGCTCGGTGCCGAGGATGTCACTGGGCATCAGGTCGGGGGTGAACTGCACGCGCCGGAACTGCAGTTCCAATGCCTGGCCGAGCGAGCGTACCAGCAGGGTCTTGCCGAGCCCGGGCGCACCTTCCAGCAGGCAGTGGCCGCCGGCCAGCAGGCCGATCAGCAGCTGCTCGACCACGGTGTGCTGGCCCACCACCGCGCGTGCGAGCGCGGCGCGCAGTTCATCCAGGCGCGGCAGCAGGGAATCGAGGTCGGAGGAATTCATGGGCGTGCAGGTCCTGTCAATTGTTCAACGCGTACATCACGATGTTGACGCCAAAGCGGGTGTTGTCTTCGGCCAGGAAGCGCTTGTTGCGCCAGTCGTAGTCCCACTCGCAGCCATAGTCCTTGTTGCTGTAGAGCAGGCCCAGCCGACCATCGACCTCGATGCCCTTCAGATAGTCGTGCACCAGGTCGTCGCCCCAGCCGTTGAGTTCGAAGCTGGTGGCGGGCGGACCGTCCGGGAAGCGGAAGAAACTACGGTACAGCGCGTGGCTGTTGGGCAGTTTCTGCAATGCCTTCGGACCGAACAGGCGGCCCATCTGTGCCTCGAACGAGGTGGCGAACAGCCCGTCGATGTCATGGTTGCAGTCATCGACGAAGACGAAGCCGCCATTGCGCACGTAGCGCACGAAGTTCTGCCGTTCGGCGGCGTTGAACTCCACCATCGTGTGCCCGGCCAGGTAGCAGAACGGCGCTTCCAGCATGCGCGGGTCGGCCAGGGCCACCACGTGTTCCTGCGGGTCCACGCGCAGCGATGTGTAGTCGATCAGCGAGGTGATCAGGTTGGATGGCATGCGCGCGTCCACGTCCCAGTCACCGGAGTCGTACTGCAGGCGGGTGAACCAGAAGTCGTAGCGCGAACTGCGCGGGCCTGCCTGTGCCCAGGCCGGCAGCGCCGCCGCCGAAGCGGCAGCGGCCAACCAGCGCAGGCAGGCCCGGCGATCCATCAGACCGCGTCGGACAGCGAGGTGAAGGTGAAATCGCGCAGCTTCATCGGCGGGATCATCATCACGTAGCTGGATTCATCACCGGCCACACGCACCGGCTTGCCCAGCTCTTCGATGTTGTTGAGCATGATCACCGGCGACTCGTTGAAGCGGAAGTTCTTCACCGGATGCTTGATCTGGCCGTTCTCGATGTAGAAGGTGCCGTCGCGGGTCAGGCCGGTCAGCAGCACGGTCTGCGGATCGACCATGCGGATGTACCAGGTACGCGTGACCAGGATGCCCTTCTGGGTGCCGCGCACCAGCTCGGCGGTGCTCTTGTCGCCACCGCTCATCAGCAGGTTGCCCGGCGAGGCCTTGGCGGTCTTGCCCTGCTTCTGCGCCCAGAAGCGCGAGTAGTCCAGATTGGCGATCCTGCCGTTCTCGATGATGGCCATGCGTTCGCGCGGCAGCCCTTCGTTGTCCCACGGCAGCACCGGTGCATCCGGATGCCACGGGTCGGCGATCATGGTCACGCGCGGATCGTAGACCTGCTCGCCCAGCTTGTTGCCGCCGCCCTTCTTCGACAGGAAGCTGCGGCCTTCATCGGCCGAGCGTGCACTGAAGAAATTCATCATGAAGCTGATCAGGCCTGCCGCTGCGGCCGGCTCCAGGATGACCGTGTACTTGCCCGGTTCCAGTGCCTTGGCTTCGGCCGATTCGGTGGCCTTGCGCATGGCGATGCGGATGTCCTGGTCAGCCTTGAAGTCCGCCGCGTCCTTCAGGTTGCGGCCGACCCAGCCCGAACCGCGGCCATCTTCGGTGCGCACAGTGCAGGTGTAATCGAAGTTGGTGGTGCGCTGGTAAGCGAAGTTGCCGTTGCTGTTGGCGGTGGCCTGGAAGCCCTGGCCGTCCTCCAGGAAGCCGGCGGCGACCAGGCCGTGGCCGCGGCACGGGGCGATCGAATCGGCAGCAACCTTGGCACGGAAGGCTGGATCGATCGCGGCGGTGGATTCGCTGAAGGTCGGGCTGGCGCGGTAGCTCTGCTTGCCGATGGCCGGCATGAACTCCGGGTTCTCCGGGGCCAGGCGGGCCAGGTCTTCGGCACGGCGTACCACGCGTTCCAGCGCGGCGTCGTCGAACTCGTTGATCGAGGCAGTGCCGACGCGCTTGCCGAAGGCGACGGTGACCGCCAGCTCGGTGTTGTCGACGATGCCACTGGTGGAGACATTGTTCAGCGCGAAACGGATGTTGCCGCTGATCGCGCCGGCCAGCACGGCGGTGCACTCGTCGGCCTTGGACAGGGCGATGACCTTGTCGAGGATGGCCTTGGCCTGGGCTTCGGTGAAGATACTCATGGTGTAAGGGCTCCTGACCGGTCAGCCGAGGCTGCGTGCGGTGTTGATGACGTTGATGCCGTTGAAGCGCGCGGTCGACGAACCGTGCGAGACCGCCGAGACCTGTCCCGGCTGGCCCTTGCCGTCGAAGAACGAACCGCCCAGGCGGTAGTCACGCTCGTCGGCCACGGCGGTACAGGCGTTCCAGAACTCCGGCGTGCGGATCTGGTAGGCCACGTCTTCCAGCATGCGGGTGATCTGGCCGTTCTTGATCTCGTAGAACAGCTGGCCGCCGAACTGCGCGTTGTAGCGCTGCTGGTCGATCGAGAACGAACCGTCACCGATGATGTAGATGCCGTTCTCCACGTCCTTGATCAGGTCCGGCACGCTCAGCGGCTTCTTGCCCGGTGCCATCGACACGTTGGCCATGCGCTGGAACTGCACGCTGGACCACGAGTCGGCATAGCAGCAGCCGTCGGACTCGGTCTTGCCGAGGATGTGGGCCTGGTCGCGGATGGTCTGGTAGTCCACCAGCTTGCCGTTGCTGATCAGGTCCCAGCGCTTGCACTTCACGCCTTCGTCGTCGTATGCCACTGCGCCGAGGCTGCCTGGCTGGGTCTTGTCGGCGAAGATGTTGACCAGCTCGCTGCCATACTGGAAACGCTGTTCGCGCTTGTCCAGGGTGGCGAAGCTGGTGCCGGCGTAGTTGGCTTCGTAGCCGAGCACGCGGTCCAGTTCCAGCGGGTGCCCAATCGACTCGTGGATGGTCAGCCAGGTGTGCGACGGGTCGAGCACCAGGTCGTACTTGCCCGGCTTCACCGACGGTGCCTTCAGCTTTTCCTGCGCCTGCCGGGCGGCGGCGATGGCGTCTTCCTTCATGTCGTAGGAAGAACTGTAGTTGACCACGCCATTCGGGCTGACCACCTTGCCCGCGGCGGCGCCGTCCAGGTATTCGTAGCCCAGGCCCATCGGCGAGGACAGGCCCGATCGGGTGCGGAACTTGCCGCTGCTCTTGTCGATGGCGGTGACCGTCATCGGCGCCCAGATGCGGTGCACGTCCTGGTCGATGTAGGAGCCATCGGTGGAGGCGAAGTACTTCTGCTCGTTGACCAGGAACAGCATCGAGTTGACGAAGCTGGCACCGGCGCCCATTGCGGCGGCGTTGACGTCCAGCAGCAGGCCGACCTTGTCCTTGATCGGCACCTCCATCGCATTCTTGCGGATCGGCGTGCGCCAGCTCACCTCACCCACGCCCGGTGCCTTGGCCAGCTGCACCGGTGCGGTCTGCACGCCGGCATTGGCCTTGGCGATCGCCGCCGCCTGCTGCGCGGCCCTGGCCACGTCGGCGGTACCCAGTGCGTTGGTGGCGGCGAAGCCCCAGGCGCCGTTGACGATCACGCGGATGCCGACGCCGGTGGACTCGGTGTTCACCACGTTCTGCACCTTGTCTTCGCGGGTGATCACGAACTGCCGCAGGTAGCGGCCGATACGCACGTCGCAGTAAGTGGCACCGGCGCTGCGTGCGGCCTGCAGAGCGGCGTCGGCCAGGCGCTTCTTCAACGCCGGGTCGAGGCTGGACTGCAGTTGCTCGGCGGCGATCACCTTGCCGAAGAAGGAGGGCACGATCAGCCCGCCCGCGGTAAGCCCGGTCAGGGCCAGGAAGTCACGTCTTTGCAAGGCTGCTCTCCATATCGAAGGATGGGTGGCTCAAGCGCCGAGACTGCGCGCGGTGTTGATGATGTTGATGCCGTTGAAGCGGGTGGTGGACGAACCGTGCGAGACCGCCGAGACCTGGCCCGGCTGGCCCTTGCCGTCGAAGAACGAGCCGCCCAGGCGGAAGTCGCGTTCATCGCAGATGGCGGTGCAGGCATTCCAGAATTCCGGCGTGCGGATCTGGTAGGCCGCATCCTCGACCATGCCGGCGATCTTTCCGTCCTTGATCTGGTAGTACAGCTGGCCGCCGAACTGCGCGTTGTAGCGCTGCTGGTCGATCGAATACGAACCGCGGCCGTGGATGTAGATGCCGTTGTCCACGTCCTTGATCATGTCCGCGACGCTGAGCGGTTGCTTGCCCGGCGCCAGCGAGACATTGGCCATGCGCTGGAACTGCACGCTGGACCAGGAATCGGCATAGCTGCAGCCATGCGATGCATCGCGGCCGAGGATGTGGGCTTCATCGCGGGTGGCCTGGTAGTCGACCAGGATGCCGTCGCGCACCAGGTCCCAGCGCTGGGTCTTGACGCCCTCGTCGTCATAGCCGACCGCACCGAGGCTGCCCGGCTGGGTCTTGTCGGCGAAGAAGGTGACGATGTCGCTGCCCCAGCGGAAACCGGCATCGCGCTTGTCCAGCGTGGCGAAGCTGGTTCCGGCGTAGTTGGCTTCGTAGCCGAGCACGCGGTCCAGCTCCAGCGGGTGGCCGACGTTCTCGTGGATGGTCAGGAACAGGTTGGACGGGTCCAGCACCAGGTCGTACTTGCCGGGCTTCACCGACGGCGCCTTCAGTTTCTCGCGCGCGTGGCGGGCGGCCGCAATGGCGTCCTCGACCGGGTCGTAGGAATCGCGGTAGGCGGTGATGCCGCCGGGCAGGTGTACCTTGCCGCGCGCATCGCCATCGAGGAACTCATAGCCCATGCCCATCGGCGAGGACAGGCCGGCGCGGGTGCGGAACTTGCCGCTGGCCTTGTCGATGGCGGTGGCGGTGAACGGCAACCAGATGCGGTGGATGTCCTGGTCGATGAACGAGCCGTCGCTGGAGGCGAAGTACTTCTGCTCGTTGACCAGGAACAGGGTGGAATTGATGTAGTCGGCGCCCGCATCCAGCGCAGCGGCATTGAGGGCCAGCAGCAGCTCGACCTTGTCCTGGATCGGCACCGCCATCGCGTTCCTGCGGATGGGCGTCTGCCAGCGCACTTCACCGACGGGCGGCGTGGGTGCCAGTTGCACCGGGCGGGTCTGGATGCTGGCGTTGGCGCGGGCGATCGCCGCAGCCTGCTCGACCGCTGCGCGCACGGCGGCCTCGGTCTGCTGATGGGTTGCAGCAAAGCCCCAGGCACCGTTGACGATCACCCGCACGCCCACGCCGGACGATTCTCGGTTGGTCACATTGCCGACCTGGTGCTCGCGGGTGATGACCGACTGGTTGAGGTAGCGGCCGATGCGCACATCGCAGTAGCTGGCCTTGGCCGTGCGTGCGGTGGCCAGCGCGACCTCGGCCAAGCGCCGGCGCTGGGCGGTATCGACCGGCGCCAGCAGCTGCTCGGCGGCGATGGCACGGGAATGCGGCAGCAGCAGGCCGGCCAGGCCCAGGCCGGAAAAAGCCAGGAACTCACGTCGTTGCACAGCGTTTCTCTCTCTCGCTTGCGTGCGGTCGGCAACGCGCCGGACCGATCACGTCAACTCCTTGACTTTCGCCAGCGCGGCGCAACCGGGCAAGTGACTGCAGTCATGGTTGGGTGGGTTTCGGCAGGGTTTGCAGCCCTGCACCTGCTTCAAGCCAGGGCAACGTCAACGTCAAAAGCGGGCATTCCGTGAGTGGGCGGGGCGGTGTCGGATTGCGGGGACGCCGTGAATCCGTCCATGGGGGCTCGGCAGCCGCATCCATGCGGCTGACACCCCGCAATCCGACACCGCCCCACCTCTGACAGATTCCTGCGGCTGTTGGTAGGTGTCGACCTTGGTCGACACGATTTTTCTGTCAGATATCGAAATGAATCCGGGGTCAGATCCGTTTTCCTGCGGAAAACGGATCTGACCCCAAGAGCCGTTCCAACAGATCGCTGGAAGCTGTCGAAGGCGGGGTGGGTCCGGCTGCGGGGATGTCCGCGGCATGGGCCCGAGGCATGCCGCGGGCGGGTTGGGCAGGACGCCCAACCCCGGTCTTGCCGTGTGCGCAGGACAGCGCACACGAGCAAGGCGCGGCCAAGCCCCCAAGGACGGGTTTACGGCGTCCCCCGCAACCGGGCCCACCCCGCCAACCCACGGAACGCCAGCTTTTGACGTTGCTCTGGCTCTGGTTCCGGCTTCGGCGGGTGCAGGGCGCAGCCCTGCCGAGCAACACCCCCTCGTGCACAATGGAGCCGACCCCGCCTGGACACCGTCCTGATGTCGAGCAAGCCGCATTCAGAAGCCTGCGAGCGCAACCGCGAACCCATCGCCACCGCACTCGACCCGTGGATGGGCGACCGCCATCGGGTGCTGGAGATCGGCAGTGGTACCGGCCAGCACGCAGCCTTCTTCGCCGAGCGCTGGCCGTGGCTGCGCTGGCAGCCCAGCGACCATCCGGACCATCTGCCTGGCATCGAGGCGTGGCGCGCCGAGGCGGCTCTGCTCAACCTGCTGCCGCCCGTGGCGCTGCAGGTGGAACTGCCGCCGGCAGTGGGCCTGACCCTGCCGGAGGGCAGCTCGTTCGATGCGGCGTTCACTGCCAATACCCTGCACATCATGGGTTGGGAGCACGTGCAGGCGCTGTTCGCCGCGCTGCCGCCGCTGATGCGCCACGGTGCGCTGCTGGCGGTCTACGGCCCGTTCAATTACGGCGGCCGCTACACCAGCGACAGCAACGCGCAGTTCGATGCCTGGCTGAAGGCGCGCGACCCGCGCAGCGGTATCCGCGATAGCGAAGCGGTGCAGGCGCTGGCGGCGGACAACGGGTTCACCCGGTTGGGTGACGTGGCAATGCCGGCCAATAACCGGCTATTGCTGTGGCGGTTGGGGTGATCAGGTAGCGGATTGTTCGAATTGCCGCAGGCAGTGCTGGCAGCTTGCACTGATGCCATCCACTAAACGTTCCAGAACCGGGTGGCGCATGCCCTCTGCCTGCAGTTCCGCAAGCAACGCCCGGGCGATGCCGGGCAGCTGTGTTGCCATGTCGAACAGGCCCGACAGTGCTTTCTGCGGGTCCAGCGTCATTCCATCAGCGGTGGCCTCCCAATCCGCCAGGCGGACATCCCACCAGCGGTAATGGCTGCCGATCTTCATGGCCATCTTGATCTTGCGTTGCTGCAGGTGTGCATAGGGCAGTGCACTTGAGATGTCATACAGCGGGGCAAGGCGAACGTTTCCTTGTGCGCCGATCAGCAGCGAATAGTTCTTGGCATGCGCGTCGGTGCCGCCAATGAGATAGTTGAACTGCAGTGCCTGCAGCAGCCTTTCGACATCCGCTCGCGGCTTGCTGGAATGTTCCCAAAGCACGCGCGCCAGATCGGCCGGCCCCGGTCCGCCTTGGTTCTGGTACTTGATGTGTGGCATGACACCCAGCGCTTGGCAGAAGTCTTCCTGGTGAACGCGTTGCCAACCCTGTGCTGTTCGTACGCGGTCGAAGCGCGTCACCGCAATGGCCTGTGCGTCCTCCATGCAGATCATTTCAGTGGACGCAGCCGACATGCCGAGTTGACTGGCCAGGCGCAGACAGAAGACCTCGTTCTCCACGAATCCGTCATAGTCGCCACTGGGGGGTTTGAGGATATGCGTGGTGGGGATGCGACCGGCCGGAATTGCCCAACCTCCGTCGTCGCGTTGCATCAGGGCGATCTTCGGTTGCGCCCCGGCCAGGCTGAACTGGCCGACATCATCGGGTTGCCGCGCTGCAATCTGGTCCACTCGGATCCGCTGAAGGCGCTGGCGACCTCATGGAGGGGCAGCGGCTCCTGCCGATCGTCCTCACCGGCAAGTACGGCGGCGAGCCGTTCGCGTCGTACGAACTGGACCGCACCGGCACAGTCTTCACCGACATGTGACAGCAATGCGACCGGGTTGCGGGACGAAACTTGGAACCGGGAAGCCCATCGCTGCAGAAGGGCCTCGTTGTCGGGCAGCAGCCCCCACAGGACCGCAGAGAGCGTGGCAGCGGGCGCGCTGTTCTCTGTCAATGGAAGTGCAAGTGACAAGGGATAGGCGCCCGGCGTCTGGCGCCAACTGTCTGCATACCGGAATGTCGGATGGCCATGTGCATCCTGTCCCAGGTATCCAGCCAGTCTGTTGGAAAGGAGTACGTTGAGGTCCATGCGGGAGGCACGATGTCCGGGAGGAAGGGGCTGTCAGACGGCCTTGTGGGGCTTTCTACGCCCCAACGTCATGGCAGTCGCGCGGTGCTCGTCCGGGCGCAGCCCGTTGCCATCCACGATAGTGTCGATATCAGGCAGTTCCAGAGGCATTTCCGACGATGCAGCGGAGGAGGCCATTCCCTCGACAGTGCCCGTAGCCAGTATCAGGCCGAGGACGTTGAGCGTCCGCAGCACCAGTTGCAGCTCCACCCGTGGCTTGCCCTTCTCCATTTCGATGACCCATTGCCGACTGACGCCTACGCGTTCGGCCAGCTGGGCCTGATCCCAACGGAGTGCTTTGCGACGCTGGCGGATGACCAGGCCCAAGTCTCGGGACGTTCGCAGGATGTCCATAGGCGGAATGTATGCGCTCGGCAACATTTAATCAAAAGTCGCCGTTCGATAACATTTCGAGAATGTCACGGAACGGCGACAATTTCTGAAATGTCGACGTTCGCTGGCATGGATCGCCAGCGCTTCCGGCTCTAGATCCTTTCGGGCAGTCGGCCAAGGGCCGGTAGGGCCCTGCTGCCGGTTACGCCACCTGCACGATATGCAGCGCCTTCGGATTGCGCCACTGCGCCAGCAGGGCCGCTTCGCGCGCCTTGGCCTGCTCGAAATGCGCTTCCTTGACATGGCCGAAGCCGCGGATGTGCTCGGGAATGCTGGCAATCTCCACCGCCAGCGACAGACGGTCATCCTCCAGCCCGTCCAGCAGCATCTGCACCGTCGCCTCGTAATCAGCAATCAGCTTGCGCTCCATGCGGCGCTCCCCGGTGCGTCCGAACACATCGAAGCGGCCGCCACGCAGGAACTTCAGCTTCGCCAATAGACCGAAGGCCTTGAACATCCACGGGCCGTATTCCTTCTTCAACAGCCGCCCCTGCTCGTCCTTCTTCGCCAACAGCGGCGGTGCCAGATGGAAGCGCAGCTGGTAGTCGCCCTCGAACTGCTGCTGCAGGCGGCGCTGGAAGTCGCCGCTGGTGTACAGGCGCGCCACTTCGTACTCGTCCTTGTAGGCCATCAGCTTGAACAGGTACCGCGCCACGGTCTCGGTCAGCGCAGTGGAACCGCCG
The DNA here is from genome assembly GCF_059370435.1 of Stenotrophomonas sp. YJH_SMC_94-11. Classification (NCBI taxonomy): domain Bacteria; kingdom Pseudomonadati; phylum Pseudomonadota; class Gammaproteobacteria; order Lysobacterales; family Lysobacteraceae; genus Stenotrophomonas; species Stenotrophomonas sp. YJH_SMC_94-11. Next base: position 123,308 of record NZ_JCAFTR010000005.1, on the reverse strand, counting down.
ATGCGGTCGGCTTCGGTGGCGCGTACGCGCGCTACCAGGTCACGGTAGCGCTTGGCGTAGGCGGCATCCTGGTACTCGACCAGGAACGCGGCGCGGCGCTCGATCATTTCATCCAGCGAGCGCGACAGGCGGGCGTCGTCCAGCGGCAGGAACGCCACGTCGCCACCGTGCGAGGGCAGGCCACGCAGTTCGCGTTCGTCGCCGGTGTTGCGCGGTGCCGCAGTGGCACCCCATTCATTGCCCTCCCACTCGCCTGGCGGCAGCGGATGCAGCGGGCCCGGGGTGGATTCGGTATCGGTATGGCGGTTGCGCACCAGGCCGGCCGCCTGCTGCACGGCCTGCGGATCGACCACGGCCAGGCGGCCCCAGGCGAACGCCTGCTGGTTCATCGCCACGGCGGCGCCATTGAGCTCGATGGCGCGCATCAGTGAATCGAACGAGAGCGGCACCAGGCCCTGCTGCCAGGCATAGCCGAGGATGAACAGGTTGGCGGCAATGGCGTCGCCCAGCAGCGCGGTGGCCAGCTGGGTGGCATCGAGCAGCAGCGGCTCCTGGCCGCCCAGTGCCACGCGCACGCCGGCGATGATGTCGGCGGCGGGGAACTGCATGTCCGGGCGGGTGGTGAAGGTGCCCGGCATCGCTTCGTAGGTGTTCAGCACCACCTGCGAACGGCCGGCACGCACCTTCGACAGCGCCCAGTAATCGTTGACCACCACCATGTCGCAGCCCAGCACCAGGTCGGCCTCGCCAGCGGCGATACGCACGGCATGGATGTCTTCAGGGCGACGGGCAATGCGGATATGCGTGGTTACCGCGCCGCCCTTCTGCGCCAGGCCGGTCTGGTCGAGCACGGTTGCACCCTTGCCTTCCAGGTGGCCGGCCATGCCCAGCAGCGCACCGATGGTCACCACGCCGGTACCGCCGACGCCGGTGATCAGGATGTTCCAGGGCTGTTCCAGGCTGCCGCGGAGGGTCGGCGCCGGCAGGTTGTCCAGCAGCGTGGACGCATCGCGCTTGCTGCCCTTGCGCGGCTGGCCACCGTGCACGGTGACGAAGCTGGGGCAGAAGCCGTTCACACAGGAATAGTCCTTGTTGCAGTTGGACTGGTCGATCTCGCGCTTGCGTCCGAACTCAGTTTCCTTCGGCAGCACCGACACGCAGAAGCTCTTCTTGCCGCAGTCGCCGCAGCCTTCGCAGACCAGCGAGTTGATCATCACCCGCTTCTGCGGGTCTTCCAGCTTGCCGCGCTTGCGGCGGCGGCGCTTCTCGGTGGCGCAGGTCTGTTCGTAGATCAGGATCGAAACACCCTTCACTTCGCGCAGGCGCTTCTGCACTTCGTCCAGCTCGCTGCGGTCATGGAACTCGACGTCGCTGGGGAAGTGCTCGCGCTGGCCGGTCCACTTGCCGATGTTGTCCGACAGCACCACGATGGTGTGGATGCCTTCGGCACGCATCTGTCGTGCGATGTCCGGCACGCTCAGCGGACCGTCCACCGGCTGTCCACCGGTCATCGCCACCGCATCGTTGTAGAGGATCTTGTAGGTGATGTTGACGCCGGCGGCGACCGCCTGGCGGATCGCCAGCGAGCCGCTGTGGAAGTAGGTGCCGTCGCCCAGGTTCTGGAACACGTGCGGGGTATCGGTGAACGGCGCCTGCCCGGCCCAGGTCACGCCTTCGCCGCCCATGTGGGTGAAGGTGTCGGTGCTGCGGTCCATCCAGGTCACCATGTAATGGCAACCGATGCCGGCCAGCGCACGCGAGCCTTCCGGCACGTTGGTGGAGGTGTTGTGCGGACAGCCCGAGCAGTAATGCGGCACGCGCGGGAAGCTGGCGCGCGGCAACGCAAGCTCGGCTTCCTTCTCCTGCATCCACTGCAGCCGCTGCTCGATCGATGCGTTGTTGAAGAACTTCTGGATGCGGCGGCCGATCACGCCGGCGATGGTGGCCGGGGTCAGCTCGCCGGTGGACGGCAGGATCCATTCGCCGCTCTCGTCGTACTTGCCGACGATGGACGGGCGCTGGCCCCAGCTGGCCGGCCAGTTGAAGAACTGTTCCTTCATCTGGCGCTCGATGAAGGCACGCTTCTCCTCCACCACGATGATGTCTTCCAGGCCCTGCGCGAAGCGGGCGATGCCCTGCGGCTCCAGCGGCCAGGTCATGCCGACCTTGTACACGCGGATGCCGATGTCGGCGCAGGCGGCTTCATCCAGGCCCAGGTATTCCAGCGCCTGCAGCACGTCCAGGTAGCTCTTGCCGGTGGTGACGATGCCCAGCCGCGCGCGCGGCGCGTCCATCACCACCTTGTCGATGCCGTTGGCGCGGGCGAATGCCTGTGCGGCCTTCACCGCATAGCGGTGAAGGCGCATTTCCTGGTCCAGTGGCGGGTCCGGCCAGCGGATGTTGAGACCGCCCGAAGGCATCTCGAAGTCTTCCGGCAGCACGATGCGGCGCGCCATCGGGTCGACCTCGACCGAGGCCGACGATTCGACTGTCTCGGCGATGGTCTTGAAGCCGACCCAGCGCCCGGTATAGCGGCTCATCGCCCAGCCCAGCAGGCCCATGTCGAGGATGTCCTGCACACCGGCCGGATTCAGCACCGGCATCATCGCGCTGACGAACTCGTCCTCGCTGCCATGCGGCAGGGTCGAGCTGCGGCAGGCATGGTCATCGGCGGCCAGTGCCAGCACGCCGCCGTAGCGCGAGGTGCCGGCGGCATTGGCGTGCTTGAACACGTCACCGCAGCGGTCCACGCCCGGGCCCTTGCCGTACCACATGCCGAACACGCCCTGCACGTTGGCGCCGGGGAACAGGTTGGTCTGCTGGGTGCCCCACACCATGGTGGCGCCCAGGTCCTCGTTGAGGCCGGGGGTGAACTTCACCTTGGCTGCGTCGAGGTGTTTGCGTGCGCGCCACAGCTCCAGGTCGAAGCCGCCCAGCGGGCTGCCGCGGTAGCCGCTGACGAAGCCGGCGCTGTCGATGCCTTCGTGCGCGTCGCGCAGGCGCTGCATCAGCGGCAGCTTCACCAGCGCTTGCACGCCACTCAGATAGATCCGCCCCTCGTTGCGGGTGTACTTGTGGTCGAGCGTGTAGTCACGGTCGATCAGGTCGGTGGAGGAGGGCGACGTGAGTTGCGCGGTACTGGTCATGGCTGGCCCGGTCAGGATCGGCTGGCACCGGCCGCGTGCAGGCACGCGGCGGGAAAGGCGCGAATTGTAGCAGCGAGGCCCGGCCGCCCCGGCACTCGCGCCGGCGGCCATGCTGGGGTTAGGATCGGGGAGAGAGAGGGAGGCTGCGGTTGCGGCCTGGGGAGAAGGGATGTCAGTTGCAGGAAAGATCCTGGGCAGCATGTTGCTGGTCTCGGGAACGGCCCCGGTGTGGGCCGCGCCGGCGGTGCCGGCACCACAGGAGTTCTACTTCGACAGCGATGCGGCCGCCGTGCCCATGATCGTGGTCCAGTCCGACGGGGATGCGCTGGTGGCGCAGCTGCTCAAGCAGCGCGAGCGCGGCCGGCGTACCGTGGAGGCCACCGTGCAGCTGGCGTCGGTAGCCATTGCCCAGGGCCGTACCGAACTGGGTGAACAGCTGTATCGCGAAGCGCTGAAGGATGCGCCGGTGCAGGGCAGCCTGGGCCGTGGCGTGCGCTGGAACTACGGCTGGGACCTGCTGCGTCAGGGCCAGCCCGAAGCCGCCCTGGAGCAATGGCAGGCCGCTGCCGGTGGTTCGCTGAGCAAGCCGGGCTGGTTGCCACCGACCTATGCGTTGGCGCTGTGGCGGGCCGGGCAGAAGCAGGAGGCGGTGCAGTGGTACGCCGCCGCAGTGCGTACCGAGCCGACGCAATGGAGCGACAGCAGCCGCTATGCGCAGTTGCTGCCGTTGTGGCGCGACGACGAGCGTGCCTCGCTGGCGGAAGTGCAGCAGGCGTGGGCGGCTGCCCCGCCGGCCTGGCCCTGAGGGAGGGGGTTGCGCCGGGTTGCACCCGGCACCCGCAGAGGCAACGGCCGAAGCAACAGCAACAGCAACAGCAACAGCAACAGCAGGCTCTGAGCTATCTGTGGCTTGGTCGGGGCGGTCTGGGGCTGCAGGACACGCCGTAAACCCCGCTCCGCGGCCCGGCCCAGCCGCTGGAGGCTGGGCGTTCGGGCGCTTGCGAAGCAGTGCTTCGCAAGCAAAGCGCCCTCACCCATGGGGGCTCGATGGCGCCATTCATGGCGCCAACGGTCCTGCAGCCCCAGACCGCCTCGACCCCGACAGGTTATCGGCGGCGGTGGGTAGATCCACGCCATGCGTGGATGAATCCGCATCGGAATCAACTATTCGATATCTGATCGAAATGCAGCCGAGCGTGGGCTCGGCTCTACAGAAAGCGGCCAGACGACCGGCTTTTGCTTTTGATCATCTTTTTTCTTCTCCGTGGCCGACGTCCCCGGAAACTGTCAGGGGGCGGGTGGGTAGGCTGCGCAGGGACGTACTTGCAGCGCCCCCTGCGCAGCCTACCCACCCGGCCAACCACGACTGTCGCTTTGAGCGACCAACCACGAGGGGCTGCGCCGTTCGCGGGAACCTCAATCGTCCGCGGAAACCGTCCGCCCCGACGCCCACGCGCGCAAGGCCTCGACCTGCTCGGCCATCAGCACCGACAGCGGCCTCGTCGCGCGGATCTCGTTCATCAGCAACTCGGTGTCCAGCGGCCGGCCTTCGGCGTGCGCTGCGTACAGTCCGGCCACGATCGCCTGCTCGATCTCCGCGCCGGAGAAACCATTCGCCGCGGCCGCCAACGCCGGCAGTGCAAAGTCGTCTCCATTGAGCTGGCGTCGCCCCAGATGCAGCCGCAGCAGTTCCACGCGCACTTCGGGGGTGGGCAGGTCGACGAAGAAGATCTCGTCGAAACGGCCCTTGCGCAGCAGCTCGGCCGGCAGTTCGTGCACCTGGTTGGCGGTGGCGACGATGAAGACCGGCGCCTTGCGTTCGGCCATCCAGGTCAGCAGGTAGCCGAGCACGCGGCGCGATACGCCACCGTCCTCGCCACCACTGGCCAGGCCCTTCTCGATCTCGTCCATCCACAACACGCAGGGCGCCAGCTGCTCGGCCGAGGCCAGCGCCTGGCGCAGGTTGGCCTCGGTCTCGCCGTGGTACTTGTTGTACAGCGCACCCACGTCCAGGCGCAGCAGCGGTACACCGAAGCCGGCGGCGGTGGCCTTGGCCAGCATCGATTTGCCGCAGCCCTGCACGCCCAGCAGCAACATGCCGCGCGGCGGGTCCAGGCCGGCCGGTGCCGAGCCGGCGATGAAGGCCACCCGGCGCTGGCTGATCCAGCGCTTGAGCCGGTTGGCGCCGGCCACGTCGCCGAAGCGTGCGCTGTCGTGCTCGAAGAACAGGTGGCCGCTGCGGTTGAGCAGCTCGAACTTCAGCCGTGCCAGCTGCGGCAGGTCGTCGTCGCGCAGCGCGCCATCGGCGTAGATCAGCTGGCGGGCGATGCGGCGGGCATCGACCAGGCTCAGGCCCTGCAGGTTCTTCAGGATCTTCTTCACCGCCTCGCTGTCGACCTCGACACGGCGGCCGCCGTGTTCGCGCGCATAGGCGTCGGCCTCCTCGCGCAGCATCTTCAGCAGGGCATTGGCATCGGGCAGGCGCGGGTTGAAGCGCACCGCCAGTGCTTCCAGCTCGGCCGGCAGCTCGACCTTGGCGCCGATCAGCACCAGCACGTGCGGTTCGCTGTGGCGGCGCTGGATCAGGTCGCGCAGTGCGCGCTGGTGGCTGGCATAGCCCAGGTAGGGGTGGAAATCGAGCAGCAGGTAGACACCGCGCTGATCAGCCTGGCGGATCATCTGCAGCGCGGCGCTGGCATCGGGCGGGCCGACCGGCGGATCCTCGCGGTCCAGGTCGATGCGGCGCAGGCCCTCGGTGATGGACCAGCGGTGCAGGGCCCGCCACACGTGCATCAGCGTCTGCCGGAACAGTTCAACGATGCGCCCCTCATCCTGGGTCTCGATCACGATCAGGGGGGTATTGGCGCGGATCAGTGCGCTCAGGTCCTGCAGTTCGCTCATGCCGGTTCGATCCTTCGGGGGCGCCACGATAGCAAAGGCGATGGCCACTGGTTCAGCACGGCGCTACCTCCCGTCACCACCGCCGGTGTACGCTCGGGGCACGTACCCGGAAGCGAGGCTGGCATGAAGACGATCCTGGTGGCCGGTTCCAAGGGCGGGGTGGGCAAGACCACCGTCGCCACCCACCTGGCCGCGTACGCGGCATTGCAGGGCAAGGCCACGGTGATCGCCGATGCCGACCCGCAGGGCTCCAGCACCCGCTGGGCACAACGGCGTGCCGGGCTGGAAAGCGCGGTGCTCCCCATCGATGTGTATCGGAAGAAGCAGTGGGCGCAGAAGCTGCCCGACGGTACCGATACCGTCATCATCGATGCACCCGCCGGTGCGCTGGCCGACGATATCCCCCATTTCCTGGACGCGGCCGACGCCGTGGTGGTGCCGGTGCTGCCCTCGGCGCTGGATATCGAAGCCATCGTCGGCTTCCTCAACAGCCTGGCCCAGAACCCGCGCGTGCACAGCCGCAAGCTGCCGGTAGGGCTGGTCCTCAACCGCACCAAACCCTGGACCCAGACCTCGCAGCAGGCATTGCAGATGCTGGCCGAATGGCCGTACCCGGTGGTCGCGCAGCTGCGTGACAGCCAGAGCTACGTGGTCATGACCGGCCTGGGCCGCAGCCTGTTCGACTATCGCTCCGCCCAGGTGCGCGAACACCAGGCGGACTGGGAACCGCTGCTGTCCTGGCTCAAGCTTTGATGCCTGCCTCACTTCTCCTGCTGCATCCTCTTCTCCATGGAAACCCGCGATGCGTGAACTGATCCTGCTGCGCCATGCCCATGCCGAACCCGCCGTTTCCGGCCAGGCCGACCTCGACCGGCCGCTGTCGCCGGTGGGGCTGGCCGAAGCTGAAGCCGCCGGCAAGTGGTTGAAGGAAAACAACCTGCTGCCGGACTGCGTGCTGTGCTCGCCGTCGCGACGTACCCGTGAGACCCTGGAAGCGGTGATGACGGCCATCGGCTATGTCGAGAAGCGCCTGGAAGACCGGATCTACGAAGCCACCCCGGGCACCCTGGCGGCGCTGGTGGACGAACGTCGCGACCTGGACCGGGTGCTGATCGTGGGCCACAACCCGGGCCTGGAGCAGCTGGTGGCCCTGATGACCGACGGCACCAGCAGCGACTACCGGGGCATGCCGCCGGGCGGCGTGGCCGTCCTCGGCTTCCCGCGCGAGGTCTCGATCGAGCCGGGCGTGGCCAGCCTGAACGCGTTCTGGTGGCCGTGATCCGATGAGCCAGGCGCGGCGCAGCCGCTTCCTGCTGCCCGCGTTGCTGGCGCTTGGCCCGGCCTGGGCGGCTGTGCCCCCACCAACCCCGTTGCCGCCGGTGTCCGCCGAAGCGCCGCGGGTACTGCGCCTGGATACCCAGCGCTCGCGGATCGGTTTCGAGGTGCGGACCCGTTTCGGCCAGCGCATCGAAGGCGTATTCCCGCACTTCGAGGGGCGCATCGAGATCCTGTCCGACGGGCGCCACCAGGTGCACCTGAAGATGTTCACCCGTTCGGTGGAGATCCCTGGCAAGGCGCGCTACACCGGCTGGATGCGCGGCGAAGAGTTCTTCGATGCAGGGCGCCATCCGGTGGTCGAGTTCGACTCGCTGCCGTACTGGCCGGAGACGGTGGAACAGGGGGGCGACATCAACGGCCGGCTGACCCTGCGCGGCGTCAGCCACCCCGAGTCGCTGCGGGTCGAGAAGGCGGAGTGCGCCCGACCCGGCTATGATTGCGATGTCGTCAGCCGCGGTACCGTGCAGCGAGGCCGGTATGGAATGGACAGCTGGCAGCTAGCCCTGAGTGACCGAGTGACCTTCGTATTACGTGCGCGCCTGAGCGAGGCGCCGAAACCGTGAACCTCCTGCTGCGTATACTGGCGCTGGCAACGGTGTTGCTGGGCAGCGGTTGTGCATCGCTTTCGCATGCCGAGCGCGACCGTGCCGAAGCGATCGCCGTGCAGGCGCGCTCGACCGTGGTCGGCTGCCAGCGCGCCGACCGCTGCGCGCAGGACTCACCGCTGCGTGCGCTGGCCGGCCGGGCGTTCACCGAATCCACCCCGGAACAGCCGCGCCACTACGCCACCCTGCTCGACGAGGGCGAGGGCGCCCTGGTGGCACGCCTGAACCTGCTGCGCAGCGCTACCCGCAGCATCGACCTGCAGACCTACATCTTCGACAAGGACGACAGCGCCCGGCTGGTCATCGACGAGCTGCTGGCTGCATCGCGGCGCGGGGTGAAGGTGCGCGTGCTGATCGATCAGCTCTCGGCGATCTCCGACCTGCAGATCCTCGGCGCGCTGTCCGGCGCGCACCAGAACTTCCAGCTGCGGGTCTACAACCCGACCTTCGGCAAGGCCCGGCTGAACTACTTCGACTATGCCGGCAGCGTGCTGTGCTGCTTCCGCCGCTTCAACCAGCGCATGCACAACAAGCTGCTGGTGATCGACGATGCGATCGGCGTGGTCGGTGGCCGCAACTACCAGGACGACTATTACGACTGGGACCGCGAGTACAACTTCCGCGACCGCGACGTGCTGATCGCCGGCCCGGAGGCGCGGGCGATGGCCGCCAACTTCGATGCCTTCTGGCATGCCAGGCGCAGCGTGCCGGCCGAGCGCCTGAACGATGTCGGCCGCACCCTGCTGCGCGAGGGCGTGCCGACCCTGCCGCCGGCCAGCTTCCGCCGCCCCGAGCGGGTGCAGCGGGTCAGTGCCGAAGCCAATGACATGGACTTCGTCAGCCGTTCCTTCGTCGATACCGCCTTGCCGGTGGCCTCGGTGCGCTATGTCGCCGACCTGCCGCGCAAGCACCGGCGCGAGAAGGCCGATGCGCCACTGGCGGGCCAGCACGTGACCGAGCCGCAGCTGGATGCGCTGATCGCCGGCGCGCAGGAGGAGGTGATCCTGCAGACGCCGTACCTGGTGTTGTCCAAGCCGGCGCAGAAGCTGTTCCGCGAGCTGCGCAAGCGCCCGCAGCCGCCGCGGGTGGTGGTGTCCAGCAACAGCCTGGCGGCCACCGACAACCCGATCGTGTATGCGCTGTCGTACAAGTACAAGCGGCGCAACATGCGCGAACTGGGCTTCAACATCTTCGAATACAAGCCGTTCCCGCTGGATGCACCGGTCGACTACCGCAACCTGTTGCCTGATCCGATCGCCGCGCCCGGAGGTGACGACGACGGCGGGCGCAATCCGCTGATTGGCGGCAGCGCCGCGGGCAGCAATGCCGGCGACAGCCGCGATCGCGATGAGCACCCGGCACCCACCGGCAAACAGGGGCCGGTGAACCACCCGCGCACCGGCAGTGCCTACCAGAACGCGCGCGAGCGCCGCCGCGCGGCCGGCAGCGAGGTCGAGACCCGCCTGCTGCGCACCGAGACCCGGCCCTCCTTCCTGGGCAGCAAGGCGGTCAACAAGCCGTTGCCGGTCACCCGCAAGGGCGCGCGCATGGGCCTGCATGCCAAGTCGCTGGTGGTCGACCGCCGCATCGGCGTGGTCGGCACCCACAACTTCGATCCGCGCAGCGAGAACTACAACACCGAAGGTGCGGTGATCATCGACGACCCGGCCTTCGCCGAGCAGCTGGCCGAGAGCATCCTGCGCGATACCCACCCGCAGAACTCGTGGACGGTGGCGCCGCGGGCCAAGCCGCCGGTGCTGTCCGGGCTCAACTACAGCGTCGGCAAGGCCTCCGAAGCACTGCCGATCCTCGACTTCTGGCCGTGGCGCTATGCCACCGACTACGAGTTCAAGCCCGGCCCGGACTGCCCGCAACCGCTGCCGCGGCAGAGCCCGGATTTCCATCGCTGCTACGTGCCCGTCGGTGATTTCCCCGAAGTGAACGTCGGCCCGAAGTGGCTGCTGGTGCGCATGCTGACCGCATTCGGCGCCGGCCTCGTCCCCATTCTCTGAAGGTGCTTGCATGACCCAGGTGTTCCGCGACGCTGTTTCCATCGACCAGCTCAATGCGCTCAGCCGAGGCACGGCCATCGATACCCTGGGCATCGCCTTCACCGCAGCCGGTGATGACTGGCTGCAGGCCACCATGCCGGTCGACGAACGCACCCGCCAGCCGTACGGCATCCTGCACGGCGGCGCCTCGGTGGTGCTGGCCGAAACACTGGGCAGCAGCGCCGGCAACCTCTGCGTGGATACCGCCAAGCAGGTCTGCGTGGGCCTGGAGATCAACGCCAACCACGTTCGCGCCGTGCGCAGCGGCACCGTCACCGGCACTGCGCGTGCGGTGCACGTGGGCCGCAGCACGCAGCTGTGGGAGATCCGCATCGAAGACGAACAGGGCCGGCTGGTGTGCATTTCGCGGCTGACCCTGGCGGTGGTGGCTGCAGGCCACGGCTGAGGCAGATGTCCGGGCTGCCTGCTCCCGCCGTGCTGCCGCTGCGGATCATCGCCAGCGGTGCCTGCCTGCCGCGCCTGCGGGTGCCGTCGCAGCACTTCGACCAGCGCTGGAACAAGCCGGACGGCTGGGTCGAACGGCACAGCGGCGTGGCCAGCCGCGGCCATGCAGCGGCCGATGAGCGGGCCTCCTGGATGGGCGCGCAGGCCGCGCGCCAGGCCCTGCAGCAGGCCGGCCTGGCACCCACCGACATCGACTGCATCCTCTCCGCCTGTGGGGTGATGGAACAGGCCATTCCCTGCCAGGCCGTGCTGGTGCAGCGCGCCCTCGGCCTGGGCGACAGTGGCGTGCCGTCCTTCGACGTCAACGCCACCTGCCTGGGCTTCGTGGTGGCGCTGGAAATGGCCGGCAGCCTGCTGGCGCTGGGCCGCTACCGGCGCGTGCTGATCGTCTGCAGCGACATTCCCAGTGCCGGGCTCGATCCGGATGACCCGCTGACCGCGCCGTTGTTCGGCGATGGTGCGGTGGCGATGCTGGTCGAGCGGGCCGGCGACGGCCAGGCCTCGGCGCTGCTGGCCACCCGCCTGCGCACCTATGGCGACGGTGCCGAACTGTGCCAGGTGCCGACCTGCGGCACCGGCATGCGCCTGTTCGACGATATTGATGCCTACCGCGCGGCCCATCATTTCCAGATGCAGGGCAAGGCGCTGTACCGCGAAGCGGCGCGGCGCCTGCCCGGTTTCCTGCAGGATCTGCTGGACAGTGCCGGCACCAGCCTGGCCGCGTGCGATGTGATCGTGCCGCACCAGGCAAGCGGCCAGGCGCTGGATCACCTGCAACGCGTGCTGGGCCTGCCGCCGCAGCGGCTGGTGCGCATCCTGCGCGAGCACGGCAACCAGCTGGCCGCGTCGCTGCCGATGGCCCTGCACCAGGCCCTGATCGACGGTCGCCTGCCGCGCGGTGGGCAGGCCCTGCTGATCGGTACCGGTGCCGGCCTGGCGCTGGGCGGCGCGGTGCTGCGCTACTGATGGCCAGAGTCCTGGTCACCGGCGCCAGCGGCTTCATCGGCCAGCATGTCGCGCTGGCGTTGGCGGCACAGGGCTGGCAGGTGCGCGGCAGCGGGCGCGATGCGCTTCGGCTGCAGGCGCTGGCCGCGCGCGGTATCGAGGTGGTTGCTGCCGATCTTGCCGAGGATGCCCTGGCGCCGCTGCTGCGGGGCTGCGATGCGGTGGTGCACTGCGCGGCGATGTCGCAACCCTGGGGAACGGCAGCCGCATTCCAGCGGGCGAACGTGCTGGCCACCACGCGCCTGCTGCAGGCCGCGCAGGCGGCCGGTGTTGCCCGCCTGGTCCACTTGGGTTCGCCCAGCATCTATTTCCGCTTCGCCGACCAGTACGGTCTGGATGAACGCTTCCAGCCGCCACGGCGCTGGATCACCGACTACGCGCGCAGCAAATGGGAATCGGAACTGGCCGTGGCCGCTGCCGCGCGGCAGGGACTGCACACCGTGGTGCTGCGCCCGCGTGCGGTGTTCGGGCCCGGCGACCGCGCGATCCTGCCACGCCTGCTGGCGGTGGCGGCCAGCGGCCGCTTCCCGCTGATCCATGGCGGCCGCGCGCTCATTGATGTCACCCCCATCGACGATGCGGTGCAGGCGGTGAGCCTGGCGCTGCAGGCGGACGCGCGCTGCAGCGGGCGCGCCTACAACATCAGCGCCGGCACCCCGCTGCACGTGCATGCGCTGGTCAACGGCCTGTTCGCAGCGATGGACCTGCGGGTGCGCCTGCGGCCGGTGCCGCGAACGTTGGCGTTGGCCGCGGCCGGTGTGGCCGAGACCGTGGCCCGCCTGCGCCCGGGCCGCCCCGAGCCGCGCCTGACCCGCTATGGCGTGGGTGTGCTGGGCTATTCGCAGACCTTGGACATCAGCGCCGCGCGGCGCGATCTCGGCTACGACCCGCGCACCGGCGTGCAGGCCGCGCTGCAGGCCTTCGCCACGCACTGGAAGCAGCACACCTGGACGCAGCACGGGGGCAGCGATGGCACGGCTTGAGTGGGAGCTGATCGAGGCCGGCCACTGCGTGCACCCGCAGCGTGCCGTGCGCCATGGAGCCAGCTGGCACCGCTGCGAATTCCCGGCGCTGGTGGCGTTGCTGCGGCATCCGCTGCGCGGCCTCATCCTGTTCGACACCGGCTATTCGGACGCGTTCCTGCAGGCCACCGCGCGCTTCCCCGAGCGCCTCTACCGCTGGGTCACGCCAGTGCACCTGGGCCCGGGCCAGAGCGTGCGCGCGCAGCTGCAGCAGCGGGGCATCGGCGCGGCCGACATCGGCCTGGTGGTGCTCTCGCACCTGCATGGTGACCACGTCGGTGGCGTGCTCGATTTCCCCGACGTGCCGCTGCTGTGTTCGCGCGCTGCGTGGCAGGACCAAGCCGCGCGCGGGCGCCTGCGTGCGCTCAGCGTGGGTCTGCTGCCCGCGTTGACCCGCGATGCGGCGCCGCGCATGGGCTGGCTGGAGAGCCTGCCCGAGGTGGACCTGCCGCGTCCCTTCGATGCCTTCGGCCGTGGCCGCGACGTGCTGGGCGACCGCAGCCTGCTGGCGGTGCCGCTGCCCGGCCATGCGGTGGGCCAGCACGGGCTGCTGTTCGAAGCGGGCGATGGCCGCCCGGTGTTCCTGGTGGCCGACGCCGCCTGGTCCAGCGCCGCCATCACCGATGGCGTGCCGCCGCCGTGGCTGGTCACCGCCCTGCTCGGCCACACCGGCACCTACCGGCAGACCCTGCAGCGGCTGCAGCACACCCAGCGCCAGGTCAGCGACCTGCAGCTGGTACCGGCCCATTGCGGGCAATGGCGGCCGGCCGCGACCGCGTAGCGTCGAGCCATGCTCGACGGCTGTTGATGTGGCGCCAGGAGCAGTCGAGCGTGGCTCGACTCTACAAAATGCCAAGGCAAGGCCGGCTCTACGCCCCCCAACAGCCCCGCCAACAGGACACCGTGTTCCCGTCCATGGCCGCGGTCAATAGGACTTATGGCCAGAATCGGCTGGCAGCGGCTGCGGCCCTCCGGTATCGTGCGCGGATGACTTCCCCCACTCCGGCCCCCCGCGGCGGCGTGGCGCGTGTGTGCCGTTACCTGTACCGCGTACCGCTGCTGTTGGTCCACATCGTTGTGTTCCTGCCGCTCATCCTGATCGGCATGCTTCGGCCGTGGGGCGAACTGCGCGTGGGCGAGGCGACCCTGGGGGCCAAAGTGGTCAACTGGTGGCAGGGCGGGCTGATGTGGATCTTCGGCTTCCGCCTGGTGCAGATCGGCACGCCGCTGCCCGGCGCCGTGCTGTTCGTCGCCAACCACGTCAGCTGGGTCGACATCTGCATCCTGCACAGCCAGCGCATGATGGGCTTCGTCGCCAAGCGCGAGATCGCCAGCTGGCCGCTGGTCGGCTGGCTGGCCGCGCGTGGCCAGACCATCTTCCACCAGCGCGGCAACACCGAATCGCTCGGTGGCGTGATGCAGGTGATGGCCGATCGCCTGCGCGAAGGCAAGGCGGTGGGCGTGTTCCCGGAAGGGCGCACCCGCGGCGGCCACGAAGTAGGCCCGTTCCATGCCCGCATCTTCCAGGCCGCGGTTGAAACCGGCGTGCCGGTGCAGCCGGTGGCATTGGTCTACGGGCTCAAGGGCGATGCGCAGACCATTGTCGCGTTCGGCCCCGGCGAGAGTTTCTTCGCCAATTTCCTGCGCCTGCTCGGTGAGCCGGCGCGGCGTGCAGAAGTGCACTTCCTGGCACCGATCGGTGCGCAGGACCTGGAAGGCCGTCGGCGCATCGCGGAGACGTCGCGCGCGCGCATCGTGGCGGCCATGAGCACCGAGTGAGGGTGCGGTGGCCCTGATCCCGCCACCCGTCCTGGACGCCGGCACGCCGACGCTGCACGCGGCTGACTACCAGCCCCCGCGCTGGCTGCGCAATCCGCACCTGCAGTCGATGCTCAGCTCCAGCCGCATGCGCCTGCAGCGCGGCCTGCTGCTGCTGGCCGCGACCGGTGCGATCAGCGAAGAACTGATCCTCGACGGCGGTGATGGCGTGCGCCTGCAAGGCTGGCACAGCCACATCGAAGGCCGCGAACCCAAAGGCATGGCCCTGCTGCTGCACGGCTGGGAAGGCAGCGCCGAATCCAGCTACATGCGCATGGCGGCCGCGCGCATGCTCGAACAGGGCTTCGACGTGGTGCGGCTGAATTTCCGCGACCACGGCAATACCCATCATCTCAACCCTGGCATCTTCCACTCCAACCTGATCGACGAAGTGGTGCATGCCGCGGGCGATATCGCCCAGCGCTGGCCGCAGTTGCCGCTGGTGGCCGCCGGTTACTCGTTGGGCGGCAACTTCGTGCTGCGCCTGGCCCTGCGCGCGCCAGCGGCCGGCGTGCCGCTGCTGCGCGTGGCCTCGGTATGCCCGGTGTTGGACCCGGCGCTGACCATGGAGAGCATCGAGAACGGCCCGGCGATGTACGACTGGTACTTCCGCCGCAAGTGGGCCGGTTCACTGCGGCGCAAGCGCGACCTGTTCCCCGAACTGAGCGACTGCGACGACCGCGTACTGAAACTGGACATCCGCGCGCTGACCGCCTGGCTGGTCGAGCGCCACACCAGTTTCGGTTCGTTGCAGGCCTATTTCGATGGCTACTCGATTGCCGGTGATCGCCTGTCCACGTTGCAGGTGCCGGCCGACATCCTGATGGCGCAGGACGACCCGGTGATCCCCTACGCGACCTTCAGCGACTGGCAGCTGCCGCACCAGGCGCATCTGGAAACCGCCAGCTGGGGCGGACACTGTGGCTTCCTGGAAAACTGGCGCGGTGACGGCTTCTCCGAGCGCTGGGTGGCGCAGCGCCTGCAGCGCGTGCTGCAAGGCTGAACCGGCACGGGCGCGCAGGCCGCTACAATGCGGGTTTGCCCTTGAACCGGACCGCCATGCAAGACCAGATCATCCAAGCGTTGCGCCAGAACGAGGCCGACCAGGCCGTGCAGCTGGCCCAGGCGTGGACCCGTGATGAACCCGGCCAGGCCGAGGCCCACCGCTGGCTGGCGCTTGCGCTGCAGCAGCAGGGCAAGGCCGAGGACGCGATGGAGGCCCTGCAGCAGGCGCTGCAGCTGGCCCCGGACAACGCCCAGCTGCACCTGCAGCACGCCGGCCTGCTGCTGGCCCTGCGCCAGTTCGACGGCGCCGGCGAAGCACTGACGCGCACCACCGGGCTGGACCCGAACGCATTCGCCGCGTACCTGATGCAGGCCCACCTGGCGATCGGCCGCAACGATTTCGATGAAGCGCAGCGCCTGTCCACGCTGGCCTCGCGTGTCGAACCGGACCACCCGGAGCTGCTGACCATCGATGGCATGATCGCGCTGCGCCGCGATGATGCCGATCGCGCGCTGACGCTGCTGTCGGCCGCCAACCAGGCCCTGCCCAACGACATCCGCGTGCTTTACGCACTGGGCTTCGCCTACCTGGGCAAGAACATGCTGGCCTTCGCCGAGCAGGCGTTCCGGCGCGTGCTGGAACTGAACCCGACCATCGCCTCATTGCATGGCCTGGTGGTGCAGCTGGCCATGCGCCAGGGCAACCTGGAAGCTGCGGCAGAGGCGATGCAGATCGCGCTGCAGCAGGAAGGCCTGGATACGCCTTCGATGCGCCGCCTGGCCGGCGAACTGGCACTGCGCAGCGGCCAGCCGCTGCAGGCGCTGGAGCACCTGCTGCCGTTGCTGGAATCGCTGCCTGATGACCGCGACGTGCTGCAGCTGCTGCTGATGTCCTGGCAGCGCCTGGGCCGCGAAGACGAGGCCCGCGCACGACTGGATGCCGCCCTGGAGCAGCACCCGCAGCTGCACGACCTGTGGCTGGCACGCCTGGCGGTGGAGGAGGTCGGCAGTGCCACCGCCGCCGCCACGGTCGAGCGCTGGATGGACGCGATGCCGGGCCACCTGCCGGCGCTGGAAGCGCGCCTGCGCCTGCACGACATGGTGGGCGAACACGCCCAGGCCGAAGCGATCGCCGAGCGCATCGTCAGCCTCGAACCGGGCCGCGTCAGCGGCGAAACCCGCCTGGTCGAAGGCCTGCTGCAGCGCGATCCGGCCGCCGCGGTCGCCCGCGTGCAGGCGCTGATCGACATGGCACCGGAAGGCCACCGCGCCGACCTGCGCACCTGGCTGGGTGAGATCCAGGATCGCGCCGGGCAGCACGAAGATGCGCTGCAGACCTGGCTGGCCCTGCAGGCCGACCAGGCGCCGCAGCGCCTGCCGCTGCCGCCGCAGGCCAAGGCACCGCCGAGCTGGCCGGACAAGGGCGAGATCGACGGCGATGCCACCTCCGCGCCGATCTTCCTGTGGGGCGCGCCAGGGTCGGGCGTGGAGCGCGTGGCGACCGGCCTGGCCGCGGCCAGCCCGGTGCTGCGCAGCGACCGCTATACCTCCAACGCACCCGACGACGCCTTCCAGAACTACCACACGCTGCAGGACCTCGCCTCCGGCGTACTGACCCCGGAGCGGCTGGTGCAGCGCTGGCGCGAACAGCTGCCGTCGCGCGGCGTGCAGGACGACGCGATCATCGACTGGCTGCTGTGGTGGGACAACGCGCTGCTGTGGGCGCTGCGCCCGCAGTTGCCGCAGGGCCGCCTGCTGGTGGTGCTGCGCGACCCGCGCGACATGCTGCTGGACTGGGTGGCCTATGGTGCCGCCGCGCCGCTGGCGATGACCTCGCTGGCCGAAGCCAGCGAATGGCTGGCGCGCGCGCTGGCCCAGGTCGCCGCTTTGCACGAGGACGATCTGTACCCGCAGGTGCTGCTGCGCATCGACCAGATCGGCAACGATCCGCAGGCGATGGCCGAACTGCTGGGCCGACTGTTCGAGCGGCCGATGCCGCCGGCCGCGCAGCTGGGCGCGCCGCGCTTCCCGCCGGGCCACTGGCGCAACTACCGCGACGTGATGAGCGCCGCCTTCGCCAAGCTCACCCCGATCGCGGTGCGCCTGGGTTACCCGGAAGAGTGAGGACACGCCGATGCAACTGAGCAGCCACAGCCTGACCAACGGTGCACCGATCGACCGCGAATTCGCCGCAGGCGATGCGGCGGGCTTCGCACCGGACCGCAATCCGCATCTGGCCTGGAGCGATGTGCCGGAGGGCACCCGTTCGTTCGCGCTGGTATGCGTCGATCCGGACGTGCCGACCGTGCCGGAGACGGTCGGCCGCACCGACATGAGCGTGCCGTGCGACCAGCCCCGCTGTGATTTCGTGCACTGGGTGATGGCCGATATTCCGGCTTCGGTGCGCGAGATTGCCGCAGGCAGCTGCAGCGACGGCTTCGTGGTGAAGGGCAAGACCACGCCGGCCGGGCCGGCCGGCAGCCGCCAGGGCCTGAACGACTTCACCGGCTGGTTCGCCGGCAACCCGGACATGGCCGGTGACTACCTGGGCTACGACGGCCCCTATCCGCCGTTCAACGACGAGCGCATGCATCGCTACTTCTTCCGCGTGTTCGCGCTGGACGTGGCATCGCTGCAGCTGCCGGCACGCTTCACCGCCGCCGACGCGTACCGGGCCATGCACGGCCACGTGCTGGCCGAAGCGACGCTGCACGGTACCTACACCTTGAACCCCGCATTGGCCTGAGCGGGCAATGTGCTTCTGTAGAGCCGAGCCCATGCTCGGCTGCTTTTCCCGATAGACAGCAGCCGAGCATGGGCTCGGCTCTACGACGCACAACGAAGAAGGGCGGCCTTGCGGCCGCCCTTCAAGTGCCAGCCGACTGACAGTCGGCTTTACATCACTTCTCGATGGCCGACTCGACCACCATGTCCAGCACATACGCCTGCGACGGCGCATCGGCCGGCGGGTTCTTCACTTCGTAGCGCTTCACGCGCACTACGTTGCGCACGCCGTCTTCGTGGGTGTAGCCCTCGATGTTGCCGTAGAAGTTCTCGAACTTGCCCGGCTCACCCTGCTTCAGGCCCTTGTCGTCGAACTTCACTTCGCGCACCTGCAGGCACTGGTAGTCCGGGATCAGCGGGTGCGAGCACTTTTCGGTCTTGGCGGCCACTTCCAGGAACACGGTTTCGCCGGCGCCGCCGTAGCGGGTTTCAGCGGTCGGTTCCGGGTTGAACACCAGCACGTCGCCCTTGGCGTTGGTCAGGGTCAGCTTGCCATCAGCATCCTGCTCGGCCTTCAGTTCGCCCTGCAGGCGGCTCGACACGGCTTCGTCCAGCGCCATCAGCGCCTTGTCGGTGCAGGCCATCATGGTCGAGGCCATCGCACTGACCGTCAGCTTGCCGTCGGCCAGGGTGTAGCCGCCGCCCATGCGGTTGCAGGTGTTGCTGACCGACAGGCGGCCATCAGCGAAGTCCAGGGTGACCGGCTTGTCTTCGCGGGCGAACAGCGCGTCGATGCGCTTGCCGTCGGCGCCGGTGGCCTGCTGCAGCAGCCAGTGCTGGCTCTGCAGGCGCTGCGCATCCAGGTGCGCCAGCGTCTGCTGGTCCGCTGCCTTGGTCGCGGCCGGGGCCACGTCGTCGCCGCCATTGCCGGCCGGGGCCGGGGTCTGGCTGCAGGCGGCCATCAGGGCCAGCGGGAGGAGCAGGGTGAGCTTGCGGTTCATGGTGATTCTCCTTGGGGAACCGTGGGGAAAACGGGGTGGGGCCGGCAATGGGGTTACCGTGCGGCCGGCGCTGTTCAGCTGCCGGAAGGCAACCACAGCAGCAACGCGGCGCCCAGCGCGATGCGGTAGATCGCAAAGGCGGTGAACCGGTGCGACTTGATGTAGCCCATCAGCCACTTCACTACGACGAAGCCGGTGATGGCCGCGGCAAGGAAGGCCACGCCCACGTCGGTCCAGTTCTCGCTGCCCAGCTGCCCGGCCTTGGCCATTTCCAGGAAGGTGTAGGCGCTGGCGGCGAACATGGTGGGAATGCCGACCAGGAACACGAACTCGGCGGCAGCGGCGCGACGGCTCAGGCCCAGCAGCATGGCCAGGAAGATCGCCGAGGCCGAGCGCGAGGTACCCGGGAACACGCCGGCCACGACCTGCGCCAGGCCCACGCCGATCGCCACTGTCCAGGTCACCTGGTCGCGGTCGGGCAGGCGCGCGGTGTAGGCCTCCACCAGCAGCATCCAGACGCCACCGATGATCAGTGCCCAGGCCACCGGGCTGACCGTCTCCGGCAGCGACCAGCCGGCCTTGCGCACCACCAGGCCGACCACGGCGGTGACCAGGAACGCAGCGCCCAGCTTGAACACGTACTCACGGTTCTCGCGTTGGTTCAAGCCGGTGGCCAGCTGCAGCAGGCGCTGGCGGAACACCAGCACCACGGCCACGATCGCGCCGGCCTGGATGACGATGTTGAAGAAGTCCGAGCGGGCACCCAGCCAGTGCTGGGCGATGAGCAGGTGGCCGGTGCTGGAGATCGGCAGGAATTCGGTCAAGCCTTCGAGGATGCCCAGCAGCAGGGCGGAGAGCAGGTCGGACATGGACGGTGCGGGCACGCGCGGCGGAAGGAAGAAGGTCGAGAGGATAGACGATCCCTGCTGCACCAAACGGGTGCGTCTGTTGGCGGGCGCACCGGTTTGGTGCGCACCGTTCTGCACCGGCGCGGGGCAGCCATATTGAAATCAACGACTTGCGGGTATCGAAAAGTTGGCACGGTCATTGCTGTACCTCAGCAGGCATTCATCCCCATCCGAGGTCGTACCGATGTCCGTGGAAAACGTTGAGAAGCTGATCAAGGACAACCAGATCGAGTTCGTCGATCTGCGTTTCGTGGATATGCGTGGCGTCGAGCAGCACGTCACCTTCCCGGTCAGCATCGTCGAACCGTCGCTGTTCGAAGAAGGCAAGATGTTCGACGGCAGCTCGATCGCCGGCTGGAAGGGCATCAACGAATCGGACATGGTGCTGCTGCCGGACCCGTCCAGCGCCTACGTCGACCCGTTCTACGCCGATCCGACCATCGTGATCAGCTGCGACATCCTCGATCCGGCCACCATGCAGGCCTATGGCCGCTGCCCGCGCGGCATCGCCAAGCGTGCCGAGGCCTACCTGAAGTCCTCCGGCATCGCCGAAACCGCGTTCTTCGGCCCGGAGCCGGAATTCTTCATCTTCGACTCGGTCCGTTTCGCCAACGAAATGGGCAACACCTTCTTCAAGGTCGACTCGGAAGAAGCGGCGTGGAACAGCGGCGCCAAGTATGACGGCGCCAACAGCGGCTACCGTCCGGGTGTGAAGGGCGGCTACTTCCCGGTTCCGCCGACCGACACCCTGCACGACCTGCGCGCGGAAATGTGCAAGACCCTGGAACAGGTCGGCATCGAAGTGGAAGTGCAGCACCACGAAGTGGCCACTGCGGGCCAGTGCGAGATCGGCACCAAGTTCAGCACCCTGGTGCAGAAGGCCGACGAGCTGCTGCGCATGAAGTACGTCATCAAGAACGTCGCGCACCGCAACGGCAAGACCGTCACCTTCATGCCCAAGCCGATCGTCGGCGACAACGGCAGCGGCATGCATGTGCACCAGTCGCTGTCCAAGGGCGGCACCAACCTGTTCTCCGGTGACGGCTACGGTGGCCTGAGCCAGCTGGCGCTGTGGTACATCGGCGGCATCTTCAAGCACGCCAAGGCCATCAATGCCTTCGCCAACTCGGGCACCAACAGCTACAAGCGCCTGGTGCCGGGCTTCGAGGCGCCGGTGATGCTGGCCTATTCGGCCCGCAACCGTTCGGCCTCGTGCCGCATTCCGTGGGTGTCCAACCCGAAGGCGCGCCGCATCGAAATGCGCTTCCCGGATCCGATCCAGTCCGGCTACCTGACCTTCACCGCGCTGATGATGGCCGGCCTGGACGGCATCAAGAACCAGATCGACCCGGGTGCACCGAGCGACAAGGACCTGTACGACCTGCCGCCGGAGGAAGAGAAGCTGATCCCGCAGGTCTGCTCCTCGCTGGACCAGGCGCTGGAAGCGCTGGACAAGGACCGCGAGTTCCTCAAGGCCGGCGGCGTGATGAGCGATGACTTCATCGACGGCTACATCGCGCTGAAGATGCAGGAAGTGACCAAGTTCCGCGCGGCCACCCACCCGCTGGAATACCAGCTGTACTACGCCAGCTGACCGGGCGCGATGGCGGTGGGTCCCCCCTCCCACCCGCCGCCATCGCTTCCGTTCTCGCGGCTGGGGAGCCGCAAGGCGGGCGCAGGCCCGCCGTTGTAGAGCGGGTCGCTGGCCCGCTGCAGTACAGCGGACTGCCGGTCCGCTGAAACAGGGGCAAGAGAGACCGGATACGCGACCAGGGCCGCCCTCCCTCCCGCGTCGGTCGTGCAAGGAGAGAGGCACGGCCGTCCCGGCCCTGTACGTGTCCGGTGCAACAGCCACGGTCATCACCTGATGACCCGTGGTTGCCTGATGCCAACGCGCGCTGGCGCGCTGGCCCCATCCACCCTCGGGACATGCGCATGAAACTGATCTCCGCCATCATCCGACCGTTCAAGCTCGACGAGGTCCGCGAGGCCCTGTCCGATGCAGGCGTGTCGG
Organism: Stenotrophomonas sp. YJH_SMC_94-11; assembly: GCF_059370435.1. Classification (NCBI taxonomy): domain Bacteria; kingdom Pseudomonadati; phylum Pseudomonadota; class Gammaproteobacteria; order Lysobacterales; family Lysobacteraceae; genus Stenotrophomonas; species Stenotrophomonas sp. YJH_SMC_94-11. The sequence continues at coordinate 101,305 of NZ_JCAFTR010000005.1, read as the reverse complement.
GCATCACCGTGACCGAAGTGAAAGGTTTCGGTCGCCAGAAGGGCCACACCGAGCTGTATCGCGGCGCCGAGTACGTCGTCGATTTCCTGCCCAAGATCAAGATCGAAACGGTGGTCACCGACGAGCGTGCCGACGCGGTGATCGAAGCGATCCAGTCGTCGGCAGGCACCGGCAAGATCGGTGACGGCAAGATCTTCGTCACCGCCGTCGAACAGGTCATCCGCATCCGCACTGGCGAAATCGGTGCCGACGCGCTGTAACCCCCTTCCGGAGACTCCCCCAATGAAGATGCGCCTTCTCACCGGGTGGCAAGCCCGGTTCCACCTGGTGTGCCTGTTGATGCTGCTCAGCGCGCTGGCCGCCGGTGCGTGGCCGGGCAGCGCCCATGCCCAGGCACAGGTGTCGCCGCTGCCGAGCGAAACCGTGGCGGTCGAGCCGCTGCACGATCCGGCCGCCACCGCCGCTGCGCCGGCCGTGGCCGAAGCGGCCGCCGCCTATGATCGTGGCGACGTCGCCTGGATGCTCACCTCCACGTTGCTGGTGCTGCTGATGGTCGTGCCGGGCCTGGCCCTGTTCTACGGCGGGCTGGTGCGTTCGAAGAATGTGCTGTCGGTGCTCAGCCAGATCCTGGTGGTGTTCTCGCTGGTGCTGCTGCTGTGGGTGGCCTACGGCTACAGCGCGGTGTTCAGCGCGGGCAATCCATTCTTCGGTTCGTTCACCGAATTCGCCTTCCTCAAGGGCTTCACGCCCGACTCGGTGGGCAACACGCCGATCAAGGGCCTGCCGGACTACCTGTTCGTCGCCTTCCAGTCGACCTTCGCCGGCATCACCACCGCGCTGATCGTCGGTGCCTTTGCCGAGCGCATCAAGTTCCGTGCGGTACTGCTGTTCTCGGCACTGTGGTTCACCCTCAGCTACATCCCGATGGCGCACATCGTCTGGGGTGGCGGTTACCTGGGTGAACTGGGCGCGATCGACTTCGCCGGTGGCACCGTGGTCCACATCAACGCGGGCGTGGCCGGCCTGGTCGGCGCGTGGTTCGTCGGCAAGCGCCTGGGCTACGGCCAGACCGCGCTGAAGCCGCACAACGTACCGTTTACCTACATCGGCGCCATGCTGCTGTGGGTGGGCTGGTTCGGCTTCAATGCTGGTTCCGCCGCCGCCGCCGATACGGTGGCCTCGCTGGCCTTCCTCAACACCGTGCTGGCCACCGCTGCCGCGGTGCTCGGCTGGACGCTGGTGGAAGCGATCGGCAAGGGCAAGCCGTCGGCACTGGGCGCGGCCTCGGGTGCGGTGGCCGGCCTGGTCGGCATCACCCCGGCCTGCGGCACGGTCGGCCCGCTCGGCGCGATCGTGATCGGCTTCGTCGCCGGCGTGGTCTGCGTGTGGGGCGTGACCGGCCTCAAGCGCCTGCTCAAAGTGGACGACACGGCCGACGTGTTCGGTGTGCATGGTGTCGGCGGCATCGTCGGCGCGATTCTCACCGGCGTGTTCAGTGCACAGTCGCTGGGCGGTACCAAGGCCGATCTGGATATCGCCCATCAGGTGTGGGTGCAGGTGGTCAGCGTCGGCCTGACCGTGGCGTGGTCGGCGGTGATGACCGCGGTCATCCTGCTGGTGGTCAAGGTCGTGGTCGGCCTGCGCGTGACCGAAGAGGCCGAACGCACCGGCCTGGATGTGACTTCGCACGGCGAGTCTGCCTACGAGGCCTGATGCATGACGGGCGGCCCTGCGGGGCCGCCTTTTGCGTTTGGTCGGTGCCAGGCTTGCCTGGCACTGCTCCTGCTCTGGTGGGTGCCGACCGTTGGTCGGCACGGCGGCATGCATCATCGCGCCTGATCGCGCACAATCGGGCCATGCACCCGATCCGCACGTCCCTGATGCTCTCGGCCTGCCTGCTGGTGGCCGCCTGCGCCTCCACGCCGCAGGAAACCCGCAACCCGCTCGCGACCTGGGTGCCATCACCCAACCAGAACGCGCGCACGCCGGTCATCATCGTCATCCACCACACCGAGCAGAAATCGGTGCAGCAGAGCCTGCATACGCTGCGTACCGCCAACAGCGGTGGGCCGGTCAGTGCGCACTACCTGATCGGCGCCGATGGCCATCGTTACCAGCTGGTCGCCGATGAGCGCCGTGCCTGGCACGCCGGGGCCGGGCGCTGGGGCACCATCACCGATCTTAATTCGGCCTCGATCGGCATCGAGCTCGATAACGATGGCCGCAGTCCGTTCAGTGCGGCGCAGATCGAATCGCTGATCGTGCTGCTGCGCGATCTCACCACGCGCCTGAACATTCCGCCGCGCCAGGTGATCGGCCATGCCGACCTGGCGCCGACGCGCAAGCAGGATCCGAGCCGGTTCTTCCCGTGGCAGCAGCTGGCCGAGGCCGGATTCGGCGTCTGGCCGCGCGCGGCCGACGGCGCGGCACCGGAAGGATTCGACGCGTGGAATGCGCTGGCCCGCTTCGGTTATCCGCTCGACAACCGCGAAGCCACCGTCGCCGCCTTCCACCGCCGGTTCCGTGGCCGCGACGACCTGCCGAAGACGCTGGATGCCGAGGACGCCCGCATCCTGCATTCGTTGCTGCTGCAGATGCCGTGACCCCGCGCATGAACGCTTGACCCCGCGCTGGGTTGCCGCCCAGCGGCCGGCACTCCACCATGGCGGCATGATCGATTCCGCTACCTTCTTCAAGCGCACGCACTGGACCCTGTTGGCAGCGGTGGTGCTCGCAGGCTGTTCCACCACCGCTCCGCGCGCAGGCTCCGAAGCGCCCACGCCGACCTCGCCGCCGGCGGCCACCTACGCCAAGGTCGACTGGAAAGCCCTGCCCGCAGTCTCCGATGCTGATCTGCAGGCCGGCTTCGTGGCTTGGCGCAGCAGCTGCGCCCGCCTGAAGAACGACGCTGTCTGGGCCAAACCCTGCGCCACCGCCGCCGCGGTGTCAGACAAGGACCCGGCCGCGATCCGCCAGTTCCTGCAGCGCGATCTCGATGCCTACGCGCTGCGTGCCGGTGGCCATCAGGCCGACGGGCTGATTACCGGCTACTACGAGCCGATCTACCCCGGCAGTCTTACCCGTACCGATAAGGCCACGGTGCCGGTGTACGGCACGCCGGATGATCTGGTGGTGGTGCAGCTGGAGAGCCTCTACCCGGAACTGAAGGGCAAGCGCCTGCGCGGGCGCGTCGAAGGCAAAGTACTCAAGCCCTATGACGACGCCGGCACCATCGCGGCCAAGGGCGCCAAGGCGCCGGTGCTGGCCTGGCTGACCGACCCGATGGACCTGCAGCTGCTGCAGATCCAGGGCTCGGGCCGGGTGCGCCTGGGCGACGGCACGCAGATTCGGCTGGCCTACGCGGAACAGAACGGCCACCCCTACCGTGCGATCGGCCGTTGGCTGGTGGACCAGGGCCAGCTGAAGAAGGAAGACGTCACCATGGACGCCATCCGCGCCTGGGCACGGGCCAACCCTGCGCGCGTGCCGGAACTGCTGCGCAGCAATCCCAGCTACGTGTTCTTCGTGCGCACCCCGGACAGCCCGGAAGGCCCGCGCGGTTCACTGAATGTGCCGCTCACCGCCGGTTACAGCGTGGCAGTGGACCGCACCGTGGTGCCGCTGGGCAGCCTGCTGTGGCTGTCCACCACGCGCCCGGACGGCAGCCCGGTGGTGCGCCCGGTGGCCGCGCAGGACACCGGCGGCGCCATCGCCGGTGAAGTGCGCGCCGACCTGTACTGGGGCAGCGGCGACGCCGCCGGCAAGCTGGCCGGCGACATGAAGCAGAAGGGCAACATCTGGATGCTGTGGCCGAAGGGCGTGCCCCTGCCGAACTGAACCAGCAGGGGTCGGATCCCTTCCAAAGGAAAGGGCTCTGACCCCGGATGCCTGATAATGGCGCCATTCCGTACTTTCCGGCCGCGCCTGCGGCCAGGGCTCCTGCAATGACCTACGCAAAGCACAACGCAAAATCCGGCGCGAAATCCGCCGCAAAGAAGTACTACAAGCACTGGGCCGAATCGGGCCTGGGCAAGGGCAACGTGCTGATGGAGGCGCGCGGCGAGAAGATCGTGCGGCAGGTGGAAATCTACGGCACCAGGATGGTCTGGGCCGACGAGCATGCCCACAGCGACGACCGCTTCCTGCTGGCCGACCAGCCGGTGTCGTTCCTGGATTTCGACGAGGACGACGAAATCTCCGCGCGTGAATTCGAAGCCGCCTGGAAGAAGGCACGGGAAGCCACCGGCTACCCGGTGTAGTCCCTTCCGGCACCCGCCCTTTTAGCGCCGAGCCTTGCTCGACGCTGCAAAAGCGGGCACATGAAATGTTATATGATTACATTTCATCGCAACCGTCCCTTTCCCATGAAGACTCCCACCCTGGTGGCCGCCCTCGCGGCCGCACCGTTCGCCCCTGAAGCACTCGCACAGTCTGCCGACGCCGCGCTCACCCTCGGCAAGGTGCAGGTACATCAGCACGGCGAAGGCCAGCTCAGTGCGCACCAGGTGCTGACCTCGGTGGACGTCCTGGGTGCAGACCAGATTGAAAACCGCAACGTCTCGCACAGCTGGGAACTGCTCGGGCAGATGCCCGGCATCCAGCTCACCGAAACCCGGCAGGGTGCTGAATCGGGCAAGATCAGCTTCCGCGCCTTCAACGGTGAGGGCTACCTCAATGCCATCAAGACGCTGATCGATGGCATCCCCAGCAACGTCAACAGCGGCAACCAGCGCTTCATCGACATGCTGTTCCCGCTCGACATCAGCTACATCGAAGTAGTGCGCGGTACCAACGATCCGCGCTATGGCCTGCACAACATCGGCGGCAACGTGAACTTCGGTACGCGCCAGGGTGGCAGCTACACCGACGCGCGCCTGGCCTACGGCAGCTACAACACCCGCGATGCGCAGCTGGCAGTCGGCCGTGAAGCCAATGGCTTCGCCCAGAACTATTTCGTCGGCACCCAGGCCAGCGACGGCTACCGCGACCACGACACCTCGAAGAAATATTCGCTGGGCGGCAAGTGGTTCTACGGCTCGCTGGACGACGGCCTGCGCGTGGGACTGACCGCGCGTGCGTACCACCACGAAGCCGACGAACCCGGCTTCATGACCGCCGAGGAACTGCGCACGCATCGCCGTGGCAGCGACCTGCGCAACGGCAACGATGGCGATGACCGCGACATGCGCCAGCTTGCCGCGCACCTGGACATGAAGCTGTCCGACGCAATCACCTTCGGCACTCGCCTGTACTACAACCGCTACGAAGACGACCGCCGCGTGACCTTCAGCGACCTGCCCACCGGCAACCTGCCGCGCCAGCGCCGCGTGTGGGACGAGCGGCAGCACGGCCTGCTCAGCACGCTCACCTGGCAGGCCAGCCCCACGCTTACCGTCGAGGGTGGCCTGAACTACGAGCAGCAGGACAACGGCTACCTCCGCGAGCGCTACGCCTACGCCGAACCCAGCGATTTCAGCCAGCCCCCGGCGCGGGTGCAGAACAACGATCGCCACAGCTTCGACAACTGGGGCGCCTACGTGCAGGCCGTCTACCAGCCCGTCGAGGCCTGGAAGATCGTGCCGGCCTACCGCGTCGACCGTTTCAGTGGCCGGACGCACCTGATGAACGGCCTCAGCGGCCGCCTGCAGGATTACGGCAGCATCGGCCAGCCCAAGCTGAGCGTCATCCACAGCCTGGGCGAAACCACCCACGTCTACGCCAACTGGGGCCGCACCTTCCAGGTGCTCACCGGCTCCACGGCGCCGGCCTACCTCACCCCGGGGCAGGCGCCGATGCAGCCGTCCACCAACACCGGCATGGAGCTGGGCCTGAAGTTCCAGCCGTTTGCCGGCAGCCAGGCACGCCTGGCGGTGTGGCAGCAGGATGCAGAGAACGAGGTATCCAACATGCCGGCTACCGGTACGACGGTCACCTTGGGCAAGACCCGCCGGCGCGGCGTGGATGCGCAGCTGAGCCTGCAGCTGGGCGACGACTGGACGGTATGGGCGTCGCACGCCTACCAGGAAGCGAAGATCACCCGCGACGACCGCGATGCCAGCATTTCACTGCAGGGCCGCGAAGTGGCCGCCACCCCGCGCCATATCAGCAACCTGGGCGTGGATTACCGCGCCAGTGATGCGCTGCGGCTGGGCCTGCAGGCGCGTGCACAGGGCGATTACTACCTGGAAGAGCGCAACGTGGCCGGCAAGTTCGGCGGCTTCGCCGTGCTCGACCTCAGCGCGGCCTACCAGCTCACCCCGCGTTTCAGCGTGGACCTGCAGCTGAAGAATGTCACCGGCCGCGAGTACGCCTACGCCTGGTACGACAGCTTCTTCTGGGACAGCGCCCGCCCGATGTTCTCGCCGGCACCGGGCCGCAGCGTGTTCGTCGGCCTCAACATGAAGCTGTAACCGGCCACGCATGGGGTCGTGGTCGAGCTTGCTCGACCTGCGGCAGGGGGTCAGAGCCCTTTCCAGGCGGAAAGGGATCCGACCCCGGACCCCGCAGCGCATGGGGTCAGATCCCTTTCCGCCTGGAAAGGGCTCTGACCCCGAACCCCGCGTTTTGCACTACATTGGTGCAATGTCCGACCCCGCACCGCCGCCGACCCTTGACGCCCTGGGCACGCCGCTGGCCTGGGCCGGGGCCGATGGCCGCATCATCGGCTGCAACCCGGCCTTCGGGCGCTGGCTGGGCGTCAGCGGGCGCCGCCTGCTGGGCCAGCCACTGGCCGCACTGGAAGTGCAGGGCGAAGCTCTGGCCCATTTCCTGGCCCGCGATGAGCGCGACAGCCTGCGCCTGAACCGGCTGGCGCTGGCGGTGCCCGGCGAAGCGCCGCGCTTCGCCGAGGGCTGGATGAGCCGCCGCGACGATGGTGGCTGGCTGCTGGAGGCGCATCCGGTCGATGAATTCCCCGGGCTGGACCCGACCCAGGCCCTGCCCAGCGCGCTCAGCGCGGCGCTGAAGGGCTTGGCCCACGAGCTGCGCAACCCGCTGGCCGGGTTGAAGGGTGCGGCCCAGCTGCTGGCCCGCCGCGCGGCCCAGCGCGAGGCCAGCGAACGCGAGCTGATCGAGCTGATCGGCTCGGAGATCGAGCGCCTCAACGGCCTGCTTGACCAGCTGTTGTCGCCGGCCCCGGCTGCGCCGCATGCGGAACTGAACATCCATGCCGCGCTCGAGCGCGTGCTGCGCCTGGCCGAGAATGAGGCCGGCTGGGCGGTGCGCCTGCAGCGCGACTACGACCCCAGCATTCCCGAATTCCACGGCGACGCCGACCGCCTCACCCAGGCGGTGTGGAACCTGGTGCGCAACGCGATCCAGGCCGGCGCCGGCAACATCACCCTGCGCACCCGCGTGGAGCATGGCGTGCGCATCGCCGAGCAGCTGCACACGCTGGCGTTGCGCCTGGAGATCGCCGACGACGGCCGTGGCGTGCCGGAGGAACTGGCCGAACACCTGTTCCTGCCGCTGGTCAGTGGCCGCGCCGAAGGCACTGGCCTGGGCCTGGCGCTGGCCCAGCAGGTGGCGCGCGAGCACCGGGGCACGCTGACCTACCGCTCGCGCCCGGGCCATACCGTGTTCACTCTGCTGCTGCCGATCGTCAGTGGCGCCGCCCCGGCCGAGGAGGCCCCGCGCGATGTCTGAGTCTTCTTCGTCCCCGCAGCGCATCTGGGTGGTCGATGACGATCGTGCCGTGCGCTTCGTGCTGTGCACCGCGCTGCGCGAGGCGGGCTACCAGGTTGTCGATTTCGACAGCGCTGCGGCTGCCCTGCAGGCCCTGGGCGAAGGCGCGCCGCCGGCGCTGCTGTTCACCGATGTGCGCATGCCTGGCGACGATGGCCTGGTGCTGTTGGACAAGCTCAAGGCCGCGCTGCCGCAGCTGCCGGTGGTGGTGATGTCGGCCTATACCGATGTCGCCAGCACGGCCGGTGCGTTCCGCGGTGGCGCGCATGAATTCCTGTCCAAGCCGTTCGATCTGGACGATGCGGTGGCACTGGCGCAGCGGGTGTTGCCGGCCGTTGCACCGGCACTCGCGGCACCCACACCTGCGGCGGAAGCGCATAGCGACCAGCCGCCGCAACTGGTGGGTGATACGCCGCCGATGCGCGCGCTGTTCCGCGCCATTGGTCGCCTGGCGCAGGCACCGCTGGCGGTGCTGATCACCGGCGAGACCGGCACCGGCAAGGAGCTGGTGGCCAATGCGCTGCATCGCGAATCACCGCGCGCGCTGGGTCCGTTCGTCGCGCTCAATACCGCTGCAATCCCGTCCGAGCTGCTGGAAAGCGAGTTGTTCGGCCACGAGGCCGGTGCCTTCACCGGTGCGCAGCGCCGCCACATCGGCCGCTTCGAGCAGGCCAACGGTGGCACGCTGTTTCTGGATGAGATCGGCGACATGCCGTTGCCGCTGCAGACCCGCCTGCTGCGTGTGCTGGCGCAGGGTGAGTTCTTCCGCGTCGGTGGCCGCGAGCTGATCCGCGTCGACGTGCGCGTGGTGGCCGCCACCCACCAGGATCTGGAGGGACTGGTCGCGCACGGGAAGTTCCGCGCAGATCTGCTGCACCGCCTGGACGTGGTGCGCCTGCAGCTGCCGCCACTGCGCGAGCGCCGCGAGGACATCGCGCAATTGGCCAGCACCTTCCTGGCTGCCGCCGCACGCAAGCTGGATACGCCGCCGAAGCGCCTGACCGCCGCGGCCCTGCAGGCGCTGCGCGAGCACGACTGGCCGGGCAATGTGCGCGAGCTGGAAAACGTGTGCTGGCGGATGGCCGCGCTGGCCGCCGCCGACACCATCGGCGTGGCCGATGTCGATACCGCGCTGAACCGCGCGCGCGGGCGCCGCAGCAGTACCAGCGCAGCCGATCCGGGGCAGTGGGAAGCGCTGCTGGCCGAATGGGCGCGCCGTCAGCTGGCCGAAGGCGTGGAAGGGCTGCACGCGCAGGTGCGCGAGCGGGTCGACCATGCCCTGCTGGAGGCCGCGCTGCAGATCACCCACGGCCGCCGCGCCGAAGCCGCTGCCCGTCTCGGCCTCGGCCGCAATACCCTTACCCGCAAGCTGGGCGCCGGGCGCCGTCGCGGGGGCCATTGAACGGTCCCTGCACGCGATCCTCGCACCGGCTTGCCGAACCGTTGATCGTTCATGGACGATGCAATGCTTAGTGTCACCTGCAAGGAGTCTTCGATGCGTCTGCCCTTTGCCATCCTGCCGTTGTCCGCCGCCGTGCTGCTGTCTGCCTGTGGCAGTGCGCCGAAGAAGGACGAACCCACGCCGCCACCGCCGACCGTGGTCAGTGCTGCGAAGCAGGGCGAGGCCAATCTCGCACCGGCCTCGGCCAGCATCGTCAGTGGCCGCATCGCGCTGATGGTGGAGCCCGGTGGCATCCACATCACCGGCCTGGTCGGTGGCCTGCAGCCGATGCAGCAGGCCGGCTTCCACATCCATGAGCGCGGCGACTGCAGTGCGGTGGATGCCAGCAGTGCCGGCAATCACTTCAATCCCGGTGGTGCTGCGCATGGCCGCGCCGGCACCGGCAAGCACCACCTGGGCGACATGGACAATCTGCGTGCCGATGCCCAGGGCCGCGCCAACGTCGATATCCACCTCAAGGGGGTTACCCTTGGCGGAGGCGCCGCCACCGATATCGCCGGACGCGCACTGGTCGTGCATGCCAACGCCGACGACTATCGCAGCCAGCCCGCCGGCAATGCCGGCGTCCGCATCGCCTGTGGCGTGATCCGGGTCGTCCGCTGATCACTGCAGGCATCATCGAGGGAGAGATTCCAATGCGTCTGATCCACACTTCGCTGTTTGCGGCCATCGCCGCGCTGGGCCTGGCGGCCTGCAACCAGCAGCCCGCCGCGCCGCAGACTGAAACCCCGCCGGCCGCGCCGGCTGACGGCGCCACCACCGAACCGGCTGCAGCGCCGGCACCGGCGGCTGCACCGACGGGCGATGCTTCGGCAACGGCCGAACTGGCACCGACCCAGGGCAACGAGACCAAGGGCAGCGTCACCTTCAAGGTGGTTGATGGCAAGGTCCACGTGACCGGCCAGATCACCGGCCTGAAACCGGGCAGCGAACATGGCTTCCACATCCACGAGAAGGGCGACTGCAGCGCACCGGACGGCATGAGCGCCGGCGGCCACTTCAACCCGGGCAAGCAGGATCACGGCAACGTCGCCACCGATCCGCACCACGGCGGCGACATGCCCAACATCAAGGCCGACGACAAGGGCGTGGCCACCATCGACGGCCCGGTGTCGAGCAACGTCAACATCGGCAAGGGTGATGACTTCGACATCATCGGCCGCGGCCTGATCGTCCACGCCGATGCGGACGACTACAAGACCCAGCCGACCGGCAATGCCGGCGCGCGCCTGGCCTGTGCGGTGATCCAGAAGGCCCCGTAAGAAACAAAGAACGCCGGCACAAGCCGGCGTTTTTCTTTGCATCGCTTTCTGTAGAGCCGAGCCCACGCTCGGCTGCTCTTCCGGCGGCCTGAGCCGAGCATGGGCTCGGCGCTACAACACGCGGCGGCCGCTTCCTGTCAGCGCGCCAGCAGCTCGCGCGCGTCCTGCCCGGCTTCGCAGTGCACGAACAGTACCGGCACGCCATGTGCTTCCAGCACCGCGGCCATCTGTCGCTGGCGCATCAGGAACTGCTCGTAGATGCCCTTCAGGCGATCGCAGTCGTTCTTGCTGTGGCTGTAGTGCGCGCACCAACCGGCCGGGTCGAACAACGCCATGCGTGCTTCGCCATGCGTATAGCGCAGCAGCGGCTCGGGCGCGGCATTGAGCCACTCGTCCTCGCCCGGCGCCATGATCGCGGTCTCGATCAGCGGCCACAGTGCGGCCAGGCCCTGGTTGTCGTACTGCATCGACATCATCGCGGCCAGGTCGTTCACGGTGAAATAGCGCGCGTGCTCGATGCGGGCACCGAAGGTGTTCTGCGCCATCAGCGCGGTGTCGGCGTGCGCCATGCCGTTGGCCAGCAAGGTTTCTTCCAGCGCATCGGCGACCGCGCTGGTGGTGGCCACGTCGTTGCCGGTCAGCAGGAACGGCACCACGCGCAGGCCACCGCCCACCAGCGTGGCATCGGCCTGGAACGGCAATGGCACGTCACCTTCGGCATCGGTACCGAAGGCCAGCAGGCGCGGGCCCTGGTTGCGGCCCGGGGCACGCATCTGCAGTTCTTCCAGGCGGCGATGGATCGGCCAGCCCGGACGCAGCACTTCGGCCGGGTCGAAATGCGCGGCGGCGAACACCAGGTCCAGCTCGGCCACCTGTGGCACCAGCTTGGCCAGGTCACGGCCGACGCGTTCGGCCAGTTCACCGGCCTGTTCAGCGCTGAGCACCGCCTGGCGGGGGATTTCGCCGCCGGCCAGTTCCAGGGCCAGCACGCCAAGGGCATTCATCGCGGGGTCGGGTTTGCTCATGGTTCCACGGTTGGCCCATCACAGGGCGGCAGCTACACTTGGCTCCATTATGCCTGCTCCGTCGTGCAGGCCATGTTGCAGACACCCTCATCCATGCCAGGTATCTCCATGCCCAACGCTCGTCCCGTCGCCATCCTCGGTGGCGTCCGCATTCCGTTCTGCCGCCAGAACACCGCGTATTCGGATGTCGGCAACCTCGGCATGTCGGTCCGTACGCTGGGTGCGCTGGTCGAACGGTTCGGCCTGCATGGCCAGCAGCTGGGTGAAGTGGCAATGGGTGCAGTGATCAAGCACTCCAGCGACTGGAACCTGGGCCGCGAAGCCACGCTGTCCTCCGGTCTGTCGCCGCTGACCCCGGGCATCACCCTGCAGCGCGCCTGCGGTACCTCGCTGGACAGCATCATCACCGTGGCCAACAAGATCGCGCTGGGCCAGATCGAATCGGGCATCGGCGGTGGTTCGGACACCACCTCCGACGTGCCGATCGTCTACGGCAAGAAACTGCGTGCACGCCTGCTGGCGGCCAACCGCGCCAAGAGCACCGGCGACAAGATCCGTGCGCTCACCGCCGGCTTCAAGTTCTCCGAGCTCAAGCCCGAGTTCCCGGGCGTGGCCGAGCCGCGCACCGGCAAGAGCATGGGCGACCACTGCGAGGACATGGCGAAGGAGTGGAATATCTCGCGCGACTCGCAGGATGAGTGGGCGGTGTCGTCGCACAAGAAGCTGGCCGCCGCCTACGAGCGTGGCTTCTTCAACGACCTGATCGCACCGTTCCGTGGCGTCGAGCGCGACAACATCCTGCGCCCGGACACCTCGCTGGAAAAGCTGGCCACGCTGAAGCCGGCGTTCGACAAGGTTTCCGGGCGTGGCACGCTCACCGCCGCCAACTCCACCCCGCTGACCGACGGTGCCGCTGCAGTGCTGCTGGCCAGCGAAGAGTGGGCACGCGCGCATGGCCATGAACCCCAGGCTTACCTGCGTGACGCGCACGTGGCCGCGGTGGACTTCGTGCACGGCGAAGGCCTGCTGATGGCACCGACCATCGCGGTGCCGGAGATGCTCAAGCGCAACGGCCTGACCCTGCAGGACTTCGACATCTACGAGATCCACGAAGCCTTTGCCGCGCAGGTGTTGTGCACCCTGCGTGCGTGGGAGAGCGAGGACTACTGCCGCAACCGCCTGGGACTGGACGCACCGCTGGGCCGCATCGACCCGGACAAGATCAACCTGCTGGGCTCGTCGCTGGCCACCGGCCACCCGTTCGCCGCTACCGGCGCACGCGTGATCGCCACGGCAGCCAAGCAGCTGGCCGAACGCGGCGGTGGCCGCGCGCTGGTGTCGATCTGCACCGCCGGCGGCATGGGCGTGGTGGCGATCGTCGAACGCTGAGCATCACGGTAGTACCGGCCGCTGGCCGGCAGTGCTGGTACGAAAACGCCGCCCAATGGGCGGCGTTCTTTTTTGCATCGGTGGGTGCCGACCGTTGGTCGGCACGCTTCACGGCAACCTCGGATTACCGAACTCGTCGCGCTCTTCGTTGGCGTCATACACCGGCGGCTGTGCAACGATGGGCTGCTCCTCCACCGTGGCGCGCAGCGGCGTCTCGGTACCACGCACCAGTTCCACGCTGTCCTCGCCGCGCTGCAGGCGCAGCGCATTGGCCAGGCACTGCGCGGCCAGCGCGTGTTCGCCACGTTGCGCGAACACTTCACCCAGCGCTTCCCACGCCGGTGCCCCGGCGCCAGCGGCAATGGCCTCGTGCAGGAACGCATCGGCGGCATCCCATTGCTGCTGGGCCAGGGCCACGCGGCCCTGTGCCAGGCGCAGGGCGGCCGAGTCATCGTGCACGTTGCGCCAGCGTGCCAGATTGGCCTGGCGGGTGGCCAGGCGCTCGGCGGGCAGGCGGCCATACAGCGCCACCAGATCGTCATTCCAACGCTGGTCCAGTGCCTGTTCCAGCGCCAGCAGCGCCGGCTCATCCCAGTCCAGCGCCACCGCACGGCTGGCATAGGCGCCCACCACGTCCGGGGTGGGGCGCAGCGCCTTCGGGGTGGCCTCCCACTGTGCGGCCAGCGCGTTGACGTCGGCCGCTTCCAGCAGCGCCTGTGCGGCCAGGCGTGCCTCCAGTTCGCTGTTCGCGTCGGCCGGCAGCACCTTGCTCTGGCGCAGCGCACCCAGCTGGCCATACGCTTCGTGGGCGCGGCCGGCCTGTGCCAGCGCTTCGGTACGCAGCCACAGGCCGCGTGGTGGCAGCGGCTGGATCGCCGCTACGTCCAGCGCGTTGATCGCATCGACCGGCAGATCGCGCGCCAGCAGCTGTTCGGCGCGCAGCAGTGCCTGCAGGGTGGCGTCACTTTCACCCAGGCGCTGCAGCAGCGCGTCTCCGGCGGGGCCGTCGGCCCGTGCCTGCGCGCTGCGCACGGCAGTGGCCAGTGCCACCGCGCTCACTTCCGGGTCCCTGGCGGCGCCGTCCAGCAGCTTCTCCGCACGCTGCCACTGGCCATGCTCGTAGGCCTGCAGGCCGTCGATCAGGCGCACCCGGCCCTGCTTGCGGCGGTAGCGGCCCCAGGCACGGAACGGTGCAGCGATCAGGCTCCACAGCAGCCACAGCACCAGCACCGTGATCACTGCCAGCAGCGCTACCTTCGGCAGGTTGCTGTGATAGTCGTAGCCGCCGTAGCGCAGGGTCACTTCGCCGAAGCGGTTCAGGTCATCGGCGCCGAGCCATTGCGCGGCGACCACGCCGATGGCCACGGCCAGCAACAGCACGACCAGGGATTGCAGGGGTTTCATGCGGGCTTACCTCCGGTCGGTCTGGGTGCGCAGTTGTTGCAGGGTGCTGCCAAGAACAGCGTCGCTGGCCTGCAGCGGAAGTTCGCGCAGGGCCTTCAGTTCAGCACGTTGTGCGCGCAGGGCCGGTGAATCCGGCCAGCGCCGCTGTGCCCAGTGCTCCACGCGGTCCAATGCGGTGTTTCGGCCCGGGCGGTCGCCGCGCTCGATCGCGGCACGCGCCAACGTCAGTTCCAGCTGCAGGGCATCGTCGGCGTTGCGCTGTTCGGCGGCAGTCAGTGGGCCGTTCTGGCGGCTCGGGGTGATGTCCACGAACGGTGCCAGCGTGGCCTGCCACCAGGGCTTGGCGGTGCTGCTGCCGGTCGTGCCGGTGATCTGCGAGGGCAGGCCCTGCAACGCCCGGGCCACAGCATCCAGGCGCTGCAGCGACTGCACGCGCGGGCCACTGCCGAGCGCATCCAGTGCCTCGCGCTCCTGCACCAGCGCCTGGCGCAGGTTCAGGCCGTCGGCGTCGGGCAGGTCGGCCAGCGCGGTGGCGGCCTGTGCATACAGGCGGCGTGCGCCGTCCACGTCGTCGGCGTAGTTCAGACGCTGCGCAGCCTGGGTCAGCAGCAGCTCGGCCTCGTCGCGCTGCACCGCCTGGCGGCCCTGGTTGGCGCTGTCGGCCAGCTTGGCCAGGTTCTCTTCCAGCAAAGCGCTGCGCTGCGAGAGTCCCAGCATCTCGTCGCGCAGCACGCGGTTGGTGGTCGCCGCGTCCTGCAGGCGCTGGCTGGTCGCACGCTGGTCACGGCGCAGCGCATCCAGCGTGGCCTCCAGGCCCTTCAGCTGTACGGCCGTGGTCTGTGCCTGCGCTTCCTGTTCGCGCTGTTGCTGCTGCCAGACGTACCAGCCGGCATAACCGCCCGCGCCGAGCACGACCACGGCGGCCAGCGGCAGCAGCCAGCGCACGGGTCGACGGGGTGGGGGTGCGGGCGGCGTATCGTTCATCGGGCTTCCTTGTCGGCAACGGCGCCGGTCGGGGTGCCGGCAGGCTGCGTTGTGCACAGCATCACCGTTGCCGACGGCAGCGGCAAGCGTGATCCACGTCCCTGTTCAGGTCGCTGCCGGGACGGTGAGCGTGGCGTGTGCAGCGGCCACCAGCTGCGCAGCGGTGGGGCCGGTGCTGCGTGTGATGCGCTGCAGGCCGAGCGCCTGCGCCTGTTCGCCGAGGCGGTCACTGGCAACCACCACGCGGGCAGACGCCCGCAGGCGCTGCTGCCCGGCCGGCGGAAGCTGTTGCCAGAAATGCTGCAGGGCTTCGCCACTGCTCACGGCCAGCACCCACGGCTGTGCTGAATGCGCCAATCGCGCCAGCGTTCGCGGGGGCAGTCGCAGCAGGCGACGCTGGTAGACATCGGCACGTTCGATCGTGGCGCCCGCCGCCTGCAGCTGCGCGGCAATCAGGCCACGCCCGCCGGGGGCGGTCACCAGGCCGATGCGCAGGCCCTGTACGTCGGCCAGCACCGGCAGCGCCAGCAGCCCCTCGCTGTCCATCCGCTGCGGCGCGTGCACCTCGGCGATGCCGTGTGCCTGCAATGCGCGCGCAGTGCCTTCGCCCACGGTCAGCCACGGGCTGCGCTGCACGTCGGCCAGCGGCAGCAGGGACGCGGCTGCGGCCACGGCGGCCGGGCTGGTGAACACCACCCGGTCGCAGTTCAGCGCGCGTTGCAGCTGGCGCACCACAGCCGTGCCATGCAGGCGCTGCAGGCGCAAGGGCGCCAGGGCCAGGACATTTCCGCCCAGCCCGGCAACGGCGCGGCGCAGCGCCACGTTCTGGCCCCGCGGGCGCAGCGAGATCAGGGTCCAGCGTGGGCCGGAACGGGTGGCGCCAGTGGGTATCGTATGGTCGACCATTGCCTGCATTATGCGGGCCCTTCGTTGTCGTGGTCGCTGCTCCGATGTCCGTTGATGCCCTGACTTCCTCGTTGGCCGCCCTGCAGGACGTGCTGGACTGCATGCCGGCGGTCCGCGCCATGCAGATCCAGCTCGACGGCTACGCCGATGGCGTGCTGCGCATCACCGCGCCGCTGGCGGCCAACGTCAATGACAAGGGCAACGCCTTCGGCGGCAGCCTGGCCTCGGTGCTGACCCTGTCCGGCTGGGCGCTGGTCAGCCTGCGCCTGCGCTTGGCCGGGCACGATGCCGAGGTCTATGTGGCCGACAGCAACCTGCGCTACCTGGCGCCTGTCTATGAAGACCTGCACGCCCACGCCGAAGCGGCCGAGGCCACCGGCTGGGATGCCTTCCTGAACACCTTCCGGCAGCGCCGCAAGGCCCGCATCAGCATCATCGCCACCCAGCCCGGTGCCGATGGCAAGCCGGCCGCCGAATTCAGCGGTCGCTTCGTTGCCTTCGCCAAAGGGTAGGATGGCAGGCTGACGTTCCGGGGAAACCACTGATGCGCCGCCTCATCCTGTTCCTGATCTGTTCCCTGCTGCTGGCCAGCGCCGTGGCCTCGGCCGACGACCTCAGCCGCAAGCAGCGCAAGCTGCTGGAAGAGACCCAGGTCGCGTATGGCGCGACCATCCGCTGGGGCAGCATGGACGATGCCATCGGCTACCTCGACCCCAAGCTGCGCAAGGAAAAGCCGCCGACCGAGTTCGAGCTCAACCGTTACGCGCAGCTGCGCGTGTCGTCCTATCGCGAGCGCAGCAGCGCCTCGCTGGACGGTGGCCTGGTCGAGCGCCGGGTCGAAATCGGGGTGATCAACCAGAACACCCAGGCCGAGCGCACCGTGGTCGTGGTCGAGCGCTGGCGCTGGGATCCGGAGGCCAAGCGCTGGTGGCAGACCGCCGGCCTGCCGGACCTGTGGAAGGGGCAGTGACGGGCCGCGTCCGGCTTGTGCGACAATCGGCGCCCGCTTAATCGACCCGTGACCTGAGTGAATTACGAAGAGTTGCTGGCCTTTGCAGGCCGAAACCCGATGCTGTCCGCGGCCCTGGTCGGCCTGACCGTGGCCATCATCGTCACCGAGATCCGCCGCCTGTTCCGGGGCTTCAAGGGCATCAAGCCCGCCGAACTGACCCAGCTGATGAACGCGGGCGGCACGGTGGTGGTCGACCTGTCGGCCAGCGGTGACTTCGAGAAGGGCCACATTGCCGGCAGCCGCAATGCCCAGGCCAGTGCCTTCGGCCCGGAAAACAAGCTGGTGGCCAATGCCAAGCAGTCGCCGGTGGTGCTGGTGTGCCGCAGCGGCAACGCTTCGGAAACCGCCGCCAAGGCGCTGAAGAAGGCCGGATTCGAGAAGGTCTACGTGCTCGACGGCGGCATCCCCGCCTGGCAGCAGGCCGAGCTGCCGCTGGTCAAGGGTCGCAACTGATTGTCGCAGGTGGCGGATCCGGCCTTGTCTGGGCCTCGTCCCGCCCCCATCGCAGTAGTTCGACCATCGTTTTCATTGCATTCACCTGGAGTTACTGGAAATGTCCGAAGAGATCACCAACGGCGCCGCTGCGCCGGTCGATGCCGCTACCGGCCCCGCTTTCACCGTCGAGAAGATCTACGTCAAGGACGTCTCCTTCGAGTCGCCGAACGCACCGACCATCTTCAATGACCAGGTGCAGCCGGAGCTGCAGCTGAACCTGAACCAGCAGGTGCAGCGCCTGGGTGAGAACGCCTTCGAGGTCGTGCTGGCCGTGACCCTGACCTGCCAGGCCGGTGAGCGCACCGCCTACGTGGCCGAAGTGAAGCAGGCCGGCGTGTTCGGCCTGGTCGGCCTGGACCCGCAGTCGATCGACGTGCTGCTCGGCACCCAGTGCCCGAACATCCTGTTCCCGTACGTGCGCCAGCTGATCAGCGACCTGATCCAGGCCGGCGGCTTCCCGCCGTTCTTCCTGCAGCCGATCAACTTCGAAGGCCTGTACGCAGAAACCCTGCGCCAGCGCCAGGAGCAGGGCGACGCACCGTCGCTGGCTGACTCCGAGCCGGCCGGCAACGCCTGATTCCTGCCGCGACGTCACGGATGAGCACTCCCGCTGACAAGATCGCCGTGCTGGGCGCCGGTTCCTGGGGAACCGCCCTGGCCAGCCTGCTCGCACGGCACGGTCACCCGACCGTGCTGTGGGGGCGCGACGCGGCCGTGGTCGAGGCCATCGACCAGCGCCACGAGAACCCGCGCTACCTGCCGGGCATCCCGCTGCCGGACAGCCTGCGTGCCACCACCGATCTGGCGTCGGCGGTGCAGGGCGCGGCCTGGATCCTGGTGGTGACGCCGTCGCACGCGTTCGGCGAGACCGTGCGTGCGCTGGCGCCGCTGCGACCGGCCGGTGCCGGCGTGGCCTGGGCCACCAAGGGCTTCGAACCCGGTTCGGGCCGTTTCCTGCATGAAGTGGCGCGCGAAGTGCTGGGTGAGGATGTGCCGCTGGCCGTCGTTACCGGGCCGTCGTTCGCCAAGGAAGTCACCCAGGGCTTGCCGACCGCGATCACCGTGCACGGCGACGTGCCCGAGTTCGCGCAGACGGTGGCCGAGGCGATGCATGGCCCGGCGTTCCGCGCCTACACCGGCGACGACATGGTCGGTGCCGAGCTGGGCGGCGCGATGAAGAACGTGCTGGCGGTGGCCACCGGCGTGGCCGATGGCATGCAGTTGGGCCTCAACGCCCGTGCCGGCCTGATCACCCGCGGCCTCAACGAAATGCTGCGCCTGGCCGCTGCGATCGGCGCCAAGCCGGAAACGCTGATGGGCCTGGCCGGCCTGGGCGATCTGGTGCTGACCTGCACCGGCGACCTGTCGCGCAACCGCCGCCTGGGCCTGGCCCTGGGCCGTGGCCAGACGCTGCAGGACGCTGTGCGCGAAATCGGCCAGGTGGTCGAGTCGGTGCAGACCGCCGACGAAGTGATGCGACAGGCGCGCCGTCATGGCATCGACCTGCCGATCTCCGACGGTGTGCGTGCCGTGCTGCATGGCGAGCAGACCCCCGAAGAAGGCTTGCGCGCACTGCTGGCGCGGGAACAGAAACCGGAATACCCGGACACGCTGTTCAAGTGAATCGAAAAACCCCGGCCACGCGCCGGGGTTTTTTTGTGCGCGGCCCATCCACGCATGGCGTGGATCTACGACGGAACCCCCTTCTGGTAGCGGCCAACCTTGGTTGGCGCCCGGTAGCGCCGGGCCATGCCCGGCGGAAACCATCAGCGCGCGCGGGGCGGTGCGTTGCCGTTGTCCATGTCCGAGAAAATCATCCACGGCCCATTCCCCTCACGCTTCAGCGTGAGCGTGAACTTGCCGGTATCGCCCACGTTGTTGCCGTAGCTGTACGCACCGATGATGTAACCGGTGTTCCCTTCCACCGCATACGCCAAGGCACGCAACCGCAACGGACTGCCGCCCTGTCCGGCATATGCAGCCTCGATCGCAGTGCGCCCGCGCACGGGTGGCTGGTTGCTCTGCAGCACAAAGCCATCCTCGGCGAAGAGCGCAGCCAGTGCCCTGGCATCACCCCCGCGCCACGCCTGCTCGTAGTTGCGCAGCACACGGTCCAGCGGTGCGGGCAGGGCTGCGTCCGGGAGAGGCTGCGCAGGCTTCGCGTTTTCTGCATCGTGGGCAATTGCCGGCGATGCCAGCAGCAGGACACTGCAGAAGATCATGGCGAGTCGTGTGCGGCGCATGCGTCCAGGCCCTGGCGATGATGGGAAGGCTTCAGACGCATCCTAGCGCGCCGCTGGTTAGAATCACGCGGCCGCCGATTCGGTGGATGCAGCGCAGATCAGACAAGGACACGCGATGAAGATGCGAATCACAGGGATGGCGATGATGGCCGCGCTGCTGGCAGCCTGCGGACAGGCACCGGAGAAGACTGGCGAGGCCGCGCCTGCTGCGGCGCCAGCACCAACCACCGAAGCTCCGGCCGCCACGGCCACGGTGGTCGAGAAGGAACCGTCAATCGAAGACAGCGTGGACCCCGCGGTGTGGGACAGCGAGGGCGAACCGGAAGACCCGGACGCCGGCGGCGAACTGACCTGCGCGGACAATCCGCTGGCGACCCACTTCTTCACCCTGGTCGGCGGCAGTACCGTGGACGACTGCGGCCGCAAGGACCCGAAGGTGCTGGCCGCGTTCGATGCGCTGATGAAGGGCACGCAGGACGCCGAATCCACCGACAAGGATATGCCGTCGCTGCGCAAGCGCCTGCTGAGCGGACCCAGCGGCCCTGGCGAGCTGCTGGTGCTGCAGGGCGAGCCGTGGTGGTTCTACACCGCCTGCCAGGCCCACGACTGCCCCGGCACCGCGTTGGCGATGCTGTACTCACCCACGCAGGCGAAGATGGTCGGCCGTCTTACCGCGCGCTGCCGTGTGTGGTGGCTGGGCGAGCCGACGGCGGAACAACGTGAGCAGATCGAACAGCGCCAGCCACTGCAGAATGCCGCGTTGAAGGAAGACAGCGCGCTCTGCGAGTGATGTCGCGCGCGCCGCAGCGCCGGGCCGTGCCCGGCGTTGCAGTGAGCGTTGTTCCCCGTATCACCCTTCCGGCCGCATGCGTGCGCTGACCTGCGCGGTCAGCGACAGACTGGCCATCATCAGGCCCTCCATCACGCGGTCGCCCACGTACTCCTCGTCGGGACCGTTCTGGCGCACGCGCTCGGCAGCCAGCAGCATTTCCAGCGCCACGCGCAGGCCGGTCAATGCGCAATCCGCGTCGGCCAGCGCCATGCGGCGGCCCGGCATCTGATGACGTTCGGGCCAGGGTTGGCCGTCGGCGGCGGCGCCCTTGCCGATGCGGTCGAGGGTGGCGATGAAACCGAGAGGATCCTGCTGGTGCGGTGCTTCCGAAGGCGCGTCCGCGTTGGCGGGCACGTATTGCGTGCGTAGTCGGGAGGATTCGGGTGTGCTCATGGCAATGCTCCGTGCAGGACAGACGGCAGCCGCCACGCAAAGGTGGCGGGCGGAGACGTGGCTCGAAAACCGGGCGCTTGTTGAAACCGGCAGGCACAGGGCCTCCACGCTCCGCCCGCCATAGCCGGCAGACGGATTGCCCGCCGGCGCCACGAGGGGTGACGCCGGCGGGCAAGCGTTGTTAAACAAGCGCACGGGTTTTCGAAGCCCGGCCATCCTTTTTCGATGGCACGTCATCTGTACGCGTGCTGCTGCGCGGTGCCAATCAGAACAGTTGCATTCAACGCTTGATCAAAGACGCTTTTGGCATTTTTGCACGCTGTTAAGCTGTCGCAGACGCAGGCGCCGCAACGGCCGTAGCGGCATGGGGAATATGCGACATGGGTCGAAGTTGATGACGTGGCGTACGGGCACCCCACCAGGCCGATGACGACAGTGCGGGGCGAAGAACGCAAATCGACTTCGGCGCACTCCGGTGTGTCAGTGCTCTTCGCGTCTCTCGTACCAGGCTTGAGTACGGTTCACGATCCGCACCACGGACAGCATGACCGGCACCTCGATCAGCACGCCCACCACCGTCGCCAGCGCAGCCCCCGAATGCACGCCGAACAGTCCCACCGCGGTGGCCACCGCCAGTTCGAAGAAGTTGCTGGCGCCAATCAGTGCTGACGGGCCGGCCACGCAATGTGCCACGCCCAGGCGGCGGTTGAGCAGGTAGGCCAGGCCCGAAGTGAAATAGACCTGGATCAGGATCGGCACGGCAATCAGCGCGATCACCAGCGGTTGCTTCACGATCTGCTGGCCCTGGAACCCGAACAGCAGCACCAGCGTCAGCAGCAGGGCGGACAGCGATAGCGGGCCCAGCCGTCGAAGCGCACGCTGCAGCCCCGTCTCGCCGCTGCGCGAAAGCATCCAGCGCCGAAGCAACGCGGCCACCAGCACGGGCACCACGATGTAGAGGCCAACCGACAACAGCAGGGTGTCCCACGGCACGGTGATCGCCGACAGGCCCAGCAGCAGTGCAACCACCGGCGCATAGGCAACCACCATGATCGCGTCGTTCAACGCCACCTGGCTCAGGGTGAAATTCGCATCGCCACGGCACAGGTTGCTCCACACGAACACCATGGCGGTGCAGGGCGCGGCCGCCAGCAGGATCAACCCGGCGATATAGCTGTCGATCTGCCCCGGCGGCAACCAGTCGGCGAAGGCATGGCGCAGGAACAGCCAGCCCAGCAGCGCCATCGAGAACGGCTTGACCGCCCAGTTGATGAACAACGTGACGCCGATGCCTTTCCAGTGCTGCTGCAACTGGCGCATCGCAGTGAAGTCGACCTTCAGCAGCATCGGGATGATCATCAGCCAGATCAGCACCGCAACCGGCAGGTTGACCTTGGCCACTTCGGCGGAGGCCAGCGCCGCGAAAGCACCGGGCAGGACGTGGCCCAGCAGCGTGCCCATCGCAATGCACAGCCCAACCCACAGCGTCAGGTGTCGCTCGAACAGGCTCATGGCAGTGGCACCGTCACTGCGCGCCGTCGGTCGGCAGCAACTGGCCGATCCGGTCCAGCGCGTGCTGCAGCGCTTCGCGTTCAGACCACGCCGATTCGGGCAGTGCGAGCAGCGCACGCAGGCGCGTTTTCACGATGGCATGGGCCAAAGCGAAGGCTGCGGCCTTGTCGGCATCGCTGCCTGCTACGGCGGCCGGATCAGGCAGGCCCCAGTGGCTGCGGATGAAGTCGCCGAACACCACGGGGCAGGCTTCGGCAGCGGCCGCGTCACACACGGTGATCACCAGATCCATCGGGGCCGCCTCCACGAACTCATCCCACGACTTGCTGCGCAGACCTTCAACGGGCATTTCTTCGGCCTGCAACTGGGCGAGCGCGAATGGATTGACCTGACCGGTAGGCTGGCTGCCGGCACTGAAGGCGGTGAAGCGATCGCCGCCCCAGGCCCGCAGGGTGGCTTCAGCCAGCACGCTGCGGGCGCTGTTGCCGGTACAGAGGAACAGGACATTGCGGGTCATGTGGCTTCCGTGGTCAGTGAGTGGCTTGGACATGCAAAGCGCGCTGGCCGGGCAGAGACCAGTGAACTCGGCAGAGCTGCGGATCGCCTCCGCTATCTGCGCGCGATCGCATCCGGCATAGCCGTGCCGCGCGAACCACGGGCCTGCCGACGTCGTCAGCAGCACCAGTTCCCAGACCTGCATGCGGCGGGCCATGTCCTCGGCCGCTGACAGCAACGCGCGCCCAAGGCCGGTATTGCGTCGGTCGTCGGACACCACCAGCGAGCGAAGCAGGGCCGACGCGCCGAAGATCTGCAATCCAACGGCACCCACGGGAACGCCGTCGAGGTCTGCGACGAGAAACGCCACCTCGCTGCTTTCCAGATCGGCCACGGGCAACTGCGCCTGCTGCAGAAGGTCGCGGATGGAGCACAGGTCGTCGCGCGTGCCTGCACGAATCACCGGGTCGGGTTTCATCTCAGCACCTGCATGCCGGTTCGCTCACCGCGCACCGTTCATCCGGGGAGCCCGCGCAGCAGTTGTGCGTCAGGTACTGGATCAACCCGTTCATCGCATCGAAGTTGGCGCGGTAGCAGACGTGGCGGCCTTGGCTCTCGCTCTCCACCAGCCCGGCCTGCACCAACTCCTTCAGGTGGAAGCTGAGCGTGGCTGGAGGCACCTGCAGGGCCGTGGCGATGTCGCCCGCCATGCGCCCTGCCGGGCCGGCCTCCACCAGCAGCCGGAAGGCAGCCAGACGGGTGGCATGGCCGAGGGCGGTCAGGGCAGCGATTGCATTCGACGTTTCCATATTTATAGAATAATCGAATGAATAAGCCAATCACAAGCCTGGACCTGCCCAACCTGGTGGAATCGTCATTGCCCCAGCCCAATCATCACCAGCTCGCCGCGTCAGATCTGGGGCCGCCACGCATTCTCCTGCTCTACGGCTCGCTGCGGCCCCAGTCGTTCAGCCGCAAGCTGGCGCTGGAAGCCGAGCGGCTGCTGCGCCACCTGGGGTGCGAAACCCGGGTGTTCGATCCGCATGCGCTGCCGATGCTGGACAGCGTGGACAGGAATCACCCCGAAGTGCAGCGACTGCGCGAATGGTCACAGTGGTCCGAAGGGCAGGTCTGGGTCAGCCCCGAGCGGCATGGCACGGTCACCGGCGTGTTCAAGAACCAGATCGACTGGTTGCCGCTGGAAGATGGCAGCGTGCGGCCGACGCAGGGCAGGACGCTGGCGGTGATGCAGGTGAGCGGCGGCTCGCAGTCGTTCAACACCGTCAACACGTTGCGCGTGCTCGGCCGCTGGATGCGCATGCTGACCATCCCCAACCAGTCGTCGGTGGCCAAGGCCTGGCAGGAATTCGATGACGACGGCCGGATGAAACCCTCGCCGTACTACGATCGGGTGGTGGACGTGATGGAAGAACTGGTGAAGTTCACGCTGCTGACGCGGGGCCGGTCGGACTACCTGGTGGACCGCTACAGCGAGCGCAAGGGCGACGCGCACGCCGCGGCATTGGCGCGGGCTGCAGGGGCTACGGCTTCCTGAGTTCCAGCACGCGCGCTACCTGCTCGCGCGCTGCGCGCCCTTGCTGTTCTCGTCCTTTGCATCGCCACGGCTCTGCGCGAACGCGGGGAAGGTCTTTGCGATCGAATCCTTGTCCGGCAGGATGTAGAACACACCGCCCTTCTGGAACGTGGATTGCACGATCTGTTCGTAGAAGCCGGGCGAAACGTTGATGCAGCCGTGGGTGACGCGGTTGTCGTCCGGCGTCGGCGTCGCCAGTCGTTCGGCGCGCTTTTCCTTCGGGCTGCCCGGTGGCAGCGGATGCATCGACACGGCGGAATCGTAGTCCACCCACAGCACGCGCCCGGCATCGTCGGAAGGGCCATAGGCGCCAATGAAGCGGCCCGCAGGCGTGGTGCGGTCGTGGCCGGGAATCGCGCTCAGGGCAAGCTTGGCGACGCCGGGTGCGGAATGATCGCCGATGGCCGAACCGAACAGTGCCGGCGCGGCGCCGCGCAGCTTGCCGTCGCCGCCGAAGACCAGGACCTGCGCGGCGGCCTTGTCCATGATCGCGAACGGATAACCCTGATTGTCCTTGCTGGCGACCACCCAGCCGGCCAGCTCGATCACTGTTTCGGAGACGCTCTGGTCGGGCGGAAGTTCATCAACGGCGGCCGCCGGTGGTGCGGGTGCGTCCTTGTCCCTGGCGTTGGCTACGCCGCTGCATGCAACGGCCAGTGCCACGGCCAGAGTGGCGTGCAGGGCGCGGTGTGCAGGGGAGGAGGAGGTACGAATGGGACGGCTCCTGGCAATGCAGATCTGAGGTGGAAGGACGCCAGTGGCCGGCGAGGGCCACTGGTTCCCGATACAGAGGTGGATCAATTCAAACAGTGAGGGAGCGATCAGCCGCGCGGCTTGCGTCCGACGGGTGCCCTTTCAAGCTGCTGCACGCGGCCTTCGATCTGGTCCAGGCGCTGGTTGGCCTGCTGTGCCGACTGGTTGGCGGACTCGGCACTCTGTGCAGCGCCCTGCACCTTTACATCGAGCTGATCGAGGCGCGAGTTGATGGTTGCGAACTCGTCCTTGTAGGTGGCACAAGCGCCAAGGCTCACGGTGGCGATGAGCGCGACAGCAAGTGCGCGGGCCGTCTTCATGTGTTGCGGGTTCAGGTTCATTGCACTCCCTCCTTCGTCTGGGGAAGCTGGAATATAGCGGCGTTTGTTCCCCACGCTGACAAGCGCTTTCAGCTGAAATTGGAAGACGTGGAAGGATTGTGAAATGTATTCATCAGTAAAGCTTAACGAGTGAGATCAGGCGAGCTGATGTGCACAGAGGCGATGGCCTTGCGGTTGCTCGAATCGCCCAATTCATCAGCCTGAAGACGGCCTCATTCCTTCCCGTTTTCCACTGGCCCACACGCCGGGCGCCATTCACTTGCGGCAAGCAGTGCCGGCGCACTTTCCGGACGCACCGCTAGCAGCGTGGCAACGGCACCGGCTTTATCATCGGCGCGGGCAACGTAGTCAGCGGCAATGCGGTAGCCGATCCAGTAGCCAAGATCGCCGCGGCGCGTTTCGTCGCCGGCTCCGTTGTAGAGCCATTGCGTCAGATCAGTACCGGCGCTGTCCCGGGCGAACTGGCGTTCCAGGGCGCATTCGCGGCCCTGCGTCCAACGACGCAGATGCGCGTTGGCCGGTTGCCCCGAGATCAGTTCGCCCACGTACTCGGCGCCGCCTTCAAGCAACGTCTGATAGAGCAGGGTGGGCTGCGCGACATCGACGCTCGCACCGGGCTGCTGCACGTGCACGTACTCATGGGCGATCAGGTGCACGAAACGATCGCCGATGTCGGGCTGCATCCAGTCGGCGTTGCACAGCGCCTCCAGTCCGATCACCACGCCGTCGGGCGTGGTGACACCGCCGCTGTTTCCCCGACCCACCAGCACGGTGACCGGCGGAAAACGTGCGGAGGGAAGCAGCGTGCCCAACCGATCGAGTGCCTTGGCAACCCGCTCGCGGATCTCCGGCAGCGCCGTCGCACAGGTACGGGCTTTGGCAAACAGCGCAGGTTTGTGCTGGATCGCATCGGCAAGACGATCCATCGAGCCGATACGGCTGTCAGTGAAGCTGCGTAGTGCATCCGTACCCGCATGCAGATAGCCGCGCTGCAGATCGTCGGCACTTGGCTTCCCTCCGCTTGCATCCAGCACGCTGAAGAAGCGCGCGACATCGTCGGTCTGAATCACGATGCGCCCGGAAGGGCGGGTACGCTCGGCTGCGTTGGCTACCTGCAGCATCATCGGCAGGGCGAAGAGCAGCAAAGCCCGCACTGTGCACCGGGCATGAAGCGGAAACAGCAGTGACGCGATGGATGCGTGCGGCATGAGGAGTTCCCTGAACGCCAGCCTTATTTATACACCAGTCAGTTCAATATTCAGGGTCGATTAGACCCCCTAACGGATAATTCACACCTGTCGACCGCCTCCTCTCTCTCCCCCTCCCGGGAGGCGGCCGACGAAACCAAAATAATTAAAGGTGTGTCCCGATGAACAAGAATTCGCTGCTCGCCCTGGGTCTTCTGGCTGCCCTGCCGTTCGCTGCATCGGCAACCGATGGCCTGTCGTACAACTACGTTGAAGGCGGCTATGTGAACACCGATGCCAAGGGCGGCGACGCCGATGGCTGGAAGGTGAAGGGTTCCGTGGCGGTGCACCCGAACTTCCACATCTTCGGCGACTACAGCGCGCAGGAGACCGACAAGTTCAAGAACGACGTCGACCAGTGGCGCATCGGTGCCGGCTACAACTACGGCATCGCACCGAACACCGACCTGGTGGCCCGTGTCGCGTACCAGAAGTTCGACATGAAGCACGGCCTGGACTTCAACGGCTACTCGACCGAAGTCGGCGTGCGTACCGCGTTCAACCCGTACGTGGAAGGCTACGTGATGGCCGGCTACGAGGACTACGCCAAGAAGCACGGTATCAACCCGGACGGCGAGTTCTACGGCCGCGTCGGCGCCACCGCCAAGTTCAACCAGAACTGGGGCCTGAGTGGCGAAGTGAAGCTGGCCAAGGCCGGCGACCGCGAGTGGTTCGTGGGCCCGCGCTTCACCTGGTAACAAACGCCTGTCGTTAGAGCGTGTTGTGCTGGCGTGTGACTCTCTCTCTCTCCCACACGCCAACCGAAGCCCGGCCTCGCGCCGGGCTTCTTCTTTTCTGTGCATCCGGTAGAGTGCAGGGCCGCAGGGCGGTCCTGCAGAGCCTGGCGCGGCGGATTCCAGCGCAATCACGATCAAGGGACATGATGAAGATGAAGGCGATCACTGCTGTGGCAGCACTGCTGCTGCTGCTGGGAACGGCGCAGGCGCGTTCGAGCGCCGAATGGAATCTGAAAGGCGCCAACCGTTCGGAAGGCCGGGTTGTGCTGACCCTGGTGAGCAAGACGCCCGAACTGACACCAGCCAACCGGCAGGCGGCCGAACAGACCGCAACGCGCCAGTGTGCAACCTGGGGCCTTCCCGCTGCCGAACTGAACGGTGAGATCGAGCGTGCGTGCGATGGGCGCAGCCGTTTCGGCAAGTGCAAGCGGTGGCAGTTCACCATGCCCTTGCAGTGCAGTGCCGCGGTTTCACAGTGACGTCGTGTCGTTTGCCGCAGGGCATGGGGGTGCCCCGACGAGGCGTTCGACTGGCTGCGCGAACGCGGTCTGCCAAGCGGTCGCTGCCAGCGTATCGCCCGGAGCGGGCCGCAGCAGTTCCATGTAGCGCAGGAATGCACGGTGCTGCGCGCTGGACGGAACGAGAACTGCTCCGTCGCCGGTCAGGCGGTTCCGCTATGATCCCGGCACGTCGCCATTGACGATGCACCCGCCTCAAGCCAGCAGGAACTGCCGTGAATTCCCAGCCCGCACCGATCACCGCCCTCAACCACACGCTCGACAACGAGCCGCAGCAGATCACCGCGCCGCTCACCCATTCGGCGGCGTTCCTGGTGCTGAAGGTGAAGGACGACGAGGCGTCGATCGCCAAGGCGCGGGAGGTACTGGCCAGCACTGATGATCTGATCAAGAACACCGCCATCCGCGAGATCGAGCGCACCTTCACCTGCAACGTGGCCATCGGCCATCGCGTGTGGCAGCCGCTGGTGGGCTCCACGCCGCCACGCGAGCTGAAGCCGTTCCGCGAGATCAAGGGCGCGACCCACACCGCTGTGTCCACGCCCGGTGACCTGCTGTACCACATCCGCGCACGCACCATGGACCTGATCGTGGCGTTCGAGCGCAACCTGCTGATGGCCTTCGGTGATGCGGTCGAGGCGGTCGATGACGTGGCCGGCTTCCGCTACTTCGATGGCCGCGACCTGCTCGACTTCGTCGACGGCACCGCCAACCCGGAAGGACTGTCGCTGCCGGAAGCCACCATTGTTGGCGATGAAGACCCCGAACATGCCGGCGGCAGCTACGTGGTGGTGCAGAAGTACCTGCACAACCTCGATGCCTGGCGCGCGCAGAAGACCGAGGCGCAGGAAGCGATCATCGGCCGTACCAAGCACGACAACATCGAGCTGGACGATGCGCCGGCCGATGCGCAGAAGTCGCACAAGACGCTGTGCACCATCGAAGACGCCGATGGCGAGCACGAAATCCTGCGTGACAACATGCCGTTCGCCAACCCGGGCCGTGGCGAGTACGGCACCTACTTCATCGGCTACACGCGTCGCCTGTGGGTGATCGAGAAGATGCTCGAGCGCATGTTCATCGGCAATCCCGCGCCGCTGCACGACCGCATCCTCGACTTCTCCACCGCCACCACCGGCGTGACCTTCTTCGCGCCGTCGCGCAAGGTGCTGGCCGACCTGGGCGAGTGATCGCGCCGGGCCATCACGGCCCGCCATCCGCCTGTCATCTATGGCGCCGACCATGGCGCGCTGGATGGGAGTGCAGGAGGCTGGCGATGGTCATGGCAGGGAACAGGACCGGCTTGCGCCGCTGGTGGCGGCCACTTGCCGCGTTGTTCGGGGCATTGGCACTGGGGAGTGCCAGCGTTTCCGCGCAGGAGGCTCCCGCACACTGGATGGCCTACGCCACCGCCGTGGGTGGCCAGCTGCAGCAGCGCCTGCAGCAGGAGCAGGACCCGCAGGCGCAGCGCGTGCTGGAATGGCTGCAGGCACACCCGGACACGCCCACGCCGCTGCCGGTGAGCGTGTGGATCGCGGCGGATGGCCATATCTCGAAACTGGAATTCGACAGCCTGGGTGACGCCCGGGTCGACGCCGACCTGCGCGCGACGCTGCAGGCCGCGCCGTTGCAGGCGGCTCCGCCGGCCGACATGCGCCAGCCGCTGCGACTAGGCCTGGTGCTTGACCGGTAGATCCACGCCATGCGTGGATGGGCCTACCGGTGACCCTTCAGCCACGCATGGCGTGGCTCTACTGTGGATGGCCAGCGCACAGCCCGGCCATCCGCATCAACGATCCGGCGCCACCTGCGGTTCGCGTGCGGCCGCGCTCCATGCGCGCAGGCCGAACACGGCCAGGCCGAGGAAGAACACGTACAGCGCGGCGGTCACATGCAGCGACTTGAACAGGTACGCACCCACATAGACCACGTCCACGGCGATCCATACCCACCAGCAGGCGACGTGGCGGCGTGCCTGCCACCACTGGCCGACCAGGCTCAGTGCGGTCAGCATCGCGTCCAGCCACGGCAGCGCGGCATCGGTGAAGGTGTGCATCCCGGCGCCCAGCATCACGCCGCCGCACAGGCCGATGGCCAGGTCACGCAAGAGCTTGCCGCGCGCCAGCGGCACGATGCGGATGCTGCCCTCATCGGCGGCGTGCTGGCGCCAGTTGAGCCAGCCATATACCAGGAAGCCACCGAAGGCGACCTGCAGCAGCGTATCCGAGTACAGCTTGGCCTCGGCGAACACCAGGCCATACAGCGTGACCGACAGCAGGCCCACCGGCCACGCCGCCAGCCGGCGCCGGGCCATCAGCCAGACGCCGAGCACACTGAACAGTGCGGCGGTCCACTCCAGCATCACGCCGCTCACAGCGCGAACGTCACCGACAGGCGGGCCTGTCGCGGTGCGCCGGGGAACAGGTAGTAGTCACCGCCGCTGCTGCCGGTATCGCGCCAGTAGAAGCGGTTGAACACGTTGTCCACCGACAGGTTCCAGGTCACCGCACGCTCGTGCAGGCGATGCTGGAAGCGCAGGCCAGCATCGAACACCGAGTAGTCCGGTGCGCGCACGCCGCCATCGGCACGTGCCACGTTGGCACCGGCATAGCGCCAGCCGCCGGTGACATCCAGGCCCTGCACGAACGGCAGCGCGTAGGCCACGTGCACGCTGGCCCGTACCTTCGGCACGTTCACCAGCTGATGGCCTTCATAGGCCGGCGTGCCGCTGTCGCGCGCGCGCGCCTGCAGCACGCTGGCACTGGCCACGATCTGCAATGCATCCGTCAGCTGGCCGTTGGCGGTCAGCTCCAGCCCGGTGTGGGTCTGCGTGCCTTCCTCGACGAAGGTGTAGCCGACGTCGCTGCTGTCGGGCTTGGCGTACTGGTACGGCTGCGAGATGCGGAACACGGCTGCGCCCAGCGTCAGCGCCTCGACCGGCACGTACTTCACGCCCACTTCCAGCTGCCGCGACTGCACCGACGGCAGGAAGGTATCGGCATTGCTGGTCCAGAACGGCGCTTCCTGGCCCAGCGAAATGCCGCGCACATAGCTGGCATAGGCGTTGAGCTGGTCGGTAGCCTTCCACACCAGCGCGGTCTGCGGCAGGAACCGGGACAGGCGGCTGTGCCGCTGCGGGGTGCCACGCTTGTCATAGGCGCGCTCATCCAGGCGTACGAAGCGGCCACCGGCCAGCCACTGCCAGTCGTCACCGAAGCTCATCCGGTCCAGCGCGAAGAACGCGGTCTGGCGGCTGTCCAGGCGTCGTGCGGATGGGCCCGGCATCTTCGGCGATGGCGCGAACACCGGCACCGGTGCCTCGTGGATGTTGCTGGTACCGACGTACTCGTTGACACTCGGGCGCTTGTCCACGGTGCGGCGGAAGTAGTCGGCGCCGACGGTCAGCTGGTGACCGACGCTGCCGGTCTCGAAGCGGCCGCGCAGTTCGGCACGGGCCTGCTGGTTGCGGCGGGTGTCGTCCGGGCTGCGGTAGTCGTAGATGTCATAGTCGCCGTTGGGTGCGAAGTAGTTGCCCGGCACGCTGCCATCGGCACATTGCGCGGCGTAGTAGCAGCCATAGGCGAAGGCGACGTTGTCATCGATCACCGAACGGCTATGGCCCACCGATACACGTGATTGCCAGGCGTCGTTGAAGTCGTAGGTATGCAGCGCGGTGACGTTGGTGCTGGCGATATCCACCGGACGCTGCCACGGCTGGTAGCCGAGCAGATGCTCGCGGTCGACACCGCGCGGCAGGTCACGCGCGCCCAGCAGCTGGTAGCCGGACACCGAGCGCTGCGAGCTGGTCTGGTAGTTGGCATCCACTTCCAGCTTGCCGCGCTCGCCGATCAGCCAGTCGGCGGCCAGCGAGTAGAAGTTGCGGCGGCCATCGGCGTGCTCGACGTAGGAATGGCTGGAATCCCATGCGGCATTCAGGCGCACGCCGAAGCGCGGGGTGATCCAGTGGCCGACATCGACGGCAACGTAGCGCGAGCCTTCCGAATCGGTGCCGAGCGTGGCGGTGCGCACTTCCGCCGGGCGCTTGCCGATGTAATTGATGATCCCGCCCGGCGCCATCACGCCTGCCGCCAGGCCGGCTTCACCCTTGAGGATCTCCACCGACTGCACGTTCTCCAGCGCCAGGCGTTGTTCGCCGGCGATGGACAGCCCGTTGAAGCGGTAGCCGGTGGCCGCGTCCAGTGCGAAGCCTCGGATGGCGATATTCTGGTAGTAGCCCACCGGCGCATAGGCATCACCCAGCGAGGCATCGTTGCTGGCCAGCTCGGACAGCGAACGTACCTGGCGGCGGTCGAGGTAATCGCGCTCGAGCACGTTCACCGAGGCCGGCGTGTCCTTCCACGAACCGCCACCGAAGGCGTTCACGCGCGAGGTATCGGCCTTCAGTTTGCCGGCCTGCACGCGCACCGCTGCCAGTTCGGTCGGCGAATGCTCGGCGCCGGTGGCAGCCGCATCGGGGGACGCTTCGGCCTCGCTGGCGTGCAGCGGCAGCGCGGCGCAGAGGGCGAGGGAGAGCAGGGTGGGGCGCAGGCAGCGGTTCATTCGATTCGTCTTCGGACAACAAGGGAGACGAAGCGACGGCGCGCAGGTGCACCGGCCCATGACGGGGGTGTGGCTGCGGCTCAAAGCTCCCTACGCCGGTGCAAACCGGATCAGGTTCCAAGGGACTCTCTCAGCCTGGCAGATCCAGGCACCCCCGCTTCAGGTGACCATTTCACTACAAATGGTACGGATTTGCGAGCGCCACCCAGGGTCAGATCCCTTTCCTGCGGAAAGGGATCTGACCCCAACGCTGACCCCAACGCTGCGTCAACCGGATCACGCGGCGGCGTGCAGGGCCTGCAGCAGTGCCTGCCCCGGGGCGGTATGGAACCACGCCGGATGGCCGAGCATGAAGGGCTGCCACGCCACATCGGCATTGGCGGTCGAGCCGGTGACGCCCTCGAAATACTCCACTTCGGACAGTGCGAAGTCGAAATGCACCATCGGCAGCAGGTCCGCCAGCAGGTGCACGCGTGCCGCCGACAGCGGCAGCACCTGGCGGTAGCCATCGAGCAACGCCAGCGCGATATCGATGCGCACCGCCTCCATGCCGCGCTCCAGCTCCAGCCATGCCACGGCGTTGCGCTCGATGGCGGTGGCCAGGTCGAACAGTGCGCTGGTGGGCGAGGCCAGGCCGAAATCCAGCACGGTGCTGACCTGCCCGTCGCGCCACAGCAGGTTGGAGACATGCCAGTCGTTGTGCGCCCACAGCCGTGGTTCGTCGCGCAGGCGCTCGGCCAGTCCCGTGTGCCACGGCAGCACGTCACGCCGCAGCTGTGCTTCCCACGGAATGCGCGCGAGATAGCGGGCCAGGCCGGGGCGCGCGTGCAGACCTGCCTTGATTGCGGCGATCGGATCGTCGGCGCGGATCAGGTCGTCGCGCGCCACCAGCAGATGGGTGCTGCGCTGGGGCGCGTGGTAGCTGGCGGCGGCGCGGTGCAGCTGTGCGAGTGCGCGTCCGGCTTCGTGGGCCTGCGCGACATCGGTCAGCAGCGACCACGACACCGCGTCGCGGTACAGGTCATCGCCTGCGCCGACGTGGTGCAGTTCAAACGTCCAGTCACCGTGTTCGACCGCGGTGTGACCATCGGTCGCTGCCAGCACCTGCGTCACCGGCACGCCAGCAGCGTCGAGATGGGCGATGAAGCGGTGTTCTTCTTCCAGGCAGGCCGCGTTGCGCACGCTGTGGTGATGGCGCTTGATGAATACCGCGCCGCGCGTGCCATCGACGATGGCGGCAGCCGACAGCGGTCGCGGGCTGTGCCAGCGCGGTTGGCTGCCGCTGTCCAGCTGCGGATAGCACTGTCGCAACCACGCGATGTCCGCCGCGCTGATCGGTGGCCAGTCGGCAGCGACCTCGTCGTTGTTGAGGCCCTGCACGCGGTGGGAGGTAGACGTCATGCCGCAGCCCGAGAGGGGAAAGTCACATCCAAGGCTGCGCATTCAACGCCATGCGCGCGGCCAACGCAAACGGGCGGGTCATCGACCCGCCCGTTTCTGCCATCGGCAGGGTAACGCCGCCGTGCCGCTTACCAGCCGCGATGGCGACCGCGGTCGTGGTAGTAGCGGTTGTCGTAGTAACGCTCGCGCTGCCAGCGGCGGTCGTCGCCACGATTGTAGTAGCCGCTGCGGTAGTAGCCACGATCGTAACGGCGGTCGTAGCGATTGTCGTAATAGCGACGGTCGCGGCGGTCGGAGGTGGTCAGATTGCCGATTGCGCCACCAGCCACGGCACCGCCCACGGTGGCCGCAGGGTCGCCGTTGGAGAGCAGGTTGCCGGCCACGCCACCGACCACGGCGCCGACCAGGGTGCGCTTGTCCTTCCTCGACATCGCGCTGGCATCGCTGACCACGGCGACACCGGCAACCAGCGCCAGAGCCATCGCCAGACCACGGAAGCTGAGTGTGGAAGTACTGAGCATGTTCGTTCTCCTGTGAGGTGCATGCCACGCTGGGCAGGGAGGGCGCGGGGCGCCCCGGCTGCCGTGATGTCCACGCTGGCGTTCCAACATTGCCGGAACATTGCCTGGTGCACCGAGCGGCTTGCGCATTCATCTAGCGGCAGGCGGCATGAAGCAAGGCTGAAAGCGGCTGCGGCCGCTCAGCTGGCGGAAAGGGAAAGGGCAGCGGAGGTGGCCCCTCCCTTCTCTGCCAAGGCGTTGGCATGTCCGACGCCCATCGCTTTCTGGGCCTGCCGCGCCTGCTCCTGCGGGGTCACCTGCTGCGGCCGCAGCACGTCAGGCGCGCTCTGCACCGCACCGCGGCGAACTGGCGGCCCGCGTCTCCACGGTGACGCGGCTGGCGGCTGGACATGCGCCGGTCGACTCCTTCGACCTCGCATTATTGCCGGGGCTATTATGTGAATCGCGTCTCAGATTTTCCCGTCACGCAGATAGTCGAACAATTCGGCATCGCCCTTCAGCCCCAGCTTGAGCATCGCATCGCCCTTCTGCCGGCTGATGGTGCTGACGCTCTTGTGCAGCAGCAGCGAAATCTCCTTTACCGTCATGCCGGTGCCGAGCAAGCGCAGCACCTCCACCTCGCGCGGGGACAGCGGCTTGCCGTCGCCCTCGCGCATGCGCCAGCTGCCGGCCGCTTCCACCCGCTCGCGCAGGCTGCGGCTGATGTAGGGCTGGCCGCGATAGACCGACTGGATGGCCTGTGGCAGTTCGTCCATCGACGAACTCTTGTCGACCAGGCCGAGCACGCCGCTGTCGAGCACCATGCGCAGGATCGCCAGGTTGCTGGAGACGCTGAGCATCAGCACCGGCAGGTCGGGATGGCGGCGGCGGATCATGCCGATCATGGCGAAGCCGTCGGCCTGCGGGCTGCCCGGCATGGAGTAGTCGGTGACCAGCAGGTCACAGGGCTGGCTGGCGAGCAGGGTCATCAGCGCCTGCGCGCTGTCGGCCTCGCCGACCACGCGGCCGACGCCGCTCGACTCGATGACGGCGCGGGTACCGATACGGACCACGGGGTGATCGTCTGCGATGATGATGCGCAAGCTCATGCTCTAGTATGGCCATCGGGCACGCCGGACCGCGACCATCGCGGTCCCTGGCAGGATTCTAGGAGATCGACGCAGATGCGTAGGTGGGCTGTTCGCGGGCTGCTCCTGCTGCTGGCGGTGCTGGCGATGCCCGTGGCCCAGGCACAGCCGGCCCCTGGCCTGCTGCCGCTCAGCCCATTGCAGCGCGAATACCTGGTGGCGCATCCGACCATCGTTGTCGGGCAGTATGACAGCGGCTGGCCGCCCTTCGAGTCCCTCCGTGATGGCGAGCAGGTCGGGCTGGGACCGGACTACCTGTCGCATCTTGCTCGCCAGCTCGGTGTGAAGGTCGAGGCGCGCCGCTATCCGGACTGGACATCCGTGCTGGATGCGGCATGTCGTGGCGAGATCGACGTGGTGATGAATGTCGGCCTCAGTGCCGACCGCACCCGCTGCATGGTCTATACCGCGGCCTACAGTGAGGCGCCGCTCGCTCTGGTGGGCCGGCCCGATGACCTGCGTGCCTCCGACATGCCGGACCTGGATGGGCTGAGGGTGGTGATCGAACAGGACTTCCTGACCGGTCCGCAGGTGCGCGCCCGATTCCCGCGTGCCCGCCAGCTTGTCGCAAACGACACGTTGAGCGCATTGCAGATGGTCATAGACGACAAAGCGGACGTCTACATCGGCAATGCCTTCGTCGCCACCGAGCTGATTGCCAGCCGGCGCCTGCAGGGCGTGGCGCTGTTGCGGCCGAGCGACCTGCCCCCCGAACGGTTGCACTTCGGCATTGCCAACAGCAAGCAACCCCTGGCCGAAGCCCTGGACCTGGCGCTGGCCGCGACCAGCCAGGCCCAGCGCGATGCCCTCGCACAACGCTGGTTGTCACCGCCGCACTGGTCGGCATCGGCGCAGCTGGCGCTGAGCCAGGCCGAGAAGCGTGTGCTGGAGCAGCCGCTGATGATCGGTTTCGCGCCGAATGCCGCGCCCCTGTCGTTCACCGGCGAGGATGGCCGGCCCAGTGGCCTGGCCAGCGAGTACCTGCAGCGCCTGATGCAGGCCGGCGCCAACCTGAAGGTCGAGAACAGCCACGACTGGTACGAGGTGCGTGAGAAGGCCCGCCGCGGTGAACTGCAGGCGGTGATGGGCATACCCGTTGATTCGCGCTACCTGGGCCCGGACTGGGTGTTCAGCCAGCCCTTCATCAGCGTGCCGAACGTGATTGTGGTCAGGAGCGATGGCGAATCGCTGCTGGGCCTGGCCGACCTGCAGGGCAAGCGCGTGCTGCTGTCCGACCCGGAGCGCGTGCGTGGCTATGTGCAGCAACAGGCGCCGCAGGCCCGGATCATTGCTGCGCGGAGTGCCGAGCAGGCGCTGCAGCGCCTGCTTGAGGGTGAAGCCGATGCCTATGTGGGCAACCTTGCCGTGGTCGATCACCTGCTGCGCAGCCGTTTCCCGGGGCGGATGCAGGTCGCGGCTCCGGCCGGTTTCAACGACCAGCTGGCGCTGGCAGTGGATCGCCGCCATGCGGCCCTGGCCACGACCTTCGATCGCCTGCTGCTGCAGATGACCCCACGCAAGCGCGAGGCGTTGCGCAGCGCCTGGCTGGCGGTGGAGTACCGCAATGGGGTCGACTGGAGCAATCTGCTGCGGTGGGGCGTGCCCGTGCTGATGGTGCTGCTGACCGCACTGCTGGTGCATGGCGTGGGCCATTGGCGGCTGCGCCGTGAGGTGGCAGGACGCCGCCAGCTGGAGCAGCGCCTGGCCGAGGTGACCGACAACCTGCCGGCGGTGGTCTACCAGGCCCGTCGCGATGCCGATGGCACGCTGAGCTTCCCGTTCATCGCCGGCGACCTGCCTGCGTTGTTCGGTATCACCCGTCAGCAGGCCGAACAGGATGCGAGGGTGTTGCTGGAACGCGTCGAGCAGGAGGACCGCGCGCGCATCCTGCATTCCATCGAGCAAGCCGCGCACCAGTTCGCGCCGTTGATCCTGGAGTTCCGCCTGCGCAGCGACGGCGAAGGCGTGCGCTGGGTGCGCAGCCAGGCCCATCCCTACGCCGCCGAAGAAGGCGCGGTGATCTGGAGCGGGTACTGGGTGGATGTAAGCGAGGCGCGGATGCAGGCCG
Organism: Stenotrophomonas sp. YJH_SMC_94-11; assembly: GCF_059370435.1. Classification (NCBI taxonomy): domain Bacteria; kingdom Pseudomonadati; phylum Pseudomonadota; class Gammaproteobacteria; order Lysobacterales; family Lysobacteraceae; genus Stenotrophomonas; species Stenotrophomonas sp. YJH_SMC_94-11. The sequence continues at coordinate 63,341 of NZ_JCAFTR010000005.1, read as the reverse complement.
ATGCACTGGCGGCGGCGAAGGCGGACGCCGAGCAGGCCGCTGAGGCCAAATCGCGTTTCCTGGCCACGATGAGCCACGAGATCCGTACGCCGATGAGCGGCGTGCTGGGCATGCTGGAGGTGCTGGCACACTCACCGCTGGACAGCGAGCAGCAGCGCATCCTCGGCGTGATCGAGGATTCGGCGCAGATGCTGCGGCAGATCCTCGACGACATCCTCGATTACTCGCGGCTGGAAGCGGGTGCACTGCGCCTGGAGCCGGTGCCGCAACCGCTGCGGCCGCTGCTGGAAAGCGTGTGCCGGTTGATGTCGGCGCAGGCCAGTGCACGCGGGCTGGAGCTGCATGTGCAGATCGACCCTCAGCTGGCGGCAGCGCACGAAGTGGATGGCGTGCGCCTGCGCCAGATCGTGTTCAACCTGCTCAGCAATGCCATCAAGTTCACTGCGCGCGGCGAAGTGCGGCTGCAGCTGGAGGTACTGGGCCCGACCGCCGACGACGGCAGCCAGCCGCTGTGCCTGAGCGTCACCGACACCGGCATCGGAATCGCACCGGAACAGCTGCAGCACCTGTTTGCGCCGTTCACCCAGGCCGGTGCCTACATCCAGCGCGACCATGGTGGTACCGGCCTCGGCCTGAGCATCTGCCAGCGCCTGGTGCAGATGATGGGCGGCGAGCTGGAGCTGCACAGCACGCTGGGCGAGGGCACCCGCGCCGAGGTGCGGCTGGCGCTGGTGGAGGCAGGCAGGGGTGACGTTGAAGCGCTGGTTGCGGAGCAGGAGCAGGCGGCGCTGCTGCCGCCGGCGTTGCGCGAGGCACGCGTGCTGGTGATCGAGGACCACCCGACCAACCAGGCGATGATGGCGTGGCGGCTGCAGCAGCTGGGCGTACCCCATGTGCTGCTGGGCGATGGCCAGCAGGCACTGGACCGCTTGTCATCGGAGGCCTTCGACCTGGTCATTACCGACTGCCGCATGCCGGTACTCGACGGCTTCGGTTTCACCCGCCTGTTGCGCGAGCGCGAGGGCCGTACCGGCCAGCCGCGGCTGACGGTGCTGGCGCTGACCGCCAGCGTGCTGGACGACGATGCGCGCCGCTGCCGCGAAGCCGGCATGGACGAGGTGCTGGCCAAGCCGCTGTCGCTGGCCACGCTGCGCACCGCGCTGCTGCGCTGGCTGCCGCAGGCACAGGGCCAGTCATTCGATGCGCCGGTGCAGGAGACTGTCGCCGACGACGCTGAAGTGTTGCCTGATCTGGCCACCCTGCAGCAGCGCTATGGCTCGCGTGCCGTGGCCGAGCAGCTGCGCGACAGCCTGTTGCAGGCCAGTGAAAGTGATCTGGCGGCGGTGCAGCGCGCCGTGCGGGCCGGTGACCGCGAGACTGCGGCGCTCCACCTGCATCGCCAGGCGGGCGGTCTGGGGGCGATCGGGGCAAGCGCACTGGCCGGGCAGGCCAACGCGCTGGTCGAGCGCCTGCAGGATGCGACCGAGGCCGATCCGGCACCGGTATTCGCCGCTGTAACGGCGTTTGTGGCACGGCTGCAGCATCAGCTGCAGCGACTGGCTCACTGAGCCGACTGCTGTTGCAGGTAGGCGATCACCAGCGCGCGGCGTTCGGCGCTGGGAAAGGCGTTGTACATGCGCGTGCCGGGCACCACGTGGGTGGGCGACTGCAGGAACGCGTCCAGAGTCTGCGCGCTCCAGGTGATGTCGGCGCGGCGCATGCCGTCGGAATAGCCGTAATCGGGCAGGCTGCCGGCGCGACGGCCGATCACGCCGTGCAGGTTGGGGCCGAAGCGGTGGATGCCGCCAGGCTGCACGGTGTGGCAGCCGGCGCACAGTTCAAACGCGCGCTGCATGGCCTGCTGGCGGGCCTGTTCGGGCGTCGCCGGCGCCGCAGGCGGGCGCTGGCAGGCCGTGGCAAGCAGGGCCACGGCAACGGTGGTGAGCAGGCGGGAGGCACGCATGGGCGGGCAGGATAGCGGTGCGGTGGAGCGGCCGGGCTGCGACACGCGGTCGCAGCCCGGGGCGATCACATGCCCGAGTAGTTCGGGCCGCCGCCGCCCTGCGGGGTCACCCAGACGATGTTCTGGGTCGGATCCTTGATGTCGCAGGTCTTGCAGTGCACGCAGTTCTGCGCGTTGATCTGCAGGCGCGCGTCGCCGGCGTCGCCGACGAACTCGTACACGCCGGCCGGGCAGTAACGGGCTTCGGGACCGGCGTACTCGGCCAGGTTCACCTTCACCGGAATGCTCGGATCCTTCAGCGTCAGGTGGCTGGGCTGGTTCTCGTCGTGGTTGGTGCTGCTCAGGAACACCGAGCTGAGACGATCGAAGGTCAGCACGCCATCGGGCTTGGGGTAGGCGATGCGGGTGTGCTGCGACGCCGGCTCCAGGCAGGCGTGGTCCGGCTGGGTGCGGTGCAGGGTCCACGGCGGGTTGCGCACGCCCAGCTTCGGCAGCAGCCACTGCTCCACGCCGGTCATCAGCGTGGCAACGGTCTGGCCCTTCTTGAACCACTGCTTGAAGTTCTTGGCCTGCTGCAGTTCGGTGAACAGCCAGCTGGCTTCAAACGCCTTCGGGTAGGCGCTCAGTTCATCGTGCTGGCGATCGGCGGCCAGCGCGTCGAACGCGGCGTCGGCGCACAGCATGCCGGTCTTGATCGCGGCATGGCTGCCCTTGATGCGGCTGGCGTTGAGGTAGCCGGCCTCGCAGCCGACCAGCGCCCCCCCGGGGAACACCGTCTTCGGCAGCGACAGCAGGCCGCCGGCGGTGATCGCACGGGCGCCGTAACCGATGCGGGTGCCGCCCTCCAGGTGCTTGCGGATGGAGGGATGGGTCTTGAAACGCTGGAACTCCTCGAACGGGCTCAGCCACGGGTTCTTGTAGTCCAGGCCGACCACGTAACCAATGGCGACCTTGCCGCCGTCGGCGTGGTACAGGAACGCGCCGCCGTAGGTGTCGCCGTCCAGCGGCCAGCCAGCCGCATGCACCACCAGGCCCGGCTCATGCCTGGCCGGGTCGATCTGCCACAGCTCCTTGATGCCGATGCCGTAGGCCTGCGGGTCCTTGCCTTCGTCCAGTTTGTAGCGGGCGATCAGCTGGCGACCGAGGTGGCCGCGCGCACCTTCGGCGAAGATCGTGTACTTGGCGTGCAGCGCCATCCCACGCTCGAAGGCCGGACCGATGCTGCCGTCCTTCTCGATGCCCATGTCGCCGGTGGCCACGCCGATCACCTCGCCGTTGTCGCCGTACAGCACTTCTGCAGCGGCGAAGCCCGGGAAGATCGCAACCTCCAGCGCCTCGGCCTGCTGCGCCAGCCAGCGGGTCACTTCGCCCAGGCTGATGATGTAGTTGCCTTCGTTGTGGAAGCACTCCGGCAGCAGCGCATTGGGGGTGCTGCGCGCGCCGGTCTCGCTGAGGAACAGGAATTCGTCGCGGGTGACCTTCTGCTTCAGCGGTGCGCCGCGCTCGGCCCAGTCCGGGAACAGCTCGGTCAGCGCGCGCGGATCCATCACCGCGCCGGACAGCACGTGCGCGCCCGGTTCGGAGCCCTTCTCCAGCACGCACACCGACAGCTCGCGGCCGGCTTCGAGCGCGCGCTGGCGCAGGCGGATCGCGGTGGCCAGGCCGGCGGGGCCGGCGCCGACGATCACCACGTCGAACTCCATTACTTCACGCGGGGGCAGGGCGTTGGCTTCAGCGCTCATCGATTGCATGACTCGTGGGTAGGGCCGGCATCGGGGCCACCGGCGGTGCCTGGGAATCGCGCGTGCGGCCACGGGCGAAACGGTTGTTTGAATGTGTCAGGGTACCGGGCCGCGCGTGATCGAGCTAGATCGGCGATGTTCACCTCATGATTGCTGCGATGCAGCGTAGCTGTGCATCTCTGGTGGGTGGCGACCTTGGTCGGCACGCTCTGCCCGGATGACCGACAATGGCCGGGTCCTGACTGCGTGTGAGTGCCATGGCTTTGCATCCGTACGATCTGTTCGATGTCCGTTCCCTGCTCAACGAGGAAGAGCGCGCAGTGCAGGAGAGCGTCGCCCGCTTCACCAACGAGCGCGTGCTGCCGATCATCGGCGATGCCTTCGACCAGGCCCGCTTCCCCGATGAACTGGTGCCTGAGATCGCCTCGTTGGGCCTGCTGGGCGCGACCCTGCCGACCGAGTACGGCGGCGGTGGTCTCGGCGCGGTCAGCTATGGCCTGATCTGCCAGGAGCTGGAGCGCGGCGATTCGGGCCTGCGCAGCTTCGTTTCGGTGCAGAGCTCGCTGTGCATGTATCCCATCTACGCGTACGGCAGCGAGGAACAGCGCCAGCAGTGGCTGCCGGCGATGGCACGCGGCGAACTGATCGGCTGCTTCGGCCTGACCGAGGCGCACGGTGGGTCCGACCCGGCCAGCATGAAGACCCGCGCGGTGCGCGACGGCAGCGACTGGCGCATCAGCGGCAGCAAGATGTGGATCACCAGCGGCCCGGTGGCCGACCTGGCCATCGTCTGGGCGCAGACCGAGGACGGCATCCAGGGCTTCGTGCTGGAAAAGGGCATGGCCGGCTTCACGACGCAGGAGATCAAGCACAAGATGAGCCTGCGCGCGTCGCTGACCGGCGCGCTGTTCTTCGATGACGTGCGCGTGCCCGACAGCCATCGCCTGCCGAACGTGAAGGGCCTGAAGGGGCCGCTGGGCTGCCTGACCCAGGCCCGTTACGGCATCAGCTGGGGGCCGATCGGTGCGGCGATTGCCTGCCTGGATGAAGCACTTGGCTATGCCAAGGAGCGCGTGCTGTTCGGTCGCCCGCTGGCCGCCACGCAGAGCGCGCAGATCAAGCTGGCCGAGATGGCCCGCCGGATCACCACCGCGCAGTTGCTGGCGCTGCAGCTGGGCCGGCTGAAGGAAGCCGGCCAGCTGCAACCGCAGCAGGTCAGCCTGGCCAAATGGAACAACTGCCGCATGGCGATCGACATCGCCCGCGAGTGTCGCGATCTGCTCGGTGGGGCTGGGATCACCACCGAGCACGTGGCGATCCGCCACGCGCTGAACCTCGAATCGGTGATCACCTACGAGGGCACCGAGACCGTGCACCAGCTGGTGATCGGCCGGGAACTGACCGGCATCAACGCGTTCTGAGTGCACCGGTAGTGCCGGCCGCTGGCCGTCATTGCCAGGTAGGGTGCACGCGCCCCGGGCAACGCAAGGGCGCCCACTCCTGATTGATTCAGGCGGAAGGCATCCACGCATGGCGTGGATCTACCGCGCGGCTGTTGGGTCCGCCTTGAAGCGAGCCGAGCACCACAGGACCGACGGGGGCGAAGAGGCGCGGGTGTCTGAGCGCAGCGAGTTCCGCGCCGTTCCCCGGCGGGCCGAGGAGCGCAGGGTACCGGTGCGCAGCACCGGCTCGCAGACGGCGGCGCGTTTCTTTTGGTTACTTTTCTTTCCGCGTGGAAAGAAAAGTAACGCCATGAACGCATGCGCCCGCCACAGCACCAATCAGGCAGAAGAGAGACGCGTGGAGCTACGCCCCACCGGCAAACCCATGCTGCCGCCACGCCTCGTACATCACCACCGCAACGGTGTTGGAAAGATTGAGGCTGCGGTTGTCCGGCCGCATCGGCAGGCGCAGGCGGCGGCCGTCGGGCAGGGCATCGAGCACCTCCTGCGGCAGGCCACGGCTTTCCGGGCCGAACAGGAACGCATCACCGTCTTCGAAGGCCACGCTGTCATAGCGGACGCTGGCACGCGTACTCAGGGCGAACAACCGCTTTGGTGCGATCCGCGCCAGCGCGGTGTCCAGGTCGGGGTGGACCTGCAGGCGCGAGTACTCGTGGTAGTCCAGGCCGGCGCGCTTGAGCTGCTTGTCTTCCAGTGCGAAGCCGAGTGGCTCGACCAGGTGCAGCTGCGCGCCGGTGTTGGCGCAGAGCCGGATCACATTGCCCGTGTTGGGCGGGATTTCCGGTTGGAACAGGATCACGTGGAACTGGGGCGCGGCATTCATCGGCGCAGTGTACCTGCGACGACCGCCGCCTTTACGGCGCACGCCCTGCACGGGGCAGGGCGGCACCGGTTACGGGCGCAGCAGGACCTGGGCGGTTTCGGTGGCCAGGGCCTGCAGGTCGGCGGCGCTCGGGCGCACCTGCAGGGCCGGCAGGTTGACGATGACCGAGTTGGCGACGTTGGTGGCAGCGGCAGCCAGGGTGGCGGCGTAGCGCTGGGCTTCCAGTTCGGCGGCCAGGGCGACGCGCTGTTCCAGGCTCGGGCGCACTTCCACCGAGGCCAGGGTGGTGATCGGCATCGCGGCGGCGACCGGGGCGGCGGCGTAGCCGTTGCGCTCAGCCAGCTGGTCGGCGCTGGGGCGCACTTCCACGGTGGCCAGGGTCGGGATGCCGCTGGCCTGTTCCCAGGCCTGCTGGGCCAGCTGGTCGGCGGCCGGGCGAACCTGCACGGTGGCCAGGGTCTTGATGGATTCGGAGGCCTGCACCGACGAAACAACCGCGGTGCCGGCGATCAGGGCGATGGCGATGGCAATGGTCTTGGCGTTCATGACGGGGCCTGTTTAGTGTTGGTGAGCAGTGGTGTGGTAGTAAGGTAGTACACCAATTCTGGGCATGCAAGAGAAATTTTCTATTTCCTGCATCCATTCAGTCTTCAGTCAGCTTTTGTCTGAAGCCCTTCCTGGCGCAGGAAGTACCAAGCAATCCGCGTGCCAACTTTTAGTTATTGATTTGCAAGGCTTTTATGTGGTCCCGAAAGTGTCCGGTGGGCGGACACCTGTCCATTCGATAAGCCGCGGACACTGTCCGGACGCCTTCAGCCGGCGTCTGTGACGTTTCAAGAGCGCCCGTGGGCATCGGACTGGATGGCCATCTGGGCAAACACCCCCAGTGACTGGCGACCGATTCCGGCTGTCGCGTGTGCAGGCTAGGATCGGGGTTCACCTTCGTGACCAAGGATCCGGATATGTCTCTCGCCCTTCGCCCGCGCGCTGCACTGCTGGCCGTCGCCCTCAGCACCGCCCTGGGCACGCTCGCGCCCACCCATGCGCTCGCCGCCAAGGCGGCGGCACCGGCCAAGGTCGATATCCCGTACGAGCAGTTCACCCTGCCCAACGGCCTGCGCGTGATCGTGCATACCGATCGCAAGGCGCCGATCGTTGCGGTCAACGTCTGGTACCACGTGGGCAGCAAGGACGAGCCGGCTGGCCGTACCGGCTTCGCGCACCTGTTCGAACACCTGATGTTCCAGGGCAGCGAAAACCACGATGGCGAGTTCTTCGAGCCGTTCAAGCAGGTGGGTGCCACCAACCAGAACGGCACCACCAACACCGACCGCACCAATTACTTCGAGAACGTGCCGACCACCGCGCTGGACATGGCACTGTGGATGGAATCGGACCGCATGGGCCATCTGGTCGGTGCGATCGACCAGGCCGCGCTGGACGAGCAGCGTGGCGTGGTGCAGAACGAGAAGCGCCAGGGCGAGAACCAGCCCTACGGCCAGGCCTGGGACCAGCTCAACAAGGCGCTGTACCCGGTGGGCCACCCGTACCACCACGGCGTGATCGGGTCGATGAACGATCTGAACGCGGCGTCCCTGGATGACGTGAAGACCTGGTTCCGCACCTGGTACGGCCCGAACAATGCGGTGCTGGTGCTGGCCGGCGACATCGACCTGGCCACCGCCAAGGAAAAGGTCGCCAAGTACTTCGGCAGCATCCCGGCCGGCCCGACCATGGCGCAGCCGGCGGTGAACGTGGCCAAGCGCAGTGCCGACACGCGCGAGACGATGACCGACAAGGTGCCGCAGGCGCGCATCTACCGTGCCTGGAACGTACCGCAGGTCGGCACCACCGAGGTCGATCAGCTGCAGTTGTTCGCGCAGGTGCTCGGCGGTGCGAAGTCTTCGCGCCTGAGCCAGCGCCTGCAGCACCAGGACAAGCTGGTGGACAGCATCGCGTCGGGCCTGTCGACCTCGCAGTTGGGCTCGAACTTCGTGATCATGGCGACGGTCAAGCAGGGCCAGGACCCGGCCAAGGTCGAGAAGATCATCGACGAGGAACTGGACCGGCTGATCAAGCAGGGCCCGACCGCGGCCGAACTGGAGCGCGCCAAGACCGGTGCACGCGCCGGTTTCATCCGCGGCATCGAGCGCATCGGTGGCTTCGGCGGCAAGGCCGACGCACTGGCCGAGTGCGCGGTGTTCACCGGCGACCCGGGTTGCTTCCGCACCTCGCTGGCCAACATCGAGAAGGCCAGTGCTGCTGATCTGAGCCGGCTGGGCGCGCAGTGGCTGGACAAGGGCAGTCATACCCTGGTGATCGCACCGGGTGAGCGCGTGGCGCTGAAGGAAGACCCGAGCCAGGCGCCTAAGCCCTTCACCGTGCCGGCAGTGGACCCCAAGTACAGCACCCTGCCGGAGCAGGTCGACCGCAAGGCGGGCGTGCCGCAGACCCGCGAGTTCCCGCAGCTGAAGTTCCCGGCGTTGCAGCGCGCCACGCTGAAGAACGGCACCCAGGTGATCCTGGCCGAACGCCATGAAATTCCGGTGGTGCAGTTCAGCTACCAGTTCCCGGGCGGCTTCAGCGCCGACCAGGGCCGCAAGCCGGGCACCGCCAACTTCACCATGAGCCTGATGACCGAAGGCGCCGGCAAGCTCGGCTCGCTGGCCTTCGCCGATGCCGCCGACGCACTGGGTGCCAGCCTGGATGCTTCGGCCGGCCTGGACTCGATGAGCGTGGACCTGTCGGCGCTGAAGGAAAACCTGGTGCCGTCGCTGGCGCTGTACCGCGACCTGCTGCGCGAGCCGCGCTTCGAGCAGGGCGAGATCGACCGGGTCAAGGCGAGCTGGATCGCTGGCATCCAGCAGGAGAAGGTCAACCCGGGTGCGGTGGCGATGCGCGTGCTGCCCCCGCTGCTGTACGGCAAGGGCCACCCGTATGCCATTCCGTTTACCGGTAGCGGTGACGAGGCGGCGATCAACGGCCTGACCCGCGAGGACCTGGTCGACTTCCACCACGACTGGCTGCGCCCGCAGAACGGCACCCTGATCGTGGTCGGCGACACCACCCTGGCCGAGATCGTGCCGCTGCTGGACAAGCAGCTGGGCGACTGGAAGGCCAGTGGCGAGGCCCCGCAGGTGAAGGCGGCCACCGACGTTGCGCTGCCGAAGGGCCCGCGCGTGTTCCTGATCGACCAGCCGGGCGCGGTACAGGCCAACCTGTTCGCCGGCCAGGTGGTGGCACCTTCCAGCGCCACCAGTTCGACCCGCTTCGACATCGCCAACGGCGTGATCGGCGGCGACTTCACCTCGCGCCTGAACATGAACCTGCGCGAGGACAAGCACTGGTCGTACGGTGCGCGCAGCAGCGCGGTCAATTCGGTGGGCCAGCGCCCGTGGATGGCCAGCGCGCCGGTGCAGATCGACAAGACCGGCCCGGCACTGGCGGAAATGCGCAAGGAAATCGCCGCGTTCGCCGATGGCAGCAAGCCGGCCACCGCTGCCGAGGTCAACCGCATCCGCAACATCCAGACCCTGAGCCTGCCCGGTGCCTACGAGACCGCCAGTGCGGTGGCGTCGACCATCGGTTCGATCGTGCAGTTCAAGCGCCCGGACGACTACGTGCTGCGGCGCAAGGCCGAGATCGAAGCGATGACCCCGGCGCAGGTGCAGCAGGCCGCCGCAGAGATCAAGCCGCAGGCCCTGACCTGGGTGGTGGTGGGTGACCTCAAGCAGACCGAAGCGGCCGTGCGCGCGCTGAACCTGGGCGAGGTGACGGTGATCGACGCCGAAGGCAACCCGGTCAAGAAATAAGGGATGTGCCTGCCCGCCCCCGGCGGGCAGGTCTCCCGTGGTAGCGCCGGGCCATGCCCGGCGGCTTTCCGGCGGCCAGCCATGCCGCGCTGTGCGCTCGCCGGGCATGGCCCGGCGCTACCTGGGCTCCGGCCCGGCTACCCCCGATTCAGGCTGTTCAGGCAGAATCCCCCCATACCCTTCCAGGATCTGCCCATGCGCGTTCTGCTGCTTTCCTCCCTGCTGCTCACCGTCACCGCCTGTACCTGGGTGCCGATCGAACCGGCCGGCAAGGCAACCCGCGTGCTGCCGGCAGGGCCGGTTCCGGCCGGCTGCATCGCCAAGGGCGAGGTGGTGGTCACCGTGAAGAGCAAGGTCGGCTTCTACAACCGCAACCCGCTGCGGGTGCAGGAAGAGCTGGAAACCCTGGCCCGCAACGAGGCCCCGAGCGCCGGCGCCAATGCCGTCCAGGCCGCTGCGGCCCCCGCCGATGGCAGCCAGCGCTTCGCCGCGTTCCAGTGCCCGCCGCGCTGAACGCTTCACCATACGGCCGAGGCTGAATTCGTAAAGATGCGGTGAAAGCGCGGGGGTTATAGAATAGCGCCCCCTTTTGCCTGAGCCTTGGCGCTAACCTCGATGCTCTTCAAGAATGTCTCGATCGCCGGCCTGGCACACGTCGACGCACCGCATACGCTGACGACCAAGGAAATCAACGAACGCCTGCAGCCGACGTTGGATCGCCTGGGTATCCGCACCGATGTGCTCGGCGACATCGCCGGCATCCACGCCCGCCGCCTGTGGGACAACGGCGTGCTGGCGTCGGACGCCGCCACCATGGCCGGCCGCAAGGCACTGGAAGACGCGGGCATCACCGCGACCCAGGTCGGCCTGCTGGTCAACACCTCGGTCAGCCGCGACTACCTGGAGCCGTCCACGGCCTCGATCGTGTCGGGCAACCTCGGTGTCAGCGACGAATGCATGACCTTCGACGTCGCCAACGCCTGCCTGGCCTTCATCAACGGCATGGACATCGCGGCGCGCATGATCGAGCGCGGTGATATCGACTACGCGCTGGTGGTGGACGGCGAGACCGCCAATCTGGTGTACGAGAAGACCCTGGAGCGCATGACCGCCCCGGACGTCACCGCCGATGACTTCCGCAACGAGCTGGCCGCGCTGACCACCGGGTCGGGCGCCGCCGCGATGGTGATGGCGCGCGCGGAGCTGGTGCCGGACGCGCCGCGCTACAAGGGCGGCGTGACCCGCTCGGCCACCGAGTGGAACCAGCTGTGCCTGGGCAACCTGGACCGCATGGTCACCGACACCCGCCTGTTGCTGATCGAAGGCATCAAGCTGGCGCAGAAGACCTTCAGCGCCGCCAAGATCGCACTCGGCTGGGCCGTGGAGGAGCTGGACCAGTTCGTGATCCACCAGGTCAGCCAGCCGCACACCGCCGCGTTCATCAAGAACTTCGGCATCGACCCGAAGAAGGTCATGACCATCTTCGGCGAGCACGGCAACATCGGCCCGGCCTCGGTGCCGATCGTGCTGAGCAAGCTCAAGCAGCTGGGCAAGCTGAAGAAGGGCGATCGCATCGCGCTTCTGGGTATTGGCTCGGGCCTGAACTGCTCGATGGCTGAAGTGGTCTGGTAAGCAGCCCGTTGCCCGACCTCCTGTAGAGCCGAGCCATGCTCGGCTCACGCGCGCAGCGCGGCTCTTCCGCAGCGGACCGGAGAGCAGCCGAGCATCGGCTCGGCTCTACATTGCGCCGCGACTCTCCTTAGGTGCTCCGCATGCGCGATCTTCCCGGTTACCCCGCCCACCCGCAGCGCTTCGAGGTCCGCCCCGGCCTGTCGATGAACTATCTCGACGAGGGCCCGCGCGATGGCGAGGTGGTGGTGATGGTGCACGGCAACCCGTCGTGGAGCTACTACTGGCGCACGCTGGTGGCCGGCCTGTCGGACACCTACCGCTGCATCGTGCCGGACCACATCGGCATGGGCCTGTCGGACAAGCCGGACGACAGCCGCTATGAGTACACGCTGCAGTCGCGCGTGGACGATCTTGATGCGCTGCTGAAGCACCTGGGCATCACCGGCCCGGTGACCCTGGCCGTGCACGACTGGGGCGGCATGATCGGGTTCGGCTGGGCGCTGTCGCACCACGAGCAGGTGAAGCGCCTGGTGGTGCTCAACACCGCTGCCTTCCCGATGCCGCCGGCAAAGAAGATGCCGTGGCAGATCGCACTGGGTCGCCACTGGAAGATCGGCGAGTGGATCATCCGCACCTTCAACGCGTTCTCGTCCGGTGCCTCGTGGCTGGGCGTGGAGCGGAAGATGCCGGCCGATGTGCGCCGCGCCTACGTGTCGCCGTACAACAGCTGGGCCAACCGCATCAGCACCATCCGCTTCATGCAGGACATCCCGCTGTCGCCGGCCGACAAGGCCTGGTCGCTGCTGGAACGCGCCGGCAAGGCGCTGCCGTCGTTCGCCGACCGTCCCGCCTTCCTCGGCTGGGGCCTGCGCGACTTCGTGTTCGACCATCATTTCCTGAAGGGCTTCCAGGCCGCGCTGCCGCAGGCCCAGGTGCATGCCTTCGAGGATGCCGGGCATTACGTGCTGGAAGACAAGCAGGACGTGCTGGTGCCGGAGATCCGCGCGTTCCTGGACAAGAACCCGATCTGAGCGGTGTGCCGACCAACGGTCGGCACCCACAAGTGGAAGGTATGGGTGGGTGCCGACCGTTGGTCGGCACACCGGATTATGCGGCGACCGGCGCCTGTGGTGGCGAGGACGGGCTGTTGCCGTTGTCGTCCGGATGATCGTCGTCATTGTCGGCGTCATCGCGCCAACGCCAGTCGGCCGGCGTCAGCGGATCCAGGCCATAGGCAATGCGCGCCTTGTCGCACTGCGGGCTGGCCTTGCCGTATTCCCACGATGCATCCACCTCACGGCACACGCTGGGCCGGTTGGGGTGGATCGTGCAGCGTGAATACACGCCGATCTGCGCATCCAGCGCGACGCAGCGCACCGGCTTGGAATGGGTGCCGCGCATGCACAGGCGATGCGGGTCCAGCACCTCGGTAAGCTGGTGCGGCACGCCGCCGGGGGTGACCTCGTCCGATTCCATCCAGTGGAAGGCCACGCGGTACTGGGTGCAGCAGGCGCCGCAGGTCATGCAGGGATGTTGCATGGGCAAGCCGCCTCGGGCGGCAGTCGGAATCGGGAACGAGGGTGCGGATTTTCCACGAAGTGGGCCGCCGCGCAAGAAATTCCGTAAGCGGCGACAATGAACGGATGAACCGACCCTGCAACATTGCGGCCCGTTTGCCTGAACTGGCGCGTGAACGCCCCGACCAGATCGCCATCCGCTGCCCGGGCCGCCGCGGCGCCGGCAACGGCATGGCCGCCTACGATGTCACCCTCGATTACCGTCAGCTGGACGCCCGCAGTGATGCCATGGCCGCCGGCCTGGCCGGCTACGGGATCGGCCGTGGCGTGCGCACGGTGGTGATGGTGCGGCCTTCTCCGGAGTTCTTCCTGCTGATGTTCGCGCTGTTCAAGCTGGGCGCAGTGCCGGTGCTGGTCGATCCGGGCATCGACCGGCGCGCGCTGAAGCAGTGCCTGGACGAGGCGCAGCCGCAGGCCTTCATCGGCATTCCGCTGGCGCATGTGGCGCGGCTGGTGCTGCGCTGGGCGCCGTCGGCCACCCGGCTGGTGACGGTCGGCCGCCGCCTCGGCTGGGGCGGTACAAGCCTGGCCGCGCTGGAACGTGCCGGTGCCAAGGGGGGGGCCATGCTGGCCGATACCGATGGCGAGGACATGGCGGCGATCCTGTTCACCAGCGGCTCCACCGGCGTGCCCAAGGGCGTGGTCTACCGCCACCGCCACTTCGTCGGCCAGATCCAGTTGCTGGGCAGTGCCTTCGGCATGGAAGCGGGTGGGGTGGACCTGCCGACCTTCCCACCGTTCGCGCTGTTCGACCCGGCGTTGGGCCTGACTTCGGTGATCCCGGACATGGACCCGACGCGGCCGGCGCAGGCCGACCCGGGACGCCTGCACGATGCCATCCAGCGCTTCGGCGTAACCCAGCTGTTCGGCTCGCCAGCGCTGATGCGGGTGCTGGCCCGGCACGGGCGGCCACTGCCGACGGTGACCCGGGTGACCTCGGCCGGGGCACCGGTGCCGCCGGACGTGGTCGCCACCATCCGCAGCCTGCTGCCGGCCGATGCGCAGTTCTGGACTCCCTATGGCGCCACCGAGTGCCTGCCGGTGGCGGTGGTCGAAGGCCGCGAACTGGAGCGCACCCGCGCGGCGACCGAGGCCGGTGCCGGCACCTGCGTGGGCAACGTGGTGGCCCCCAACGAGGTGCGCATCATCGCCATCGACGACGCACCGTTGGCCGACTGGTCGCAGGCACGTGTGCTGGCCACCGGCGAGGTGGGCGAGATCACCGTGGCCGGGCCGACCGCCACCGACAGTTACTTCAACCGCCCGCAGGCCACCGCCGCCGCGAAGATCCGCGAGACGCTGGCCGATGGCAGCACCCGCGTGGTGCATCGCATGGGCGACGTTGGTTATTTCGATGTGCAGGGCCGCCTGTGGTTCTGCGGGCGCAAGACGCAGCGCGTGGAAACCGCGCACGGGCCGCTGTACACCGAGCAGGTCGAGCCGATGTTCAACACCGTGGCCGGCGTGGCGCGCACTGCGCTGGTTGGCGTGGGTGCCGCCGGTGCGCAGGTGCCGGTGCTGTGCGTGGAGCTGCAGCGTGGCCGGTCCGACAGCCCGGCACTGCAGGAAGCGCTGCGTGCCAAGGCCGCCGCATGCCTGGCCGGAGCCGGGCTGGAGCACTTCCTGGTACACCCTTCGTTCCCCGTCGATATCCGTCATAACGCCAAGATCGGCCGCGAGAAGCTCGCCGTCTGGGCCAGCGCCGAACTGGAGAAGCGCGCATGAAGATCCTGGTCACCGGTGGCGGTGGTTTCCTTGGGCAGGCGCTGTGCCGCGGGCTGGTCGAGCGTGGCCACCAGGTGCTGGCGTTCAACCGCAGCCACTACCCGGAACTGCAGGCCATGGGCGTGGGCCAGATCCGCGGCGATCTGGCCGATGCGCAGGCGGTGCTGCATGCGGTGGCCGGCGTCGATGCGGTGTTCCACAACGGCGCCAAGGCCGGTGCGTGGGGCAGCTATGAGAGCTACCACCAGGCCAACGTGGTCGGCACCGACAACGTCATCGCCGCCTGCCGCGCGCACGGCATCAACCGGCTGGTCTACACCTCAACGCCCAGCGTGACCCATCGTGCCACGCACCCGGTGGAAGGCCTCGGGGCTGACGAGGTGCCGTACGGCGAAGATTTCCAGGCGCCGTATGCGGCTACCAAGGCAATCGCCGAACAGCGCGTGCTGGCCGCCAACGATGCGTCGCTGGCGACGGTGGCACTGCGCCCGCGCCTGATCTGGGGCCCGGGCGACCAGCAGCTGGTGCCGAGGCTGGCCGAGCGTGCGCGGCAGGGCCGCCTGCGCCTGGTGGGGGATGGCGACAACAGGGTGGACACCACCTACATCGACAACGCCGCACTCGCGCACTTCCTCGCCTTCGAGGCACTGGCGCCGGGCGCTGCGTGTGCGGGCAAGGCCTACTTCATTTCCAACGGCGAACCGCTGCCGATGCGCGAGCTGGTCAACAAGCTGCTGGCCGCTGTTGGCGCACCAACCGTGGACAAGGCGATCAGCTTCAAGACCGCCTACCGCATCGGCGCTGTCTGCGAGCGGTTGTGGCCGCTGCTGCGCCTGCGTGGCGAGCCGCCGCTGACCCGCTTCCTGGCCGAGCAGTTGTGCACGCCGCACTGGTACAGCATGGAACCGGCGCGCCGTGACTTCGGCTACGTGCCGCAGGTCAGCATCGAAGAGGGGCTGCGCAGGCTGAAGGCTTCATCTGCTGCATAGATCGCCGTCACTGGTTGCACACCGCAGGATCGGGAGGATGGACCCACGCCATCCAAGGCTCGACCACCCGCGAGGAGCGCCATGCTGCACTACGCCATCATCTTCTTTGTCATCGCCATCATCGCCGCTGTTCTGGGTTTCTCCGGAATCGCCGGCGCCGCAACCAACATCGCCTGGATCCTGTTCGTGGTGTTCCTGATCCTTGCGGTGATCTCGATGTTCCGCAAGCGCGGATAGAAACTGCAGGGCGTGCCGGTCATCGACCGGCACGCCGCTTCCAGGTGGGTGCCGACCTTGATCAGCACACTATCGCCTGGTAGGTGCCGACCTTGATCGGCGCACCTTCTGTAGAGTCGAGCATGGCTGGACTCTACAGAAGCGCTCGGTCCGCCGCATGGCGCTCCAGCGCCAGCTCGATCAGGCGGGTGATCAGCGTGGTGTAGTCCACGCCGCTGGCACCCCACAGCTTCGGGTACATGCTGATGCGGGTGAAGCCCGGCAGCGTGTTGACCTCGTTGATGATGATGTCGCCGCCCGCAGTGAGGAACACATCCACGCGCGCCATGCCGGCACACTCCAGCGCCTGATAGGCCCGCAGCGCGATCTGCTGGATGCGTGCCTGGGTTGCAGCATCGATATCCGCGGGTACCACCACTTCGGCACCATCGGCGTTGATGTACTTGGTGTCGTAGGCGTAGAACTCGTCGTGCACCACCACCTCGCCGCACAGGCTGGCCTGCGGATGTTCGTTGCCCAGCACCGCGCACTCGATCTCGCGGCCGATCACCGCCGATTCCACCAGCACCTTGTGGTCGTAGCGCAGCGCCAATGCCAGCGCTTCGGCAAAGCCCGCCGCATCCTTGACCTTGCTCACGCCTACCGACGAGCCTTGGTTGGCCGGCTTCACGAACAGCGGCAGGCCAAGCTGGGCAATCACCGCATCGACATCCACTTCCGCCACCTGGTGGCGGCGGATGCACAGCCACGGCGCCACCTGCAGCCCGGCGTCGCGCAGCAGGCGCTTGGTCACGTCCTTGTCCATCGCCACTGCCGAGCCCAATACCGGCGAACCGACGAAGGGCAGGTTGGCCATGCGCAGCAGGCCCTGCAGCGCACCGTCCTCGCCCAGAGGCCCGTGCACGATCGGCAGCACCACATCGATCTGGCCCAGCACGCTGGCCGCATCGGAGGGCTGCAGCTGTGCCTGCTCGGCACCGGGAAGGACCGCCAGCGACTGGCCGGAGCGATGCAGCGCGATGCGTGCCGGATCATCGGCATTGAGCAGGAAGGTCGCAGGCTCGCTCAGATGCCACTGGCCCTGCTTGTCGATGCCGACCAGCACCGGCTCGAAGCGCTCGCGATCAAGCGCATCGAGGATGTTCTTCGCCGACTGCAGTGAAACTTCGTGCTCGGAAGACTTGCCCCCGAAGATGATGCCGACCCGGGTCCGTGCCATGGGGAATGCGATGTCCTGTGCGTTGCGTGGCCGTACAGCATGAACCTTCCATCGCCGCTCGGGTGAGGCACGGATGAACCGCCGGGCCGCCGGCTCGGGTAGGGGCCGACCTTGGCTGGCCCCCGGGAAATCCAGCGCCGACCAAGGTCGGCATCTACCAACGCCAGATCCCATCAGCATTGGGATCAGAGCCCGTTGCGCAGCAACGGGATCCGACCCCACAGACGACAGGAATCTGTCGAAGGCGGGGTGGGTCCGGTTGCGGGAGTGTCCGCGGCATGGATGCCGCGGCCAAGCCCCCACGGATGGGTTTACGGCGTCTCCCGCAACCGGACCCATCCCGCCAACCCACGGAATGCATGCTGTTGCTGTTGGTGTTGAGGTTGCCGGCCAGCGGCCGGCACTACCGCGGGTGCCGGGCGGTAGCCCGGCCCAAGCCCCCCACCCACGCAGGTAGAATGCGCCCATGGCTCTTTCCCTGCTCAAGTCCCTCAAGCCGGTCGCTGGCCGCGCCCTGCAGATCGCCCTGAACCGCGCGCTGGCGCTGGATCCGGATACCCGCCATGCCCTGGCCAGCCTCGATGGCCGGCACATCGACCTGACCCTGGAAGCGCCGTCGCTGGCGATGCGCATCAGCGTCGACGGCGACCAGCTGCGGGTCGGCCCGGTGGATGCGCAGGAAGCCGACCTGGCCGTGCGCAGCAGCCTGGCCGGCGTGCTGGCGCAGCTGCCGCTGCTGGCCAACGCACGGCGCGGCGAGTCCAACAACAAAGGCCGTGTACGCGTGGCCGGTGACGCCGAACTGGCGCGGCGCCTGCAGCAGCTGGCCAAGGGCTTCGACCCGGACTGGCAGCAGCCCTTCGTCAGCGTATTCGGCGAGGTACTGGGCGTGCAGGTCGCCAACACCCTGCGCAGCGCCCTGCAGCACGCGCGCCAGGGGGCGATCGACCTGGCCCACAGCGCCGCCGAATTCATCACCGAGGAATCGCGCGACGTGGTGCCGCGCGCCGAACTGGATGCCTTCCATGATGATGTGGACGTGCTGCGCGATGACGTCGAGCGTCTTGGCGCGCGCGTGCAGCGCCTGCGGGGTGCCGCATGAAGGCCGTGCTGCGGGCGAGCCGCATCGGCCGGGTGATCCTGCGTTACCGCCTTGACGATCTGCTGCAGGGCACGCCGGCCGAGCGTTGGCTGCGCCTGGCCAAGCCGTTCGTGCCGCGTGCCTCGGCCGACATCGCCGCACAGTCGCGCGGTGCGCGCCTGCGCCTGGCGCTGCAGGATCTCGGCCCGATCTTCGTCAAGTTCGGCCAGATCCTCTCCACACGCCGCGACCTGGTGCCGCCGGATGTGGCCAATGAGCTGACCCTGCTGCAGGACCGGGTCAAGCCGTTCGACGGTGACACTGCGCGCCGCATTGTCGAGGAAGCGCTTGGCCTGCCGGTCAGCGAGGCGTTCGCCAGCTTCGATACCGAACCACTGGCCTCGGCTTCGATCGCGCAGGTGCATGCGGCCACGCTGGCCGATGGCCGCCAGGTGGTGGTCAAGGTACTGCGCCCCGGCATCGAGAAGCAGATCGATGCCGACATCGCCCTGCTCAACTCGCTGGCCGCGCTGGTCGAGCGTACCCATCCGCGTGCCGACAAGATCCGACCGCGCGAAGTGGTGGCCGAAGTCGAGAACACCCTCGCCGCCGAGCTGGACCTGCAGCGCGAAGGCGCCAATGCCAGCGTGCTGCGCCGCTTCTGGGAGAACAGCGACGACCTGTACGTGCCGGAAGTGATCTGGAGCCATACCGCCGAGCGCGCGCTGACCCTGGAGCGCGTGTGGGGCATTCCGTCCGACGACATCGCCGCGCTCGACAAGGCGGGCATCGACCGCAAGGCACTGGCCGCCAAGGGCGTGCGGGTCTTCTACACCCAGGTGTTCCGCGACAACTTCTTCCATGCCGATGCGCACGCCGGCAACATCTGGGTCGACACCGATCCGGGCCGCCGCGCCAACCCGCGATTCATCGCGCTGGACTTCGGCATCATGGGCCAGCTGTCGCAGGAGGATCAGTACTACCTGGCTGAGAACTTCATGGCCATCTTCAACCGCGATTACCGCCGCATCGCCGAACTGCACGTGCAGGCGCGGTGGATGCCCGATCACGTACGCATCGATGATCTGGAAGCGGCCGTGCGTTCGGTGTGCGAGCCGTACTTCACCCGCCCGCTGTCGCAGATCTCGCTGGCCGAAGTGCTGATGAAGCTGTTCCGCGTGGCGCAGCGCTACCAGCTGACCCTGCAGCCGCAGCTGATCCTGCTGCAGAAGACCCTGCTGAACATCGAAGGTGTTGGCCGCCAGCTGGATCCGCAGATCGATATCTGGGCGGTGGCCAAGCCGGTGCTGGCGAAGATCCTGCGCGAGCGCTACAGCCCACGCCGGGTGGTGCGCGAGATCGGCAAGCGGTTGCCGGAAATCATGACCCACGCGCCGGACATGCCGCGCCTGGTACACGCTTGGCTGACCCAGCAGGTGGAGGGGCGCCACGAGCTGGCGATGCGCTCGCGCGATCTGGTTGCGCTGGATGCCAGCGTGCAGCGCCTGCAGAGGCGCGCGGTCGGCGCGATCACCGGCGTCGGCCTGCTGGCCATCGCCGCGCTGATGTACGTGCTGCAGCCACCGGGCTGGTACTGGGGCGACCTGCCGATGTGGAGCTGGGTGTCTGGTGCCGTCGGCGCGGCGGCGCTGGCGCGCGCGTGGTGGCGCTGATCCCTGTTGATCCACAGTCGGCGGCGTCACGCGCCGCCGACCGGCCACGGCTCTACCAGTGATAGCCCAGGCCCAGGTGCGACTGCACGCTCTGGAAGCGGTCCAGGCGCGTCCGGTGCCAGGTCTTGCCGATGCCCATGTCCAACACCAGATGCTCGCCCAGCGGCTGGCTGCGGCGCAGGAAGGCACGTCGTGCATCGTGTTCGCGCAGCAGCAGCGGATCGGCATCGGCGGTGTAGCCGGAAGTACCGCTGCCCAGCCACAGCTGGGTCGACCCACGGCCCTGCGCATCCTTCAGGCGCAGTGACAACGTGGTGCCATGGCCGTCGGGCCCATTGGACTGGCGATGCCGCTCGTGGCGCAGTGAGGCGGTCACGCGCGGGAAGTAATGCGCTGCGCCCACCGACCAGCCGCTCACGTATGCACCGGCATGGTACTGGGCGTACTTGCCGCCTACGCTCAGCACGGTCTGCGGTGCCACGTGCCACTGCAGGTCCTGGTTGACCTGGCGGTTGACGAATACCGGGTCATCGTTGGAGGCAGTGAAGGCAGTGCGGGTCGAGACGCGAGGACTCCAGCGCTGGTGCAGCGAACCCTGCACGCGATTGCCGCCGAAGCGCTTGCTGCCGTAGTCGCGTTCGCCATGGGCCAGGCCAAGGTGCCAACGGCTGTCACCGCTGCGGCCGGCCACGTCCACGGTCTGTACGTCACGCTTGCCGAAGCCGTCGGTGTAGTCGGCATGGTCCAGTTGCACCGAGACCCGGTCGATGCCGGCGTGGGCGCTGGACACAGCCAGCAGCAGGGCACACGGCAGTGCGCCACGGATGATCAATCGCATGGGGTTACTCCAGGGGTTGGGAATGCAGCGACTGCAGCAGCCGGTAGCGACCGGGCGGCAGGTTTCGTTCCACGGTGATGCGCGGTCCGAACTGGCTGCCCGGCGCGACGATGCGACCGGGCAGGATGATCACGCCCACACCCAGCGCGGCGCCCTCACCGATCCAGGCGCCGAGCTTGTCGCGCTGGCTGTCGATGACGGTATTGCCGATGTGGACGGCGACCGTCGCACCATCCAGGCGATGGTTGCTGGTGCGTACCAGCGCGCCCAGGTAGGCACGGGCGTCGACGCGGCTGTCGGCGATGAAACATTGCGGGCCGATGCAGGCGCCGTCGCCGATCAGTGCGTTCTTCAGTTCACCTGCAAAGCCGATGCGCACGCCGTCACCGATACGCAGTGGGCCGCGCAGCAGCGCATTGTTGCCGATCAGGCAGTCGCGGCCGATCGATACCGGCCCCTGCAGCTGGGCGCCGTCGCAGATGCGGCTGCCGGCGCCGATCCTCACCTTGCCCTGCACCACCGCGCGCGGAGAAACCTGTGCAGTGGAATCGACGTGCGGTGGCAGCGTCGAAAGCGCGGCGGCCATCGCGGCCAGGTCATTCCACCACATGCGGATACCTGGTCGGTTTGTCGCGCAGCGGTTCGCGTCCGGTGAACAGCCCGGCCACGCCGTGCATCAACCAGACCGCGTAGGCGAGCAGCACGTACAACATCGAGAACGCGGCGGCGGGTACCAGCCACGCCCGGCGGTGGTGGATCGCACTGATCACCGCCAGCAACATGACGATGCCAATCCAGAACAGCGGCATCACCGACAGGGCGAGGCCACCAGGCCCATGCAGCAGGGCCGCACCGAACCAGACCTGTAGGGTCAGCACGATGCCGGCCAGCGCGAGCAGCATCATCGGCAGGATGCTGAACAGGCCGAATCGGGTCAGCAGCAGGCCGCGATGCAGGCGCATGCACACCGCATAGCCGACGATCCAGCGCCGCCAGCGCCGCCATTCCTCCACCAGCGTGTTGCATTCCTGCGGGTAGACCACGCAGCGCACGCTCTGGCGGACGCGGTACCCCTGCGCGACCAGCGACCAGGACATGTCCAGGTCTTCCACGCGGGTGCGGTCGGAGAAGCCGACCTTGCGCAGCACCGAGGTACGGAACAGGCCACACGAACCGGAGACAATGAAGGGGGCGCCGCCCAGCCACTGCTGGAAGCTGCGCTTGATGACGATCATCGGCAGCTTCAGGCTGGCGCGCACATGCGGCAGGAAGCCGGCACCCTGCAGGCTGGACGACGGCACGCCACCGACCGCATCGGCACCGCGCTCGATCTCGTCCAGCAGGTGGCCCAGGCCGTGGCCGCGCGGATCGATATGGGTGTCGGCGTCGGTCAGGAACACCTGCTCGGCGGTGGCGTGCTGCAGGCCATGCATCAGCGCGCCGCCCTTGCCGGTGTTGGACTGATGCACCGCCACCAGGCGCCCGGGCCAGTGCGCCTGCAGCGCATCGAGCACCTGCGCGGTGTTGTCGGTGGAACCATCGTTCACGCAGATCACCCGCGCCACGTAGGGGTTCTGCAGCAGGCTGGTCAACGAGCGCTCCAGGCAGGGGGCTTCGTTGTAGGCCGGCACGATCGCATCGATGCTGTACAGGCGCGTGCTGGGGCGGCGCAAGGCCTGCACACACACACGCACCAGGATGAAGGCACACATGGCCAGGAACAGCAGCGTTTTCATCACAGCACCAGCCGGTAGGGCACGAAACCTTCACTGGGGCCGATGCCGATCTGCTGGCCGCGGAACTGCGCATGGCAGCGCAGGTGATCCTCCTGCATGTAGTGGCGATCGCCCTGGCTGGCATGCTCGCGCAAGGCATGGATCTTCAGGTCCAGCTGTGCGCTGATGTCCTCGAATACCTGCGGTGCGAACTGTGGCAACGTGCTGGGGCTCTCGTAGCAGAGGATCTGCGGGATGCTGCGGCAGGCGATGATCGACGCTTCATGGACGGTGCGATGGTCCTGGTGATGGTCTTCGCCACACATCGTGTAGACGCGATGCGGTGCGATCTGCGCGCAGGCCTGCTCGAGCGCCGCGACGATGTCGTTGCGGCAGGCAGGAAAGCGGGTATCCGGGAAGTCCCGCTGGATCACCTCGGCCACACCCAAGCGCCGCAACGCGCGGTGCGATTCGTCGCCGCGGTCGATGCCGGCATGGCAGCCACGGCCCCCACGGCTGAGCACCAGCGCATGGATGCGTGCACCGGCGCGGGCCAGTTTGGCCAGGCTGCCGCCGCAACCGAGTTCGATGTCGTCGGGGTGGGCGCCGATTGCCAGAATGTCGAGAACCATGGCCGTGTCCTTGCGGATACCAAGAGGGCAGCGGGCGGGTGCACCGTCCCGCGTGAAGAAGGCGGGAACTATCGCAACGTGAACGCGGCGTGGGGCTAGGAGGAGTACGAAATGTGGCCGGACAGGCCACAATGCTCACCCTTGCTGCGGCAATTGAAAGAAGCGATGACGATGCGGCTTTCGGAATTGAAGAAGGAACTGATGCACTTCGGCGCTGAAAACGACGCGCATGAAACCGAGCGCGCTCGGCGCATGCTCAACATCACGCCGGACACCGGTGAATTCCTGTCGGTACTGGTGCGTTTCGGCACCGCGCGCCGGGTGCTGGAAATCGGCACCTCCAATGGCTACTCCACGCTGTGGCTGGCCGAAGCGGCCGCCGCCATCGACGGCCACGTGACCACGCTGGAATTCGCCGAGGACAAGGTGGCGATGGCGCGATCCACCTTTGCGCGCAGCGGGTTGGCCGCGCACATCACGCTGGTGCATGGCGATGCCGGGCAGTGGTTGGCAGAGGCCGGCGAAGGCTGCATCGACCTGCTGTTCCTGGATTCGGACCGCGGGCAGTACGCCGGCTGGTGGCCGCAACTGCGCCGCGTGCTGCGGCCAGGGGGCCTGCTGGTTGTGGACAACGCCACCTCGCACGCGGAAGAGATGAAACCCTTGTGCCTGCTGCTGGATGCCGATCCGGACTTCAGCACCAGCGTGGTGCCGGTGGGCAACGGCGAACTGCTGGCCGTGCGCAACGGCTGATTGCCACGCCACAGACCCGGGGTCAGATCCCTTTTCCCGTGGAAAAGGGATCTGACCCCATACAGGGCACCCTTATAATCCCGCGGTGAGTACCGAACCTGACACCCTCGCCGCGGTCGAGACTGAAACCGCGCCCCTGCAGCTGCTGCACCTGGATGAGCGCCTGGCCGTGGTCAACAAGCCTGCCGGGCTGATGGTCCACGACAGCAAGCTGGCCCGTGGCGAAGATGATTTCCTGGCCGACCGCCTGCGTGAGCAGCTGGGGCGGCCGATCTTCCTCGTGCACCGCCTGGACCGGGCCACCAGTGGCTGCCTGCTCCTGGCCTTTGACCGCGAAACCGCCAGTTCGCTGGGCAAGGCACTGATGGGTGGCGAAGTGGCCAAGGACTACCTGACAGTCTGCCGAGGCTGGCCGGCCGAGCTGTCCTGGCGGGTGGACCATGATCTGGACGGTGGGCCGGGCAAGCCGGTGAAGAAGCCGGCGATCACCGATTTCCAGCGCCTGGCCACTGGCGAGCTGTCGGTGCCGGTGGGCGAATTCAGCAGCTCGCGCTACGCGCTGCTGCGCTGCCAGCCGCAGACCGGGCGCTTCCGGCAGATCCGCCGTCACCTCAAGCACCTGTCGCATCACATGATCGGCGATACCAGCCACGGCGATGGGCGCCACAACCGCATCTTCCGCATGCAGGGCGTGCACCGCATGCTGCTGCACGCCGAGCGCCTGCGTTTTCCGCATCCGGAGGGCGGCAACGTGGATGTCAGTGCGCCGCTGGACCACCAGTTCCAGAAGGCACTGGACCTGTTCGGCTGGCAGGTGGACGCAGTTTGACGGTAGTGCCGGCCGCTGGCCGGCAGCTGCGTGATTCCAGGTGTACTGGGGAGCCGGCCAGCGGCCGGCACTACCTCATTCTCGTTTCTTTTCCGGCTCGTTGACGATCGCTTCCAGGTCTTTCTGCAGGTCCGCAAACAGCGGCTGCATGCGCGCCTGGATGGCCACCATCACGTTCTGCATCAGTGCCGGGGTCTTGTCCAGCAGGCTCTGGCCTGCCGCGCTCTCGTAGAACTCGGCCATCGCCAGCACGTCTTCCTTGCTGAACGTCTTCTTGTACAGGTCCACGTACATCGGCCGCAGCTGCTGCCACGACATGGCCTGGCGCAGGGTCTGGCTGGTCCGCGCCTGGATCCGCTTCAGCTGCTCCTGCTGCTGGGCGGTGAGCTGGCGCTGCGCGGCCACCTGCTGGAACTGCTGCTGCTGCATGGCTTCGATCTGCGGCACCATGGTGTCGATCATGCTCTGCGCGCGCGAGGCCGACAGCAGGCGGTTGATGTCGCCGTCGGTCGGCGGGGCGGCCAGGGCCGGGACGCTGGCCGTGGCCAGTGCCAGCAGCAGTGCGGCGCGGCGCAGCAGGGACGGCAGGGCGGGTGCGAAGCGGGTCATGCGGGCTTCCTGCGGTACATGGGACCGCCAGCATACCCGCAGCCCAGGCGAAGGCGGCGTGTTCGGCGCCTGATCGGCGGCATACGGGGCGCGATGGCGCACTCCACCACGTGCCTGCCGCTACAATGCGCGGATGGGCAGTGGACCGGTCACCATCAGCGCGCAGCTTGAAATCCCCGACGGCGAGATCGTCGAGCGGTTCGTGCGCGCCAGCGGCGCCGGCGGCCAGAACGTCAACAAGGTGTCCACTGCGGTGGAACTGCGTTTCGACGTGGCCAACTCGCCCTCGTTGCCTGAACCGTTGCGCGCGCGGCTGTTGGCGCGGCGTGACCGGCGCATGACCGGCGAAGGCGTGCTGGTCATCGACGCGCAACGTTTCCGCACCCAGGATCGCAATCGCGAGGATGCGCGCGAGCGGCTGGCGGCCTTCATCCAGGCCGGGCTGAGCGTGCCCAAACCGCGCAAAGCCACCAAGCCGACCCTCGGGTCGAAACTGCGTCGTCTGGACGCCAAACGCGGGCGCGCGCAGATCAAGCGCGGGCGCTCATCACGTGACTGGGAGTGATTGCTTGAACAACCCGACTTCGTTGCTGCCGGCCGTGCCGCCGCAGATGCCGCAGGTCAAACCCAACGCCTTCCTGCGCTGGCTGGCGCGCTGCACCCTGCGCATGGGGGGCTGGAAGGTGACCGGCACCCTGCCTGACATCCCGAGGCTGGTCTTCATCATCGCCCCGCATTCGTCCAACTGGGACGGGCTGTGGGGCATGGCGGCCAAGATCGCGCTGGGCATGAAGGTGAAGGTGCTGGGCAAGGCCTCGCTGTTCTGGTGGCCGCTGGGCCCGTTGCTGCACCGGCTGGGCGTGATTCCGCTCGATCGCAGCTCGCCACAGGGTACGGTGGGCCAGGCGGTGGACCTGCTGCGCAACAACGAGAAGATGTGGTTCGCCATCACGCCCGAGGGCACCCGCAAGGCGGTGAAGGAGTGGAAGGCCGGCTTCCTGAAGATCGCCCGGATGGCCGACGTGCCGATCCTGACCGCGTATTTCCACTATCCGGAAAAGACCATCGGCATCGGTCCGCTGTTCACCCCGAGTGGCGACGATGTGGCCGACATGGCTGCCATCCGCGAGTTCTACCGGCCCTGGATCGGCAAGACCCGCGGCACGGTCTGAGCCGGCCGCAGGCCGCCGCATAGACGCCACGTCCGGCACATGCCGGGCGAGCGCGACAGGAGTAGGGTGGAGGGCTGGTATCCATACCGTCTGCCCAAGGAGCGTTTTACATGTCGCGTACCGTAGTCCTGGCCGCCGCCATCAGCCTGGCGCTGGCGGCCTGTTCCGGCAAGGAGTCCACCCCCGTGACCGATGCCCAGAAGACCCCGGCCCCGCAGCCGGCCGAAGCCTCCACCAATCCGCTGCTGAGCGCCAGCACGCTGCCGTTCCAGGCGCCGCCGTTCGACAAGATCAAGGACAGCGACTACCTGCCGGCCTTCGAAGAAGGCATGCGCCAGCACCTGGCCGACGTGCGCAAGATCGCCGACAGCAGCGAGCCGGCCACCTTCGACAACACCATCGTGGCGATGGAGCGCAGCGGCGAGACCCTGACCCGCGTGTCGCGCATCTTCTTCGGCCTGGTCCAGGCCGACACCAACGATGCGCGCCAGAAGATCCAGGAAGAAGTGGCGCCAAAGCTGGCCGCGCACCAGGACGAGATCAACCTCGATCCGAAGCTGTTCGCGCGCGTGAAGTCGCTGTACGACCAGCGTGACACGCTGGAGCTGGACCCGGTGCAGAAGCGCCTGGTCGAGCACTATTACGATGGCCTGGTGCGCGCCGGTGCGCAGCTGTCCGACGCTGACAAGGCGACCCTGCGCAAGCTCAACGTGGAAGAGACCACGCTCTCCACCCAGTTCCACACCCGCCTGGTGGCCGCGACCGCCGCTGCGGCTGTTGTCGTTGACGACAAGGCCAAGCTGGCCGGCCTGGACGAGGGCGCGATCAACAACGCTGCGGCCGCCGCCAAGGACCGCAAGCTGGATGGCAAATTCCTGCTGCCGCTGCAGAACACCACCCAGCAGCCGGTGCTCGGCTCGCTGAGCGATCGCGACCAGCGTGCCGCCGTTCTGAAGGCCTCTGAAACCCGCGCCGAGCGCGGTGATGCCAACGACACCCGGCAGACCGTGCAGCGCCTGGCCCAGCTGCGTGCGCAGAAGGCCAAGCTGCTCGGCTTCGACACCTTCGCCGACTATCAGCTGGGCGACCAGATGGCCAAGACTCCGGCTGCCGCGCTCAAGCTGCTGACCGACACCGTGCCAGCCGCCACCGCCAAGGCGCGCGCCGAGGCCGGTGAGATCCAGAAGGTCATCGACGCGCAGAAGGGCGGATTCCAGGTCGCCGCTTCGGACTGGGACTTCTACGCCGAGCAGGTGCGCAAGGCCAAGTACGATCTCGACGAGTCGCAGATCAAGCCGTACTTCGAACTGGACAACGTGCTGCAGAACGGCGTCTTCTACGCCGCCACCCAGCTGTACGGCATCACCTTCAAGCCGCGCACCGACATT
Organism: Stenotrophomonas sp. YJH_SMC_94-11; assembly: GCF_059370435.1. Classification (NCBI taxonomy): domain Bacteria; kingdom Pseudomonadati; phylum Pseudomonadota; class Gammaproteobacteria; order Lysobacterales; family Lysobacteraceae; genus Stenotrophomonas; species Stenotrophomonas sp. YJH_SMC_94-11. Next base: position 35,469 of record NZ_JCAFTR010000005.1, on the reverse strand, counting down.
CCGACCTACAACCCGGACATGAAGGTGTACGAAGTGTTCGACAAGGACGGCACCTCGCTGGCGCTGTTCTACACCGACTACTTCAAGCGTGACAGCAAGTCCGGCGGCGCCTGGATGGACGTGTTCGTCGAGCAGGACGGCCTGACCGGTGCCAAGCCGGTGGTCTACAACGTCTGCAACTTCACCAAGCCGGCCGCCGGCCAGCCGGCGCTGATCAGCTTCGACGACGTCACCACCATGTTCCATGAGTTCGGCCATGCGCTGCACGGCATGTTCTCGAACGTGAAGTACCCGTCGATCGCCGGCACCGCCACCTCGCGTGACTTCGTCGAGTTCCCGTCGCAGTTCAACGAGCACTGGGCACTGGACCCGAAGGTATTCGCCAACTACGCCAAGCACTACAAGACCGGCGAGGCGATGCCGCAGGAACTGGTCGACAAGATCCTGAAGGCGCGCAGCTTCAACCAGGGCTATGCGACCACCGAATACCTGTCGGCCGCGCTGCTCGACCTGGCCTGGCACACGCAGAAGGCCGATGCACCGCTGCAGGATGTCGGCGCCTTTGAAGCCAGCGCGCTGAAGAAGTTCAAGGTCGACCTGCCGCAGGTACCGCCGCGCTACCGCACCACCTACTTCGACCATATCTGGGGTGGTGGTTACTCGGCCGGTTACTACGCCTACTTCTGGGCCGAAGTGCTGGACCATGACGCCTACCAGTGGTTCACCGAACACGGTGGGCTGACGGCGGCCAACGGCCAGGAGTTCCGCGACAAGATCCTCTCGCGCGGCAACAGCGTGGAGCTGTCGACCCTGTACCGCGATTTCCGCGGCAAGGACCCGTCGGTGGAACCGCTGCTGAAGTTCCGCGGGCTGAAATAAGAAAGCGGAAACGGCGGGGGCAACCCCGCCGTTTTTCTTTGTGTAGAGCCGAGCCCATGCTCGGCTGGCTTTTTCTGGAGACGCAGCCGAGCATGGGCTCGGCGCTACGATCGGCATTACGTCCCCACGTGCACGCGGTTCGCCTGCTCGGCCAGGCCCAGGTGATCGAGCGCGATATCCAGCGCCAGCACATAACTCTGCGCGCCATACCCAGCAGCGATGCCCAGGCGCTGGCCGACACCAGCCGGCAGGCACGGTTCGGCCACTGCGCCGTCGTCATGCACCTCTACGTACGCGTTGTGCAGATAGGGCAGCAGCCGCTGCAGGCGCAGACTGTTGGCACACGCACCCGGATCGAGCAGCGTCACCTCGCCGCGGCTGTGATCGGCCACGCGCAGCGCATCAAGCAGCTCCTGTTCCGAACCGCAGGCGCGGATCGCCACGCTGGTGCCGGCGTCGATCGCGCGATGCACCAGCGACTTCAGGACCGGTGCCGGCAGCGGCATCGCGGTGCGGATCAGGGCGCCGGCCGCTTCCGGGCCGCGGATGATGAAGATCGACATGACTCAGCCCTCCTGCGCCAGGCGGCGGCCGACAATGGCCAGCGACAACGGGTAACCGGCCTGCTGGCTCCGCTGGTCGACCACCACGGCGGCGGGGCCGTGCTGCAGGCGCAGGCGTGCATCCAGGCCAGGTTCGCTGGGTGCCTGCAACTCGATGTACTGCGCCGGCAGCCGTTCCAGCGCCGCCTGCAGCGCGCCACCTTCGGCCTGCCATTGCGCCTCGTCGGCGGCACCGACATCCAGCAGTACCCAGTCGGCCGAGCGCGCCTGCGGCTGGCACAGGCACTGGCGTACCTCGGACAGGCTGGCGCAGTCGCTGCACAGCACGCGATGGCCGGCCAGCTGTGCCGGCAGTTGGGGGCGCGGTGCCGACGAAGAGGCGTGGCGGATCACCAGGAGGGTCATACAACACCTTGCGGAATGCGCCGTGTGGCGCGGTGGGCACACGATGCGCGTGCTGCCCGTAAAGGTGCGATGCCCGCGGCCGGGCCGGGGCGTAAAACCTGCGTAACCCATCCTGTAGAGCCGAGCCTACGCTCGGCTGCTCTGCGCCCCAGTCGGGCAACCTCGACGCTACAAAGAACAAGCCGAGCGTAGGCTCGGCTCTACAGGAGCGCGGCGCGGGAACCTCTTGCGCCCGGACGTGGTCTGATGCAGCCACCACCCAACCGGAGCCTGCCATGGACGCTGTTGCCCGCCCTCCCTTTTCCGAACGCGCGCTGGCCTGGCTGAAGAAAGAGGCGCTGCCGCTGCTGGTGATGCTCGGCCTGCTCGCCGCCGCCCGCGATACCCTGGCCAACCATTACGTGGTGCCGAGTGGTTCGATGCAGCCGACCCTGCAGCCCGGCGACCGGGTGGTGGTGGACATGCGCGCCTACGGTCTGCGCCTGCCGTTCACCAACACGGAACTGATGGCGACCGGCACCCCGCAGCGTGGCGAGGTGGCGGTCTTCGACTCACCGGCCGACGGCACCCGCCTGATCAAGCGCGTGGCGGCGGTGGCCGGTGACCATGTGCAGATGCGCGAGGGCCATCTGAGCATCAACGGGCAGCCGCTGCAGATGGCCGACCTGCAGGACGTGGAAGCCTTCGGCGAGCGACGTGCCCGCCTTGATCTGGACATGGGCGGCGGTCCGGACATCGCCGACCTGGTGGTGCCAGCCGGCAAGGTGCTGGTGCTGGGTGACCACCGCGGCAACAGCTTCGATGGCCGCTTCTTCGGCTTCGTCGACGCCGACAAGCTCTACGGCCGCGCGGTGGCGGTGTACTACCGCCGGGGCGACGGCTTCGAGTGGCAGCGCCTGTAAGCTGAATTGATACTTCTCGTATATCAATCATGACCTATCAGGTTATGGATCGACTGGATAGACGGGCCTAGTCTGAGGCCCGTTCCCTCCCACGCTTGGCCGCCCCCACCGGCCCATCGATCCCATGACTGGCGAAACCGCGGCGGCCGTCGAATGCCGCCCCCCCACTGTCGACTCCAGCGCCGAGACCCGCATCCAGCAGGGCACACCGGCCTTCCGCCGCACCGCGCTGGCGTTGTTCCTGGCCGGCTTTTCCACCTTCGGCCTGCTGTACACGGTGCAGCCGCTGCTGCCCGAGTTCAGCCGCCATTTCAGCGTGTCCGCCGCCGGCAGCGCGATGTCGTTGTCGCTGACCACCGGCACCTTGGCCGTGGCGATGCTGCTGGCTGGTCTGCTGTCCGATGCGGTCGGCCGCCGCCCGTTGATGATCGTCGCGTTGCTGGCCTCGGCCATGCTGTCGCTGAGCTCGGCGCTGGTGGATGACTGGACCACGCTGCTGGTATTGCGCACGCTGCTCGGCCTGGCGCTGAGCGGCGTGCCGGCGGTGGCGATGACCTACCTGGTCGAGGAAATGGACAGCCGCGCGCTGGGCCTGGCGATGGGCCTGTACATCGGCGGCAACGCCATCGGTGGCATGAGCGGACGCCTGCTGGCCGGCATCATCGCCGACCACTGGGGCTGGCGCTGGGGTATCGGCGTGGTCTCGATCATCGCGGTGGCCAGCACCGTGCTGCTGTGGCTTCAGCTGCCGCCGTCGCGCCACTTCCATCCCCGTCGTGACGGCCTGCGCCAGTTGCCGTCGCGCTGGCGCATGCTGTTCGCCGACCCGGGCCTGCCGTGGCTGTTCGCCACCTCGTCCGTGCTGATGGGCGTGTTCGTCACCCTCTACAACTACCTGGGCTACCACCTGCTGGCGCCGCCGTACCACCTCAGCCAGACCGTGGTCGGCCTGATCTTCAGCGTCTATCTGGTGGGCACCTTCAGTTCGGCGTGGATGGGCCAGCAGGCAACGCGCTACGGGCGCGGCCGCATCCTGTCGGTCTCGTTCGCGTTGATCGGCGCGGGCATCGCACTGCTGGCAATGCCGTGGCTGAGTGCGATGGCACTGGGTATCGCGCTGGTCACGTTCGGCTTCTTCGGCGGCCACTCGGTGGCCAGCAGCTGGGTTGGCAGCCGCGCCGGTACGATGCGCGCCGAAGCCTCGGCGATGTACCTGTTCGCCTACTACCTGGGATCCAGCGTGCTGGGCGGGGTCGGTGGCCTGGCCTATGCGGCTTGGGACTGGCTCGGCGTGTGCGCGTTCGCGGCCGTGCTGACGCTGGTCGGCGGCGGTATCGTCTGGGCACTGCAGCAGCGCGCGCCGCAGCCGGTCACCGCGTGATCCACCGCGTACGGTAGTGCCGGCCGCTGGCCGGCATGCCGGCCCATGTGGGGTTGCCGGCCAGCGGCCGGCACTACCCGGGTGGGTTGCACTTCACCCTTCGGCGAACGCCTCACGCAGCAGCGTGGCGAAATTGCGGATCAGCGGCGTTACCCGTTCGCGGTGCCAGGCCAGCTGCACTTCCGAATGCGCGCCGGCATCGGCCAGTGCCACGAAGCGCGATCCTTCCACGCGTATGTGATCGCATGACGACGGCAGGATCGCCGCACCCAGGCCCGCAGCGGCCAGGCTGATCAACGTCGATGCTTCACCGGCTTCCTGCACGATGCGCGGCGTGAAGCCCGCCGCCGCGCACAACGCGATCATGTGGTCGTGGATGCCCGCGCCGGCGCTGCGGCGGAATGCTACGAAAGGCTCCTGCGCGAAGTCGCGCAGCGACAGCGTGCCCTGCTTCGACAGCCTGCGCAGGGCAGGGTGGTCGGCGTGCACGATCAGCGCCAGCGGGTCGACGAACAGGCTGTGCGCCACCAGTTCCGGCGGCAGCGCGCGCTTGCGGATGATGCCCACGTCCAGTGAACCGTCGAGCAGCGCGTCGATCTGCTGCAGCGTGTTCATCTCGCTCAGCTGCAGCCGCACCTGCGGGTACTGCTGACGGTAGCGCAGGATCGAACGCGGAATCTGCGGCGACAGCGGCGTGGCGCGAGTCAGACCGATGTGCAGTTCACCCTGCTCACCACGCTGTGCACGCTGCACCTCGTCCACGGCCGTTTCCACCTGCTGCACGATGGCGCGTGCACGTTCCTGCAGCAGTTCGCCCGCAGGCGTCAGCTGCACGCGGCGATGGCTGCGCACGAACAGGCGCGCCCCGATCAGTTCTTCCAGCTGGCGGATCTGCTGGCTGAGCGGCGGCTGTGACATGCCCAGCCGCTCCGCCGCCTGGCCGAAGTGCAGCGTATCGGCGACGGCGAGGAAGTAGCGCAGGTGGCGCAGTTCGATGGACATGCGCCCAGTCTATGCATCGCCGGCCGGAAATGAATCAGAGATGGGGTCAGAGCCCGTTGCACAGCAACGGGCTCTGACCCCGTGCCGACCAACGGTCGGCACCCACCAACAGCAGCGACCAACTGTCAGAGGCGGGGCGGTGTGGGTGGGCAGGACCGTATGGATGGCGCCATCGAGCCCCCATGGACGGGTTTACGGCGTGTCCTGCCCACCCACACCGCCCCGCCATCCCACGGATAGCCGGCTTCTGCTGTTGCTTCGGCTTCGGCTTCGGCAGGTGCAGGGCGCAGCCCTGCCGAACACCCCTACCGCTCCGAATGCCCGCTCTGATCGTAATCGCGCGGACTGAACAACTCCGGCTGGATCAGCTCGATGAACGCCCGCGCCTGCGCCGACAACGCCTTGCCCCGGCGCACGATCACCCCGTAGCTGCGCTCGGGGAACCAGCGCTTCATCGACCGCGCCGCCAGCCGCTCGTGGTCGGCCTCGTTCAGGCACAGCGCCGGCACGATGGAAATGCCCATGCCCATCGCCACGTACTGCTTGATCACTTCCCAGCCCCCCACTTCCAGCGCCACGGTGTAGGCGATGCGGTGGCGCTGGAACACCTGGTCCACCAGGCGGTAGGTGATCTGCCGCTTCGGCGGCAGCACCAGCGGATAGCGCGCGATGTCGGCCAGCTCCAGCTCGCCGCCCTTGGCCAGCGGATGATCGTGCGGTGCGATCAGCACCTGCTCGAAGCGGTAGGCCGGGGCGTAGGTCAGGTCGGCCGGCACATCGGTCATCGAACCTATCGCCAGGTCGGCGGCATCCTCGCGCAGCAGGTCGGTGCCGTCGGCGCTGATCGCGTTGTGCAGGGTCAGGCGCACGTCCGGGTGGTGCAGGCGAAAGCGTTCGACGATCTTCGGCAGCAGGTACAGGATGGTCGAGCTGTTGGCGGCAATGTTCAGCTCGCCCGCGTCCAGGCCGCGCACCTTGTCGCGGAAGCGCGCCTCCAGCCCGTCCAGGTTCTCCACCAGCGGCTGTGCCATCTCGTACAGCAGCTGGCCCTCGCGGCTGGGCACCAGGCGCCGCCCGCTGCGCTCGAACAATGGCACCCCCAGCTCCCGTTCCAACGCCTGCAACTGCAGGCTGATGGCCGGCTGGCTGACGAAAAGTGCCTCAGCCGCCCGTGAGACCGAGCCGAGGCGCACAGTCTGGCAGAACGCGCGCAGCGGCTTGAGCCGGTCGGATTTGTAGGAAAAACGAGGACTTGGCGGGGCGCGTGTGCTCATCGTGTAACGAGTATTAGCACAACTTATGTAAAACATTGCAAAAACTGTTTTGCCAAATACTGAGGCCCGGCGGCACCGTGGAGACGTTCCCCCACCGCTGGAGTCGCCCATGTCCGCCGTCGCTTCCGCCGTTCCCACTCCCGCCACCAAGGCTACTCCCGGCATCGCCCTGGCGACCCGCGTGGCCGGCCAGGACACCCTGCTGCCGGCGCCGCTGCTGGCCCTGCTGGTGTCGCTGCACCGTGCGGTGGAGCCGGGCCGGCAGGCGAGGCTGCAGGCCCGCCGTGAACGCCAGGCGTTCTTCGACCAGGGCGGCCTGCCGGACTTCCGCGAAGACACCACCGCGATCCGTAGCGGCGACTGGCGCGTTGCACCGCTGCCGGCCGCGCTGCAGGACCGCCGCGTCGAGATCACCGGCCCGACCGACCCGAAGATGGTCATCAACGCGCTGAACTCCGGCGCCAAGGTGTTCATGGCCGACTTCGAGGATTCGACCTCGCCGACCTGGCGCAACCTGCTGGCCGGGCAGCAGTCGCTGGCCGCGGCGGTGCGCGGCGATCTCGAATACACCGCCCCCAATGGCAAGCATTACACGCTGCGCCCATACGACGAACAGGCGGTGCTGATCGTGCGCCCGCGCGGCTGGCACCTGGACGAGAAGCACGTACGCGTCGACGGCCAGTTCCTCGCCGGTGGCCTGTTCGACGCAGCGGTGTTCGCCTTCCACAACGCCCACACCCTGCAGGCGAAGGATCGTGGCCCGTACTTCTACCTGCCCAAGCTGCAGAGCATGGAAGAGGCGGCGCTGTGGGAGACCGCGCTGTCGCACATCGAGGGCATGCTCGGCCTGCCGCACGGCCAGATCAAGGTGACCGTGCTGATCGAAACGCTGCCGGCGGTGTTCGAGATGGACGAGATCCTGCACGCGCTGCGTGATCGCATCGTCGGCCTGAACTGCGGGCGCTGGGACTACATCTTCTCGTACCTGAAGACCTTCCGCCGCCACGCCGACCGCGTCCTGCCCGAACGTGGCCAGGTGACCATGACCCAGCCGTTCCTGAAGGCCTATTCGGAACTGCTGATCCAGACCTGCCACCGCCGTGGCGCGCATGCGATGGGGGGCATGGCCGCGCAGATTCCGATCAACAACGATGCCGCTGCCAACGAACAGGCGATGGCCCGCGTGCGCGCCGACAAGCTACGCGAAGTCAGCGCCGGCCACGACGGCACCTGGGTCGCGCACCCGGCGCTGATTCCGGTGGCGATGGCGATCTTCGACGAGCACATGCCCGGCCCGAACCAGCACGGCGTGCTGCGCCAGGATGTGCGCGTCGGCCGCGACGAACTGATCGCGCGGCCGCCGGGCACCATCACCCGCGCCGGCTTCGAAGGCAACGTGGAAGTCTGCGTGCGTTACCTGGCGGCGTGGCTGGATGGCAACGGCTGCGTGCCGATCCATCACCTGATGGAGGACGCGGCCACCGCCGAGATCAGCCGCAGCCAGTTGTGGCAGTGGCTGCATACGCCGGGCCAGCAGCTGGACGATGGCACCGCCATCGACCTGGCCCTGCTGGATTCCACCCTGTCGCAGCTGCCGGCACGGCTGGGCGATACCGCCGCGCTGCCCGGTGGCGCGCGCATCAGCGAGGCCATCGCCCTGCTCGGCGAACTGAGCCGCAGCGAAGAACTGACCGATTTCCTGACCCTGCCGGCTTACGCGCGCATCGATTGACTGCCGCCCGCGTCTACCGCCGTTTCCCTCCCCGCTGCACGCACGAACCGAACTGGAGAAAGACATGAGCAAGCTGCCCACTGCCGAACAGATCCAGCACGACTGGGATACCAACCCGCGTTGGGAAGGCATCCAGCGCAACTACAGCGCCGCCGACGTGGTGCGCCTGCGCGGCACCGTCCACATCGAGCATTCGCTGGCCCGCCTGGGTGCGGAGAAGCTGTGGGCGTCGCTGCACGAGCGCGAGTTCGTCAACGCGCTGGGTGCACTGACCGGCAACCAGGCCATGCAGCAGGTCAAGGCCGGCCTGAAGGCGATTTACCTGTCCGGTTGGCAGGTGGCGGCCGACGCCAACCTGGCCGGGCAGATGTATCCGGACCAGTCGCTGTACCCGGCTGATTCGGTGCCGGCGGTGGTCAAGCGCATCAACAACACGCTGCTGCGCGCCGACCAGCTGCATCACGCCGAAGGCAAGGATGACATCGACTTCCTGCAGCCGATCGTGGCCGATGCCGAGGCCGGCTTCGGCGGCGTACTCAACGCCTTTGAACTGATGAAGGCGATGATCGAGGCCGGCGCCGCCGGCGTGCACTTCGAGGACCAGCTGGCCTCGGTGAAGAAGTGCGGGCACATGGGCGGCAAGGTGCTGGTGCCGACCCGCGAGGCGATCGAGAAGCTCAACGCCGCGCGCCTGGCCGCCGATGTACTGGGCGTGCCGACCCTGCTGGTGGCACGTACCGATGCCGAAGCTGCGGATCTGCTGACCAGTGACATCGACGGCAACGACAAGCCGTTCACCACCGGTGAGCGCACCGTCGAAGGTTTCTACAAGACCCGCAACGGCCTGGCCCAGGCGATCAGCCGCGGCCTGGCCTATGCACCCTATGCCGACCTGGTGTGGTGCGAGACCGGCAAGCCGGACCTGGAGTTCGCCCGCAGGTTCGCCGAGGCGATCCACGCGAAGTTCCCGGGCAAGCTGCTGGCCTACAACTGCTCGCCCAGCTTCAACTGGAAGAAGAACCTGGACGACGCCACCATTGCCAAGTTCCAGCGCGAACTGGGCAGCTACGGCTACAAGTTCCAGTTCATCACCCTGGCCGGGTTCCATGCGTTGAACTACGGCATGTTCAATCTGGCTCACGGCTACGCGCGCCGCCAGATGAGTGCGTTCGTGGAACTGCAGGAAGCCGAGTTCGAAGCGGCCGAGCGCGGTTTCACTGCGGTCAAGCACCAGCGTGAGGTCGGTACCGGCTATTTCGATGCGGTGACCCAGGCGATCCAGCAGGGCCAGTCGTCGACCACCGCGCTGACCGGATCGACCGAGGAAGAGCAGTTCCACGGCGGGCGCAGCGAACGCGCGGCGTGATCCGGTGCGCCGCGTGATCCGGTAGTGCCGGCCGCTGGCCGGCAATCACAGGATGCTCCGGGCGCTGCGTGGCAGCCGGCCAGCGGCCGGCTCTACCGGGGCCTGGAAATCCGATCAGGGTGGCCAGGGAAGGGCCAGGCAACGCCGGCCGGTCGGGGGACCTGCCGGCGTTGTTGTATCGATGCAAGGGGGGCAGCCAGCGGGCAGCGTCAATCAGGCGCACCCCGGGTTCCGGCAACTTGGCCGAAACCCTGTGAAACCCGGCATCGAATTGATCCAGCAGGGGTTTTGCCCGGGCACCCGTGACCAGAACGGGCCACCACCGATCTTCACATCAATCAAGATCGGCAGAACGGTCAAAATGAGATAGGGCGCACACTTTAAAGCGGTGCTATGCTCCGCGGCTCACCAGGGGACGCTGGCGGCGGGTGCAGGGAATGACCGGCAGGGGTGCGGCCGAGAACAGTGATGTGACGACAGGTATCGCCCGGGTGGCGATGGCCGAGATCGTGCACGCGCTGTTGTCAGATGCCGAGGTGGCATTGTTTGCCAGATTCGCCCGCGCATGCAAGCTCCGTGCCGGACAGTGGCTGTTCCAGCGTGGCCACCGCGGCGAGCGCATGTATGTGATCCTCGAAGGCCAGATCGAACTGGACTTCGGCGAGGACCTGGTGATCAAGACACTCGGGCCGCATGAGTTCTTCGGAGAACTGGGCCTGCTGGTCGGCGACCACCTGCGCAGCGCCAGCGCGCGCGCGCTGGTCGACTGCGATGTGCTGGAACTGGGGCCGGCTGATTTCCACCGGCTGGTCGAATCCGATCCGGGCCTGGTGGCCTACTTCCTGCGCCGCACGATCATGCGCGTGCTGGCCAACGAACAGGCCCTGATCAGCCAGCTGCGCCGGCGCAACCACGATCTGGAAACCGCGCTGGACAACCTCTACATCACCACCCACCAGCTGACCCACACCCGCGAGCTGGTGCGTACCGATGAACTGACCGGTCTGCACAACCGCCGTGGCCTCACCCTGTACCTGCAGGAGTGCCGCGAGCGTGCCGAGGGGCCGCCGCAGGCGCTGCTGCTGATCGATTGCGACCGTTTCAAGCAGATCAACGACCGCCACGGCCACCAGGCCGGCGACCGCGTGCTGCAGAGCATGGGCAACATCCTGCGCTCGATGGCTGGCGAACAGGACCTGGCCTGCCGGCTTGGCGGTGATGAGTTCTGCCTGATGCTGCGCCGTGGCAACCGCGAGATCGTGCAGCACGCTGCCGAGTTCATCCTCAGCGCGGTGCACGGCCTGCTCGAGCGCAGCCATGGCACGCCGCATGTAAGCCTGGTCAGCATCGGAGCCAGCCTGCTGGATGCCGACGCGGACTGGAGCGAGTGGTATGCCAGCGCCGATCGGGCGCTGTACCGGGCCAAGCGTGATGGCGGCAACTGCCTGCGCTGGGTGGATGATCCGGACGGCCAATAGGGAGATGCAGGCGATGAATGGCGACAACGGAACGTCAGCCCCGCATAGCCCACAGCTACGCGCCCTGCTGTTCACTGATCTGTGTGATTCGCTGCAGCTGGTCGAGCGGATCGGCGACGTGGCGGCGGCGAGCCTGTTCCAGGAACACGACCGCCTGGTGCTGGTGCTGCAGCACCGCTGGAACGGCCAGCTGATCGATCGTTCGGACGGCCTGTTCATGCTGTTCGAGCGCGCCATCGATGCCCTGGGCTTCGCCCTGGACTACCAGCGCGAACTGCATGCGCTGGGCCAGCAGCGTGCGATTGAACTGCGCGCGCGTGCCGGCCTGCATGTGGGTGACGTGCTGACCTGGGAAAACAGTGCAGAGGCGGTCCGCGCCGGCGCCAAGTCGATGGAAGTGGAAGGCTTGGCCAAGCCGATGGCGGCGCGCCTGATGATGCTGGCGCGGCCCGGCCAGATCCTGTTGTCGGCGGTAGCCGAATCGCTGACCCGCCGTGCCACCGATGCGTTGGGCGAGCGCGGCACGCGCCTGTTGTGGAAGTCGCACGGGCGCTGGCGCTTCAAGGGCGTGGCGGTGGTACAGGAAGTGATCGAAGTGGGCGAGATCGGCTCCGCACCGCTGCGCATGCCACGTGCCAATGCCAAGGCCCGCCGCGACCTGCCGTTGTGGCGGCAGCCGCTGGTGCTGGCCGCCGAAGGCCTGGTGCTGGCGGTGGCGGTGCTCGGCGGCTGGCTGCTGCTGCGGCCGGAACCGGCGATTGCGTTCGCTGAGCGCGACTGGGTGGTGCTCGGCGATGTCGACAACCTCACCGGCGACCCGATCTTCGACGACTCGATGCGGCACGCGATCCGGATCGCGCTGGAGCAGTCGCGCTACGTGAACGTGCTGTCGGAGGGCAAGATCCGCGAAAGCCTGGAAATGGCGCGGCTCTCGGGCGATACCCGGCTCAGCCGCGATACCGCGGCCAACGTGGCGGTGCGGGAAGGCGCGCGCGCCGTGCTGTTGCCGACCGTGCGGCAGAAGATCGGTGGCTACGAGCTGGCCATCGACGTCGCAGCACCGGGCAGCGGCCAGGTGATCCAGACGTTCACCGCCACCGCGGATCGATCCGATCAGATGGTGTTCGCGGTGGACGATGTGGTCGGGCGCCTGCGGCGCGGACTGGGCGAATCGGTGGCGAGCCTGGAACAGTCGTTGCCGCTGCCGCGGGCATCGACCCAGGACCTGCGCGCACTGCGTGCATTCGCGCTGGCGGAGAGTGCACTGGGCCAGCGTCGCTTCGAGGAGGCGCGCAACCTTTACCAGGCGGCGATCGATATCGATCCCGGTTTCGCCCTGGCCTACATGGGCGTGGCCAAACTGCATGCGCGCGTCGAGGAAGGGCGGCGTGCACGCGAAGCCATGCAGCATGCGCTGGACCTGCAGGATCGGCTGCCGCCACGCGAGCGGCTGTACCTGAAGGCCTGGATGGCCGAGCTGGAGCCGGGTGGCTGGGCGCTGGAGCAATGGCGCACGCTGGCCAAGGTCTATCCGGATTCGTTCGCGGGGCTGTCCAACACGTCCTGGTACCTGCTGCAGGCCAACCAGTTCAGCGAGGCCGAGCCCTATGCGCGTGCCGCCGCAGTGCCGCAGGATCCGCTGCGGCTGTATCCGCTGGTCCACCTGGTGCGGATACAGATCGCTGCCAACCAACCGCAGCTTGCCGCCGAAACACTGGCACAGGCGCAGATCCTGCGCGGCCGTGATGACGCCGATGAGACCGGCGTGGATGTGCTGGTGGCGCAGGGGCAGTACGCCAAGGCAGCGAAGCTGTTGCCGCAGATCCATGCCAGCGATGCCCTGCAGCAGCGGATGAAGCTGCGTGCGCAGCTGCTGCTGGCGGCCGCGCAGCGCGACTGCCCGGCGATGCAGCGGGCGATACGCGAAGATGCAGCGGCGCCGACGCTGGTCGATCTTCAGGTGCAGCAGCGCCTGCAGCACGCCAGCGTGGCGGCGTTGTGCCCGGGCGCTGACCGTGCCGGGCTGCAGGCGATCGCGGCGCTGCTGCAGCCGATGCTGCAGGAGCGTGATGATCCCATGCTGCATGCCCGTGGCCTGCAATGGCTGGCACTGGTCCACCTGGCGCAGCGGCAGGGCCAGTTCGAACTGGCCAGGCGCTGGCTGGACGAGCAGCGGCCCCTGCTGCGCAGCCTGCGCAGTCCGGTCGCGGACCGCTGGCTGCGCATCGTCAGCGCCATGGATGAGCTGCAGATGCAGCGTCCCGAGGCTGCCCGCGCCCTGATCGAGCCGATCCTGGATGGCAGCGAGCCGGTGCAGGCGCGCGTCGTGCTGCTGCTCGCGCTGCGTGCGCAGGGCGATGAAGCCGCCGTGCGCCGCCAGCAGGCCTGGCTGGCCCAGCATCGCGGACAGGCCATTGCCGAGGTCACCGCCCTGCAGGTGTGGCAACCGCTGAACGTGTATGACGTCTCCACGTGGGCTACGCCGGCCACGGCCGGCGCGCCCTGATGGCGGGTCAGCCGTCGATGCGCTCGCCGACCTTGCCGGCTTCGAAGCAGAACACCACGGTCATGGCCGCCACCGACCCGGACAGGTGGGCCTGCAGCCCGTCACGCACTTGGCTCAGCTCCTCGACCGAGGCCAGGGTGCCGATCTTCATGCAGTCGTTCTCGCCAACGGCACCGTCCAGGCCGATCGAGGCCAGGGCCTTGGCCGGCGACGCGGTGAAGTGGCGGCGGAAGTCGTCGCTGCCGATCAGGTGGTCCAGCAGGGTGCTGGCGTCTGCGGCGGAAAGGCGGGGATGGGTGCTCATGGGGATCGTCCGTAGGTGGAGTTTCTCGTATCGGCCGCGACAGCCTGCCATTGAGGGCCGCGCTGCCCACATCGCTAAAGTTGGCCGCGCCGCGGTCGTTGCTGCTATGCCGGTTGTGCGGCAGAAGGAAGGAAACTTATGCGCCTGCGCCGCTGCGCCAGCCTGATGTTCGAACCCCGCGAGGCGGTCACCCTGGACCTGCGCGCGATGCTGGCCGGCCACGCCGAGATGGACAGCCAGATCAGCTGGGTGGCGCTGGCCGCACATCTGGACCAGCCACTGCCGGTGGACGCCGAGGAGCGCCAGCTGCTGGGCGAGCTCAGCGCGCACCGCTGGAGTGAACCGCCTGCCGATGCCTCCCCGGCGATGCTGGCCCGCCTGGTCGAGCAGGGCCTGCTGCTGACCGACCCGCCGAGCGAGGTGGGGCACCAGCTGCGCGACGAGGCGCTGCGGCGCAGCCAGTGGTGGCCGCTAGCCGCGCTGGCCCATCGCCATGCGCGCTGGCAGGCCGTGGACAGCGTGGAGGACATGCGTCGGCAGGGGTTGGACACCGCTGCCGGCCTGCGCCAGCGCCTCGGGCCGCCACCGCCGGTGGTGCAGCCCATGCAGGGCGACTACCAGCCGCTGCCGCGCAGCGAAGAGGCCGCGTTCGACGCACTGCTGGCGCGCCGCACCACCTGCCGCAATTTCGACCCGCAGCGCGCGCTGCCGCTGCCATTGCTGGCCCAGGTGCTGCAGCGCACGCTGATGGCGCACGCGGTGCAGAAGGTCGAGCGCGATACCGAGTTCCTGAAGAAGAACGTGCCTTCCGGTGGCGGCCTGCATCCTACCGAAGGCTTCCTGCTGGTGCAGAACGTGGAAGGACTGGCACCGGGCCTGTACCACTACCACCCGGTGCAGCACGCCGTGCTGCCGTTGCCCTCGCCACCGCCGCAGGCACTGCCGGCGCTGGCGCGGCGGATGCTGTCCGGGCAGGCGTGGTTCGCCGACGCGCCGGCGCTGCTGGTGCTGGCGCCGCGCTATGACCGCTGCTTCTGGAAGTACCGCAACCACGCCAAGGCGCATCGTGCGGTGACGCTGGATGTTGGCCACATCTCGCAGCTGCTGTACCTGTGCGCGACCGAGCGCGGGCTGGCGGCGTTCGTGACAGCGGCCATCAACGATGCCGATGTCGATCGTGCCTTCGGCTTCGATGGCATCGGTCAGAGCGCGATGGCCATCTGCGGCCTGGGCTGGCGCAGTGCCACGCTGGACACGGCCGAATTCGATCCCGCAGGTCGGGTGACGGCGGGCGACGACCGCTGAGCGACCGTCGCCCCGGCGTTCACGCCGCTTCGAAGTCCACCAGCACCGCGCCGTCGCTGACCTGGTCACCGGCCTTGGCGCGGTAGCCCTTCACCGTGCCGTCGGCCGGCGCCTGCAGGGTGTGCTCCATCTTCATCGCTTCCAGCACCACCAGCGGCGTGCCGCGCTTGACCTCGGTACCGGCGGCGACCAGCGTGGCCACGATCTTCCCGGGCATTGGTGCCAGCAGGCTGCCGGCATCGGCCACGGCGTGGTCCGATTCGCTCACCGGATCATGCAGGGTGAAACGGTGCTGGCCGTCGGTGCCGAACAGGTACAGCTGGTCACCGTCGCGCAGCAGCTGCAGCGACCCGCGGCGGTCGCCCAGCTGTACCGCCAGCCCCCGTACATCGGCTGTGCCGATCACCTGCACGGGTGCCGCGTCGTCGCACTGCACGCGCCAACCATCGGTCTGCGCCCACACCTTCAGCGTGTGCCGGCGTTCACCCTGCTGCAGCGGAAGCACGCGTGGCGCGGGCGCGCCAAGGCGCCAGCCATCCTGCACCTGCCACGGCGAATGCGGGTCGCGCGCGTCGCTGGCTGCACCTGCAGTAGTGGCCACGGCGGCCACCGCCGCCAGCAGCCACAGCGCATCATCGCTGTCACCTACCCGGCCCAATGCGGCCTGCTCGCGCTCGATCAGCGCGGTATCCAGCTTGGCGTGGGTAAACGAATCGGTGTTCACCAGGCGGCGCAGGAAACCGGCATTGGTGGTCACGCCCACCACCTGGCAGTCGGCCAGGGCCTGGCTCATGCGGCGCAGCGCGGCGTCGCGGTCCACGTCCCAGACGATCAGCTTGGCAATCATCGGATCGTAGTACGGCGTGATGCTATCGCCTTCCTCGACACCGGTATCCACGCGCACATGAGTCGACGGCGACGGCAGGCGCAGGCGGCGCAGGAGGCCGGTGGACGGCAGGAAACCACGGTCGGCGTCTTCGGCATACAGCCGCGCCTCGATGGCGTGGCCGTGGATCGCCAGCTGCTCCTGGCGCAGCGGCAGCGGCTGGCCCGAGGCTACGCGCAGCTGCCACTCCACCAGGTCGGTGCCGGTGATGTACTCGGTGACCGGATGCTCGACCTGCAGGCGGGTGTTCATCTCCATGAAGTAGAAATCACCGTCCGGGCCGGCGATGAATTCCACCGTGCCAGCACCGACGTAGCCCACCGCGCGCGCGGCATCGACCGCGGCCTTGCCCATCGCAGCACGACGTTCGGGGCTCATGCCCGGGGCGGGTGCTTCTTCCAGCACCTTCTGGTGGCGGCGCTGCACCGAGCAGTCGCGCTCGAACAGGTAGACCGCCTCACCGTAGCTGTCGCCGAACACCTGGATCTCGATATGGCGCGGGCGCTCGACGTACTTCTCGACCAGCACATGGTCGTTGCCGAATGCCGAGGCGGCTTCGCGCTGGCAGCTGGCCAGTGCATCGACGAAGTCCTCGCTGCGTTCGACCTTGCGCATGCCCTTGCCACCGCCACCGGCGCTGGCCTTGATCAGCACCGGGTAGCCGATGGCATCGGCCTGCGCGCGCAGGAAGTCCGGCGCCTGCTGGTCGCCGTGGTAGCCCGGGGTCAGCGGCACACCGGCCTTGGCCATCAATGCCTTGGCGGCGCTCTTGTCACCCATCGCGCGGATGGCGCTGGCCGGCGGCCCGATGAAGGTGATGCCGGCGGCAGCGCAGGCATCGGCGAAGTCGGCATTCTCGGACAGGAAGCCGTAGCCGGGGTGGATCGCCTGCGCGCCGGTCAGGCGTGCGGCGTCGAGCAGGGCATCGCCGCGCAGGTAGCTCTCACGCGCGGCGGCCGGGCCGATGTGGATGGCCTCGTCGGCCAGGCGTACGTGGCGTGCGTTGCGGTCGGCATCGGAATACACCGCCACGGTGGCGATGCCGAGGCGGTGGCAGGTGGCGATGACGCGGCAGGCGATTTCGCCGCGGTTGGCGATCAGGACTTTGGTGAACATGGCAACAGGCTCGGTCATGGCACGGGTTACATGCGGAACACGCCGAAGCGCGTCTGCTGCGGGGCGGCGTTGAGGCTGGCCGACAGCGCCAGCGCCAGCACCCGGCGGGTGTCGGCCGGATCGATCACGCCGTCGTCCCACAGGCGCGCGCTGGCGTAGTACGGGTGGCCCTGCTGCTCGAACTGGTCGCGGATCGGTGCCTTGAACGCGTCTTCCTCCGCTGCCGGCCACTGGCCACCCTTGGCCTCGATGCCATCGCGCTTGACCGTGGCCAGCACGCTGGCGGCCTGTTCGCCACCCATCACGCCGATGCGCGCGTTCGGCCACATCCACAGGAAGTTCGGCGAGTATGCACGGCCGCACATGCCGTAGTTGCCGGCACCGAACGAGCCACCGATCACCACGGTGAACCTGGGTACCTTGGCGCAGGCCACCGCCATCACCAGCTTGGCCCCGTCCTTGGCGATACCACCCTGTTCGTACTTTCGACCGACCATGAAGCCGGTGATGTTCTGCAGGAACACCAGCGGGATGTTGCGCTGGGTGCACAGCTCGATGAAGTGCGCGCCCTTCAGTGCCGACTCGGAGAACAGGATGCCGTTGTTGGCGATGATGCCGATCGGGTAGCCGTTCAGATGGGCGAAGCCGGTGACCAGCGTTGCGCCGTAGCGCGGCTTGAATTCGTCGAAGCGTGAGCCATCGACCAGCCGCGCGATCACTTCGCGTACGTCGTAGGGCTTGCGCGTATCGGCCGGGATCACCCCGTACAGTTCGTGTGCCGGCAGCAGCGGTTCCTCGGGCGCCTGCACCGCCATCGCCGGTTCCGGCTTGCGCCAGTTGAGCTGGGCGATGATCGCGCGCACCCGTGCCAGCGCCTGCAGATCGTTGTCGGCCATGTGGTCAGCCACGCCGGAGATGCGCGTGTGCACATCGGCGCCGCCCAGTTCCTCGGCCGTCACCACTTCGCCGGTGGCCGCCTTCACCAGCGGCGGGCCGCCAAGGAAGATCGTGCCCTGCTCGCGCACGATCACCGTCTCGTCGCTCATCGCTGGCACATAGGCACCACCAGCGGTGCAGCTGCCCATCACGCAGGCGATCTGCGGAATGCCCTGCGCCGACAGGTTGGCCTGGTTGTAGAAGATGCGGCCGAAATGGTCGCGGTCGGGAAAGACTTCGTCCTGCAGTGGCAGGAACGCACCACCGGAATCGACCAGGTAGATGCACGGCAGGTGGTTCTGCTCGGCGATCTCCTGCGCGCGCAGGTGCTTCTTCACCGTCATCGGGTAGTAGGTGCCGCCCTTGACCGTGGCATCGTTGGCCACGATCACGCATTCCACGCCACTGACGCGGCCGATGCCGGCCACTACGCCAGCGGCCGGCACGGCGTCTTCGTACATGCCGTGCGCAGCCAGCGGCGCGATTTCCAGGAAGGCGCTGCCGGGGTCGAGCAGCGCGTCGATGCGGTCACGCACCAGCAGCTTGCCGCGCGCGGTGTGCTTGGCGCGTGCGGCTTCGCTGCCACCCAGCGCGGTGCGGGCGAGGGTGGCATGCAGGTCGTCGACCACGGCTTGCATGGCCGCGCGGTTGCTTTCAAACGTTTCGCTGCCCGGTTGCAGCTGGGTGCTCAATACGGTCATCGCAGTGGCCTTACAGGGTGCGCTGGAACAGTTCGCGGCCGATCAGCATGCGGCGGATCTCGGACGTGCCGGCGCCGATCTCATACAGCTTGGCATCGCGCCACAAGCGGCCGGTCGGGTATTCGTTGATGTAGCCGTTGCCGCCGAGGATCTGGATCGCCTGGCCGGTCAGCCAGGTGGCCTTCTCGGCGGCGTACAGGATGGCACCGGCGGCGTCCTGGCGGGTGGTGCGGCCCTGGTCGCAGGCACGTGCCACGGCATAGACATACGCGCGGCAGGCACCCAGGCCCACGTACATGTCGGCGATCTTGGCCTGGATCAGCTGGAAGCTGCCGATCGGCTCGCCGAACTGGTGGCGCTCGTGCACGTACGGCATCACCACGTCCATCGCCGCAGCCATCAGGCCCAGCGGGCCACCGGACAGCACCACGCGCTCGTAGTCCAGGCCGGACATCAGCACGCGCACGCCACCGCCAACCTGGCCCAGCACGTTCTCTTCAGGAATCTCGCAATCCTGGAACACCAGCTCGCAGGTGGGCGAAGAGCGCATGCCCAGCTTGTCCAGCTTCTGCGCGGTGGAAAAGCCCTTCATGCCCTTCTCGACCAGGAACGCGGTGATGCCCTTGGCGCCGGCCTCCATGTCGGTCTTGGCGTAGACCACCAGCACGTCGGCATCCGGGCCGTTGGTGATCCACATCTTGTTGCCGTTGAGCACGTAGCGGTCGCCGCGCTTGTCCGCACGCAGCTTCATCGACACCACGTCCGAACCGGCGCCTGGTTCGCTCATCGCCAGCGCGCCCACCTTGGCGCCGCTGCACAGGTCGGGCAGGAAGCGCTGCTTCTGTTCCTCGTTGCCGTTCTTGCGCAGCTGGTTCACGCACAGGTTGGAGTGCGCGCCATAGGACAGGCCGATGCCGCCGGACGCGCGCGAGATCTCTTCCATCGCCACCACGTGGGCCAGGTAACCCATGCCGGTGCCGCCGTATGCTTCTTCCACGGTGAGGCCCAGCAGCCCCTGTTCGCCAAGCTTCGGCCACAGCGCCAGAGGGAACTGGTTGCTGGCATCGGCCTCGGCGGCCAGCGGAGCGACCTCGGCGGCGGCAAAATGGGCCACGCTCTGGCGCAGCAGGTCGATGTCTTCGCCAAGATCGAAGTTCAGGGATGGCACGTGCATTGTGGTGGCTCCACGGCGGGATGGCAGGAATGGACGCACCCGGCGGGGGAGTGGGGGGCGGTCTGCAGGACCGCCACCCACACGGGCGATGGCCCCAGCGTAGCGGGGTTCGGGTAAGAAGTGAATACGAATTCAAAAATTGAAACTAGAATCAGAACATGGCTTATAAACGCTCTGCATTGATGGAAGAACGCCTGGCGGGCGCCCGTGAACGGATCCTGCTGGCCACCCGCGAGCTGGTCGCCACTGGCGGCTGGCGCAATGCCCCGGTGACGGCCGTGGCGACCCAGGCCGGGGTGTCCACCGGCCTGATCTATCGCCACTTCCCGTCCAAGGCAGAGCTGTTCGTGGAAGTCCTCAATGCCGCCGTCGCCCACGAGGTCGCGATCATGGAGCGCATCGCCAGTGGCCCGGAGGCGGCCAGCGAGCGGCTGCGGCTGGCGATCACCGCCTTCGTCCGTCGTGCCCTGGCCGGGCCGGGGCTGGCGCACGCCTTCATCGTTGAACCGGTCGACCCGGACGTGGAAGCCGAGCGCATGCGCGGCCGTCGCGCCTTCGGCGACGTGTTCCTGCGGCTGGTGGAGGAGGGCGTAGCGGCCGGCGAGCTGCCGGTGCAGGACGCGCATGTGGCCGCCGCGTGCCTGGTCGGTGCCTTCACCGAAGCGATGGTCGGCCCGACCGCGCCCAGCCGCGAAGCGCACCGCGACGAGGATGCGCTGGTGGATGCGATCTGCAGCTTCTGCCTGCGTGCGATCGGCGCCCCCGCAAAACGGTAGCGCCGGGCCATGCCCGGCGGCTGTTGCCATCCTCGACCGTTGTTGCCGCGCTTCGCGCTCGCCGGGCACGGCCCGGCGCTACCCGCATGCGGCCACGGCCGCATGCTGCGCCGCATCAGCAGTGACGCCTGTTGTCGCACGCAAAGTGCGTTCTATACTCGGCCCATCACGCAGTCGCTCAGCCGTGGTCCAACGACTATCAGCCAGGGGTAACGAAGAGTGCGGAATTACGATCTGGAGTTCCTGAAACGCTTCTCCATGGTGATCGCGCTGCTGGCGACCATCACCCTCGGCCTCATCCTCCTTGCCGCCTACATCCACACCCGGATTCCGCCCGAGGTGTCGCCGACCGCAGCCAAGCGCACCGAACAGCGCATCTCGCCCACCGGCGCGGTCTATGCCGGCAGTACCGGCGCCGCCGCGCAGGCCGCAGCCAAGGCCGCCGCGCTGGCCAAGGCTGCGTCGCAGGTGGCCTACGGCGGCACCAAGGATGGAAAGGTGATCTTCGACAACCTGTGCACCGCCTGCCACACCACCGGCGTGGGCATGGCACCGACGCTGGACCATTCGCACTGGGACAAGCGCATCGCACAGGGCAAGGACACCCTCTACAAGCACGCCATCGAGGGTTATACCGGCCCCGACGGCGGCATCATGCCGCCCAAGGGCGGCAACCCGGCCCTGACCGAAGAACAGATCCATGCCACCGTGGACTGGATGCTGGGCAACCTGAAGTAACCGCCGCAACGCGCCGCTTCCTGTAGAGCCGAGCCCGCGCTCGGCTGCTCTGCGCGCGGTGTGGCCAGGTGCAGCCGAGCATGGGCTCGGCTCTACGATCCCCCGGCTTTGCCCACCGAGGCCTGATCGTCATATGCCCCCGATGCGCAGGCGGGGTTTCGCATTTCAGGGTTAGTCTGTGCGCCCTCTTCCAAGGAATCGCCCGTCGATGCGCCGCCGTTCCCTCGCCCTTGCCCTGTCCCTGCTGCTGCCGGCCAGCGCCTTTGCCCAGGCCCAGCCGCAGGCCGCACCGGTCGCGCCACCCTCCGCCGCGCGCAGCAGCGCCACCGTGGTGCTGACCGCCGCGCCGGCCGACTGGCGCGCGCTGGATGGCCAGCGCGTGCGCATCGCCGCACCGCTGACCCTGGCCGGTAGCGACGGCCTGGAGCGCTTCGGCCAGCTCACCGTAGCCTTCGATGGTCGCCTCTGGCAGCCGACCGAAGTGGCCGCGCCGGGTACGGCCGGCTATGAGCAGGTGATGGCCGACAACCAGCGCCGCCGCCTGGTGCTGGAAGATGGCAGTGATGCCCGAGCCCCCGCCAGCGTGGCGTACCTGCCGGGCAGCCCGGTGCTGCGCACCGGCATGCAGCTGCGCGACGTGCAGGGCATCGTGCGCGTGGATGCACAGGGCCGTCCGCGCCTGCAGGTCGAGGGTGTGCTGAAACTGCCGGAACTCAAGCGTCCGGCGGTGCCGACGGTGCCAGGCAGCCTGCACGTGGCCGCCTTCAACCTGGAGAACTTCTTCAACGGTGATGGCCAGGGCGGCGGCTTCCCCACCCTGCGCGGCGCCCGCACGCTGGACGAGCACAAAGCGCAGGTGGCCAAGCTGGTCGCCACGGTCAACGCGCTGGGCGCCGACGTCGCCGCGCTGATGGAGCTGGAGAACGACGGCTACGGACCGCAGTCGGCCATCGCCGAACTGGTCGATGCGCTCAACCGTGACCGCGGCGCGCAGGGCGACTGGCGCTTCGTCGATGCCGGCAACGGCCCCGGCGACAACCCGATCCGGGTCGGCATCATCTACCGCAGCTCACGCCTGCAGCCGGTCGGCACGCCGGCCACGTTGACCGGCGGCCCGTTCGTCGAGCACAGCCGCGTGCCGCTGGCGCAGGCCTTCCAGGGCAAGCAGGGCGCGCCGTTCGTGGTGGTGGCCAATCACTTCAAGTCGAAGGGCTGCCGCGACGCAAGCGGCGCCGACGCCGACCGCAACGACAACCAGGGTTGCTGGAACGCCACCCGCGTGACCTCGGCGCAGCAGCTGCATGCCTGGCTGCAGACGGATCCGACCGGTACCGGTACAAAGGACGCGGTACTGCTCGGCGATTTCAACGCCTACGCGATGGAAGACCCGATCCGCACCCTGCACGACCTGGGCTGGCAGGACGCGTTCAAGGTCGCCAAGGTCGAGCATCCCTACAGCTACGTCTACAACGGCTACACCGGCCGCCTTGACCACGCGTTGCTCAGCCCGGGCATGGCCAAGCGCCTGCGCGGTGCCGCCGAATGGCACAGCAACGCCGACGAGCAGGACGCCAGCGGTTACCAGGGCCGCAACGTGCAGGGCCCGTGGCGCAGCTCCGACCACGACCCGCTGCTGCTGGGTTTCGACAGATAAGGTTCGCCGGGGATCTGCTCTGGTAGTCACCTTGATCGGCACGGATGCCGCCTTTGCTTTTGATCTACCAGTCCGCCTTCAAGCGAGCCGAGCATCGCAGGTGAACCAGGGGCGAAGAGGCGCCGATGTCTGAGCGCAGCGAGTTCGGCGCCGTCCCCTGGTTCGCCGAGAAGCGCAGGGTACCGGTGCACAGCGCCGGCTCGCGGCTGGCGGCGCGTTTCTTTTGGTTACTTTTCTTTTCGCGCGAAAAGAAAAGTGACATCCCACCGCGGGCGCGGAAATGGCCCGCCGCAACCAACGCTCACCCCCAGGCGATCAAGCCGATCGCCAGTACCGCCAGCGCCAGACCTGCGCGGTTCCACTTCGTGGTGGCCTCGCCGAAGACGAACACGCCCACCAGTGCACCCAGCACCACAACGCCGATGTTCATGCCGGCGAACACGGTGGCCGGGTTGTCCGGCATCGACTGGTGCGCATGCACATAGAACAGGATGTTGCTGCCATTGAGCAGGCCCAGCAGCGCACCCGCGCCGAGGTTGCGCCAGGACAGCCGGCTGCGGCCACTGACATGCCGCCACAGCTGCAGGGCCAGCATCAGCACGAAGGCCACGCTGAAGCTGGCCAGCACCGCCGCCATCGACGGCGTGCCCGACAGCGCCACCTGCTTGAGCAGCACGTCCACCACCGCAAACCCGCCCCATACGCCCAGCAGCCAGCCCCAGCCGCCGGGCGAGGACGCCACCGCCGGGCCGCGCGGGCGCAGGCTGATCGCCGCCATGGCGACCAGGCCCAGCGCCAGGCCGACCAGCTTCCACGGCGTCGCGCTCTGGCCGAAGAACAGGAAGGCGGCAGCCAGTGACAGCAGCAGCGACAGGCGCTGCGCCACATCGCTGCGCACGATGCCGGCCACCGCCACTGCGCGGCCCAGCACCAGGAAGATCGAGGGCAGCACCACCGCCAGCGCCAGCAATGACAGCCACGGCGCATGCGGCGCGCGCAGCGCATCCAGCGGCGGCTGCAGCACCACCGCGGTGAGCGTTGCCGCCACCAGATAGTTCCAGGTGACCATCTGCGCGACATCCAGCTGGCGGCGTCCAGCCACCTTCAACACCACCGAAACCAGCACGCTGCAGATCACGGCCAAAGACAGGTAGAGCATGGGGCGGGCACAGGGCAGGGGCGGGGGACGGTATCATGGTGCCATGCACAAGCCCTCGTTCCCCGTCGCCCCCGGCGAAACCGCCTGTCTCCAACTGGATGGCCCGGCCGGCCCGCTGGAAGTGGTCGTCGACCTGCCCAAGGCCGATGTGCCGGTGCAGCCGATCGTGGCCATTGTCTGCCATCCGCTGTCCACCGAAGGCGGCACCCTGCACAACAAGGTGGTCACCATGACCGCCACCACCCTGCGCGAGCTGGGCATCGCCACGGTGCGCTTCAACTTCCGCAGCGTCGGCGCTTCGGCCGGTACCTTCGATGGCGGCGTGGGCGAGCAGGATGACCTGAAGGCGGTCGCCGCCTGGGTGCGCAGCCAGCGCCCGCACGACCGCCTGTGGCTGGCCGGTTTCAGCTTCGGTTCGTTCGTGTCGCTGAAGGCGGCTGCCGCGCTGCAGCCGGAGGCGCTGATCTCGATCGCGCCACCGGCCGGCCGCTGGGACTTCGATGGCATCGTACCGCCGGCGCGCTGGCTGGTGATCCAGGGCGAGCAGGACGAGATCGTCGACCCGCAGGCTGTCTACCAGTGGCTGGACACGCTGGAGTTCCCGCATGAGCTGGTGCGCATGCCCGAGACCAGCCACTTCTTCCACCGCAAGCTGATCGACCTGCGCGGCGCGCTGACCCACGGCGTGAAGCATTGGCTGGGCGCGGCGGCATGAGTGCAACCGAGTTGACCCCGTCGCAGCGGTACGCGGAAGGGGTCGCCCGTGGTGACTGGCAGGACGACCCGGCCCAGCATGCAGCGCTGGCCGAGCTGGACCGCATCCACCTGGGCCTGCTGGACAGTGCCGAGGACGGTTGGCTGGACCGCCTGTCCTCGTTCTGGAAGAAGCCCGAGCCGGTCAAGGGCCTGTACTTCTGGGGCGGCGTCGGCCGCGGCAAGACCTTCCTGGTCGACCTGTTCTACGACGGGCTGCCGATCAAGCAGAAGTACCGCACGCATTTCCATCGCTTCATGCGCAGCGTCCACGAGCGTCTGCGCGAGCACCAGGGGCAGAGCGACCCGCTGGCGAAGATCGCCCAGGAGTGGCGCAGCAACCTGCGCGTGCTGGTGCTGGACGAGTTCTTCGTCACCGACATCGGTGATGCGATGCTGCTGGCTCGGCTGCTGGAGCGCCTGTTCGCCGAGGGCGTGACCCTGGTCACCACCTCCAACACCGCAGTGGAGAACCTGTACCTCAACGGCCTGCAGCGCGAGAGCTTCCTGCCGGCCATCGGCCTGTTGCAGCGCTTCTGCGTGGAGCTGTACGCCGAAGGCACCGAGGACTACCGGATGCGCGCGCTGACCCGCTCGCCGGTGTACCGCGCACCGTTGGCCGCCGACAGCGACAACTGGCTGGCCACGCGCTGGAGCGAACTGAGCGGCGGCCAACCGGCCAGGCCCGGCAACATCGAGATCGAGGGCCGCAAGATTCCGGTCCGCGGCCGCGGCAAGAGCATCGCCTGGTTCGATTTCGCCGCGCTGTGCGAGGGCCCGCGCGGGCCCTCGGACTACATCGAGATCGCGCACGAGTTCAACACGGTGCTGCTGGGCGGCATTCCGGCCTTCGATCGCCTGAACGAGGATGCCGCGCGTCGCTTCGTCAACCTGATCGACGAGTTGTACGACCGCCACGTCAACCTGGTCTGCACGGCCAGCACCTCGCCGGTCGAGCTGTACACCGGCCAGCGCCTGCAGGGCGCGTTCGAGCGCACCGCCTCGCGCCTGATCGAGATGCAGAGCGCCGAGTACCTGGGCACCCCGCACCGGGCGTGAGGGTAGTGCCGTTTGTAGAGCCGGGCCCACGCTCGGCTGCTTTTCGGCACATCATTCAGAAGCAGCCGAGCGTGGGCTCGGCTCTACAACAGCACGGCGCGGCTATCGGGTGGGCGCAACCGCGCTCCCCAACGGCCACTCCTCCGGCCCGGCCGACACATGCGGCCTCGCGTCGCTGCCCGGCGGGTGATCCCGACGTCCACCGGATGCCCACCACCTATCCACAGGGTTGTCCCTAGCCAGCTTCATCACTGTCATGTGAAGCTGTCATTGTTCCGTTTCCGCGGTGCGTTGTGCCACCGCAGTGACGCCTTTCGGGCTTGACTGCGCAGCCCGTTCCGGCAGGTCTGAAGCGTCTGATCCGGGCGCCGTCGGCACGATCCTTGCGGCGCAAGGGATTGCCGAATTTCACTACATTTGGCGTTGACGGACCCCACTACCCCCACTATCTTGTGGCCGTCGGTCGCAGTAACCCCAGGTCTGGGGGTTGGCAGCAGCACCCATCCGCGATCGTCAACGGCAGTGGCAGGCGCAGGGTCTCATCCCCTGCGACGCCGTCCTGCCATCCTGGGCCGTCATGTCCCGGGCTGCGTCACCCCGATGCATCGAGCACCCCCAATCACGCCAAGAGGACATACGCCGTGAGCACCGAATCCAGCGCCACCATCGAGAAGGAAAGCGAGTTCCTGTTGACGTCGCCGCCGACGGCCAACGCGATGAGTGTGACCAAGCGCAACGGGACCACCGAGCTGGTGGACCTGAACAAGATCGTGCGCGCGGTGCAGCGTTCCTCCGAAGGCCTGCACGCCGTCGATCCGATGCGCGTGGCCACCCGTACCATTTCCGGCCTGTACAACGGCGCCACCACCCGCGAACTGGACGAACTGTCCATCCGCACCGCCGCCCTGCTGATCGGTGAAGAGCCCGAGTACGGCCGCCTCGCTGCGCGCCTGCTGGCCAACTACATCGCCAAGGAAGTCTCGGGCCAGGAAATCTACGCCTTCTCGCAGTCGGTCAGCCGCGGCCATGAAGTCGGCCTGATCAACGACCGCCTGCTGAACTTCGTGCAGACCAATGCACGCAAGCTCAACGACGCCATCGACGGCGCGCTGGACCTGAACTTCGATTACTTCGGCCTGCGTACCCTGTACGACCGTTACCTGCTGCGCCATCCGCACACCCGCAAGGTGATCGAGACCCCGCAGCAGTTCTTCCTGCGCATCGCCAGCGCGCTGAGCGAGGACGTGTCCGAGACCCTGGCGCTGTACAAGCGCATGGGCAATCTGGACTACCTGCCGTCCAGCCCGACCCTGTTCAACTCCGGCACCACCCACGAGCAGCTGTCCTCGTGCTTCCTGCTGGACTCGCCGCAGGACTCGCTGGAGTCGATCTATGCCAAGTACGGCGACATCGCCCAGCTGTCGAAGTTCTCCGGCGGCATCGGCGTCAGCTACACCCGCGTGCGTTCGCGCGGTTCGCTGATCAAGTCGACCAACGGCCACTCCAACGGCATCGTGCCGTGGCTGAAGACCATGGATTCGTCCGTGGCCGCGGTGAACCAGGGCGGCAAGCGCAAGGGCGCAGCCTGCGTGTACCTGGAAACCTGGCACGCCGACATCGAGGACTTCCTCGAACTGCGTGACAACACCGGTGACGAAGCCCGCCGTGCGCACAACCTGAACCTGGCCAACTGGGTGCCGGACCTGTTCATGAAGCGCGTCGAGGCCGACCAGGAATGGTCGCTGTTCGATCCGCGCGTCGTGCCGGAGTTCACCGACCTGTTTGGCGAAGCCTTCGAGGCTGCCTACCTGCAGGCCGAAGCCCAGGGCAAGGCCAACCGCACCATCTCCGCGCGCAAGCTGTACGCCCGCATGATGCGTACGCTGGCCGAGACCGGCAACGGCTGGATGACCTTCAAGGACAAGTGCAACCGCGCCAGCAACCAGACCCTGCGTCCGGGCAACGTGATCCACCTGTCCAACCTGTGCACCGAAATCCTGGAAGTCACTTCCAACGATGAAACCGCAGTGTGCAACCTGGGTTCGATCAACCTGGGCAACCACTTCGACGAGCACAACGAGTTCGACTTCGAGAAGCTGGCCGAGACCGTGCGCCTGGCCGTGCGCCAGCTCGACCGCGTCATCGACCTGAACTTCTACCCGATCGAAACCGCCCGCCGCGCCAACCTGCGCTGGCGTCCGGTCGGCCTGGGCTGCATGGGCCTGCAGGATGTGTTCTTCCGCAAGCGCCTGCCGTTCGACAGCGCCGAAGCCCGCGCGCTGTCGAAGAAGATCGCCGAAGCGATCTACTTCCACGCGCTGGAAACCTCCTGCGAGCTGGCCCAGGAACGCGGCAAGCACCCGTCGTTCAACGACACCCGTGCCGCCAGCGGCGAACTGCAGTTCGATGCCTGGAACGTGGTGCCGGAAGACACTGCGCGCTGGGATGCCCTGCGTGAGCGCATCAAGGAACACGGCCTGCGCAACTCGCTGATGATCGCGATCGCGCCGACCGCGACCATCGCCTCGATCGCCGGCTGCTACGAGTGCGTCGAGCCGCAGGTGTCCAACCTGTTCAAGCGCGAGACCCTGTCCGGTGACTTCCTGCAGGTCAACCGCTACCTGGTCAACGAGCTGAAGAAGCTGGGCCTGTGGACGCCGGAAATGCGCGATGCCATCAAGCTGGCCGAAGGCTCCATCGCCGGCGTGGCGCAGATCCCGGAAACGCTGCGCGAGGTCTACCGCACCGCGTGGGAACTGCCGATGCGTTCGCTGATCGACATGGCCGCCGAGCGTGGCGCCTTCATCGACCAGTCGGCCTCGCTCAACCTGTTCATGGAAAGCCCGAACATCGGCGCGATGTCCTCCATGTACATGTACGCCTGGAAGCAGGGCATCAAGACCACCTACTACCTGCGTTCGCGCCCGGCCACCAAGATCGCCAAGACCACGGTGAGTGCCGCCGCACCGGCCAAGGTGTTCAGCCCGGACGAAGCCATCGCCTGCTCGCTGGAAAACCCGGAAGCCTGCGAAGCCTGCCAGTAACACGCCGCGCGGTGGGTGCCGACCGTTGGTCGGCACTCGAACACCTCGCACCTGTAGAGCCGAGCCATGCTCGGCTGCAGCACGGAAACACCAAGGTAGCGCCGGGCCATGCCCGGCGTTTTGACCCGAGAATTCAAGGAAACACCCATGGCCGACAAGCCCAAGCAGATGCTGCTCGATCCCGGTTTTGAACTGACCCTGCGCCCGATGCGCTACCCGCAGTTCTATGACATGTACCGGAATGCGATCAAGAACACCTGGACGGTGGAAGAGATCAACTTCCAGATCGACATCACCGACCTGCACAGCAAGATGTCGCCGGGCGAGCGCCACCTGATCCACCGCCTGGTCGCGTTCTTCGCCACCGGCGACTCGATCGTGTCCAACAACCTGGTGCTGAACCTGTACCAGCACCTCAATGCGCCGGAAGCGCGCATGTACCTGTCGCGCCAGTTGTATGAAGAAGCGCTGCACGTGCAGTTCTACCTGACCCTGCTCGACAACTACCTGCCGGACCCGGAAGAGCGCGCCAAGGCGTTCTCGGCGGTGGAGAACATCGACTCGATCAAGAAGAAGGCCGATTTCTGCTTCAAGTGGATCGACTCGATCCAGGACCTGACCCGCATCGAGACCCGCGAACAGCGCCGCCAGTTCCTGCTCAACCAGATCTGCTTCGCTGCCTGCATCGAAGGCCTGTTCTTCTTCGCTGCGTTCGCCTACGTGTACTACTTCCGTTCGCGCGGCCTGCTGCCAGGCCTGGCCTCGGGCACCAACTGGGTGTTCCGCGACGAAAGCGCGCACATGGAGTTCGCCTTCGAGTCGGTGCGCGTGGTGCGTGAGGAAGAGCCGGACCTGTTCGACGATGAAATGAAGCAGCAGGTCTACGACATGCTGGCCGAAGCCATCGAATGCGAAGTGCAGTTCGCTGAGGACGTGCTGTCCGGTGGCGTGGCTGGCATTTCCACCCGCGACATGCGCCAGTACCTGCAGCACTGCGCCGACCAGCACTTTGCCAAGCTGGGCATGGAAAAGAAGTACAACGTGCGCAACCCGCTGCCGTTCATGGAACTGCAGGACGTGCAGGAACTGACCAACTTCTTCGAACGCCGCGTCTCGGCCTACCAGGTCGGCGTGCAGGGCGAAGTCGCCTTCGACATGAACTTCTGATCGAACCGGTCAGGCCTGTCGCAACGAAAGACCCCGGCCAATGCCGGGGTTTTTTGTTGCGCGCCTGGCTTTTGTAGAGTCGAGCATGGCTCGACTCTACGATCAGCGCCGCCCTTCCACCGCCATGCGCACCGCCAACCCGGCCAGCACCGTGCCCATCAGCCAGCGCTGCACCCTCTGCCAGGTGGGGCGCGCGGCCAGGAAGCCGGCGATGCTGCCGGCGGTCAGCGCGATCAGGCCGTTCACGCTGACGCTGACCACGATCTGGGTGCAGCCCAACACGATCGACTGCATCAGCACACTGCCTTCGCTGTCCGGATGCAGGAACTGCGGCAGCAGCGACAGGTACATCACCGCCACTTTCGGGTTCAGCAGATTGGTCAGCAAGCCCATCGTGAACAGTCTGCGCGGGCTGTCCTGCGGCAGCTCGCGCACCGCGAACGGCGAACGGCCGCCGGGCTTCAGCGCCTGCCACGCCAGGTAGAGCAGGTACAGCGCGCCACCGATGCGCAGCGCCTCATAGGCGAACGGCACGGTCATCAGCAGGGCGGTGATGCCCAGCGCCGCGCACAGCATGTAGAACACGAAGCCCAGCGCCACCCCGGCCAGCGAGATCAGCCCGGCGAGCGGCCCTTGGCAGATCGAGCGCGAGATGACGTAGATCATGTTCGGCCCGGGTGTGAGCACCATGGCCAGGGAAACCAGCGCGAAGGCCAGCAGGTCGGAAAGTGCGGGCATGGGCGGTCCTGGCAGTGGGCGTGGCGCAGTGTAGCGCCGCCTGCACGGGGCCTGGCTTAAAATTACCGGACCCCACACCGAAGCACCCCCATGACCCCGATCCCCGAGATCGTGCCGCCCACTGAAGTGCGCATGGCCGAAATCGTCTTCCCCAACCACACCAACCACCTCGGCACCCTGTTCGGTGGCCAGGCATTGGCGTGGATGGACAAGGCCGCCTTCCTGGCCGCCGCCCGCTATTCGCGCCGCACCGTGGTGACCGCGCGCAGCGACCAGGTCGACTTCAAGCTGCCGATCCGCATCGGCCAGATGGTGGAAACCATCGGCCGCATCGTCGAAGTCGGGCGCAGCTCGATGAAGGTCGAGGTCGAACTGGTCGCCGAGGACCTGCACAGCGGTGAGCGCAA
Source organism: Stenotrophomonas sp. YJH_SMC_94-11 (assembly GCF_059370435.1). Classification (NCBI taxonomy): domain Bacteria; kingdom Pseudomonadati; phylum Pseudomonadota; class Gammaproteobacteria; order Lysobacterales; family Lysobacteraceae; genus Stenotrophomonas; species Stenotrophomonas sp. YJH_SMC_94-11. The sequence goes on along the minus strand of NZ_JCAFTR010000005.1, from coordinate 4,064 downwards.
GCTGTGTACCCGCGGCCACTTCGTGATGATCGCGCTGGACGAGGACGGCCACCCGATCGCGGTGCCGCCGCTGCCGGCCGCCTGAGCCGGCGCTTGCACGGGCGCTGCGGCGCCCCCATCTGGCAGCCATGACCTCGCCGCTGACCGACTTCATCGACCGCGCCCAGCGCCTGTTCGTGCTGACCGGCGCCGGTTGCAGCACCGCCTCGGGCATCCCCGATTACCGCGATACCGACGGCCAGTGGAAGCGCACGCCGCCGGTGACCTACCAGGCGTTCATGGGCGAAGCGGGTACCCGCCAGCGCTACTGGGCACGCAGCCTGCTGGGCTGGCCGCGCTTCGGCCTGGCCCGGCCCAACGGCACCCACCAGGCCCTGGCCGCCCTGGAAAACAACGGCAAGCTGCAGCTGCTGCTGACCCAGAACGTGGACGGCCTGCACCAGCGTGCCGGCAGCCACAAGGTGATCGACCTGCATGGCCGCCTGGACCGGGTGCGCTGCATGGGCTGTGAGCGCCGCAGTGGCCGCGAGGATTTCCAGCAGCGGCTGCTGGACGCCAATCCGGGCTGGGATGCGCTGGAGGCCGGTATCGCGCCCGATGGCGATGCCGATCTGGAGACCGATTTCTCCACGTTCGTGGTGCCCGATTGCCCTTACTGCGGCGGCCTGCTGAAGCCGGATGTGGTGTTCTTCGGCGAGAACGTGCCGCGTGAACGGGTGGCGGCGGTGCACGATCACCTGCAGCAGGCCGACGCCGTGCTGGTGGTGGGCTCGTCGCTGATGGTCTATTCCGGCTTCCGCTTCGTGCAGGCGGCCGCGAAGGCAGGGTTGCCGGTGGTGGCGCTGAACCGAGGCCGCACCCGAGCCGACGACCTGCTGTTGTTCAAGGATGAGCGGGACTGCGCTGAAGCGCTGGCCACGTGGGCTGCGCGCTGAGCCAAGCACGGGCTCGGCTCTACAAGGGGCGAGGGCTTCTGTAGAGCCGGGCGCACGCTCGGCTGCTGCAGGTCACACGAAACAGCGATCCATCCAGATGGTTGATCCGCGAGCCGCGCAGCGGTGCAATACGCACCCCCTACGTCGTTCATCACCGTCTTGAGCCAGCTGTTCTCGCCGATCTCGTTCGGCCCCCTCACCCTGTCCAACCGCATCGTCATCGCGCCGATGTGCCAGTACTCCGCCGAAGACGGTCGCGCCAGCGACTGGCACGCCATGCACCTGGGCAACCTGGCGCAGTCCGGCGCCGGCCTGCTGATCCTGGAAGCCACGGCGGTCGAGCCGCGCGGCCGCATCAGCTGGGCCGACCTCGGCCTGTGGGATGACGGCACCGAGGCCGCGTTGGCACAGGTGTTGGCCAGCGTCCGCCGCTGGTCGCCGATGCCGCTGGGCATCCAGCTCGGCCACGCCGGTCGCAAGGCCTCGGTGAAGCGCCCGTGGGACGGCGGCGGCCAGCTGCCGGCCGATGATGCGCGTGGCTGGGCCACGGTGGCGCCGTCGCCGCTGCCGTTCCATGCCGCCGATCCGGCACCGCAGGAACTGGACGAGGCCGGCATCGCCGAGCTCATCGCCGCTTTCGCCGCCAGTGCGGTGCGGGCCGAGCGCCTGGGCTTCGAGCTGATCGAGCTGCATGCCGCGCACGGCTACCTGCTGCACCAGTTCCTGTCGCCGCTGAGCAACCACCGCACCGATGGCTATGGCGGCTCGCTGCCGAACCGCCTGCGCCTGTTGGTGGAGGTGTTCGACGCCGTGCGTGCGGCGGTATCGGACAAGATCGCCGTGGGCGTGCGCATTTCCGCCAGCGACTGGGTCGAGGGTGGCTGGGACCTGGTGCAGAGCGAAGCGCTGGCCCAGGTGCTGGACGCGCGCGGCTGCAATTTCCTGCATGTCTCCAGCGGTGGCCTGGACGAACGCCAGAAGATCACCGTCGGTCCCGGCTACCAGGTGCCGTTCGCCGCGGCGATCAAGGCCAAGGTACGCATGCCGGTGATCGCGGTGGGCATGATCACCGAGCCCGAGCAAGCCGAATCGATCCTGCGCCATCGCCACGCCGATGCGGTAGCGCTGGCACGCGGCATCCTCTACGACCCGCGCTGGCCGTGGCACGCTGCTGCCGCATTGCGCGACAGCGTGGAGCCGGCGCCGCAGTACCTGCGCTGCGAGCCGCGCGATGCGCGTGGCGTGTTCAAGGCGCGCTGAGGCTCACACCCGCCAGGCCGGCGCCATGCCGGCCTGCAGATGCTCGAACAGCGCGCGGATCTTGGCGGTGAAGTCGCGGCGGTCGCTGACGCAGAAATAGACCTCCATTGGCTCCGGGCGCCACGCCGTGTCGGCGCCGAACACCGCCTGCAGGCGGCCGTCGCGCAGGTAGGGCTCGGCCACGAACGCAGCCAATCGTGTGATGCCGGCACCGGCCGCCGCCAGCGACGCCAGCGCATCGATGTCATCGCAGACCATGCTCGGCGGCAGCGCGGCGTCCACGCGCTGGCCGTCCTTCAGCAGGCCCCAGCGCAGCGGCCGGCCATCGGTGGGGAAGCGGTGCAGCAGCCCGCGATGGCTGCCCAGGTCCGAGGGTTCCTGCGGCGTGCCATGGGTCTTCAGGTAGGTTGGTGAGGCGCAGAACACGAATGGCACGCGCGCCAGCTGCCGTGCGACCACACCGTCCTCCAGCTGCGCGCCGATGCGGATGCTGGCATCCACCGCCTCTGGACCATGCTGCACGGCGCGGTCGGTCAGGCGCAGCTCCAGCTGCAGTTGCGGGTAGCGCTGCTGCAGTGACGGCAGCAACGGTGCCAGCACGTGGCGGCCGAAGGCGCTGCTGCTGGCGATGCGCAGGGGACCGGCCGGTTCGATATCACCGGCAGTCACCATCGCCTGCGCGCGCGCCAGGTCGCCCTCGATGTGGCGCACCTGCGCCAGGTACAGCGCGCCGGCCTCGCTGAGGGCCAGCTGGCGCGTACTCCGGTTCAGCAGCCGTACGCCCAGATGCGCTTCCAGTCGGTTGATGTTCTGGCCGACTGCGGTGGCGCTGATGCCAAGGATGCGGGCCGCGGCGGCAATGCTGCCGGTCTCTGCGGTGCGGGTGAAGCTGCGGATCAGTTGCAACAGGTTCATGACCGACCAGCTTGCCACGGTGATGGCCAAGTATCGCTTGGGACTGAACCAAGCGGTTCGGTTGCATCGGTGATCATCCGGCTGCTGGGCAGGAAGCTGCCCTACACTGTGGAGATGCGCCCCGATTCCATCCTCACCCTGTCCTGCCCCGACCGTACCGGTATCGTCTACCGAGTGTCCGGCCTGCTGTTCGACCACGGCTGCAACATCCTCGACGCCCAGCAGTTCGGCGACGAGGAAAGTGGCCGCTTCTTCCTGCGCGTGCATTTCGACCGCGATGCCAGCTTGCCGCTGGAGACCGTGCATGCCGCGATGGCCAAACTTGCCGAAGGCTTCGGCATGGACTGGCAGCTGCATGATGGGCGCCGCCGGGCACGCCTGCTGGTGCTGGTCAGCAAGCAGGGGCACTGCCTCAACGACCTGCTGTTCCGTGCCCACAGCGGCCAGCTGAAGGTCGATATCGCGGCAGTGGCGTCCAACCACGCCGACTTCGCGCCATTGGCCGCGTCCTACCAGGTACCGTTCCACCACCTGCCGGTGACCGCCGATACGCGTGCGGTGCAGGAGCAGCAGATCATCGACCTGGTCGAGCGTGAGCGCATCGACCTGGTGGTGCTGGCGCGCTACATGCAGATCCTGTCACCCACGCTGTGCCGCGCGCTGGCCGGCCGTGCGATCAACATCCACCACAGCTTCCTGCCCAGCTTCAAGGGCGCGCAGCCGTATCACCAGGCGCACGCGCGCGGGGTCAAGATCATCGGTGCCACCGCGCACTACGTCACCGAGGATCTGGACGAAGGCCCGATCATCGAACAGGACGTGGCCCGCGTGGACCACGCGATGGCGCCGCGCGAGCTGGTGCGGCTGGGCAGCGATACCGAATCGCTGGTGCTGGCGCGCGCGGTGCGCCGCCATGTGGAGCACCGCATCCTGCTCAACGGGCACCGCACGGTG
>NZ_JCAFTR010000004.1:0-346621 GCF_059370435.1 Stenotrophomonas sp. YJH_SMC_94-11 | reverse complement strand
GACGTCGGTACCGCGGATCTGCGTGCCGAAGCGCTCGGAGATCGCCAGGCCGGCGGCGTCGTCCTTGGCGCTGTTGATGCGCGAACCGGAGGACAGGCGCTGGATGGTGGTAGCCAGCGAGCTGCCGCTGGTGCTCAGGTTACGCTGAGCATTCAACGACATCGTATTGGTGTTGATGACTTGTGCCATGAGGAGAGGTCCTTGAGCGGTTGCACGTGAGTTGGGTCAGACGCCCCCGACGTGCCCCGGGGGCGGCTCATGTCAGCGCTGCAACAGGCTGAGCACGTTCTGCGGTACCTGGTTGGCCTGGGCCAGCATGGCCGTACCGGCCTGCTGCAGGATCTGGGTGCGGGTCAGTTCGGCGGTTTCCTTGGCGAAGTCGGTATCGCGGATGCGGCTGCGCGATGCGGACAGGTTCTCCGAGGAGGTCTGCAGGTTGGCGACCACCGAGGTGAAGCGGTTCTGGATCGCGCCGAGGTCGGCGCGGACGCTGTTGACCGATTCCAGGGCCTTGTCGACGATCGACATCGCCTTCTGTGCGCCTTCGGCGGTGGTGACGTTCAGGTCCTTGACGAAGCTGGCCGCTGCACCGGTCAGGGTGCCGCCGTTGGTGCTGGTCTCGGTCAGGCCCAGGCCGGCGATGGTCGCGGCGGTGACGCCGGCCGGCGGGGTTGCTGCGCTGACGCCCAGGGCGAAGGTCTGGCCATCCTTGACCGAAGCCAGGCTGATGACGCCGGCATTGACCGAGGCCACCACGCCGGTTTCACCCAGCTTGTTGTTGATCGCCGCAGCGGTGGCCGAGGTGATCGACTCGCCAGCCTTCACGGTGAAGTCGCTGATGGTGACCGTGGTGGCGGTGCCGCCCGGCGGGGTGACCGAGACCTGCAGGCCGGAGTAGGTGGTGTCGGCCGTGGCCTTGTCCACCGCCAGCGCGGTGCCGGTGTAGCCGTTGGCGAAGGTGGCAGCCCCCAGCGAATCGGCCTTGGCGTTGACCACGCTGTTGATGGCAATGGCCTGGCCGGCGTTGGCGCCCACCTGGAACAGCTGGCTGGTGAAGCTGCCGTCCAGCAGCTTGGTACCGTTGAAGTCGGCCTGCTTGGCCACACGATCGATTTCCGAGACCAGCTGGGTCACTTCGGCCTGCAGGGCCTTGCGGTCGCTGGCCGAGTTGGTGGCGTTGGAGGCCTGCACACCCAGTTCGCGGATGCGCTGCAGGTTGTTGCCGACTTCGTTCAGCGAACCCTCGGCGACCTGGGCCAGCGAGATGCCGTCGTTGGCGTTGCGGATGGCCACGTCCAGACCGCGGATCTGGGTGGTGAAGCGCTCGCTGATGGCCAGGCCGGCCGCGTCGTCCTTCGCGCTGTTGATGCGCAGGCCGGACGAGAGGCGCTGGATGGTGGTGGCGAGCGAGCTGCCGCTGGTGCTCAGGTTGCGCTGAGCGTTGAGCGACATCGTATTGGTGTTGATTACCTGTGCCATGGGGTCGTCTCCTCTTATATGGAACCCGTTGGTGAATGAAACGAAGCGCCGCCTGTTTTTTTGTGTGGCTGTGTGCTTCGCCGTTGCCAAATGAATAACGGCGCTTTGTCAACAACCTTTAGCCGTGAATTCCGCTGAAGCCAGAATTCGTTGCCTGAAGCTGTTTTCCCGGGGTTTTCAGCCCTGTTGCCAGGATGGAAGCGAGCCCGGGAGGGGCGGTCGGGCAGGGCCTGACCAGCGCTGATGAAGGTATCGGCGGGGTGCGACCCGGCTTGATGGGCAATCACGGAGAATCGGCCGGAGATGGCCAGAGGGCCGCGTGGTGGCGGGCAGGCGCGCAAACGAAAAAGGCCGCGATGCAGGGCATCGCGGCCTTTCAGGGGTGACGCAGGAGAGGCGTCAGCGCAGCTTGTTGAACAGCGACATCGACTGCATCTGCGAGAAGATCGTCTGCGCCGCCTGCAGTGCGGTGCTCTGCAGCTGGTACTGGCTCAGTGCATCGGCGTAATCCAGGTCGCGCATCTGCGACAGCGTGGTCTTCAGGGTCACGCCATTGGCCTCGCGCATCTCCGCCGCGTTGTCCAGCGCCTTCAACTGCGCACCACCGGCAGCGCGCGAATCGATCATCCGCTCCGAGGCGCGCGCGACGTCGCGCAGTGCGCTCTGCAGCTGATTCTGCTGCGCAGTCATCTGCGCGGTGGTACCGGTGTCGGCACCCAGCGCGGCGACCAGGTTGTCCATGGTGGCGAAGATGTCGCGGCTGCTGGCGGCCTGTACGCTGAAGCTGTCGCCCGCTGCAGGTGCGCCGGTGATGCGCAGGCGCACACCGTTCACTTCCAGGTCGTCGCCAGCCTTGTAGGTGCCGGTGCCGGTCACGTTGCCCGCACCATCCACCACCTCGTACTGGGTGCCGGTGGTGAAGCGCACGCTGAAGCCCTGGCCGTTCCAGCTGTCGCTGCCGTCGCGGGTGATGTTGGTCAGCACGCCGTTGCCGGTGTTGCCGGCCGCGGCGCTGCCGTCAACGAAGCCGTCGCCGGTGGGGATGCGCATGAAGATCTCGCTGCCGGGCAGGGCGTCGCGCACATAGGTATCGGGGCCGACTTCAACCTGGCGCTGGGTCTGGTCGCCGCGATAGACGACCTTGCCGTTGATCTTGGCGAACGGCGGGTCACCGTCGTTGGTGCCACCGAACACGTAGCGGCCGGTACCATCGTCGGCGTTGGCCAGCGACAGCAGGCCATCGCGGATCTGGTTGACCTCGGTGATCAGCGTCTTCTTGTCCGCCGCGCTCAGTGCCGGATTGCTGGCCTGGATGGTCAGATCGTTGACGCGCGCCATCAGGTCGTTGACCTGCGCCAGGGTGTTTTCCTGCACGCCCAGGCGGTTCTGCACATTGCCGGCGTTGAGCTTCATGCGGTCCAGTGCGGCCAGGCTGCGGTCAAGGCCGACTGCAGTGCCGGCGGCAACCGGATCGTCCTTGGCGCTGACGATCTTGCTGCCAGTAGCAATCTGCTGCTCCAGGTGGCTGAGCTTGGCCTGCTTGGCCATCATCAGCGACACCGACTGGTTGAACATCATGCTGGTGGAGATGCGGCTGCTCATCGGCGGACGGCCCCCAGGATGGTCTGGAACATGCTGTCGGCGGTGGAAATCAGCTGTGAGGCAGCCTGGTAGGCCTGCTGCAGGCGCAGCATGTCGGCGGCCTCTTCGTCCAGATTCACGCCGGAGACCTCGTCGCGGGCTTCCTGTGCCTTGTCATTGATCACCAGCTGCGCATCGAGCGAGTACTCGGCCGAGCGGGCGGCAGCGCCGACCTGGGTGGTCAGGCCACCCAGTGCACCGTTCAGTGTCACCGTTCCGGCGTTGAAGGCCTTCGTGCTTTCCACCTTGGCCAGCCTGGAGGCATTGCTGTTGTCCGACGAACCGGCCGGGGTCGGGGTGATGTTGAAGGTATCGCCCACCTTCGGCGCACCGTCCAGTACGAAGCTCCAGCCGTTGGCACTGATGGTCTGGCCAGGCGTATAGGTCTGAGGCGGGCCACCGTCGATGGTGTAGGTGGTCGCCGAGGTGAACACGATCGCCGACGGATTGCGCAGGTTCGCGTTGGCCGAATCGGTGACGGTGACGCCGCTCAGCTTGCCGGTACCGGTGTTGGCGGTGGCGGCTGCGCCCTTGACTGCGGCGGCCGCGGCAATGCGCGACGGATCGGTGATGGCCATCTCCAGGCTGCCGGCCACGCCGGCGGTGGGCTGCAGCAGGAAGCGGTCATTGGCCGCCGGGGTGCCGCCGACGACCAGGTTCACGCCGTTGATCACCAGCGGATCGGCGGCGGTGCCGGTACCGGTCAGGGGAATGCTGGCGCCGGTGTCGGCGCGGCTGGCCTTCCAGGTGGTGCCATCGAACTGCAGCACCACGTTCTGCGCGTCCAGTTTGCCCAGGTCGCCATAGGTGGCGCTGAGGCTGGCGGTTCCGGTATTGCTGTTGTTGCCGGTCACGCGCGGGCTGCCGATGTTGAAGAAGTCCCCGCCCATCTGGCCATACAGATCCACACCCTGGTGGTGGACCTGGTTGAAGCTCTCGGCCAGGCCCACCGCCAGCTTGCCCAGTTCGGCCTGCGCAGGCGTCAGCACGGTGTCGCGGAATTCCAGCAGGCCACCGATCTGGCCACCGACCGCCTTCGGGTCGAGACGGATGGTGTTGCCCTGGGTCTCCAGTGCCAGCTGCAGGCGCTCGGGCTGGTAAGGATCGGCCACGGTGGTGACCTTGGTCGCCGTGGTACCCACCACCAGCGCGTTGCCGCCGGCAGTGTAGACATTCATGATGCCGCCGTCCTGGATCACCGCGGTGCCACCGGTGTAGCCGATCAGCTGGGTGATCAGCTGATCGCGGCGGTCGAGCAGGTCCGGTGCAGCCGAGGCAATGTTGGTGCCGATGGCACCGTTGATCTGCGCGATCTCCTGCGCAAGGCGGTTGACCTCGGTCGCACCGGCCAGCAGGCCGTTGTTGACCTCGCTGTTGAGATTGTTCAGGTGCGTGTTGAGCTGCACGAAGCGGTTGGCCAGCGCCTTGCCACCGTCGAGCATGTTCTGGCGGTCGGCGGTGCCGGCCGCGTTGGACGACAGGCCACTGACCGAGTCGAAGAAGTTCGACCAGACGCCGGCCACGTTGGTGGCGGCATCGGAGAACAGGGCGTTGACCCGGTCGGCCATGCCCGAAAGCTGCTTCAGGCGCGCCAGCTCACCGCTGCTGTCGAGCAGGCGCGAGATCGCCAGCTGGTCGGCCGTGCGACGGATGTCGGTGATGCGGGTGCCGTTGCCGACCGTGCCGTAGCCATAGTTCTGTGGATCGGCGGTGGCGAAGTTGACCTTCTGCCGGCTGTAGCCGGGTGTATTGAGGTTGGCCACGTTGTGGCTGGTGGTCGCCAACGCTCGCTGGAAGGCGAGCAGGGCACCGGTACCGGTGGAAAGTACGCTGGACATGGTGTTCCTCAACGACGGGTGATACCCAGCGCCGCGGTCGCGGTGCTGGCGAAGGTCTGGCCAAGGCGCGAGCCGGCGTCGGCCACGGCGGCTACGGCGCGCTCGATGGTCGGGCCGCCGGCGATCGCAGCGATCTTGGCGGCGTAGCGCGGATCGGTGGCGTAACCGGCGCGCTGGAGGCCACGGGCGAAGCCCTGCACGTCGGTACCGGCCTGCAGGGCCTGCTGGTAGCGCGGGCTGGTCTTCAGCAGGCGCACGTAGTCGGCAAAGCTCTCGGCCGCTGAACCGTAGGCGCGGAAGCTGGCGGTTTCGTTGCGGCGCACGCCATCGACATATTCATGGGTGCCGGCCGTGGCGCGCTGGCCGTTCCAGCCAGTGGCCTTGATGCCGAACAGGTTGTGCGAGGTGCTGCCATCGGCATGCTTGATGTGGCGCTTGCCCCAGCCGGTCTCCAGCGCGGCCTGGGCGACCAGGGCGCGGGCATCCACGCCCAGTTCCCTGGCCGCGCTCTGTGCGTGCTGCCAGATACTGGCGACGAAGCCCTCCGGGGTATGCTCGCCGAGCTGGGCGACCGCGGTGCGCGTGGCCAGGGCATCGGCCGGGCTCACGGCCGTGCCGCGATTGCTGGCCGTCGCCGTCCACTGGTCGCTGTTGGCGGCCCAGTCCTCGCCCTGCAGGCTGCCGATGTACGGATTCTCGGTGCCCAGCGAGCGATGCAGGCCGCTGCTCTCACGGCCGGCGATCAGGTCCAGGGCCTGCTCCATCGGTGCCAGCGCGGCCTGCGCACCGTGCTGCGCGCCTGCGGCCATCTGCTGCAGCATGCGCACGGCCTGGCTGCCATCTTCCAGGGGCAGCGACGGTGCCGGCCTGGCCGGCGCGTTGAGCTGGTAAGCGCGGCTGGCCTTGGCCGGATCCACGCGGGTATCCAGTGCCGGACCTTCGGCGGCCTGGCCGGACAGCTGGCGGGTGATCATGCCGGACAGGCCCAGGCCCTTGCCGCGGGTCATCGCCTCGGCAATCTTCTGGTCGTACATGTCGCGGAACATCTTGTTCTCGCCGGGAAACAGCGAGTCGCCGAAGCTGGCATCGCGCATGCTCTTGACCAGCATCTGTGCGAACTGGCCCTCCAGCTGGCGAGCGACCTTGTCGATCTTCGCCGGATCGTTCTGCTGCGCCGGGTTCAGGTCGAATGCGGGATTGATGCGCATGTCAGATCACCTCAAGCTCGGCACTCAGTGCGCCGGCCTGCTTCAGGGCTTCCAGGATCGCGATCAGGTCGCCCGGTGCCGCGCCTACGGCGTTCACCGCATGCACGATTTCGTCCAGGGTGGTGCCGCCGCTGAACTTGAACATGCGGCTGCCGTCGTTGGTGGCGGTGATGGTGGACTGCGGGCTGGCCACGGTACGGCCGCCCGACAGCGCATTGGGCTGGCTGACGTTGGTGTTTTCCTGGATGGTCACGGTCAGCGAACCGTGCGATATCGCGGCCGGTCCCACGCGCACCTGTTGGCCGATGACCACGGTGCCGGTGCGTGAATTGACCACCACCTTGGCCGGGGCGCTGCCCGGGGTCAGTTCCAGGTTCTCGATGCGCGCCAGCAGGCCGATGCGTGCGCCCGGATCGGTCGGTGCGGTGACGGCGACGGTCACGCCATCGATCGCGCGTGCCGCGCCTTCGCCGAATGCGTTGTTGAGCGCGGCGACCATGCGCGAGACCGTGGTGAAATCGTTGTTGTGCAGGTTCAGGGTGATGTCGCCGCCGTTGGCCAGCGGATCGGGCAGGGCACGCTCCACGGTGGCGCCGTTGGGAATACGGCCGACGCTGGGCACGTTCACCGAGACACGGGAGCCGTCCTTGCCCTGCGCGCCAAAGCCACCCACGATCAGATTGCCCTGGGCGATGGCATAGATCTGGCCATCGGCGCCGCGCAGCGGGGCCATCAGCAGCGAGCCGCCGCGCAGCGACACCGCGTTGCCGATCGAAGACACCGTGATGTCGATCGGCTGGCCCGGCTTGGCGAACGGCGGCAGTTCGGCGTGGATCGCCACGGCGGCCACGTTCTTCAGCTGTGGATTGACGTTCGGCGGCACGTTCACGCCCAGCTCGCCAAGCAGGTTTTTCAGGCTCTGCACGGTAAAGGGCGCCTGGCTGGTACGGTCGCCGCTGCCATCCAGGCCGACCACCAGGCCATAGCCCACCAGCGCATTGCCGCGCACGCCGCCGACCTGGGCGAGGTCTTTGATGCGCTCGGCGCTGGCCGGGGCGGCCACGATCAGCAGCATCAGCGACGCGATCAACGCCACGCGCCGCTGCCAGGAAGGAGAGAAGGAGAAGTTCATGGCCATACTCAGAACGGCGTCAGGCCGGAATTGAAGAAGCGGCTCAGCCAGCCCATCGCGTTGGACTGCGCGACCGGGCCGCGGCCGCCGTAGACGATGCGGGCCTCGGCCACGCGGCTGGAAGGGATGGTGTTGTCCTGGCTGATGTCGCCCGGGCGCACGATGCCCTGCACCTGCACCAGTTCATCGCCCTGGTTCAGCCGCAGGTTCTTCTGCCCCTGCACCACCAGGTTGCCGTTGGGCAGGCGCTGGATCACCGTGACCGTGACGCTGCCCTGCAGGCGGTTGCTCTGCGCGCTGTTGCCCTTGCCGGTGAAATCACGCGCGCCCTTGGCGGTGGCACTGAGGATGTCCTTGCCGCCCAGGGTGACCGGCGCACCAAGGATGGACGGCGTGCCCAGGCTCAGGTTGGATTCCTTGTTGGTGGCTGTGTTGGCGCTGGTCTGCGCGGTGGTGTTTTCCAGCAGGGTGATCGTCAGCAGGTCGCCGACATCGCGTGCGCGGCGGTCCGAGTACAGCTGCAGGGTCGGGCCAGCGGCGTAGATCGCACCGGCGGTGGGCGCGGCCTGCGGCGGCATGATCGGCTGGATCGGTGCCATCGCCGGATAGGGGCGCACGTCGCCCGCGATCACGCAGCCACCGAGCAGGGCGACCACGGTGCAGGAGAGGGCAGTACGGGCGAGGTTGGAAATGGGCGACATGGCGGTTTCCCGGTTGGGCCGGTCAGATCTTGTTGTTGAGATAGCCGAGCATCGAGTCGGTGGTGGAGATCGCCTTGGCATTCATTTCGTAGGCGCGCTGGGTTTCGATCATCGACACCAGCTCTTCCACGACATTGACGTTGCTGCCTTCCAGCGCACCCTGCACCACGGTGCCGAGACCGTTCAGGCCGGGATTGCCGTTCTGTGCCGGGCCCGAGGCCGTGGTTTCCAGGAACAGGTTCTCGCCGCGCGCCTGCAGGCCGGCCGGATTGACGAAGTCGGTCAGGGTCAGCGCACCGACTTCCACCGACGCGGCGTTGTCGGCCATCTTCACGCTGATGGTGCCGTCGCTGCCGATGGTGACCGACTGCGCGCCCTCGGGAATCTGGATGCCCGGCTGCACCGGGTAGCCGCTGTTGGTGACCAGCTCGCTGTCCTGGTTGATCTTGAACGAGCCATCACGGGTGTAGGCCGAGCTGCCGTCGGGCATCTGCACTTCGAAGAAGCCGCGTCCGTTGACCATCACGTCCAGTGCGCGGCCGGTCTGCTGCTGGCCACCCTGCTCGAAGTTCTTGGCGGTGGCGACCACGCGCACGCCGGTACCCAGCTGCAGGCCGGTCGGCAGCTGGGTCTGCGCCGACGAAGAGCCGCCCGGCTGCCGCACCTGCTGGTACAGCAGGTCCTCGAAGCTGGCGCGGTCCTGCTTGAAGCCGGTGGTGTTGGTGTTGGCGAGGTTGTTGGAAACCACCGACATGCGCATCTGCTGCGCATCCAGTCCGGTTTTCGCGATCCACAATGCCTGGTTCATCTTCGGAGTCCTGTCTGGGTGAAGCCGGCCGCGCAATGCGGCCCTTGGTAGCGGGTGTGCAAGCGGTGTGCCAGCGCCGCGCCCGGGCGGCGCCGGAAATCCGTCAGCTGCCCAGGCGGAGCAGGCTGTTGGCGCTGCGCGCGTTGTCGTCGCCGTGCTTGATCACCTGAACCTGCATTTCGTACTGGCGCTGCAGCTGGATCATCTGCACCAGCGCACCGGCGGCATCGACGTTGCTGCCCTCCAGTTGCCCGCTGTGCACGGCGGTGCCCTGTGCCGGTGCGAACGGCTGGCGCGGGTCGGTGTTGCGGAACAGGCCATCCAGGCCGCGCTCGAGGCGCTCGTCCGGCGCCTGCACCACCTTGATCCGGCCGATCTGTGCCATCGTCTGCGGGCCTTCGCCCTGCGGGATGATCGAGATCGTGCCGTCGGCGCCGATCTCCATCGCCTGGTAGGGCGGAATGGCGATCGGGTTGTTGTTGTCATCCAGTACCGGACGGCCGCTGGAGGTCACCAGCTGGCCGTTCGGCGTCACCGACAGGGCTGCGCCACGCGTATACGCTTCGCTGCCATCGCTCGCCTGCACCGCCAGCCAGGTGCCGCTCTGCAGTGCAAGGTCCAGCGGTTTGCCGGTGATGTGCTGCGCGCCGGGCCGGCGGTTGAAGCCGGCGTCGACGTGCAGCGCATCCACCCGCGAGGCAAAGCCCGGACCCTTGATCGGGAAGGCTTCGGTGTTGGCCAGCGCTTCCTTGAAGCCAGGAGTGTCCGAGTTGGCGAGGTTGTGGCTGAGCGTTCCCTGCGCCTGCAGGGAGGCGCGGGCACCGGTCATCGCCACGTAAAGGGCTTTATCCATGCGGGGAGTTCCGTGACAGGGTCAGCAGCTCATCAACGGATGTTGATGACGGTCTGGGTGATCTGGTCCTGCGTGGTGATCATCTGCGCGTTGGCCTGGAAGTTGCGCTGCGCGGTGATCATGTTGACCAGCTGCTCGGTGAGATCGACGGTGGACGCTTCCAGCGAGCCGGCCTGGATCTTGCCGAGGTTGGAGGTGTCCGGCATGCCGGTGCGCGGCGTGCCTGATTCGAAGGTCTCCACCCACAGGTTGTTGCCCTTCGATTCCAGGCCCTGCGTGTTGTTGAAGGTGGTCAGTGCGACCTGGCCCAGCGGCTTGTCGTCGCCGTTGGAATAGCGGGCGTAGACCACGCCGGATTCGGACACGGTCACTTCGTTGAGCTTGCCGGCGGCATAGCCGTCCTGCTGGGTGTTGCGCAGCGCGAATTTTTCGCCGTACTGGGTCGAGCCGCTCACATCCAGCGTCATGTTCAGCACGCCGGCACCGGTGGTCGGGGTGAAGGTGCCGAGGCTGACCTTGCCGTTGGCCGGCGCGGTGAGCTTGCCGCTGTTGTCGAAGGTGACCGGGGTCGGCGCGCCGGCCGGCTGGCCATCCACGTAGTTGCGTACGGTCCACTCGTTCGGGTTGGCACCCTTCACGAAATACGACACCTGGATGTGGCTCACGCCCAGCGAGTCGTACACGGTGATGCCGCCGCTGGAGTGGTTGTAGCTGTTCGAATCGGCCGGGTCGAAGGTCGCCACCGTCGGCTGCTTGGCGTTGGCCGGCAGGGTGAAGCCCACCTTCACTTCGCTGGTCTGCTTCGGCGGGCTGTCGGTGGTCAGCAACTGCAGGTCGACCAGGCGGCCGGCATCGAAGTTGGTGCCATCGGCATTCGGCGCGAACACCTGCAGGCGCGCGCCCTGCGGATTGACCACGTAACCGGCCGAATCGGTCTGGAAGTTGCCGGCACGCGAGTACACGCGCGAACCATTCATGTTCATGGTGAAGAAGCCTTCACCGGAAATGGCCATGTCCAGGCTGCGCCCGGTCTGCTCGTTGTGGCCCTGGATGAACTGCTGGGCGACGTTGGAGACGCGCACGCCCGAGCCGGTCTGGTTCTTCGACAGGCCGTAGCTGGTGGAGGCGAACAGATCGGCGAACTCGGCGCGCGACTGCTTGAAGCCGGTGGTGTTGACGTTGGCGACGTTGTTGGCGGTGACGCTCAGGTCGGTGTTGGCGGCATTGATGCCGGACAGCGAGACATTGAAGCCCATGGGATGCTCCTGGTTGATGCGGGATGTGCGGCTCAGCTGACGCGGAGCACGTAGTCGATCGGGGCCGTGCCCAGGCCCTTGAGGTTCAGGTACAGGCCGTCGGATCCGACGGTCACGCTTTCCACCGGCGCCTGCACATAGGTGGACAGCTTGGTGCTCTTGCCGGCGGTATCGACATGGTTGGCAACGATGGAATACTTGCCCGGTTCCATGCGCTTGCCGTTGGCGTCCTTGCCGTCCCACTGGAAGGCGGTTTCGCCTGCTGCCTTGGCTTCCACGCTCAGCGAGGTGACCTTGGCGCCGGTGGCATCGGTGATATCCACGGTGATGATGCCGGCCGACGGCGCGGCCACCGTGCCCTCGACGCTGCCTTCCTTCTCCAGCACCAGCTTTTCCGATGGCACCAGCACCTGGTGGCCGACCAGCGCTGCGCCACGCAGCACCTGGTCGCTGGCCATCGATTCCTGGAAGCCCTTCACCGTCTTGTTCAGATCGGTGATGCCCTGCACGGTGGACATCTGCGCCATCTGCGCGACCATCTGCGTGTTGTCCATCGGCTTCAGCGGATCCTGGTGCTGCAGCTGCTCGGTCATCAGGCGCAGGAAGTCGGCCTGGTCGAGCGTGTTCTTCTTTTTCGTGGCGTTGCTGTTGGGGGCGTTAAGGCCCAGCGCGGAATAGACGTCCTGGCTGGTCTGGTTGTTGACGGCGGTGGTCATGGCGGTATCCGGTGCTGCGGGCCTCAGCGGCCCATGGTCAAGGTGGCCAGGGCCAGTTCCTTGGCGGTGGTCAACATTTCCACGCCGGCCTGGTAATTGCGCGAGGTCGAGATCAGGTTGACCATCTGCGCCACCGGATCGACGTCGGGCTGGTAGATGTAGCCATCGGCGTCTGCCAGTGGGTGGCCCGGCTCGTAGCGCTTGATCGGCGCCGCCTCGCTCTGGGTGATCTCCTTCACCTTCACCGAGGTGATGTTGGGATCGTTCTTGCTGGTGACGGCCTGGAAGATCGGCTCCAGCGGCTTGTACACGGCGTCGGCAGAACCGGCGACGGTGTCGGCATTGGAGAGGTTGGAGGCGATGGTGCTCATGCGCACCGACTGCGCCTGCAGCGCGGAGCCGGCGATATCGAAGATCGGCAGGTTGCTCATGGCTTATTGCCCCGTGATCGCAGTCAGCATGGAACGCACCTTGCTCTCGACGAAGCTGAGCGAGGCGCGGTACTCGAGCGCGGCTCGGCCATAGGCGGCACGCTCGGCATCGGGATCGACGGTGTTGCCGTCCAGGCTGGGCTGCACGCCCTCGCGCGCGATCTGGAACGGGTTCAGGCCACTACTGATTTCGTAGTGCTGCTCATGGGTGGTGGCCATCAGGCCGTTGGCATCCTGCCCCTGGGCATGGCGCAGGGCGGCATCGAAGTCCAGGTCCTGGGCCTTGTAGCCGGGCGTGTCGGCATTGCCGAGGTTGCTGGCGATCAGCTTCATCCGCTGTTCGCGCAACGGCATGGCCTGGGCGTGGACGCCCAGGTAGTCGGTAATCAGGTTGCGCACGGTGCACTCCCACGGGAACGTTGCCCGGGAAGCTGCAAGGGGTGTGCCAAAGTGCGCGCGACATCACGTCCGCCGGGCATGGCCCGGCGCTACCCCAGGGGTGGGGGAGGTTGTGGTAGCGCCGGGCCATGCCCGGCGGAGACCCGTGACGCGGCCTTACGCCGCCATCGCCACCTTGCGCAGGCGGTCCAGCACGAAGTCAGCCAGCTCGTGCGGCGAGTACTTGGCGACGAAGGCGTTGGCGCCGACACGCTCGACCATGGCGTTGTTGAAGACACCCGACAGCGAGGTGTGCAGCAGCACGTAGAGGCCGGCCAGGCCCGGATGGCGCCGGATTTCCGTCGTCAGCGTGTACCCGTCCATGGCCGGCATCTCGATGTCGGAGATGACCATGGCATAGCGTTCGGCGGGGTTTTCGCCCGAGGCTTGGATCTGCAAGAGGTGGTCGAGAGCCTGCTTGCCATCGGAAAGCAGGGTGGCACCCACGCCCAGCTGATCCAGCACGCTGCGGATCTGCTGGCGGGCCACGCGCGAGTCGTCCACCACCAGCACCTGCAGCTGGGGGCCATCGGCGGGCATTGCCATCGCCGGATCGAGTACGGCGTCACCGCGGACCTGGGCGATATCGGCCAGCACGCTTTCAACGTCGATCACCTGGATCAGCTCACCCTGGAAACGGGTTACCGCGGTCAGGTAGCTCGACTCGGCGCCAAGCTCCGGCGGCGGGTGGATGTCTTCCACCGCGATGTTGACGATACGTTCGACGCCGCTGACCAGGAACCCCTGGATCGAGCGGTTGAATTCGGTGACGACCAGGTAACCCGGCGAGGTATCGGCATCGGGCTCACGTTCGGGGTGGCCGATGGCCAGGCCCAGGTCCAGCACCGGCACCGAGCGGCCGCGCACGTCGGCCACGCCGGCGAACTGGCTGGGCAGGCCGGGTACCTGGAACAGCTCCGGGCGCCGCAGGACTTCCTGCACCTTGAAGACATTGACGCCAAAAAGCTGACGTCCGCCGAGACGGAACAGCAGCAGCGCCAGGCGGTTGTGGCCGGCCAGGCGGGTCCGCTGGTCGATCCGGTTGAGCAGGTCATGGGACATGGCTGCTGTATCGGCGCGTTGGGCGCCAAACTTGAGGGCGCTCTGCCACTGCGCGCTCCACACCGCAATTGTGGTGTCGCGCCATGTTCGACCGAGGCAGCTCTGCCCCTCTGGCACACCCCTTGCACGCACCTGGGCCAGCTCTTGCCGATTGAAGGAGGCGCCATGTGCCGGGTCACATCTCTATTCGCCATCGCGCTGGCCGTGGCCTCGCCGTGGGCGGCTGCCGCCGACTGGCAGCCGGTGGCAAGCATCCGCGCGGCGGCCTTGTCGACGCTGCCGGCGGGCAGCGAGGGCGAGGCCCAGGTGGCCGATGCGCTGCGCCTGCCGAAGTGCGGGGGGGCGTTACAGGTGCAGCCCACCGCCAACACCACGGTGGAAGTCAGCTGTCCGGATGCGGGCGGCTGGCGCCTGTTCGTGCCGGTAAAGGTGCGGCGCAACCAGACCGTACTGGTGCTCAACCGCGGAATCGGTACTGGAGAAACCCTCACTGCCGCCGATATCACCACTGCCCAGCGTGACGCTGCCCGGATTGCCGGCGCGGTGCTGTCCGATCCCAATGCAGCGATCGGCCGCGTCGCCCGCCGTCCGTTGCAGGCCGGAGCCCTGCTGTCGAACAACGATCTGGTGGTGCAGCGTCTCATCAAGCGAGGAGACAATGTGGCCCTGGTGTCGCGTCGCGGCTCGGTCGAGGTCCGCATTGCCGGCCGTGCGATGGGTGATGCCGGTGAGAACGAACGGGTCTCGGTCGAGAACCTGTCCTCGCGGCGGATCGTGCAAGGCACGGTCGACGCCGCAGGTGACGTAATCGTGGCGCGTTGAATTACCGCAAAATATCCCTAAAGATCACGGCCCTGCGGCCGTTATCCCTTGTGAACGGCAACTCCAGGACACCCCATGAGCCAGAAAATCGACGGCAACCTGCAGGTCCCCCAGGCACTGCGCAGCGTGACGACCCCGGCCAACAAGCCCGGTGTCAGCACCGATGCGGCGGCGCGCCCGGTCGAGGCGGCCGACAGCCTGCGCCTGACCGGCGAGGCCACCAATCTGCAGGCCATCGAGCGCGAGCTGACCACCGCCCCGGCGATCGACGCCCAGCGCGTGGCCGCCGTGCGCGAGTCGCTGCAGAACGGCACCTACAAGATCAATCCGGACGCGATCGCATCGCGCATGCTCGATCTGGACCAGCAGCTGCACGGATGACTGCGGCGATGAGCGAGCCGCTGCAGCGTCTCGCCCAGGCCCTGGACGTTGAACGCCAGGCCCTGGTCGAGCACGACGTGCACGCCCTGATCCGGGCTACCGGCGCCAAGCTGGAAGCGTTGCGTGCGCTGGAAGGCGCGCCACCGGTGGGCGAGGGCGAACAGCTGCAGGAACTGGCCGAGCGCAACCGGGCCAACGGCGTGCTGCTGTCGCGCCGCCGCCGCGAGGTGAACTGGGCGCTGCGCCAGCTCGGCCGCACCGAAGACGCCTCGGCCTACGATGCCAAGGGCCAGTCGCACACGGTCAGCATCGGCCGGCCCCTCGCCGTCGCCTGAGGCGACGGCGGTCGCATAACCCCTCCCGGCGGGCTGAAGCCCGCTGCATGACCGCGTATATTGGGCGCCTGTTCGAACGTCCCGAGTCGCCGTGTCCGCTGCCAACGCCCTGGTTACCGCCCCCCTTCCGCCGCAGCCGGTGCTGCAGGCCCTGCTTGAGCGCCTGCGCGAAGGCCTGCTGCTGTTCACCGATGACGGGCGGGTGGCCCTGGCCAATCCGGCCGCACAGAACCTGCTGGCCAGTGGCGAGGACGGCGGGTTGCCGCCGCCGCAGCGCCTGCGCGAACTGCTGCCGCCCGATGCGCTGGAACAGGCTCGCCAGCATGGTCACTGGAATGGCAGCCTGCCGCTGGGCGAGGGCGTGGTCATCGCCCATCTGTACCACCATGGTCCGGTCGGCCAGGGGCATTTCCTCGCCCTGTTCCGCCACATCGAAGGGCAGGAAGACTACGAACGCGAGCTGCAGCAGCGCCATGCCGAACTGCGCCAGGCCTACCTGCGCCTCAATGGCACCCAGGAAAAGCTGCTGCAGTCGGAGAAGATGGCGTCGATCGGCCAGCTGGCCGCCGGCGTCGCGCACGAGATCAACAACCCGATCGGTTACGTGCACTCCAACCTGGGCAGCCTGCAGGAATACCTGCGCAGCCTGTTCACCGTGATCGAAGCCTACGAGCGCGCCCTGCGCGCGCCGGACCCGAAAGCGCTGATTCCGGAAATCGATGATATCCGTGACCGTCTGGATATCGATTTCATCAGCCGCGACCTGCCGCAGCTGATGGCGGAATCGCGCGAAGGCATCGAGCGGGTCACCCGCATCGTGCGCGACCTGAAGGATTTCTCGTATTCCGGCCGCGACGAGTCGTGGAAGCTGGTCGACCTGCACGCGGGCCTGGAATCGACCATCAACATCATCTGGAACGAACTCAAGTACAAGGTCACCCTGGTGCGCGAGTTCGGCCAGTTGCCCCTGGTGGAGTGCCTGCCATCGGAGTTGAACCAGGTCTACATGAACCTGTTGCTCAACGCCGGCCATGCCATCGCCGAGCGCGGCACGATCACGGTGCGTACCGGCGTTGATGGCGATCACGTTTGGGTCGAGTTCGAAGATACCGGCGGTGGCATCTCGCCGGAACTGCGCCAGCGCATCTTCGATCCGTTCTTCACCACCAAGCCGGTTGGCAGTGGCACCGGCCTGGGCCTGTCGATCTCCTACAGCATCATCAACAAGCACCACGGCCGCATCGACCTGGACAGCACGCCCGGCGTGGGCTCGCGCTTCCGTGTGGTGCTGCCGGTCAAGCAGCCGCGCTGACCGCTTCTGGCAATGCCGGCCGCTGGCCGGCAACCTCATTGAACCCGATATCCAGAGCAGCCGGCCAGCGGCCGGCTCTACCAGAGGGGAGGGTTACCGCAATGGGCGATCCTCGCCGCCATCTCCGCTCTCCACCGGCGCCGGGCCGGCATTGCTGCGGCGCTGTTCCTCGTACGTGCGGAACGCCTGGTGGATGTGCTTGCGCAGCTCGTCGTCGTTCCACGGTTTGGTCAGGAAGCGATAGATCGCGCCGCGGTTGATCGCATCGGTCACCGTGTTCAGATCGGTATAGCCCGACAACACCAGGCGGATCGTATCCGGGTACAGCATCTTCACCCGGCCCAGGAACTCGGTGCCGCTCATGTCGCTCATGCGCTGGTCGGACAGGATCACCTGCACGTCGTTGATCGCCAGCAGGTCGAACGCATCGCGCACGTTGCCGGCGGCCAGGATGCGGTAGCCGTCGCGGCGGAACAGGCGCACCAGCGAGCGCAGCACGTTCTCCTCGTCATCCAGCAGCAGCAGCGTCCGGTCCGGGCGCGTCTCGGCGAAGGCTTCCGGGCGCAGGTAGCGGCGGCGCAGGGTCATGCCGGCGGCATCGGCCGACATCGGTTCGCCGAACAGGTAGCCCTGGAACACGTCGCAGTCGTTGCGGCGCAGGAAGCCCAGCTGCGCCTGCGATTCCACGCCGTTGGCAATCACGGTCATGCCCAGCTGGTGGCCCATGGCGATGATCGCGCGGGCGATGGCCGCTTCACGATTGCCGGCCGGCGCGCTCTTGATGAAACTGCGGTCGATCTTCAGCTTGTCCACCGGGTAGCGTACCAGCGCGCTGAGGCTGGAGTCGCCGGTACCGAAGTTGTCCAGGCTCAGGCTGATGCCTTCGTTGCGCAGGTTGGCCAGCGTTTCGTGGACGAAATTGACGTTGTTGGTCAGCGCACTCTCGTTGATCTCCAGCGTCAGCATGTGCGCCGGTACGCCCGCCGCCTGCAGCAGTGACATCACTTCGGCGAAGAAGTTCGGCCGCAGCAGCTGCAGGGTGGACACGTTCACTGCGATGGTGAAGTCATCGAAGCCCTGGTCGCGCCACAGCCGTGCCTGCTTCAAGGCGCCTTCCAGCACCCAGGTGCCGATCTGCACGATGATCCCCAGGCGTTCGGCGGTGCGCATGAAGCGCTCCGGCACCAGCATGCCCAGGGTCGGCGACTGCCAACGCAGCAGCGCTTCCATGCCCACCACGTGGCCGTCGCGCGCGCTTACCAGTGGCTGGTAGCGCAGCTTCAGCTCGCCATTGGGAATGGCATCGACGATCTGGCGCGCGATGATGCTCTCGCTGTGCGCGCTTGGCGGGGTGTCCACCGCATGGATGCGCACGGCATTGCCGCCTTCGCGGGCGGCCTGGTACAGCGCATCCTCGGCATGGTCGAGCAGGCGCGAGGTGCTGCTGGCATGTTCCGGGCACAGGCTCACGCCCAGCTTGCCGGTCATGAACAACGTGTACGGCAGCACCGACAGCGGCAGCTCCATCTGTTGGCGGATCTCCTCGGCGAAATCCTCCGGCAACGGCAGATCAGCGGTGCGCGGCACCGCGATCAGGAACTCGTCGCTGCCATGTCGCCACAACTTGCCGCGCCCGCGCAGGTAAGACTGCAGGCGCTGTGCCACCAGCACCAGCGCCTGGTCGCCCACTTCGGCACTCATGTTTTCGTTGACCGATGCGAAATGGTCGATGTCCACGTGCATCAGCATCAGTGCGATGCCGCCTGAGGCTGCCTCGGCAACCATTGCCTGCAGCTCGGGGTTGCCGGCGCCAAGGCGGTCGGGAGCGTCATCGATGCTGACCGGGGGCAGGTTGGGATTCCACATGGTTCAGTATTCCGGTGAATCGACGGCAGCCCTGCTGGCCGCCTGGTAGGGGAGGTGGACATCGACCAGGGTGCCTTCGCCATGCGCGGATTCAATCCGCACGTGACCACCGACGCTCTGTGCGCGCTCGCGCATCACGATGAGGCCCAGGCCGCGCGGGCCGTCCGGATCGAAGCCTTCGCCGTCATCGCGGATCTGCAGGTGCAGGCCGCGCTGGCCGACATCGCGCAGCTGCAGCAGGACCTGGCTGGCGCGCGCATGGCGCAGCGCATTGGTCAGGCTTTCCTGTGCGATGCGGAAGCAGGCCTGTTCGATGCTGTTGTCGGGGCGATGCGGCAGCGGCTCGATCTCGGCCAGCAGCTCCACCGGCGAGGAGCGGAACAGAACCCGCGCCTGCCAGCTGAGCGCTGCCTCCAGGCCCAGCGCATCCAGCTGCGGGGGGCGCAGCAGGGTGGAGATGTCGCGCAGTTTGGCCACGGTGGTGTCGGCCAGGCTGACGATCTGCGCCAGATCCTGCCCACGCCGCTGCGGATCGTCCTCTTCCAGCGCGGCGTGCGCCGACAGCTTGATCGCGGTGATGGCCTGGCCGATGTCATCGTGCAGGTCGCGCGAAATCGCACGACGTTCGTCCTCCTGCAGCGAGAACAGCCGCCCGGCCATCGCCTGCAGTTCGCGGTTGCTGGTTTCCAGCGCGCTGCGGATGCGCTCGGAATCACTGAGGTCGCGCACGATCAGCAGCTTGCAGTCGCGGCCACCGTAGCGCACGTCGCCCACCGCCAGGCCGGCATGGAAGCTGCGGCCGTCGCCGCGCTGCATGGCCACCACGCTGCTGTGGCCCGGTCCCAGGTGCGGCTGGCCGGCACGCAGCTGGCTGCGCACCCGCGGCAGGTCTGCGGCAGCGACCAGCGCAGACAAGGGCTCGCCCAGCAGGGTATGGCTGCCGTAGCCGAACAGGCCGGCGGCCCAGGCGTTGGCGTACAACACATGTTCGTCGGAGAGGATCACCACGCCGTCGGGCAGTACCCGCACCAGCTCGCGGAACTGCTCCTCGCGCTCGCGCAGCAGTCGCCGCGACTGCTCGCGTTCGGTCACGTCCTGCAGCGTGCCCAGCACGCGGTTGCGGCCAGCCTCATCGAGACCACTGGCGGCGCGCAGGTGCACCATCAGCGCGCGCCCGTCCATCGACAGCAGCGGCAGCAGCACGTCCACCTGTACCGGCTCGCCGGAGCACAGCTCGGCCAGCAGCTGCTCGGTCTGGGTGGCGGTGGCCGGGTCGGCCGGCACCAGCAGTTCGTCGAAGCGGTGCCAGCGGCGGGCTTCGGGCGGGCGGCGGCCGAGCAGGCGATAGACCTGGTTGGAATAGCGGCCCAGCCCGGTGGACGGGTCCAGCTCCCAGGCGCCGATGCGGGCCAGTTCGTGGGCTTCTTCCACCCGTGCCAGCGCCTGGTCGCGACGCAGCTGGGCCAGGTCCTCGGCAGTGCGATCGATGGCGATCAGCAGGCGCGCATTGTGACCGTCGTAACTGATCGCGTTGGAGCGCAGTTCCATCTGCCGCAGCGCGCCATCGCGCAGCTGCAGCTGCGCGCGCAGGATGCACAGCTCGTCGGGCGCCTCGCGGATCGCCTCCAGCTTGGCCTGCAGCGCCTGGCCCTGGCCGGGTGGCCACAAGGCGTCGATGGTCTGTTCCAGCAGCTCATCGCGCTCCCAGCCGAAAGCGGTGCAGGCGGCTGGGTTGGCGTCGAGGATCGCCAATGTATCCAGGTCATAGACGAGGATCGGGCCGGGGTTGCCCTCGAACATCTGCCGCAGGCGCAGCTCCGAGGCCTGCTGGCGGGCGTGGGTATGCAGCACGTGCTCGGCCAGCGGGCGCAGCAGCAGGTACAGCAGGCCCGCGCTGGCCAGGGCGAAGAACGAGCCCTTCAGGCCCTGCCACAGGGCCGCCTGCTGCGGATCGGGCACCAGCGCCTGCACCACGCTGTCGGTGGAGATCATCCAGGCCAGCGCCATCACCAGGTAGCTCAACACCACCCGCCGCCGGTCACGGCTCAGTGCCTGCGCCATCCGCGGGTCGGGAACTGGGGCGTTGCCGGTCGGTTCTGCGGGCATGGACGGGGTGGGTGAAAGGGGCGCCGGTCATCTTACCCCGCAGCGTGCCGTCACCACTCAATTATCCGCCGCAGGCGCCGTTAACCACTGCGTGCCCCGCTGACGGGCGAGTCATCCGGAGCAAGATCGCGTGGACCAAGGGATCATCGCCAGCCTGCTGCAGCACCCGCTTGCGTCGGCGCTGGTCATCGTCGACCGTACCGGGCGCCCGCTGGCGGCCAATCCGGCCGCGCGCGAGCATGGCCTGCCGGCCACCGTGGCTGCCTATGCGCCAATGCTGGAAGATCTACGCCTGATGGCCGCCGATGGCGGCATCGTGCCCTGCACGCTGCCGGGCGGCCCGCGCGGCCACTACGACGGCCACCTGCGCGCCGTGCATGACGGTGCCGGCAACCTGCTGGCGTTCACCCTGAGCATTCCCGAGCCGGTGCCGGTCGATGGGGGTGGGCGCTGGGAACTGGCACTGGACAGCGCCGGTCATAGCCTTTGGGACTGGGACATCCCCAGTGACCGGGTGGCGCGCACGCCGGCGCTGGGCGACGAGACGGCCACCGAACTGCTGTCGCGCGTGCACAGCGAGGACATCGACCAGGTGCGTGCCGCGCTCGACGAGCACCTGCGCGGGCGCAGCGAGCAGTACAGCGCACAGTTCCGCTTCCGCCAGGCCGATGGCCAGTGGCGTTGGGTGCTGGATCGCGGCCGCGTGGTCGCGCGCACCGCCGATGGCCAGCCGCTGCGCATGGTCGGCACGCATACCGATATCGAGCAGCAGAAGCAGCTCGAATCGCTGCTGCAGGAACAGCAGCTGCACCTGAGCGAGGCCCAGCGCATCGCCAGCATGGGCAGCTGGTCGTTCGACCCCAACAGCGGGCACTTCTGGTGGTCGCCGGAACTGCGCTCGCTGCTGGCGCTGGAGCACGGCGCCGTGCCCGGCCAGCGGCGCTGGCTGAAGCAGCTGCATCCGCGCTCGCGTGGCGCGTTGCGTGCGGCATGGCGGCGGCTGTGGCGCGATGGTCGTGCCGCCAATCTCGAGCTGGAGCTGACCCGTGGCCATGAGCCATCGCAGCACCTGCGGCTGTGGATGCAGCCGCTGCTGGACATGGACGGGCAGCCCAAGCGCCTGCTCGGCCAGGTGCAGAACATCACCGAACAGCACCAGACCGACGCGTTGATTCGCTGGCGCACCGAACTGCTGAACCGGGTTTCCGCGCTGGGCCGCATCGGCGGCTGCGAGATCGAGGTGCAGACCCGGAGCATGCAATGGACCGAGGAATGCTATCGCATCCACGGCCTGCGCAAGGAGCCGATCACCCTCGATCAGGCGATGGCGCTGTATACCGAAGACTCGCGCGATGCGTTCGAGGCGGCACTGGCCCGCATCGCCAACGGCGGCCTGCCCGAGCAGCTGGACCTGTGCTTCTACCGCCAGTCCGGCCTGCGTGTCTGGGTGCAGGTGCTGATCGAGCTGGATCGTCGTGACGGACTGCCGCCGCGCTTCGTGGTGCTGTTCCGTGACATCACCCGCGAGCGCGAGGCCAACGAGCGCATTGAACTGCTGGCCCACTACGACCTGCTCACCGGCCTGCCCAATCGCGTGCTGCTCGGCGAACAGACCGCCGAGGCCATCGAGGAGGCGCGTGATCGTGGCACCTCGTTGGCGATGCTGTTCATCGACCTGGACGGCTTCAAGACCATCAACGACAGCTTCGGCCACGCCACGGGTGATGCGCTGCTGAAGGCTGCCGCCACCCGCCTGCACCAGAACCTGCGCAACAATGATCTGTTTGGCCGTTTCAGCGGCGACGAGTTCATCGTCGTACTGCGCGACCTGGCTGAGCCCGAGGATGCGGGACATGTCGCCCGCAAGCTGATCGCCTCGCTGGCCGAGCCGCTGCGCCGTGGCGAGACCACGCTGAAGGTCGGTGCCAGTGTCGGCATCGCGATGCTGGGCGATGCGCAGACCGATTTCGATTCACTGCTGCGCGCTGCCGACGCTGCGATGTACGCGGCCAAGGAAGCCGGACGCAACACCTACCAGTATTACAGCCAGGACGCACTGGCCCGCATCCAGCGCAGGCTGGAGCTTGAGCACGCGCTGCACGGTGCGATCGAGCGCGAGGAGTTCAGCCTGGCCTATCAGCCGCTGCTGCATGCCCACCAGGGCGAGCCGCCGGCAATCGAAGCACTGCTGCGCTGGCATCGCCCCGGCATCGGCTATTGCAGCCCGGCCGAGTTCATTCCCATCGCCGAGAAATGCGGCGAGATCGTACGCATCGGCGACTGGGTACTGAACGAAGCCTGCCGTCAGGCAACCGCCTGGGACCGGGCTGGACTGCACTTCGACCGCATCGCGGTCAACGTATCGGCGGTGCAGCTGCGCGACCGTGGCTTCGCCGAACGTGTGATCGAGATCTGCCATGCCCACGGCTGGCCGCCGCAGCGGCTGGAGCTGGAGCTGACCGAATCGGCGCTGATCCGTGACACCGACATCCTGCGCCACTGCTTCGACGTGCTCGAACGGCACGGCGTGCCGCTGGCGGTGGACGACTTCGGTACCGGCTTTTCCAACCTCAACTACCTCAACCGCTTCCCGGTGGGGCGCCTGAAGATCGACCGCAGTTTCGTGCAGGGCATGCTGCACGACTCCGGCACGGCCGAAGTGACCCAGGCCATCGTGCACCTGGGCCACGCGCTGGGCATGAAGGTGGTGGCCGAGGGCGTGGAGACGCACCAGGAAGAAGACATGCTGCGCCGCCAGGGCTGCGACGAGATCCAGGGCTACCTGTACTCGCGCCCGCTCAGCCCGCGTGACCTGGCGCAATGGCTGCGGCAGCAGCGTCCGCTACCGATGCGCACCGACGCCAGCAGCGAAGCGGTGCTGGTGCGCTGACCACCCGACGCTGGTAGGTGCCGACCGTTGGTCGGCACGAATGCCTGCGCTCGGCGTAACCCCACCCTCGTGGGCATGGATCTTGGTCGGCACCAATGCCTGCACATGCGACCCTCCACGCATGGCGTGGATCTACCTCGGAAAATCCGCCTTCAACTGCATGCGCAGCGCCTCGACGATGGCGGCATAGCGGCGCTTCTGGACCAGATAGCTGGCCAGGAACAGCGGCAGTACCAGCAGCATCGGCGCCACCATCGGGCGCATCGCCACCAGTGGCAACAGCAGCAGCGACAGCATTGCCACGAACCAGCTGCACAGGCCGATCACCCGCACCTCGTGCCGCCGTGCGTTGAGCACGATGCGTCCACGCATCACCGGGAAGTAGCGCAGGCCGAAGCTCGGCGCGAAGCTCTCGCGGAACGCCATGCTGCCATCGGGCAGCGCATGGAAGGCCAGTCGCAGCCAGTTGTCATGTGGCAGGTCACGTTCCAGGCTGCCCAGCGAGAGGCGGGCCTGCATGGCCGGTGACGCCGCAATGCGCTCGTTGAACAGGGTGATGCCCCAGCTGAAATAGCCGGCCACCCAGGCCATCAGAAGGACCGTTTCGATCAGGAGTACTGCGATCAGAGCGATGGCCATCGGTCTTCCATGAACGGGACCGGTGGATCATGCCACTGCCCGAACAGTAGATCCACGCCATGCGTGGATGGCAGGCGGTCCGAGCCACCATCCGGGTGGGCCGCCCAGCGACTCAAGCAGCCTCTTGGCGTCAGTCCTCTTCCACCAGATCGCTGAGATCCAGAATCTGTGGAGCAACACTGTGCGCTACGATGCCTCGGATCATTCCGGGCTTGGCCCGAAGTGAATAGGCTCGCATCGTATGGATGGGATTGAATTCCAACCACGGGCAGGATGAGTGTCCCACGATAACGGGCATGTTGAAACTGATGTCCTTTGGGTCATCAAGTGGCAGGGTCCACTTCCCACCGTGTGCCAGCCTGACGGTCTCCCCTAGATATCGGGCGAACACGACCCTCAGAGAGTCCCGCTCATCCTCAGACAGCGTGGCTGCCATCAAGTCATGGAGGTGTTCCAGCCTGTCGAGGCTTTCGAGGCTGCAATCCAGTTCAATGCCATGCATTTGAGCCTGCGCGACCAGCCATTCAATCTGGCCGTCCATCAACATCAGGAAGTGCTCAAAAGCCTCGCGGGCTTCTTCCAGATTGAACGTCATTCAGAGGCCAGAGAGACGGGGGAGGGCGGCAGTATGTCCTCTTCCCCTTCCTCAGCCTATACAACAAATCCTAAAGGGCGACAGGCAAAGCAGAGGTTGCAGGTATCGCGTCGTCCATCCACGCATGGCGTGGATCTACTTCAGCGCTTCGCCATCCAACCCCAGGTCCCACGCCAGCCCCAGCAGTTCCTCGTCCGCCGGCGACGGCGCCGGGCGCGCGTCCGCCAGCTGCTGCAGCTCGCAGATTTCCTCGCGGGCGACCTCTTCCAGCTTTTGCAGCTGCTCACGCACGCTCGCGTTGCGCGGGCGCTCGGTGTCGGTGAGGGAGGGCAGGGCGCGGATCAGGGTCATGGTGCGCGTACAGGATGCATCCAGCGGCGGGTCACAGGCAAAGGCCCCGGACGAACCGGGGCCTTGCGGGCTGCCGGCGAGGGCAGCGGACATCAGGATCAGAACAGCTCTACCGTGCCGGCACCCATGCTCTGCTGGGCAACCGGCTTGTGCGGCGGGCGTTCCCATTCGCTGCGCAGTTCGCGCAGGCGGTTGCCTGTGCGCTGCAGGGCCGTGGCGATCTCTTCGTCGAACACGCCGCCATTGCGGTGCAGCAGTTCCTGCAGGGCCACCGCTTCACGGTTGATCGCGGTCAGGCGGTCCAGGTGGGTGTGCACGCCGCCCAGCGCCTGGGTGGCGATGTCTTCGAACTGCAGGGCGCGCACGGCTTCGGCCACGCTGCCATCGATCGCACGTGCGCACTCGGAGACTTCGCGCATGCCGTCGCCGAGCGAGGCATTGATCTGCGCGACATTGTCGAGCATTGCCGCCGCTTCCTGGCGTGCTTCGCGGGAGCGGTCCATGTCACGCGAGGCCATGTGCGAGACCGTCTCGCGCACCTTGGCGATGGCGTCCTTGGAGCTGTGCGCCAGCTTGCGGATCTGCTCGTTGAAGGTGGTCGAGCGCTCGGACAGGTTGCGCACTTCGTCGGCGACCACCGCGAAGCCTCGTCCGGCTTCACCGGCACGCGCGGCTTCGATGGCGGCGTTCAGCGCCAGCAGGTTGGTCTGGTCGGCGATCGACTTGACGTCTTCCAGCAGCGCGAAGATGCCATCCAGGTGCTGTGCCATCTGGTCGATGTGCTGCACGGTGGTGCTGCTCTGGCCGCTCACCTGTTCCAGCGCTTCCACCAGCTGTTCCATGCGGTGGCTGGCGTGCTGGGCGAAACGGGCAACGTCGAGGCCGGCATTGCCTTCATCGCCGGCGCGGTCGACGATGCGCGACAGCGCCTGGCTCTGCTGGCGCGACTTGCGGTTCATCGCATCGAAGCTGCCGCCCAGGCTGGAGACCGCCTGGCGGATCAGGTCGCGGGCGCGTTCCACTTCACCACGCGAACCGTCGATTTCGTTGCCGACGAAGTTGCGCAGTTCGGTCAGCAGCTGGTCCTGCTCACGCAGGACACGGGCATGTTCCGGGGAACGATGCGCCTGGGCGCGGGTGGTCCACCACGCAAAGCCGAGCCAGCTCAGCGTCATCGTGGTCAGGATCGCCCAGCGCAGGGCGGCCGGCCATTCGAAACCGATGGCGAAGGGGAGCAGCAGGGTCAGAGCCAGGGGGGCGGCCAGACGGATGAAAATGCGTGAGTACATGGACGTTCTCGGGAGGTGCACGGAGGATGTATCGGCCGTACCCCCTTTCTCTTTAACGTCGATGTGCTTGCAAGTGCATTCTGAATGCGCCGGTTTTCCTGCGCTTGGCGGCTTCGGGGTCAGAGCCCTTTCCGTGCCGGAAAGAGATCCGACCCTTGGGTAGGCAGCGGCGGGGTCGGATCCCTTTTCATGGAAAAGGGCTCTGACCCCACACCCTTACGCCAGCTGCCGGTCCACGGCCTCGATCATCGCCTTGCGGCCGAACAGGAAGTCCCAGTAGCTGCCGCCCAGCTGGCGCCACAGCACTGCCGAGCGCACCGCGGCCAACAGCAGGGCACGGATCTCGGCCACCACGCCGGCCTGGCCCAGGTAGTGCGGGTTGCCCTGCACCATCACCCGCGGCTTGAGGTGGCTGATGGTGTCCGCGTACAGGCTTCCCAGGCTGGCCAGCACATCCGGGTGGCCGCTGTCGCCCAGTTCGGTGGCCTGGCGCTGGGCACGCTCGATGCCCGAAGCAACCTTGTTCACGGTGGCGCCATCCTGAACAAAGCGGCGCTCAAGCTGCAGCACCGACAGCGCCAGTTTCGGCAGGATCGGATCCTGGCCCTGGTTGCGGAAATAGTTGTGCAGCAGGCGCAGCCCGGCCTTCAGTGCATGGCGGTCACCGAATACCGCCTGCGGCGAGGACGCATCGACACGGAACACGCTGTCCACGGCGGTGCGCACGGCGGCGGCGTCGGAATGGCCGGTATCGGCGATGCGGCGTACCTGCTGCAGGGCCTGGGCAATGCCGGCCAAGGCCAGGACGCGGTCGTCGACAGTGAAACTCATGCAGCGATTACCTCAAAAGGGGAGGGGGTGGTGCGCAGGCGCTGTTCCAGCGGCGCATCGGTGGCGGCGATCACCGCGCCACCCAGGCACACATCACCGTCATACAGCACCAGCGATTGACCGGGGGTAACGGCACGCTGCGGGCGCGCGAAGGTGACCAGCACGCTGCCATCGTCCAGCACGTCGACCGTACACGGCTCATCGGGCTGGCGGTAGCGGGTCTGGGCGGTGCATTCGAAGCGTCGCGCGGGTGGCGAGCCCGAGATCCAATGCGCCGGCTCCGATCGCAGGCGCTCGGACAGCATCCATGGGCTGTCGCGGTCCTGGTCGACGTACAGCACGTTGCTGGCCACATCCTTGCCGACCACGTACCACGGTGCGGCCGGGCGGCCGCGTACGCCGCCGATGTTCAGGCCCTCGCGCTGGCCCAGGGTGAAATAGAACACGCCCGGATGTTCGGCGATCACGCTGCCGTCGGCCGGGTCAAGGATCTGGCCGGGCCTGGCCGGCAGGTAGCGGCCGAGGAATTCGCGGAAATCCCGCTCGCCGATGAAGCAGATGCCGGTGGAATCCTTCTTGGCGTGGGTCGGCAGGCCGACGTCGCGCGCAATCCGTCGCAGGTCGGTCTTCTCCAGGTCGCCGATCGGGAACAGGGTGGCCGCCAGCTGCTCCTGGCCCAGCTGGTGCAGGAAGTAGCTCTGGTCCTTGGAGCGGTCGGCACCGCGCAGCAGCAGCCAGTGGTGGCCGCGCTGGGTCACCCGCGCATAGTGGCCGGTGGCGATGCGCTCGGCGCCCAGCTCGCGGGCGGCATCCAGGAAATGCTTGAACTTCACCTCGCGGTTGCACAGCACGTCCGGGTTCGGCGTGCGGCCAGCGGCGTATTCGGCCAGGAAGTGCTCGAACACGCCCTGCCAGTACTCGCTGGAAAAGTCCCGGAAGTGGAACGGGATACCGAGCAGGCCGCATACGGCGACCGCATCGCGGCGGTCATCCTCGGCACGGCAGTCACCGCTGCCGTCGTCGGCCCAGTTCTGCATGAACAGGCCGGCCACGGCCTCGCCCTGCTGGACCAAGCGCCAGGCGGCGACCGAAGAGTCGACACCACCCGAGACGCCCACCATCACGCGCGGCGTGCTCATGCGACCTCCCGGACCAGCGAAAGCCGATGGCGCTGGCCACCCAGGTAATCCGCCACCACCTGCCAGACCAGCGGGCTGCGCTGGCGCTCGCCGGCGGCCTGCAGCTCGGCCGGGGTCAGCCACAACGCGCGGTCGATGCCGGTGTCCAGCGGTTGGGCCGGGTCGTGCGAGACCGGGTGTGCTGCGTAGCAGAAGCGCAGGAAGGCGGTGCCGTCGCCGGCAGTCCACTGGTAGCAGCCGATGAAATGGGTCAGCTGCACGGTCCAGCCGGTTTCCTCCCGGGTCTCGCGCAGGGCTGCCTCGGCCAGGCTTTCGCCTGGCTCGAGGTGGCCGGCCGGCTGGTTCAGCACCTGGCGGCCTTCAATGGTCTCTTCGACCAGCAGCACGCGGCCGCCGTCAACCACTACCGTGGCGACGGTGGCGTGCGGTGCCCAGCGCGGGTCCGGCGTGGCGTTCAACTCAGAACTCGTCCTTCTTGGTCAGCTCCAGCTCCATCGCGTCGGCGGTGCGGATGGCCGCATCGATGGCGTCGCTGAGCTGGTCCGGGGTGGCATCGGCGTCGATCTTCACCACGAACATGGCGGTGGTGTCCTGCTTTACCCAGCCCCCCATCTTGGCGTCCTGCGAATCCTCCAGCAGGCGGTTGGCCACGGCCACCGGGAACTGCTTGGTCTTGGCGTTGTAGGCCGGCGACCAGATCTCACGGATGTTGTGGCTGCCGAAATCCTCCACCGCCGAGCGCACGTAGACCATCTGGGTGCGGTCACCCTCGACGTCGAACACCATGCGGTAGTCGCCATCCTCGTCGACTTCGTAGGTATAGCCCAGCTTGTCCAGATGGCGGGCCACGGACTTGTCGGCGCTGGTTGCGGCAGTGGCAGAGCCGGCAGCGGCCAGCGCGATCAGCAGGGCGGGAAGAAGGGTCCTTTTCATGAAGATCCTGTGAAACAGTGTTGGGAGAGGGTGCAATTGTGACGGTGGGCGTGCGTGCCGTCCAATCTGCGGCGGGCCGACGCAGGCCTGCCCGAGCCCCTATAATGGATGGATGCCCCATGAGTCCTCCCCCGATTCCCAGCACGAGCACGGCGTTGCCGTCGAGCCCGCGCGCCCGGAAGTGGCGCCGCCGCCGTTCTACCAGGTGATGCTGCTCAACGACGACTACACCCCGATGGATTTCGTGGTGGATGTGCTGCAGCAGTTCTTCAGCATGGACCTGGACAAGGCCACCCAAGTGATGCTGCACGTTCATACCCGCGGCCGCGGCGTCTGCGGTGTCTTCACCCGCGAAGTGGCCGAGACCAAGGTTGCCCAGGTCAACGAGTACTCGCGGATGAACCAGCATCCGCTGCTGTGCACGATGGAAAAGGCCTGACCGCCCCCGACCTGTAGAGCCGAGCCCACGCTCGGGTGCTGTTCACCCAGGCATCCAGATCTCTGCCAGCAGCAGCCGAGCGCAGGCTCGGCTCTACAGCTGGATCAGGCCTCCGCCAACGCCTCCAGCGCCATCCGCGCCACCGCCTCGTCGACCTCGGCCGGGTCGCCGTCATCCCTGAACCACACTGCCGACAGCGCCATGCTGGCCGCGATCCAGCGCAGCAGGCGCGTGCGCTCCAGGCCGGCCAGTGCGCTGACCTGTTCCAGCCGGGCAGCAAACCGCTCCGGCCGCGTGGCCACGTGGATGCCCGGGCCACAGAGATCCGGATTGCTGAACATCGTCGTGTAGTCGAACGCACGGTCGCCCAGCAGCCGCTTCGGATCGATCGCCAGCCAGCCGCGCCTGCCGAAATCCAGCACGTTGTCGTGGTGCAGGTCACCGTGCAGGGGCCGGACCTCGCGTTCTTCCGTCAGTAACACCTCCGCCAGTGATCTGCACTGTTCCAGCAGTGGCGGCAGCGCGGCCCTTGGCTGCAGCAGATCGGCGAACCATGTACGCAGGCAGACCAGTTCCGCTGGCGGCGCGCTCCGTGGTCGGTGCAGCCGTTGCAGGACCTGGCACAGGATCGTGGTGCAGGCCTCGTCGTCGCCCTCGATCGAGCGTTGCCTCAGCGAGTCGCCGCCGGCACGTTCGATCAGGATCGCCGGCCCGGCGTGGGCCAGCAGGCGGGCAGCGCCGTCGCCGTCCCACCAGCGCAGGAGGCGGTGGCTGTTCTGCTCCTCGGTTTCGCTGCTGATCTTCAGCATCGCCGGCGTGCCGGCAGCGGTCAGCACCGGCCAGAGCCGGGCATGGGGCGTTTCGATGGCCGGGCCATCACGCCGCAATCGCCAGCGGCTCAGGTAGGGTTCGCTCATGCCGGTTGAGGTCTTCTGGAGTGAACGAAGATCAAGCGTTCTGCAGTGCTAACGCCATCTGAACGCAGCAATCCGCTAGGGTGATGGAAATCGCGTAGTCAGGCCGCATATTGTTCCCATCTGCCGCCGGAGTAATCCATGTTCAGCAAAGACCTCGAACACACCATCGGCCAGTGCTACAAGCGCGCCCGTGAGGCCCGGCATGAGTTCATGACGGTCGAACACCTGCTGTTGGCACTGCTCGACAACCCGTCCGCCCAGGCCGTACTGAAGGCCTGTGGTGCCGACGCCGAACGCCTGCGCCAGGAGCTGGAGCAGGCCATCGAGGCCTCCGTGTCGCGCCTGGCCGAAGATGACGGCCGCGATACACAGCCGACCCTGGGCTTCCAGCGCGTGCTGCAGCGGGCCGTGTACCACGTGCAGTCCTCGGGCAAGAAGGAGGTCACCGGCGCCAACGTGCTGGTCGCCATCTTCGGCGAGAAGGACTCCCACGCCGTCTACTACCTCAACCAGCAGGATGTGACCCGGCTGGATGTGGTCAATTACCTGTCCCACGGCATCGCCAAGCTGGGCGAGGAAGGCGAGCAGCCGTCCTCCTCCTCCGACGGCGAGGGCCGCATGGAAGGCGGGGAGGGTGAGCCGAAGGGTGATGCCCTGACCGAGTTCGCCAGCAACCTCAACGAACAGGCCCGGTCCGGCCGCATCGATCCCCTGGTCGGTCGTGGTGACGAGATCGAGCGCACCATCCAGGTCCTGTGCCGTCGCCGCAAGAACAACCCGCTGTACGTGGGCGAGGCCGGCGTGGGCAAGACCGCCATCGCCGAGGGCCTGGCCCGCCGCATCGTCGAGGGCTCGGTGCCCGACGTGCTTGCCGACGCGGTGATCTATTCGCTCGACCTGGGCGCGCTGGTGGCCGGCACCAAGTACCGTGGCGACTTCGAGAAGCGCCTGAAGAGCGTGCTTACCGCACTGAAGAAGGTGCCCAACGCGGTGCTGTTCATCGACGAGATCCACACCATCATCGGTGCCGGTTCGGCGTCGGGCGGCACCATGGATGCGTCCAACCTGATCAAGCCGGCCCTGGCCTCCGGCGAGCTGCGCTGCATCGGTTCGACCACTTTCCAGGAATACCGCGGCATCTTCGAGAAGGACCGGGCACTGGCCCGCCGCTTCCAGAAGATCGACATCGTCGAGCCGACCGTTGGCGAGACCTACGAGATCCTGCAGGGCCTGAAGTCCAAGTACGAGCTGCACCACGGCGTGACCTACTCCGACGAGGCGCTGCAGGCGGCGGTTGACCTGTCGGTGAAGCACATCGGCGACCGCCTGCTGCCGGACAAGGCCATCGATGTGATCGACGAGGCCGGTGCCCGCCAGCGCCTGCTGCCGGAAGGGCAGCGCAAGGAGCTGATCGACGTCGAGGAAGTGGAGGCGATCGTCGCCAAGATGGCGCGCATCCCGACCAAGCAGGTCAGTGCCACCGACAAGGATGTGCTGCAGCATCTGGAGCGCAACCTGAAGATGGTGATCTTCGGCCAGGACCCGGCCATCGAGACGCTGTCCTCGGCGATCAAGCTGGCCCGCTCGGGCCTGGGCAATCCGGAAAAGCCGATCGGCAACTTCCTGTTCGCCGGCCCGACCGGTGTCGGCAAGACCGAGGTGACCAAGCAGCTGGCGCTGCAGCTGGGCATCGAGCTGGTCCGCTTCGACATGTCCGAATACATGGAGCCGCATTCGATCAGCCGCCTGATCGGTGCCCCTCCAGGCTACGTCGGCTTCGATCAGGGCGGCCTGCTGACCGAGAAGATCGTCAAGACACCGCACTGCGTGCTGCTGCTGGACGAAATCGAGAAGGCGCACCCGGACATCTTCAACATCCTGTTGCAGGTAATGGATCGCGGCGTGCTGACCGATACCAACGGTCGCGAGGCCAACTTCAAGAACGTGGTGCTGGTGATGA
Organism: Stenotrophomonas sp. YJH_SMC_94-11; assembly: GCF_059370435.1. Taxonomy (NCBI): domain Bacteria; kingdom Pseudomonadati; phylum Pseudomonadota; class Gammaproteobacteria; order Lysobacterales; family Lysobacteraceae; genus Stenotrophomonas; species Stenotrophomonas sp. YJH_SMC_94-11. The sequence continues at coordinate 314,253 of NZ_JCAFTR010000004.1, read as the reverse complement.
CCACCAATGCAGGTGCGGCGCAGGCCTCGCGGCGCTCGATCGGCTTCACCAAGCAGGACCACGCCACCGACGCGATGGAGACCATCCGCCGCAGCTTCACTCCGGAATTCCGCAACCGCCTCGACGCGGTGGTGCAGTTCCAGGCGCTGGGCTTCGAGCACATCCTGCGCGTAGTCGACAAGTTCCTGATCGAGCTGGAGATGCTGCTGCAGGACAAGCACGTCAGCCTGTCGGCCACGCCAACCGCGCGCGACTGGCTGGCCCACCACGGCTTCGACCCGCTGATGGGTGCGCGTCCGATGGCCCGCGTGATCCAGGACAGGATCAAGCGTCCGCTGGCCGACGAGCTGCTGTTCGGCAAGCTGGTCAACGGCGGCAAGGTGAGCATCGATGTGCGCGACGACGAGCTGGTGGTCGAAACCCAGGCCGAACCGGAGCGCCTGCTGCCGGTCACCGTGGAATGAACTGACCCCCGGCCGGTTTCGGCGGACCTGACATGACAAGGGCGGCTTCGGCCGCCCTTGTCATGTGCCCCGTCAGCGGCTGCGCTGGCGGGCCTTCTTCTTGAAGGTGGCCTCGTCGACTGGCTCGATCTGCGACACGATGCAGCGACTGGAATCGGTGAGCAGCTGGCTGCGGCCGGCAGCGCACAGCAGACCCTGCTGGCCGTCCGTGGCGAAGCTCAGTTTCCGCGAGTAGCCTGCCGCCGAGCAGTCGTCCTGGAAATGCACGACGTAGTGGTCCTGGCCATTGCGCAGCAGGATGTTGCGCGAAGCGCCGGCGCGCACCAGTTGCTGGTCGCTGCCCAGCTGGACGCAGTCACTGGAGGTGGAAAGAGTGTCGGCGGCGCGCACGGGCGCTGCGCTGGCGGACACGGCAACGGCGACGAGCAGAGCGGTCAGCGGGAGCATGTTCATGGCGGGGCAGGGGGATGGCGATCCGGACTGGATCGGGTCCCACGATGCCGCCACCGATGCAGATGCGAATCTGCCGCAAGCAGGGCTGACCGACGTCACGGTGAGTTCGGTCACGATGACCTCCGGCAGGGCCGGATTGCAGGCATGACAAAAGGCCAGCAACCAGGGCTGGCCTTGTCGAAGTGGCGCAGCGCGCCGACCGCTTACTTCATGCGGTAGGTGATACGACCCTTGGTCAGGTCGTACGGGGTCATTTCAACCTTGACCCGGTCACCGGTGAGGATGCGGATGTAGTTCTTGCGCATGCGGCCGGAGATGTGGGCGATGATTTCGTGCCCATTTTCCAGACGAACGCGGAAAGTGGTGTTCGGCAGCGTCTCGCTGACGGTGCCCTCGAACTCGATGGAATCGTCTTTCGACATGTAGTCCTGTGCGGTTCAGAAAACGGCCACGCTGGGCCTAAGGCGCGGTATTTTACGCGTGACCGGCCCAGCTTGCAAAGTTTGTGTTAACTGCCGGCCAAATGCTGGGCTGGCAAGCGTCCGACGGCCTGTGTCCACGAGCCTTCACGGCTGTCACGGCGCACGGCCTGGCGCACGTGCTGCAGGAATTCCGCGCGCGGCAGGTGTTCGGCGCCCATCCGCAGCAGGTGCGGATTTTCCACCTGGGCGTCGATCAGCTCCCAACCCCAGCCGTGAAGCGTGGACGCCAGTGCCGCCAGCGCGACCTTGGAACCACCGCTGGCGCCGCTGAACATGCTCTCGCCGAAGAACATTGACCCGATGGCCACCCCGTAGATGCCGCCGACCAGCGACTGACGGTCCCAGACTTCGAAGGAATGGGCGAAGCCGAGGTCGTGCAATTGGCTGTAGGCCTCGACCATGGCCGGGCTGATCCAGGTGCCGTCCTGGCCGGGCCGAGGTGCCGCCGCACAGGCGCGCATCACCTGGCTGAAGGCGGTGTCCGCGCTGACCTCCCACGTACTACTGCGCAGCTGGCGGCGGAAGCGGCTGGACAGGTGCACGCCGTCGGTGCGGAACACCATGCGCGGATCAGGCGACCACCACAGGATCGGCTCGCCCTCGCTGAACCACGGAAAGATGCCGCCGGCATAGGCGTTGAGCAGTCGCACCGGATGCAGGTCGCCGCCCACCGCGAGCAGGCCGTCGGGCTGGCGCAGGGCGGTCTCGGCCGGAGGGAAGGGGGCGTCCGGCGCATCGGCCAGGCGCCAGGGCAGCTGGCGGGTCATGCCGGCATTGTAGTTGTCGCGGCCCCGCGCGAATGCCGCGGTAGATGCCAACCCTGGTTGGCTGGTCACCCGTCCGCGCGAAATGGGCTGTGCCCCAGCAGCTCCTGCCGGTACCGCCGCACATCGCGCCGCTCCTGCCTGCACCACTCCTGCAACGCCTCGGCGAAATCCGCGTCGGCCACCCAGTGCCGGCTGCGTACCAGCGTCGGCAGGAAGCCTCGCGCCAGTTTGTGCTCGCCCTGTGCGCCCGGCTCGAAACGGCTCAGCCCTTCGCGCAGGCAGTATTCGATGCCCTGGTAGTAGCAGGCTTCGAAATGCAGGCCGGGCAATGTGGCGCCACCCCAGTAGCGACCGTACAGCGTGTCACCACCGCGCAGGCAAAGTGCGCCGGCGATTGGCTGGCCTTCCTGCTCGGCCAGGAACAGCACCAGCCCACGTCCCAATGAAATGGCCAGATGGCGCAGGAAAGCCTCGGTCAGCGCCGGGGCATTGCCGTACTCAAGGAAGGTCTGCAGGTAGAAGCGATACATCGCCTGCAGGTCGGCGCGGCTGGCCTCGTCGCCATGCACCACGCGAAACGTGATGCCCTGGCGGGTGACCTTGGCCCGTTCCTGGCGGATGTTCTTGCGGTGCTTGTGGTTCATCGCGCCGAGGAACTGGTCGAATGTCGCCCAGTCACCCGGGTTCTGCCACTGGAACTGCACGTCCTCGCGCAGCAGCCAGTCATCGCCGAACAGCGCCTCGTCCGCTGCGGTGTGGAAATTGATATGGGCCGATGACACCTCCAGTGCTGGCAGTGCATCACGCAACACCGACAGCAATGCGGTGCGATCTGAATCGTGACGGGCCAGCAGGCGCGGCCCGGTGACCGGCGAGTACGGCACCGCGCCCAGCCACTTCGGGTAGTAGTCGCGGCCATGCCGGGCATAGGCGTTGGCCCAGGCATGGTCGAACACGAATTCGCCGTGGGAGTTGGTCTTCAGGTAGCCCGGAATGGCGCCGATCAGGCGCTCGCCCTCCCACAGCGTGAAGTGCCGGGGCTGCCAGCCCCAGTCCTCGCGCAGGCAGCCGTGCTGTTCCAGGCCTGAGAGAAAGGCGTGGCTGACGAACGGATTCTGGCCGTCGTGCAGGGCGTCCCAGTCGGTGGCGGGAATGGACTGCAGGGAGTCGAGGAAGCGGGGGGAGGGCATGGTTGGCAAGGATAGGCCAGGTGGATCACGAATGGTGTTGGCGGGGCTGGGTTGGTTTGTTCTGGTTGGGGATGAGGAAAGTTTGAATTGTCCATCCGTGTGCGCTGGGTTGCGGAATGCCTGAATTCGAAAGGACAGAGTGAGCTGCGCCGCTGGAGCGGTGCATTCACTCTTTGCATGGAGTAGCCAAAATGAACCAGAAGCTTCGCCTTGGATCCCTTTCTGTTCTGCTGTCTCTTGTGGGCGGCGGACTGTTGATCAGCCCCGCGCAGGCCGTTGACGCTCCTCGTGCGGTGGAGCAGGACACTGGGCTCGACATCCTCTTGACCCAGAAGGCGCGCGACATTCTGGAGCGCGTTCGTCTTGTAGATGGCCAGGCGCGCAGTCGCCGGGTTGAGGTATCAACAGATATCGCCAACGGTGTAGTGACCGTGGCGCTGGATCGGGTCTTCCTTCCTGCCGATTACGGGCCGTCGTTCGAGGATCAGCGAAGCGAGATCAGTTTTGGACTACTGCATTGGGCCGAGCAGGCGGCTCCGTTCAGTCGTGTCGTTTTTCTGTATGACGGGAAAGAGATCGAATACTACTTTCCTGAGATAAAGGCTGCGGACGATGCGGCGCGGGAAGCGGGGGAAGCGCTGCGGCGGACGCGTGGAACGCCTGGGTCCGGGATGGCGTTTGTCGCAGCCGGGCATGGGTATTTCTACAGCTACAAGGACAACCGGTGGGTGACCTCAAGGGATGAATGGAATGGCGTCTCGGAGGGGCTGTTGACTCCGTCGTACGCCGCGGACCTGAAGGCGATGATCGAGCAAAGGAGCCAAATGCCTGTCATCCGCCCGCGCGTTCAGATCACGGGAACGACTCATCCTCCGAGTGGTGAGGAGTGGTGGACCATAGCTGCGCGCTACGCGATTGCCGAGCAGTATCCGGCCGAGACAAAGATATGGAACACGTACGCAGGCAGTACGCTTTGGGATCGGGAGGAGCGTGAAGACATCAACAGTCGGCCGCTTCTCGCAAACCACCACGGAGCTGAGGTGGCGATTCATCTGCACAGCAATGGAGAACCCTCAGGGGCCGCGCGCGGTACTCGTGTGATCGTGCAACCTGGTAGGCCGATGGATGCTGCTCTTGCAGAGAGTGTCCTGTGCTCGATGAAGGAGCTGATTCACTCGGTTCCGGTGTATGCCGATTTTACGGTAGCCCCTGCTCCCCACGCTGAAAACAAAGGGGAGAATCGTGAGGCAAAGATGCCGTCAATCATCGTTGAGACAGCTTTTCATACCAATCCGGATGATGCCAAGGCCCTCCAGGATCCCGTCTTCCGCACTGCCTCCATGAAAGGCGTCGAGAAGGGCTATCGCCTGTGGGCAGCAGGCAAGACCTGCGAGCCGCTGGTCCTGCATCCGATCCCAGATACCAATGTGCCGGTTCAATCGGCCCGTGACATCGAAGTCCGCTATGCCGGGAATCCCCAATACCCGCTGTCGGTGGAGCTCTCGCTGACGACCTGTTCCGAGGCGGGTGCGTGCTCTTCGTCGACGCAGACTTTTGACGATCCGATGCAGCCGGTGGTGATCAATCTTGCCTGCAATGGCATCGGCACGGGCGTCGCGCGCTGGAGTGCGCTCCTAAGGGACGCAGACGGGGTTGCGTCGGCACCTGTCGAGTTTTCGCAGGCGTGCGTACGGACGTGAGAGCAGGCTTCGGTCTGCCAGGCATGGCCTGGCACTACTGAAAGCACAAAGGCCGGCGCTTTCGCGTCGGCCTTGCCTGAGTCGAGCATGGCTCGACTCTACAGAGCATAATCAGCGCTTCAGCTGGCCTTGCCCTGTGCGTCCAGGTAGCGCTCGGCGTCCAGCGCGGCCATGCAGCCGAAGCCGGCCGAGGTGATCGCCTGGCGGTAGTGCTGGTCGGCTACGTCGCCGGCGGCGAACACGCCTTCCACCGAGGTCTGGGTGGCGTTGCCGCCCAGGCCCGAGCGGATTTCCAGGTAGCCGTTGTTCATCGCCAGCTGGCCGTCGAACAGGGTCGTGTTCGGATGGTGGCCGATGGCCACGAAGAAACCGTGTGCGTCGATGTCGCGGGTGCTGCCGTCCAGGGTGGACTTCACGCGAACGCCGGTCACGCCGGCGTCGTTGCCCAGTACTTCCTCCACCTGGTGATGCCAGACGGTCTCGATCTTGCCTTCGGCCACCTTCTTGAACAGCTTGTCCTGCATGATCTTTTCCGCCTTCAGGGTGTCGCGGCGGTGGACCAGGTAGACCTTGCGGGCGATGTTGGACAGGTAAAGGGCCTCTTCCACGGCGGTGTTGCCACCGCCGACCACGACCACGTCCTGGTCGCGGTAGAAGAAGCCGTCACAGGTGGCGCAGGCGGACACGCCGCGGCCCTTGAACTCGTCTTCGGTCGGGATGCCCAGGTACTTGGCGGTGGCGCCAGTGGCGATGATCAGTGCGTCGCAGGTGTACTCGTGACTGTCGCCGATCAGCTTGAACGGGCGCTGCGACAGGTCGGCGGTGTGGATATGGTCGAAGATGACCTCGGTCTCGAAGCGCTCGGCGTGCGCCTGCATGCGCGCCATCAGGTCCGGGCCCATCAGGCCGTGGGCGTCACCCGGCCAGTTGTCCACCTCGGTGGTGGTCATCAGCTGGCCACCCTGCTGCAGGCCGGTGATGACGACCGGCTTCAGGTTGGCACGGGCGGCGTAGACGGCGGCGGTCCAACCGGCCGGGCCGGAACCGAGGATGACGAGGCGCTGGTGGCGGGAGGGCAGGCTGGTGCTCATGTAAACTCGCGAAAAGGTAGATGGGACAAGGCGCTGGCGATGTTTGCGCAGCATCCATGGCTGCTCATAGAGTGGCGGCTGGGGCAGGGCGATTCAAGCCGATGAACAGAACGCCGTCATCCAGCGGTGGTTCCGGGCCTCGGATTGCCTTGCCGGACGTCGCATAACTGAAAACTGACGCCGTCTCATTTATTATCAATCACTAACAGCGCATTCCAAAGGTATGGTCTAAGGTGGCGAAGCAGGTCCCTGAACGCTCCAAGTCGGACGACAGCAAGGCGTCACGTCGCACGGCCGCGGCGGCGACGACCGACAATCCACGCCGCCAGCGCCTCTGGCGCGATCTGGGCCTGATCGCCATCGCGCCGGCCCTGCTGTACCTGGCGGCCAGTCTGTTCACCTATTCAGCCACGGACCCGGGCTGGTCGCATACCGGCAGCGTGGTCGCGCCGGTGCATAACCTCGGCGGCCGCGCCGGGGCCTGGATTGCCGACGTGCTGCTGCAGCTGTTCGGCTACATCGCTTTCCTGTTGCCGGTGGTGCTCGGCGCACTGGCGTGGATCGCCATGTTCGGCCTCAAGCGCGAGAGCAAGGGCGAGAACGATCTGGACCCGGCGCTGCGCCTGGTCGGTCTGGTCGGTTTCCTGATCGCCGGCACCGGCTTCCTGCACGTGCGCCTGTTCAGTGGCGATGTCGCCAGTGCCGGCGGCATTCTCGGCAAGCTGGTGGGCAATTCGCTCACGGTGGGCTTCGGTGCGCTGGGGGCGAACCTGTTCGTGCTGGTATTGCTGCTGGCCTCGATCACCCTGGCCACCGGGCTGTCCTGGTTCACGGTGATGGAGAAGATCGGCCGTGGCGTGATGTCGCTGGCACCGCTGCTGGAGCGCAAGAAGGAAGAAGTCAGCGAGTGGAAGCAGACCCGGGTGATGCGCGAGGAGCGCCAGGAAGTGCGCAAGGCCGACGCCGAGGTGCGCGCCAAGCGCGAGCCGGTAAAGATCGAACCGCGCCCTGAGCCGGTGATCGAGAAGAGTGATCGCGCCAAGCGCGATACCCAGATTCCGATGTTCCGTGGCGTCAACGGCGATGGTTCCGACCTGCCGCCACTGGCGCTGCTGGATGATCCCAAGCCGCAGCCGAAGGGCTACGACGAAGAGACACTGGAGACCCTGTCGCGGCAGATCGAGTTCAAGCTGAAGGACTTCCGCATCGATGCGCAGGTGGTCGGCGCCAACCCTGGCCCGGTGATCACCCGCTTCGAGATCGAGCCGGCACCGGGCATCAAGGTCAGCCAGATCAGTTCGCTGGACAAGGACATCGCGCGCGGCCTGTCGGTGAAGTCGGTGCGCGTGGTCGACGTCATTCCGGGCAAGTCGGTGATCGGCCTGGAAATTCCCAACGTCACCCGCGAGATGATCTTTCTGTCCGAGCTGCTGCGCTCGAAGGAATATGACAAATCGGCCAGCGTGCTGACCCTGGCGCTGGGCAAGGACATCGCCGGCCGCCCGACCGTGGCCGACCTGGCGCGCATGCCGCACCTGCTGGTGGCCGGTACGACCGGTTCGGGCAAGTCGGTGGCGGTCAACGCGATGGTGTTGAGCCTGCTGTTCAAGGCGTCGCCGAAAGACCTGCGGATGCTGATGATCGACCCGAAGATGCTCGAGCTGAGCGTCTACCAGGGCATTCCGCACCTGCTGGCGCCGGTGGTTACCGACATGAAGGAGGCCGCCAACGGCCTGCGCTGGTGCGTGGCCGAGATGGAGCGCCGCTACAAGCTGATGAGCGCGGTGGGTGTGCGCAACCTGGCTGGCTTCAACAAGAAGGTGAAGGAAGCCCAGGACGCCGGCCAGCCGCTGATGGATCCGCTGTTCAAGCCGAACCCGGAGCTGGGCGAGGCGCCGCGTCCGCTGGAAACCCTGCCGTTCATCGTCATCTTCATCGACGAATTCGCCGACATGATGATGATCGTCGGCAAGAAGGTGGAAGAGCTGATCGCGCGCCTGGCACAGAAGGCGCGTGCGGCTGGCATCCACCTGATCCTGGCCACGCAGCGCCCGTCGGTGGATGTGATCACCGGCCTGATCAAGGCCAACATCCCGACCCGCATCGCCTTCCAGGTCAGCTCCAAGATCGACTCGCGCACCATTCTCGACCAGTCTGGCGCGGAGACCCTGCTGGGCCACGGCGACATGCTGTACCTGCCGCCGGGCACCGCGCTGCCCGAGCGCGTGCATGGTGCGTTCGTGTCCGACGACGAAGTACATCGCGTGGTCGAGCACCTCAAGGCGATGGGCCCGGCCGACTATGTCGACGGCGTGCTGGACGAAGTGCAGACGATGGGCGACGGCGTGGTCGTCGGCGCCACTGGCCTGCCCGAGACCAGTGCGGCCGGCGACGAGTCCGACCCGCTGTATGACGAAGCGCTGCGGGTGGTCACCGAGACCCGCCGTGCCTCGATTTCCGGCGTGCAGCGCCGGCTGAAGATCGGCTACAACCGTGCAGCGCGACTGATCGAGGCCATGGAAGCGGCCGGCGTGGTCAGCCCGCCCGAGCACAACGGCGACCGCACGGTGCTGGCACCGCCGCCGCCGAAGTAAGACCCGACGTATCCCCCACGACGTCCAAGGAACCGACGCATGCTTCACCCCGTACCAAGCGCGCTGGCGCTGGCGCTGGCGCTGGCTGCCCTGATGGCTGCCGGCCCGGCACTGGCAGAAACCGCCACCTCCGCGCCCGCCACGGCGCCGCCTTCCACCAGCGGCGATACCGAAGCCAGCAATAATTTCAGCATTGTCCGTTACCGCGCCGACTACCAGGTCCGGCCGGATGCGGGCAATGTGCAGACCGAAACCTACGAGGTCCTGCTCAAGACCAAGGCCTCGGTCGAGCAGTTCAGCCAGGTGCGGCTGAGCTACAGCGAGAAGATGGAAACGCTGGAGGTGCTTGGCGCCTACACCATCACCGCCGACGGCCAGCGCCGCGACGTGCCGGCCGACCGCATCTACACCCAGGAAAGCTACTCCAGCGCCTCGGCGGCGATGTATGCCGACCGCAAGGTGCGGGTGATCGTGTTCCCGAACCTGGCCCCGGGCACGCGCCTGTACTACCAGGTGCGTCGCACCCAGGCTACGCCGTACTTCCCGGGCTATTTCGGCCTGTGGGAGACCTTCAACGTCTTCACCGAGTACGAGGACGCCGAGGTCACCCTGAGTGCGCCGGCCCACCTGCCGATGTTCGTGGACAGCCGCGGCGTGCAGGGCAGTGACCGGCCGACAGTGAAGAATGGCCAGGCGCAATGGCGCTGGCGCTACCAGCGCCGCGAGGCGATGCCGGCGCAGAACTGGTCGGCGGCGGGCTGGGAGTTCGGCCCGAACATCATGGCCAGCACGTATCGTGACTGGTCGCAGATGGGGCGCGCCTACCAGCTCAAGGCGGGCCCGGCGGCCCAGGTGACCCCGGCGCTGCAGGCGCTCGCTGATGAGATCACCGCCGGCATCAGCGACCGCCGCGAACAGGCTGATGCGCTGTATCGCTGGGTCGCGCAGAACATCCGCTATGTGGCGGTGTACCTGGGCAACGGCGGCCTGGAGCCGAACAGCGCGCAGAGCATCCTCGACAATCACTATGGTGACTGCAAGGACCACGTGACGATCCTCGAGGCGCTGCTGGCGGCCAAGGGTATCGCCAGCTCGCCGGTGCTGATCGGTGCGGGGGGCGGCCCGACGCTGCCGAAGATTCCGGTGCTGGGCCGCTTCAACCACGCCATCACCTATATCCCCGAGTTTGATCTTTACCTGGATTCGACCACCGCGTGGGCACGCTTCGGGCAGCTGCCGGAAGGTGACCTGGGTGCGCCGGTGATGCGTACCCGCGACGCTACGCTGGCGCGTACCCCGGCCAATACGCCGGAGCGCAATGCGACGTCGATGGAAGTGCGTTTTACGTTTGATGCCAACGGCAACCTGCGCGGCGAAACGATTCCGAAGCTGGGCGAGAACGCCGAGATCGGCATGCGCGCGCAGTTCTCACAGCTCAACGCGCAGAACCGTGCGCGCGCTGAGGAGCAGATCATGGCCGCCTCAGGTTTCGATGGGCGAGGGCAGCTGCAGATCCAGGGCGTACCGGTCGACCTGACCCGGCCGTTCGGCTACCGCATGGCCTTCCAGGCCGAGGACTACGCCGACTTCAGCGTGGCCGGTGGCATGGCCGTGCCGGACCCGCCGGGTGGCGAGTCGGTGCGTGGCTTGTACGCCACCGCCTCGGCGCCGGCCAACGAGACGCCGTTCTACTGCAATGCCAGCCTGCGCGAGGAAACCTATCGCCTGCAGTTCCCGGCCAATGCGCCGATCATCGCCATTCCGGCCAGCCAGCGCTTTACCAATGCCGCTGGCGAATACCGGGTGGACTGGAGCCGCGAGGGCCAGGAGGTGATCGTGCACCACCGCTTGCAGCAGAACGCGGTGCGTGGCCCCGAGGCGCTGTGCCAGCCGCAGGACTATCCGGCGTTCCGCGCGCTGTACCGCGAAGTGCGTCGCGGCTTCCGCGGCCAGGTGCTGTACGGCAAGCTGCCGGCATCTGGCGGCTGAATCGCCGATGGACGATCAGGGCGGCATAATGTCGCCCTGATCGCCCATTCATCTTCCCCCGGGCACACTGGCAACCACCTTTCCTGGCGCCCGCGCCCACAGGATTTCCGCATGAACTTCCGCTTCCGCCGTTTCCTTGCCACGACTACCCTGGCCGTCGCCTGTGCCGCTGCCGGCAGTGCCTGGGCCGGTGCCCGCGATGACCTGAAGACTTTCACCAGTGGCCTGAAGGGCCTGGATGGCCAGTTCAGCCAGCAGGTGTTCGACAGCCGCGGCAAGGTGAAGGAATCGACCAGTGGCCGCGTGGCCCTGTCGGCGCCGCGCCTGTTCCGCTGGGAATACGTGCGCCCGCACGATCAGCTGATCGTGGCTGACGGCAGGAAGGTCTGGATGTACGAGCCGGACCTGGAGCAGGTCACCGTGCGCGAGCAGGGCAAGGAAGAGCAGAACAGCCCGCTGACTGCGCTGATCAACCCGGCGCTGCTGGAACAGCAGTACGACGTCAGTGAAGAGGCTGCGCAGCGTGATGGCCTGCAGTGGCTGTCGCTGTCGCCGAAGCGCGAGACCGAAGCCAGCTTCCAGTACGCCGCGCTGGGCTTCAATGCACAGGGCCTGGCCAAGATGGAGATCACCGACGCGGTCGGACAGCGCACCGTGATCAGCTTCAGTGGCTGGAAGCGCAATCCAGGCTTTGCTGCCGGCACCTTCAGCTTCACCCCGCCGAAGGGCACGGACGTCATCGGTAATTGACCGAGGATGCCGGGCATGACCCGGCGCTACCTGCTCCGGTGGGTGTCAACCGTTGGTTGGCACGCTTGGGATCTGCCGGCCAGCGGCCGGCTCATCCGTTGTCCGGATGAACGATCACCCGCCACGCGGTGCCATCAAATCGAATCAGGTCCCAGGGCGTCAGCACCCACAGCACGCTACCGACGGAACTGATATCAACAATCGTTGCATCTCTCAGTTCTTCGGGGATGCCTTCCAGCAAGGGTTCAACTACGCCGGTTTCTAGACTGTAGACGTAGAGGCCGCCATTCTCCGAGCCGATGTAAACCTGTTGCTTGTACTGGCACACAGAGTTGAAGTTGATGCCTTCGCTGACGTCGTGGTGCAAGCACTCGAATCCAGTGGAGATGTCGCCCGTAACGATGGTGCCGTGCATTCCTACAAAGACGAGGTGGCCCTGGTCAGTCCTGCAGGCATGAAACAGCTCCGCAGGGGTGACTTGTTCGGGCACGGTCCAGCTCGAGCCATCCCAGTGCGCAATAGGACCATGGGAGCCGATTGCGTAGAGGTCAGCAAAGCCTGTTCCGCAGAGGTCGTTCACGCTCCCCACGTGGAACTCAGCAAGTAACTGGTTGAATCCTCCATCCTCCCGGATATCGGTCATGTATGCGCGCCAATCGGCGAATCTCCTGCGGAGCTCTGCGTCGCGTTCCATCGGATCTCGAGGAAGTGCGGGGACATCGTCGAGTTCGAGCAGGTGGCTGAAATAGTCGAGCCACCTGTCGAAGTCATCCAGTTCCGACTCGTCGTCGTCCTCCTCGCACAAGGCAGTCGCGAATTGGGTTGGCAGCTGCTGCCATCCGCCTTCGCCGCGATGATGGATCTGTCCTCTTGTGCCCCCGCAGAAAAGGTCGTCGCCCAGCAGTCGCAAACAGGTAAGACCTCCGGGGAAGTCGGCGCCTTCAGCCGAGACGTACTCGATCGTTGCTCCAGCACGGGAATAATCTTCCAGCTGCCCATAGAAATCCAGGGCAAGCACCCGACGGGGGCGACCGCCTTCTTCCTCTGGGACAAGCTCTGTGGACATGACCTGGAAGTCCTGCAGGTCATGGTAGAACCACTCCTCTTTGGGGGTGCGGCCAAAGACGAACATGCGGGTGGGTGGGCCTGGATCCGGGTCGTAGTAGTCATGCCCGGGGCCAAGGGCGGCAGCCAGATAGTAGATGTCCTCGTCGACAGCGCAGCCAGCAATGAACTCAAGGAGATTGGATTCGGGATCTCTCATGAGTGGGTTCTGAATGGTTGAGTTCCAAATTCTCCGCTACTGATGAGGTGCACCACCCCCGGGAAGGAACGCCACATGTGAATCAGTGGCTTACCGATGAATTGGCCGCGGCAGCTTCGGCTCATTTCCGACACCTTGCTAGGCTGCCGGCCAGCGGCCGGCACTACCGATCCCTGCGGCCTGATCCGCCGGGCATGGCCCGGCGCTACCAATGCACGGACCCGTCGCCCTGGTGGGTGCCAACCTTGGCTGGTACGCTCTCGCGGTACAATGAGCGGGTGGCAAGACATCGTTCAACTTCCTTCCCCGGCCCCGATCTGCTGAGCGTTGATCGGGAACATCTGCGCCCGCTGGCCGAGCGCATGCGCCCGCGCACCCTCGACGAAATGGTCGGGCAGAAGCGCCTGCTGGCGCCGGACAGCGCGCTGCGTCGCGCGGTCGAATCCGGGCGCGTGCATTCGATGATCCTGTGGGGCCCGCCGGGCTGCGGCAAGACCACGCTGTCACTGCTGCTGGCCGAGTACTCCGATGCCGAGTTCCGTGCCATCTCCGCCGTGCTGTCCGGCTTGCCGGAAGTGCGCCAGGTGCTGGCCGAGGCTGCGCAACGGTTCGCCGAGGGCCGGCGCACCGTGCTGTTCGTGGACGAGGTGCATCGCTTCAACAAGGCGCAGCAGGATGCCTTCCTGCCGCACATCGAGCGCGGCACGATCCTGTTCGTCGGTGCCACCACCGAGAATCCGTCGTTCGAGCTGAACTCGGCGCTGCTGTCGCGTTGCCGCGTACATGTGCTGGAAGCGGTATCGCCAACCGATATCGTCGAGGCGCTGGAGCGCGCGCTGGGCGACCGCGAACGCGGCCTGGGCGAGGAGGGTATCGAGGTTGCGCCCGAGCTGCTGCTGGAAATCGCCACTGCCGCTGATGGTGACGTGCGCCGCGCACTGACCCTTCTTGAAATCGCCGCCGAACTGGCGGGTGGGGAGGGCGGTCGGATCACGCCGCAGACCCTGACCCAGGTGCTGGCCGATCGTACCCGCCGCTTCGACAAGGGCGGCGAGCAGTTCTACGACCAGATCTCAGCGCTGCACAAGTCGGTACGCAGTTCCAATCCGGATGCCGCGCTGTACTGGCTGACCCGCATGCTCGATGGCGGTTGCGATCCATCCTACCTGGCACGTCGACTGACCCGCATGGCGATCGAGGATATCGGCCTGGCCGATCCGCGCGCGCAGAGCATGGCGCTGGAAGCCTGGGACATCTACGAGCGGCTCGGCAGCCCGGAAGGCGAGCTCGCGTTCGCCCAGCTGGTGCTGTACCTGGCCAGCACCGCCAAGTCGAACGCGGGCTATGCCGCGTTCAACCAGGCCAAGGCCGACGTGCGCCAGAGCGGTACCGAAGAGGTGCCGTTGCATCTGCGCAATGCGCCAACCAAGCTGATGAAGGAGCTGGGCTACGGCGCCGAATACCAGTACGACCACGATGCCGAGGGGGGCATCGCGCTGGACCAGACCGGTTTCCCGGATGCGATGGGCGAACGGGTGTACTACAACCCGGTGCCGCGGGGCCTGGAGATCAAGCTGAAGGAAAAGCTTGATCGGCTGCGCGCCGAACGTGAGGCGGCGAGGGCCGCGAAGGGGCGCTGAGCCGGCTTATGCAGCGTCGAGCCATGCTCGACTCCGCTCTTGCACGGGCTTGCAGGTACCTCCTGGAACAGCAGCCGAGCATGGCTCGGCTCTACAGGGGTAATGGATTGATGCCGTGCAGGAAATGATTCTGCCGTTGAAGCGTTATGCCCAGTTCGAGGGTCGTGCCAACCGTCGCGAGTACTGGATGTTCCAGCTGTTCCTGTTGATCGTCTCCGCCGTGCTGATGGTGCCGCTCATCGCCGGGCTGGTGATGCAGTCCGACGTGCTGGGCATCGCGTCGATCATCCTGTTCGTCGTGTTCTGGCTGGCCACGTTCGTGCCGGTCATCGCCGTCACCGTGCGCCGACTGCACGACTGCAACCAGTCGGGCTGGATGTACCTGCTGGCCTTCGTTCCGTTCGGTGGCCTGGTGATCTTCGTGTTCGCGCTGCTGCCAGGTACACCGCAGGAGAACGTCTACGGCCCGGTGCCTGCGGGGCCGTGAGACTGCGTGAGTCGAGCATGGCTCGACTTCTACAGGGCGGGAAAACGAAGCCGGCGTTTCGCCGGCTTCTTTCTTACTTGATGCTGCAGTCGCCGAAGGACAGGTAGTCCGTTCCCGAGCTGAACTGCAGCGTGCAGCTTGCGGTGAAAGTCGCGCCTTCTTCCAGCGCGCCCAGCTTGGCCGCCTGGTGCTCGTCGTCGCTGGTCAGCCGGGCCAGGACATTGCCCTGGTCGTCGCCGGCCTCGATCAGCGGCTCGCCCGCCAGGTTGCTGGAGACGCCCAGGGCAACGGCAGTGAATGTCACCGTCTGGTTGAGTTCTTCCATGCCCAGTGACGAATTGCCGGCCTCTTCAAAGGCCTGGTAGAGCGTTGGCAGATCCTGTGCGGCATGGGCGGCCAGCGGTGCAAGCAGGCCGAGGGAAAGGGCGATCAAGGCGGTGCGCTTCAAGGTGTTCTCGCAGTCACGGGATTCATTCCCGTGGATGGTGGTCAGTAGATCCACGCCATGCGTGGATGGGTTTGGCAAAGGACAGGGCGCGGCCGGCGGCTCGATTGCCCATCCATCCGCAGCCCTGCGAGGGAAGGGCGCTCCTGCGCCCCGCTGCCCGGCAAAATAGTGGATCCGGTGTTTCCGGCGCAACCGGGAAAATGAACGCATCGCGCGCGTGATACACAGCGTGACGTTTGATCGATGTGATAATCATTCGCGTTTAAGGTAGACTGCGGTCCCCTGATAACCGGCGGCCTTGGGCCGCTCCTGCCGCCACTGATGAAGCTTTTCGTCCTGCCTTCGCGCCGTGGCCCATTGGCCCGCGGCCTGGCTGCCTTGATGATGGGTCTGCTCCTGGCCACTCCTTACGCCAATGCGCAGCAGCGCAATCCGCTGCAGAAGATCGGCCACACCGTGCTGGACGAGCCGGCGGCCAGCTATCGCTTTGAACGTTTCGTGGTGGACAGCCCGGACCAGCAGCGCCGTTGGCGGGTGAACCTGGCGATTCCGGCCAGGGCCGACAAGACCCCATCCCCTGTGCTGTACGCGCTTGATGGCAATGCCGTGGCCATGGTGCTGGACCAGCCGCTGCTGGCCGAGCTGGCCGCGCGCAAGGCACCGCCGGTACTGGTGCTGATCGGCTACGACAACGACCTGCGCATCGATTCCAGGGCGCGTACCCGCGACTACACCGCGTGGATCGACCGTGCCGACGACGAGAGCGGCACGACCCAGGCGGTCGGTGGTGGTGCCGCGGCCTTCCTGGATGTGATCGAGCGCCGCATCAAGCCGGAAGTCGAGCGTCGCGCACGCATTGATACGCAGCAGCAGGCGCTGTGGGGTCACTCGCTGGGCGGCCTGTTCGTGCTCAATGCGCTGTTCACCCGTCCTGCCGCGTTCCAGTCCTATCTGGCAGCCAGTCCGTCGCTGTGGTGGAGCCAGGGCGCGGCGCTGGGTGATCCGGAGCAGCAGTTCGTGCAGAACGTGCACGGCCAGCCGGCCAAGCTCTGGCTGATGCTGGGCGGCGCCGAGCGCGTCGGTGATCGCGGCAAGCGCGATATGAGCAACCCGCGCGTGGTTGCGCACCTGCGCCGGATCAGTGGCGCCACCCCGGATGCGGCGATGCAGTTGTCCGAGCGGCTGGGCAAGGTGCCGGGCCTGAGCGTGCAGTACCGCGAGTTCGATGGCCTCGGCCACGGCCCGATGCTGCCGGCATCGTTCCACGCTGCGCTGCATGAACTGTATGGCGTGTCCGACCGCAGCGCCGGCGATGGCGCGCCCAATGGCGGGGACAGCGCCGCCGAATGAATGCCTTCGCGCGCCATGCCGTGCGACCCCACTACCCAGGCGAGGCTGCCGGCGTGCAGCGGCCCAGGCAACCGATGAATCCCGCGCCACGTGGCGCGGCCTACGTGTGCAAGGAGCCTGCCATGTCGTTCCATCCGTCTTTCCGCCTTACCTCTCTCGCCGCCGGTCTGCTGCTGGCGGTGACCGCCACCGCCCAGCCGGTGTTCGATCAGCCGGCCAACGCCACCTTCAAGGGTGAGGTCGTCTCGCGCGGTGAGAACGTGGTCCCCGGCAGCACTGCCGATGTGGCTGGTCGTGGCTTCGTGCCGGGCCAGAAGGTCAGCCTGCTGCGTGGCGATAGCGTGCTCAACACGCAGCCGGTGGTGGTCGATGCCGACGGCAACTTCAAGACCCAGCTGAGCATTCCGGCCGATGCGGTGCCGGGCACCCACCCGGTGGTGGTGCGCGCCAGCCAGCCGGCTGCGGCCACGGTGCTGAAGCTGCGCGTGTCGCCGCAGCTGCCGCTGTCCGGCCAGGCGCAGTTCGCCACCCAGTCCAACAAGCTGGTGCCGGGGCTGTATCAGTCCGCTTACAGCGCCGCCAGCAATGCCGTGTTCGTGACCTCGGCGGTGGGCCGTCCGCCGGTGACCCAGTCGCAGTTGCTGAAGCTGGACCCGAAGTCGCTGAAGGTGATCAAGGCGATCACCCCGGCGCAGGTGCCGGGCAGCACCAACGGCGCGGTCTATGCGGTCTACGGTGTGGGCGTGGATGACGCCAATGGCAATGTCTGGGTCACCAATACCCGGCAGAACTCGATTGCGGTCTACCGCCAGAAGGACCTCTCGCTGGTCCACCAGTTCCCCGTCGACACCGTGCCGCATGCGCGCGACGTGGTGGTCGACGGCACCCACGGCAAGGTGTTCGCTTCGGCCACGGGTGAGGACCACCTGTCGGTGTTCGATGCGAAGACGTTCAAGGAACTGCCGCAGGTGACGCTGGAGTCAGGCGTGGATGATGGCAAGTTCACCCCGATGAGCCTGGTGCTGGACGAGAAGGGCGGCAAGCTGTTCACCGTCAGCATCGGCACGCCGGAAGCGGCGGTGATCGATGTGGCCAGCGGCAAGGTCGACAAGGTCATCGACCTGGGCAATTCGATCAGCGCCTCTGGCGTGGCCTTCGACGCAGCACGCAACCGCCTGTACGTGGCCTCGCAGGGCACCGACAACCTGCTGATCGTCGATGTGGCATCCGGCAAGGTGCTGCATGACGTGCCGGTCGGCGCCGGCGCGCTGAACGTCGCCTTCGATGCTGCCTCCGGCCTGGCCTATGTCAGCAATCGTGGCGCCGGTACGGTCACGGTGGTGAACGGCGACGGCAAGGTGGTGGCCAACCTCGATGGCGGCACCCTTCCGAACCATGTGCGTGCCGACGGCAAGGGCAACGTGTTCGCGGTGAACAAGTCACGTGGCACCGAAGATCCGAAGGGTGATCGCATCACCCGCATCACCCCGAAGCAGTAAGTCACAGGGCAGGGCGGCGTGCGCGTCGCCCTGCCATCAAGGAGAACGTCCATGAACATCACGTCCCGTCTGCGCCCGTGTGCGCTTCCGTTGGCTGTTTCGCTGGCGCTGGCCGCCTGCAGTGGCTCGTCAATGCCGTCTGATGGCCACAAGACTGCCGAGCCGCCTGCCGCAACAGCTGCTGCCGAAACCGCGTTGCCGGCAGGCTGGCAGCGCGTGGCCGGTGCCGAGATGCCAGCGGTGCATGAACAGAGGGCCGTGCTGCCGGCCAAAGTGCATTCCGATGACGGTGCTGACATTGAAGTATCCGACACCAGCCGGATCATTGCCGGTGGTGACGACGTCATCGCGGTGATCGAGGCGCTGGGACTGGGCACGCAGGTGTTCGCCGCACCGACCAACACCACCACCCAGGCCGGCCTCGCTGCCCCGCACCAGTTCCTGTTCAACCGCACCACGGGCGTGGAAGGCGTGCTGAGCCTGCAGGGCTCGCTGTTCCTCGGCAACAGCCTACGCCGCCACACCGAGCTGGCGAAAAAGCTGCGCGAGGTGGGCGAGCCGGCGGTGGTCATCGATGACCTGCAGCCGGCGCCGGACAAGGTGCGCAAGGTCGCTGCGGCACTAGGGCTGGCCGAAGCGGGGCAAACACTGGCCACGCAGGTGCAGCGCCAGCTCGACGAGGCTGCAGCGATTGGCAAGGGCCTGGGCCATGCGCCACGAGTGATCCACGTCTCGGCAACCGGTGCTGGCGGTTCGCCCACTGTTGCAGGTGCCGACAGCGCCTCGGCGCAGCTGATCGCACTGGCCGGTGGCGTCAACATCGGCACCGAGGCCGGGGTGAAGAACTACTCGCAGCTGAGCAACGAGGGCGTGGTCGCCGCAGCGCCCGAGGTGATCCTGGTGACCGAGCACGACCTGCAGCTGTTCGGCGGTGCCGATGGCCTATGGAAGGCGTACCCGACGCTGAAGCAGACCCCGGCCGGGCAGGCCAACCGGGTCTGGGTGATGCCGGATGTGCAGCTGAAGTACACCAGCGTGGGTTCTGGTGCGGGCGCGCTGGCGCTCGCCAAGGCCCTGGCAGCGTTGCCGAAGGCATGAGTCCAGCGGATCAGCGCCGCCGTCGCGGGCGGGTGATGTTGATGGTGGCCTTGCTGGCCCTGCTGGGGGCGGTGCTGGCCTCGTTCGCCGTGGGCCCGCTGCGGTTGCCGCCGCTGGAGGTGATGCAGGCGCTGGCGGTGAAGCTGGGCCTGCTTGATCCGCAGGCGGTCAGCAGCCGCGATCTGGCGGTGGTCTGGCAGCTGCGTATTCCGCGTGCCCTGTTGGGCGCGATGGTCGGTGCGTCGCTGGCGATGGCCGGTGCCAGCCTGCAGGGCCTGTTCGGTAACCCGCTGGCCGACCCCGGCATCGTCGGTGTCAGCCAGGGTGCTGCGCTGGGTGCAGTGGCTGCCATTGTTCTCGGCGCTGCCGGTGCCGCCGGTTGGCTGGTGCCGGTTGCCGCCTTTGTCGGTGGCGCCCTGGCCATCGGCCTGACCTATGCGCTGGCGCGGCCGGGCAAGGGCAGTGGCAATGCGACGCTGCTGCTGGTCGGTATCGCGATGGCGGCGTTCTGTTCGGCGCTGATCGGTTTTCTCACCTATATCGCAAGCGAAAGCGAACTGCAGTCGCTGGTGTTCTGGCAGATGGGCTCGCTGGCACGTGCCAACTGGGCCGATGTGGTGGCGGTGGTGCCGCTGTTTGCGATTGGCGTGTTCGCATTGCAACGATTGGCAACGCCGCTGGACATGCTGGCGCTGGGCGAGCGCCAGGCCCAGCATCTGGGGCTGGATGTGACCCGCACGCGGCGCCGACTGGTAGCGTTCAGCGCGCTGCTGGTGGGGGCGGCGGTGGCGTTTGCGGGCTCGATCAGCTTCGTCGGCCTGGTGGTGCCGCACGTGGCGCGCCTGCTGGTGGGTCCCGGCCATCGCTGGTTGCTGCCGTTGTCCGGCCTGCTGGGTGCAGTGCTGATCGTAGTGGCGGATACCGCGGCGCGCACGCTGGATCCGCCCGCGGAGATTCCGCTGGGCCTGTTCTCGGCGGCGCTGGGTGCGCCGTTCTTCCTCTGGCTGGTGCTGCAGCAGCGCCGCAAGGCGGTGCCATGAGTGTGCTGTTGAAGCTGCACGAGGTGGTGGTGCGCCGCCAGCAACGCGAGATCCTGCACGGCATTTCCTTGGCGTTCGAGCCGGGTACGGTGACCGCGCTGGTGGGCCCGAACGGTGCGGGCAAGTCCACGCTGTTGGCGGTCGCGGCCGGCGACCTGCGCGCCGATGCGGGCGAGGTGAGCCTGTTGGGCAGGCCGCTGGCCAGCTACAAGGCAGGGCCGCTGGCGCGCGAGCGCGCGGTGATGCCGCAGGAGCACGGCGTGCGTTTTGCCTTCAGCGTCGAAGAGGTGGTGGCGATGGGGCGATTGCCGCATCCGCCGGATCCGCGTGTGGACGACGCGCAGGTGGAAGCTGCCATCGAAGCCGCCGAACTGCAGGCGCTGCGCCTGCGCGAGGTGCAGCAGCTGTCCGGCGGTGAGTCCGCCCGGACCACGTTCGCGCGCGTGCTGGCACAGGACACGCCATTGCTGCTGCTGGATGAGCCTACTGCTGCGCTGGATCTGCGCCATCAGGAGCGCACGCTGCGCAGTGTGCGTGCCTGTGCACAAGCCGGTGCGTGCGTGATCGTGGTACTGCATGACCTGAATCTGGCGGCCGGCTATGCCGACCGTATCGTGCTGCTGGAGCAGGGGGGCGTGGCGGCCGACGGAACGCCATTGCAGGTGCTCACCGAAGGCAACCTGCAGCGCGTCTACCAGCAGGATGTGGTGGTGCTGGAGCATCCGCGGCGCAGGGTTCCGCTGGTGGTGGTGACCTGAGCGAACGTCCGCCAGGTTGCTCCGGGTATCATGGAGGCTTCGTTTTCTTCAATGGACTGATGCCATGTTCCGCACCGTTACCCGCAGCGTGCTGCTTGCCGCGATGATTGCTTCCGTTTGCGCAGCCCATGCAGCTTCGACCTCCCAGGTTTCGCTGACCAACGCGGCCGAGAATGCCTCGCTGATCGAAACCCGGCATTCCAGTGGCGACGGTGCCGCAGTGACGTCGATGAAGACGCAGTACTTTGCCAACGAGGAAATGTCGGTGAGCTGGGACGACCAGCAGGTGCTGGTGCTGTGCAGTGAAGCGGCGTACCTGAAGATTCCTGCCGCCAAGCTCAAGGCCGGAGCATTGACCACCGAGCAGCGGCAGATGATCGTCTATCAGGCACTGATGTCCGGCCTGGGGGCCGTCGCGGGCGTTGTCGGGCCGGCAGGCGAGGTGGTAACCGTGGCCGATGACGGTAGCGAGACCCGCAGTGTTGGCGAGAACAGCTGGGCATACGGTATCGAGCGCTACGACGTGATCAGTCAGCGGCTCCCGGACGGCGCACTTCGGGTCCGGACCCGTAAGACGGAAACCGTGAATACCACGCCGCAGGCGGGTCCAGATGACATGTTCAGCACCGAGGACGATCAGGCGGCACGCCTGTCCGAGCTGGCGCCGGTGGGCAGCTGGACCGAAGTGGTGGTCCGCGGTGGCGCGCGCCAGCCGCATGTAGATCCGGCGATGTCGCTGAAGGGCTGGATCTCGATGGGCGATGACCAGGCTGCGACAGTGGCCGAGGCGCGCAAGCTGCACGGCTGCAAGTAAGGGCCGCCAGGGGTCAGATCCCTTTGCCAGGGGCAAAGGGATCTGACCCCGATCTTTGCTGGTCTCATCGTTCTATTTATGTTTGCAATATTCACTTGCGCGCCAGATTGGCAGGTCTAGAATGCGCCCCATGAACCGGATGCCGCTCCTGAAGTTTTTCACCCTGACCCGCGCAAGCGCGGAACGGGCGTGTCTGCCTGGAGCCCCACGAGGCCGTTGAGACGGCCATCGCTGGACCTTCGACAGAGCGCCCTTCGGGGCGCTCTTTTCGTTTCCGCAGTTCCATTTCCCGTAACCCGATGTACCGCAAGGAGAACGTGCCATGCACCAGATCGCCGAGACCGAACGCTAGCCGCGCACCCTGTCGCCAACCGGGGTGCGCGGCCCCCGAAGTTGGCTTTGCAGGAACCTTTCTCATGAACACCCAAGTCCTTTCCCGCCGTCGCAACCTTGGCATCATTGCCCACATCGATGCCGGCAAGACCACGCTGACCGAACGCCTGCTGTGGAAAAGCGGCGAAATCCATCGCGTCGGCGAAGTGCACGACGGCAATGCGACCACCGACTTCTCGGCGATCGAGCGCGAACGTGGCATCACCATTGGCGCGGCTGCCGTGCAGGCGCAGTGGGCACCGCGCGACCTGCCGGCGCATCGATTGACCCTGATCGATACCCCCGGCCACATCGATTTCGCCATCGAAGTCGAACGTTCACTGCGCGTGCTCGACGGTGCCGTGGCCGTCTTCTCGGCCGTGGACGGCGTGCAGCCGCAGTCCGAGACGGTGTGGCGCCAGGCGCGTCGCCATCGCGTGCCGCTGATCGCTTTCGTCAACAAGATGGACCGCATAGGCGCTTCGTTTGAGCGCGTGCTGGAGCAGCTGCAGGACAAGCTGCGCGCGCGGCCGTGGGCGCTGGGCGTGCCGTTGGGCAGCGAAAGCGGCTTCAATGGCTGGGTCGATCTGGTCGATGAGCGCGTGCTGCAGTGGCAGGAGGGCGGCGCAACCACGGTGACCCCGTGGGACGAAGCGGCGCGCGCCCAATGGCAGGCCCAGCGCGATGCGCTGGTCGAAGCTGTGGCCGATCATGACGAAGAACTGGCCGATGCCTGGCTGGAAGGTCGCGTGATTGGTGCCGATATGCTGCGCGCGGCGATCCGGCGGGCGACGCTGGCAGGTGCAGGCGTGCCTGTACTGGCCGGTGCTGCGTTCAAGGACAAGGGCATCGAGACGCTGCTGGATGCCGTGGTCGATTACCTGCCGTCGCCGCTGGATCGCCCTGCTGTCAGCGCCGAAAGCGATGAGGGCGAGGTGATGCTGCCGCCGGATCCGGACGGTCCACTGGCGGGCCTGCTGTTCAAGATCACCCACCAGCAGCACGGCGCGTTGAGCTTTGTGCGGCTGTACTCGGGCACCTTGAAGGTGGGCGACGCGGTGGCCAGTTCGCAGCATCCGCAGGGGCGGCGTGTCAGTCGCCTGGTGCGGGTGCAGGCCGACCAGACCCATGACATCGAGCAGGCCGTGGCCGGTGACATCGTCGCGGTACTGGGCTGGAAGGATGCGGTCAGTGGCGAGACGCTGAGCAGCCGTGCGCAGCCGCTGCGGCTGGAGAACATCCAGGCCCAGGCGCCGGTGCTGGCCTGGCGGTTGGAGCCGGCGCGTGCGGCGGACCTGATCCGGATGGCGCAGGGACTGGCCAGCCTGGCCCAGGAAGACCCCTCGTTCCGTGTGGAAACGGACCGGGAAACGGGTGAAACCCTGGTCTGGGGCATGGGCGAGCTGCACTTGGAAGTGATGGTCGAGCGCCTGCGCAGCGAATGGAAGGTCGACGTGGCCGTAGGTGCGCCACGCGTGGCCTACCAGGAGACGCCGATGCGCCCGATGACCGGTGTCGTCGGGCGGCTGGTCAAGCAGACCGGTGGCCAGGGCCAGTTCGCGCACGTGGTGCTGGATGTGACGCCGCGCGACGACGACCTTGTCGTGTTCAACGACCGCATCGTCGGTGGCGTGGTGCCGCGCAGCTTCATCGCGGCGGTGGAAAAGGGCGTGCGTGCTGCGCTGTCGGAAGGTCCGCAGGGACATCCGGTGGTCGGCATCGAGGTCAGTCTTGTCGATGGCCAGACCCATGCCAAGGACTCTTCGGAGATGGCATTCCATCGCGCAGGCGCCGAGGCGATCAAGGCGGCGCTGGCCGAGGGTGGCACGCAGCTGCTGGAGCCGGTGATGGCGGTGACGGTGCATTCGCCGTCGGCGTCGGTGGGTGATGTGGTCGGCGACCTCAACCGGCGCCATGGCCGCATCGCCCGCATCGAGGACCAGGACGGTCGTGCCGAGGTCAGTGGTTTCGCGCCACTGGCGCAGTTGGTGGGTTACACCACCTCGCTGCGTTCGCTCAGCCAGGGGCGGGCCAGCAGTGAGGCGCACCTGCACGGCTATGAGCCAGTACGCGCGGCATAGGCAAGGTGAGGGGAGCCCGTTCGCGGGCTCCCATTTTTTTGTTCGGGTTTCCGTATCCACGCATGGCGTGGATCTACCGGGTGACCGGGTCGCGAGCTCTGCAGTAGATCCACGCCATGCGTGGATGGATCCGCACCGACACGGCAACATTGGCGCTGCATCGCAACAAATCTGTAGAAAATGCTGGATTAAAGTGATGCCTCACGATAAATTGCGCACCCCCCGTTGCTCGCCGCCGCCCGCACCCCTCTCATGCGTGATGACAAAGACCCCGGAACCTTGGAGCTGACCCTGCCGCGCAAGCGCGGTCGTCCGCCCAAGTTCGGGTACGCGATGAGCGATGCGCAGCGGGCGGCGCGCTATCGTGCGCGCAGGGCAGGGCAGGCCAATCATGCCGACGTGCGTTCCTGCAGCGACATGGTGCTGCTGGACAAGATCCGTGCGGCGGTCAGTGCCCGCGACACCGAGCTGGCCGGTTTCCTGGTCCACGTACTCTGGCAGCGCTACCCCCTGCAGCTGAAATAGTTCGCCGATGGGGTGGCCGTTGTCATCGAGCTTGTTGATAATGCGGGATTCAGGTTGTTCCCGCTGGCGTGCCCGGGATGGCAGGCGCGCATGATCGAACGGTTCCCAACATGACCACCACCAGCGACACCACCACCGAAGCGGCGCCGAGCGGCGCCCCCCTGTTCTATACCCGCCCGGTGCCGCTGCAGGCCGATGTGCATGCCGATCTGCGCATCCTGCCGGGCAAGCTGGAGTTCGCCGCCGGCAACAATGCCATTCCGCTGGTGCTGGGCGAGTTCTCGCTGGCCCTGCACCACTTCCCGATCCTGTTTGCCGGCCCGAGCGCGGTTCCGATGGCTGCCGTGGGCGTGTCCGACCAGAACCTGTTCATCAAGGATGGCCTGTGGGAAGACGAGGCCTACATTCCCGCCTACCTGCGCCGCCACCCCTTCATCTTCATCGACACCGGTGCGGAGAATGATTTCCTGCTGGGCATCGACGAAGAGAGCCCGCGCGTGGTCAACGGGGGCGAGGAAGGCCAGCCGCTGTTCGTTGACGGCAAGGCGACCGAGATGGTGCAGCAGGCCCTGGAATTCTGCGGCCAGTACACCCGCGAACACGAACAGACCCAGGCCTTCTCCAAGGCCCTGGTCGACAACGGCCTGCTGGTGGAGCGCAACGCCACCGTGCGTATCCCGGATGGCCGGGAGTTCAACCTCAACGGCTTCCTGGTCGTGGACGTCGAGAAGTTCGTGGCGCTGCCGGAAGCAACCGTGGTCGAGTGGCACCGCAGTGGCTGGCTGGCACTGATCCACCAGCACCTGATGTCGCTGGGTCGCTTCAATGACCTGACCCGTCGCCAGGTCGAGCGTCTGGCCGCGTGATCAAGGGGTTGGGCAGGGTTCCCGCGACGCGGGCGCCCTGTCCGGCCTGCAGTACGCCCAGCAGGCGACGTGCGTCGGTCCAGTCCGGCGTGGCGTCCTGCGCCAGATCGACCAGCTCGGCCGCGACGGCGGCGTGCTCGCATTGACCCAGCATCTGTAGTGCGCCCTGCAATCGGTGCGCGTGATGACCGAGCGCCGATGCGTCCGCATGATCGACAATCCGCTCGATCCTGCTGAGTTCATCGCAGATGTCGGCGCTGTAGGCCGCGTCCATTTCAGTCGCCGGCTCAAGCGCGTCCAGGCTCCCCAGCGCCGGAATGCCCAGAGCAGCGAGCAGTTCGGCGGCGCGCAACGGCTTGGCCAGCACCGCATCGAAACCCGAGCGACGGCAACGTGCGTGGTGACCTCGCCCGGTGCGGGCGGACAAGGCGATCAGGCGGAGCGGATGCCCGTTACGGGCGCGCAGTTCGCGTGCCAATGCGTAGCCATCGATGCCACGCAGCCCGATGTCGATCAACGCGGCAGGGCGGGGGTGGCGTATCTGTTCGGCCAGCGCGCTGGCCGCATCTTCCAGGGCACATACCTCGGCGCCCCAGCGCCGCAACTGTTCAGCAATGACGTGGCGATTGAGTGCGTGGTCCTCCACCAGCAGCAGTTGCAGCCCGGCCAGTGGCGTGCCCTCCACGGGCATGTCCCGGACACTCTCGGCAGAGTCAGCTGTGCACACCGGCAGGCGCAGGATGAAGCGGCTGCCGCGACCGAGGACGCTGTGCACGGTCAGATCGCCTCCCATCGCACGCGCCAGCTCGCGTGCAATGGAAAGCCCGAGGCCACTACCACCACGCTGATGCCCGTCGCTGCCTTGACGGAAAGGCTGGAACAGTTCGGCTACCTGTGCTGGCGCGATCCCGATCCCGCTGTCGATCACCTCCATCAGCAGCTCTTGCGGCCGCGCTGCTGGAAGCAGCCGCAGGCGCAGCTCGATGCCGCCGATATCACTGAACTTCACCGCATTGGCCAGCAGATTGCTGGCAATCTGGCGTAGCGCATCAATGTCCACCAGAATGATCGGCAAAGGTTCGGCCGGGGCATCAAGATGCAGTTGCAGCCCTTTCCGTTGCGCCTGTGGCCGAATGGCCTCCAGTGCCTGCCGGCAAAGCTGGGTCGCATCACAGGCTTGTGCATGCGGCCTGAAAGCGCCGCTGGCGAGACGCGAAAAATCCAGTGCGCGATTCAACAGGCCGCGCAGGGATTGGCTGGCGCTGCTGGCAGCGGCGAGCAGATCGCGCTCGCCTTTCGGCAGTGCCGATTGTCCAAGCAGCTCGATCGAGGCCAGTACGGCCTGCGCAGAATTGCGCATCTCGTGACTGATCATCCCGATGGCCTGCGCGCTGCGGCGGTCGCCCCGTACCCGCAGGTGACGGGTCATGGGCCACAGCAGCAGGGCGACCAGCAGAGGGGCCAGCAACAGCCAGCCGCGCGAGGGCGAGGCCTGCATCCAGTCCAGTGCGTTTCCCGCCGCTGCTGGCAGGGTCGGGCCTGCCCACAGGTGGAGCAGGCTCGCATGCTCCTCGAGTGTGATCTCCCGCAATGCCTGTCCGATGCGTTCAAGCAGCTGCTGGTCTTCCTGGCGGACGAGCAGGTAGAGGTCGGTGGAGAAGTCGCTGTCGAATGGCTGCAGGCGCAGGCTGCCGTTGAAATGGCGTCGAACCAGCGGGCGCAGCGTGGATTCCAGGCCAATCGCCACGTCGGCCACGCCGGATTGCACTGCCGCCAATGCTGCGTACCGATCAGGCAGGGGCTGCAGCCGGATCTGAGGGTGATGCGCGCGCAGCCAGCCGGCGTAGGGCCCGCCTTCAACCACGGCTACGACCCGGCCGTCGAGCTCGCGTATCTCCCGTGGCAGCCATTCGCCGGCGCGCCCTGCCAGCAGAGTGGCGCCGCCCCGGAAGCGGCTGGACGCGGCAAGGTCGGGGCAGGGTGGCTTCTGGTGTCTCGCACCGCCAAACACCATGACCAGGTCGGCCTCGTGATGGCACACAGCGAGGATTGATGCGGCGGTCGTCGGGTAGGGCTGTTCCAGGAAGCTGAGTTGGGCGTGACGCGCCACCAGGTTGGCGTAGCCATGGGCGAGCGTCGGCGGTGATGACGGATCGGCCATCGCCGCGGGCGCGGGGCGTAGGGACGGGGCGGTGGAGACCCGCACGCTGCTGCCCGGCAGCCAGCGTGGTGACCGGATATCTTCCGCCGACGCAGCGGGAAGGAGAAGCAGCACCAGCAACCCGAGGATCAGCAGGCACGGGCGCAATGGCGCATGGCGCCTCACGGAGACTCCAGCCGTTCACGCAGCGCATAGATCTCCACATCGCTGCGCAATCCCAGCTTGCGCAGCACCGCGACCTTCTGTGTGCTGACGGTCTTGATGCTGCGGTGCCGGCGCAGCGCGATCTCCGATACGGTCAGGCCTTCCAGCAGCAGCTCCAGTACCTCCCGCTCGTTGCGGCTGAGCTCGCCACGATCACCGGCCAGCCTGACGTCCGGCGGAATCCGGATCAGGCCCTGGAAGACGCGCACGATGGCGTCGGACAATGCCGCAAGGGGTTCGGCCTTGCTGACGAACCCACCGAGTCCGGCATCGATCAGGCTGTTGAGATTCGTGGTGGGAGAGAGCGTGGCGAAGGCCAGCATTGGTGTGCGCGGGAATTCGCGACAGAGCAGCGTAACCAGCTCGATGCCGCCCAGGTCGCCACGGGCGAGCGTGAGATCGATGATGGCCACATCCACGGGCAAGCGGTGCAGGCTGTCGATCAGCGCACCGCTGCAACCATGGCTGGCGACGATGTCGAACCGGAGATCGCCTGACAGGTGCAGGGCGGTGCCGCGACGGACGACTTCATGATCGTCCAGGAGCGCCAGGCGAAGCCGGCGCGGTGCAGGAAATCCATTCATGCGCGGGAGGTGGTCAGCGCCCGTGGGCGTGGCCGCCATTCTGGCGCCGCTGTCGCGTCGAACATCGAATTTGTTGCGTTTTTACGACTATTCCTAAAGATCGATGTATGAGCTCCATCGATAAGAGCTGATCCATGGGCTGGACGTATCGTCAGGTTGAAAGCCGTGTGGACGCAGTGTCCTGGCGCGCTCTCGCTGGGTACAGGTGGCCTGGGTTGCAGGGCTGCCAGCACCCTTCGAGGGGGTATTAATGTGACGCGTCACGCCGAAGTGCCTGGTCACCCGCGAGCCGAGTGGCGGTTGGCGATCTATCGCACCGACTGAGGTACGCGCCTGAGCCTGCCGGTGTCGTAGCCCATGGCGGCGATGCGCTCCACGGCGTGCTGGTAGTCGCTGTCCGACACGTGCGGGGTACGCGCCATGTACCAGACATAGTCGCGCTTGCTGCGTGCGACGATGGTCTGGCCATAGCCGTCGTCCAGCCAGGCAATCACATACTCAGCCTGGATCGGCCAGACGAACTGCATGCCCCAGATCGCGCCATTGCCGTTCTTCTCCACCCGCCCAACCGGGTGCATCGACTTCTGCGGGGCGTCGAAGCTGCCCTTGCGATAGGTGAAGGTCGTCTGGATGCGCCCGTCCGGCCGCAGTGCATAGCTCTCAACCGCGTCGAAGGCCTCGCGCTCCGGCCATGAGGGTATGTGGGCGATCACATACCAGTCGCCCATGAAGCGCGGCACGTCCACCGAGGGCGGGCGGGGCAGGGGACGGGTATCGCTGGAACTGCAGCCGGAACCGAACAGGCTCAAGGCCAGCAGGGGAAGCAGGGAGCGCATGCGCATGTCACACCTCAACGGGGACGGAACAGATAGTGGGCAACCAGCCACTGTTGGCCATCGTCGTAGCCGAACAGCTCGGCGCAGGCCATCCAGAACATGCGCCAGCGCTGCCACCAGATCTTCGCCGCCGCCTGGCCGTAGGTTGCGACCAGAACCGGCATCACCGCCTCGCGGGCCGCATCCTGGTTGGCCAGCCAATGGTCGGCGGTGCGCTGGTAGTGGGTGCCGTCCAGCAGCCAGCGCTGATCGAGTCGCAGGTCGCGCTGGAAGTGCAGCAGGGTGTCAGCGGCCGGCATCAGGCCGCCGGTGAAGAAGTGGCGCCCCATCCAGTTGTCGCCACCCTCGGTCTCGAACGGGTACATCAACGTGCGATGGGCGAAGATGTGCACGAACAGCGCACCGTCGGGCTTCAGCCACTGCGCGATGTGCGCCAGCAGTCGCTGGTAGTTGCGCACATGCTCGAACATTTCCACCGAGACACAGCGATCGAAGCGTGCCGTGGGCAGCTCAAGCTGGTTGACGTCGCGAGTCAGTACCTCGACGTTGTGCAGGCCCCTGGCCTGGCATTGCGCCATGATGTGCTGGCGCTGGCTGTGCGAGTTGGACACCGCAGTGATGTTGGCCTGCCGATAGCGTTCGGCCATCCACAGGGTCAGCGAACCCCAGCCACAGCCCAGTTCGAGAATCTGCTGGCCGTCGGCAAGTCCGGCACGCTGGCCATACAGTTCCAGCATCGCCTCCTCGGCCTGGTCCAGCGTTTCGCGCCCGGTGGGGTAGTAGCAGCTGCTGTACTTCAGCCGCTTGCCCAGGCAGGCCTGGAAGAATGCCGCGGGAACTTCGTAGTGCTGGCGGTTGGCCGCGTCGGTATGCAATGCGAGCGGACTGTCGGTCAGTTCTGCGATGCGACGGCTGAAGCGCGCGGACTGTGCCTCGATACCTCCCGCCGATTCCTCATGCAGGCGTTGCGCGCACAGGCGCCGGATGCCGGCACGCAGCGCCGCATCGGGAACCAGCCCGCGTTCGGCCCAGGCGATCAGCCCGGTTTCCGGATCTTCGGCCGGATTCAGTGACGGGATCGCGCTCATGCGGAATGCTCCTTGGAAGAACGGGGGAACCAGGGAAAGAACATAGGCGTGCTGCGCTGGTAGGCACGGTAGTCGTCGCCGCGGCTGCGCAACGCCTGCTTCTCGGTGAAGGGGATACCGCTGAGATAGCGCAGGAACAGATACATCAGCAGCGGCCCGGCCCACGCCAGCCACCACAGGGGGGAGCCGACGGCAAGCAGCACATAGGTGAACCAGTGCAACCACTCGAAGAAGTAGTTGGGGTGGCGTGAATAACGCCAGAGCCCTTCGCGGCAAGTGCGGCCCTTGTTCACCGGGTCGGCGCGGAAACGCGCGAGTTGGCGGTCGGCCAGGCTCTCGCCGCCGACGCTCAGCAGCCAGGCCAGGGCTGCGGCGACTGTCCACGGTGTCAGGCCAGCATGGGGATTGGCTGCCACCGCAACGAAGGGCAGGGCGAACAGCACGACCAGCAGCGCCTGCGCCATGAAGAAGCCAAAGATCTTGCCCTGGTGGCTCTGCCAGTGTTCGCGCAGATAGCGGTAGCGCCCGTCTTCGGGTTCGCTACGGACCCGGCGCCACAGGTGCAGCGCCAACCGGCTGCCCCACAGGCCGCCGAGCAGGCCCAACGCAATCCGGGGCAACATCGCGCCATCGCCGAGCAGCGCCAGCAGCAGGGCAGAGGCACCCACGCCCTTGGCCCAGAGCACGTCCACGACGCCGATGTTCTGGTGGCGGCGTTGCCAGGCCCAACCCCAGCTCATCACCAGCACGGCATACAGCAGTACCCACAGCAGATTGATCATGGCGATGCTCCGGCCAGGGAGGGCGGGGTGGTGCGAGAGCCGCGACGAGCGGTGACGCACAGCAGCGAAAGCGCGATGCACCAGCCCGCGCCCAGCACCAGCAGGCCCTGCCACGTGGGTGCGGCGAAGCGGACCGCATCGAAACCGCGCGCTGCGGAGAGGTAGGCCAGCGGTGCCAACAGCAGGCCGAACAGGGCCGGCAATGCAGGGTGGCGCAGCAGGAAGCGCATCGAGGTGGTCAGCGTCATCGCGAACGCGGCCCACAGCGCCATGATCCAGGGAGGCGGCACCCAGCCCAGCGGGGCGGCGGCGTAGCGCACGGTGCCGCTGGCGGCAGCACTGGCGTCGACCAGCCATGCGCAGGCCAGTGCCAACACCATCAACCGAAGATCCAGCCGTGGTTGCGGCGACGTCAGCAGCTGGCTGCCGATGTAGAGAGAGGCTGCCAGCAACGCCGGCCACTGCCAGCCGCGCCCTGCGCCGGCTACGGCGCACAGCCAGACCAGCTGGTTGCCAAGCAGATTGGGCCAGAACCTGCGCATCTCAGCTGCCTTGGCCCGATGAGGCGCCCGGGCGATGCCCCGGGCGCGCCATCAGCAGATGGGAGACCCCGATCGAGCGCTCCAGGAAGCCGCCCTCGCAGTA
Source organism: Stenotrophomonas sp. YJH_SMC_94-11 (assembly GCF_059370435.1). NCBI lineage: Bacteria > Pseudomonadati > Pseudomonadota > Gammaproteobacteria > Lysobacterales > Lysobacteraceae > Stenotrophomonas > Stenotrophomonas sp. YJH_SMC_94-11. The sequence continues at coordinate 282,231 of NZ_JCAFTR010000004.1, read as the reverse complement.
GGCCAGGTAGAACTCCCACAGGCGGCAGAAGCGCGTATCGAAGCCCTGCGCCTGCACGTCGGGCAACCGGGCGAGGAAGCGCTGGCGCCAAGCGCGCAGGGTCAGCGCGTAGGAGTGGCCGAAGTCCTGCTGGGCGATCAGCTGCAGGTCGCTGGACCGCGTTTTGGCGGCCATGATCGCGTTGATCGACGGAATGAAGCTGCCGGGGAACACATAGCGCTTGATGTAGTCGACGCTGCGCCGGGCCTGCTCGTAGCGATGGTCCTCGATGGTGATGGCCTGCAGCAGGGCAACGCCATCAGGCTTGAGCAGGCGCTGCAGCGTGGCCATGTAGGTGTCCAGGTATTCTGCGCCGATGGCTTCGATCATCTCGATCGACACCAGCTTGTCGAACTGGCCCTGCAGGTCGCGGTAGTCCTGCATCAGCAGCGTGACCTGGTCCTGCAGGCCGGCCGCCTGCACGCGCTGGGCAGCCAGCGCGTGCTGCTCGGCGGAGATGGTGGTGGTGGTGACGTGGCAGCCGTAGTGCTGCGCCGCGTGCAGCGCAAAACCACCCCAGCCCGTGCCGATCTCCACCACGCGATCGCCCGGCTTGAGCTGGAGCTGCTGGCAGATGCGGTCCAGCTTGCGCCGGGAGGCGGATTCCAGCGACTCGTCTTCTGTGTCGAACAGGGCGGAGGAATACATCAGGTCCGGCGACAGGAACAGGGCAAAGAAGTCGTTGCCGAGGTCGTAGTGCGCGGCAATGTTGCGGCGGCTGCCTTCACGGCTGTTGCGGCGCAGGCGGTTCCAGCCGCGCAGCAGCCAGCCACCCACGCGGGCCGGGCCGCGCTCCATGCCGTCGAGCAGGTCGCGATTGCGCACCAGCAGCCGGATCAGCGCCACCAGGTCATCGCAGTGCCATTCGCCCTGGATGTAGCTTTCACCTGCGCCCACGCTACCTTGCGCTGCAACCTTGCGGTAGAACGCCGGGTCATCGATGGTGACGGTCACCTGCAGTTCGCCATGGGCTTCGCCCAGCCAGACGTCGCCGAGTGCATCACGCACGCACAGGCGGCCGTCGCGCATGGGGGCAAGCTGTTCCAGCAGGCGGCGGCGCAGGAAGGCATCCAAGGCGCCGGGACGCGGCAGGGCGACCAGGGGAGTCATCGAGTTCATCGCGGTTTCTCGGCAAGGGCAGGGTGGTCATGCACGGGGTTGCGCTTCAGCCACAGCCGCAGCGCGTGCCAGTGGATGGCGGCCATCACCTGCAGGGTCATCAAGGGATAGCAGGCCAGGACCCGGGCCAGCCCGCGGCCATCCAGCGCGTGCCGCTGCATTGTCTGGGTGGCATCAAACTGGCGAACGCCTTGGCGCCAGACCTGCATGTGCACGCGCAGATCATCATCCGGGCAGTTGAACCGCCAGTCGTAGTGGCAATCCATCGGCATGAACGGTGAGACATGGAAGCGCTTGTCGAACCGCCAGCGCAGCGAGGCGCCTTCGTGGGTGGCCGTGGCGACTGGCAGCACATAGGCGTGCCGTTCCTTCCAAGGCGTATTGGTGATCTCGGCGACGATGCAGTCCAGGGTGCTGCCATCGGACTGGTAGCAGTAGTAGAAGCTGACCGGGTTGAATACGTGCCCGGCGAAGCGAAGATGGGTGAGCAGGCGTACCGGGCCGGTAGGCCGATAGCCCAGGGTGGACGCGGCACGGTCGCGCACCGCATCGGCCAGTGGTTGTGCGGGATTGCCGAAGTAGTCGCTGCGGCGGAACTCGGCCAGGTTGCGGCGATTGACCGACCACAGCCAGCGCCCGGCGAACACGGTCTCCAGCTCGTCAAGATCGAGCAGCAGCTGCGCGATCGGATAGCGGAATGCGTGGGGCTGCGGATGATGCCGTCGGTGCATCACCTGCCCGAAGTAGAGTGCGCTGGCACTCACGCTGCCACCTCGCCGGGTACAACGCTGTCACGGTGCGCGGCGCACTCGCGCATCGCGTCCACCACGCGGCGGGCGCTGCGGATGCCGTCTTCGTGGAAGCCCCAGCCCCAGTATGCGCCCGCGAACCAGGTGTGGCGGCGGCCCTGCAGCTCTGCCCAGCGCTGCTGGGCACGGATAGCGGCATGATCGTGCACCGGGTGGGCATAGTGCAGCCTGCGCAGCACCTTGGCCGGGTCGATCGCCTCGCTGCGGTTGAGGGTCACGACCAGCGGGGTGTCACCGGGCAGGCCCTGCAGGAGGTTCATGCAATAGCTGACCGTACAGGGCGCGCCTGGATCCCTGGGAACGTGTGCATTCCATGCAGCCCATGCCTTGCGGTTGCGCGGCAGCAACGATGCATCGGTATGCAGTACTGCTTCGTTGGGCTGGTAGCGGATGGCGCCGAGCACTTCGCGTTCGGCCGGATCGGCGTCACGCAGCAGGGCAAGCGCCTGGTCGCTGTGGCATGCCATGATGACCTCGTCGAAACCCTCCACGCCCGCCGCGCTGTGCACGCGCGCGCCCCACGGCATGCGTTCGACCGAGTGAACCGGGCATTCCAGCCGCTCGCGCACCCGCCAGCGGGCGCGAAGGGCATCGACATAGCGTGCCGAGCCACCGCTGACTACCCGCCAGGGTGCGCGCCCGGTCATCTGCAGCATCTGGTGGTTGGCCATGAACTGGGCCAGGTAGCGGGCCGGGAACTGCATGACCGTGGCGGTCGGTGACGACCACAGTGCCGAAGCCATCGGCAGCAGGTGCTCGTCGATGAAAGCGGTGCCGTAGCGCTGGCTGCGCAGGTACTGGCCCAGTGTCGGGCCTTCGTCTTCCGCCAGCAGCAGCGGCGCATCCCGGTAGAACCGGCGCAGGTCGGCCAGCATTCCCCAGAAACGTGGCGAAACCAGATTGCGACGTTGGCAGAACAGGCCATCCAGCGAAGTGGCGTTGTACTCGACGCCACTTCGCTCGCTGTGCATGGAGAAGCTCATGGTGGTCGGCTGCGAGGCCACACCCAGTTCTTCGAACAGTGCCGTCAGCAGTGGGTAGTGCAGGGGATTGAACACGATGAAACCGGTATCCACCGCCATGCGCGTGCCGTCCACCTGCACGTCATGGGTGTGGGTATGTCCGCCCAGGTAATCGTTGGCCTCGAACAGCGTCACTTCGTGTTCGCCGTCCAGCCACCAGGCACTGGCCAGGCCGGCAATGCCGGAGCCGATGATCGCGATGCGCATGTCAGTACCTCGCCTTGGCCAGTACCCACTCGGGGATGGGCTTGAGCCCCTTCACCAGGCCCATGGCCGCCATTGCGCGCAGCCCGTACCAGGTCAGGTCGATCTCCCACCAGCGGAACCCCTGGCGGACGGTGCCGGGGAAGAAATGGTGGTTGTTGTGCCAGCCCTCGCCGAAGGTAAGCAGCGCCAGCCAGAGGTTGTTGCGGCTGTCGTCGCGGGTCTCGAAGCGCCGCCGGCCAAAACGATGGGCCAGCGAGTTGATGGTGACGGTGGCGTGGAACAGCACCACGGTGGAGATGAAGAAGCCCCACACCAGCAACTGCGGACCAGAGGTGTGCAGCCCGGGCGCCCAGCGCTCCAGGCCGGCGCCGAGTGCGTACAGCGCAGCGGCCAGCAGTACCGGCACCGCCGTATCGAAGCGGTCCAGCCAGCGCAGCTCCGGGAAGCGCGCCAGGTCAGGCACGCGCGATAGATCCGTGGCGAATGCCTCGCGGGTGAGGAACCAGCCCATGTGGCTGCGCCAGAAGCCGCCTTCGCGCGGCGAGTGCGGGTCCAGCGGTTGGTCGGCATGCCGATGGTGATGGCGATGGTGGGCCGCCCACCACAGCGGCCCACGTTGCACGCTGGACGCGCCGATCACCGCGAACACGAATTGCACCGTTCGCGATGCCTGGAACGTCCGGTGCGAGAAGTAGCGGTGGTAAAAGGCGGTGATCGCAAACATGCGCACTGCGTAGAGGGCTGCGGCGACGATCACTGCCGTCCACGAGATACCTACCCAGATCACCGCGATGCAGGCCAGGTGCATCAACGCGAACGGTACGGCGCGCAGCCAGTCGATGCGTCCGGGCTCGCCAGCGGCGTGGTCTGCAGCGCTGCCGGTGTCGACCCAGCGCTTCAGGGTGCGCAGCAGGCGCCAGCGTCGGCGGGGGAGGGGCGCTACAGAGGCCATGGCGGATCTCGGCGGGTGTCGTGTCTTCCTCTACGCAGCAGTGCGCGCAATGGATGCGGCCGGCTGTGGAGAATTTCGGCTTCACTTGGGCATCACGCTGCAGCGCCCGACCAGGGGTTGCGTCCAGGCCTGTTGCCATTCGTTGGCGGACCGCTCGGCCACCGGCGAGCTGAAGCGCACCGTGACCTGTGGGTAGGTGCCGCGGGTATCGCGCAGGTTGCTGGTTCCGCGGAATTCCAGCAGGCGGCGGTCGGTGCTGGCATAGACCAGCGACAGGCGCGGCGCGATGCCGCCGTACCAGGTGTCCAGACTGACCTCGATGGCCTGGGCGTCGATGCCCTGCCAGCGAACCGGGCCGGTGTGCCGCACCTGCACCGGGAAGAAGCGCTGCCGCCCCGGCACCAGGAAAGGCAGACTGATGCGTTCACCTCGCAGCAGCGCTGGCCAATGCTGGCGCACCGCGGCGTCGAAGCCCGTGTCGATCACCGCATCCGGAGCCAGCTCAAGCCGACGATGACGCAGCTCACTGGCGGCATCTTCTTTCCAGGCGATGGACACCGACTCGCCACTGGCGTCGACGTCAGCGGTTTGCCCACTACGGCTGTCCTGCAGCGAATAGCCCCGGGCCAGCGGGCGGGCGCTGGCCGGCAGATGCTTGCGGGCGAAGGGGCGGCCATCCGGGCACTGATAGAGCACCCAGCGCTCGGCACCCTCCGATGGGCCGCGCCGCCAGTGCACTTCACGATAGAGCAGATCGCCCTGCGCCGAGGTGGCCACGCCCTCGTTGCGCAGCCAGGGCGCCGCCAGCGCGGCATGGGGCAGGCACAGCAGCAGCCAGGCAGTGCGCATGGTGTTCATCCGGTAGGGAGGCTCAGGTCATACGGCGGGCGCGGCTGCTTGGATGCACAGTGCCTGCTGCATCCAATGGCCGCCCCTGCGCGTAGAGAGGACAGACCTTCACCTGCCCGCCGCTCACGCAGATGTACCCTGACGCTGCCAGCACCCTCCTCAACTTCGATACCGCACGCACCGTGTCCAGTTCCCAGCAGCCCAGCAGCGAGCCGACGAACTGGGCCGATGACATGGACAGTGTGGCGCGGCTGCGCGACCGCGACTGTTTCATGCGGATCTATGACTACTTCATGCCGCGGCTGTGCGTGTATCTGCGTGGCCTGGGGGCACCCGACGCCGTGGCCGAGGAAATGGCGCAGGAGTGCCTGCTGCGCCTGTGGTTGCGGGCGGCCGAGTATGATGCGGCCCAAGGCGCGCTGAGTACCTGGCTGTACCGGATCGCGCGAAACCTGCATATCGACCGCATCCGTCGCGAGCGCAGCTGGATGCAGGTGCAGGCAGCGGTGGAAGACGCCGCTGCCGTGGAGATGATCGAGCGCAGCAGCGCCGAGCAGTTCGCCGACCAGGCGCGCCTTCGCCAGCGCATCAACGAGCTGCCTGCCGTGCAGGCGAGGCTGGTGCGGATGTCCTATTTCGAGGCGAAGAGCCACAGCGAGATTGCCCAGGCGCTGGGCATGCCGCTGGGAACGGTAAAGTCACACCTGCGACGTGCGTTCCTGCAACTGCAGGCCAAAGTGGGAGGTGCGCTGTGAATCCGCACCACCACCTGCACGAATCCACGCTGATGAGCTATGCCGCCGGCGCGCTGCCGGCGCCGTTGAGCATCGTGGCCGGTGCCCACCTTGAGCAGTGCCCTCACTGCCGCCAGCGCCTGCGCGATGCCGAGGCGATCGGCTCGGTGCTGCTGGAGCAGACCCAATCGCCCGCAGCCGATGCGCGTCGCGAGCAGTTGCGCGAGGCCATGCTGATGCAGTTGGCCTCGGAAGTGCCGAGCGCCATCGCCGGAACCAGGCGCCCTGTGCCGAGGGAGCGGCCCGAGGCCGATCCGGATCATCTGCCTGCCGCGCTGCATCCTTACTTCGGCGCTTCGCTCAGTGCCCTGCGCTGGCGCTGGATGGCGCCCGGCGTGCACTGCATCAGGGCGGAGCAGATGCCCTCGCTGATCATGCTGAAGATTGCCCCGGGCAAGTGCCTGCCGATGCACAGCCATGGCCGCAGCGAACTGACCCAGATCCTGCGGGGCTCGTACAACGACGCGCTGGGGCTGTTCGCGCCGGGCGACGTGGCGGACCTGGATGAGGAGGTAGAGCATCAACCGGTAACTGCTCCGGGTGTTCCCTGCATCTGCGTTTCAGCGCTGGACGCGCCGTTGGTGTTCAGTGGCTGGTTGGCGCGGAAGATCCAGCGTTTCGTGAAACTCTAGCGTGGCTGCGACCATGACCGGGAAAAGTGCGTTGAGGATTCTGTTGACCGGTGCCTCGGGCCTGGTCGGGCAGGGCGTGGCGTTGGCCTGCCAGCGCTCGCCGCAGGTCGGCCATCTGGCCGCGCTGGTGCGGCGCCCGGGCAGCCTCAGCGGAGCGGGTAGGGAGCTGGTTGTTCCTGACTTCCTGCATATCCAGGGGCGCTCGGATGAACTGGCCGGGTTCGACGCATGCTTCTACTGTGCCGGTGCGCCACCGGTCGGCACGGCTGAGGCCGAGTATCGACGCGTGACCCGGGACATCACGCTGGCGGTGGCCCGCGCCTGGGCAACTGCGAATCCCGAGGGATGTTTCCTGTATGTATCCGGTGCCGGCGCGGATCCACAGAGCAGATTGATGCCGTTGAGGATCAAGGGCGAGACCGAGGTGGCATTGCAGGCCCTGCCGATGCGCTCGGTGATGCTGCGCCCGGGGGGCGTCCGGCCGGTGCCGGGAACCGGCACGCGTCACGGCTTGCTCAAGCCCCTGTACTGGGGTGGCGCGCCGTTGATGAAGCTGGCCGGCGCCGTTGCGCCGTCATTGATGACCAGCAATCTGGCGCTGGGCCAGGCGATGATCGCACTGGCCGGGCGGGAGCATCCGCCGGGCACGGTGGAATGCGCGGACATCAACCGGATCGCTGCCGGCGCGCGCGATCCGGCGTCCTGATCTCAGTGTGGCACCGTCTCCAGCGCGGTGCGCACCGCAGTCGCCAGGTCACTGCGGGTAAACGGCTTCGGCAGCAGTGCAACGGCCCGTCCCTGACTGCCCACCTGGTCGTGATCGCGCGGATAGCCCGACGTGAACAGGACGGCGACTTCCGGCCAGCGTTCACGGACTTCACGCACCAGCTCCCAGCCCGACATGCCGGGCATCACCACGTCAGAGAACAGCAGGTCCACCTTGGTATCAGGGCGTTCCAGCAGCCGCAGTGCGGAGGGGCCGTCGTGGGCTTCCAACACCCGGTAGCCCAGCAGCCGCAGTGCATCCACCGTGTGGGCGCGGACATCGTCATTGTCCTCGGTCACCAGGATGGTTTCCTCGCGCGGCGAGTAGCCCGCCAGGCCGGTCTGCGGGGTGCGCGCTTCGGAGGGCAGGGCCAGCGGTGAGCGCGGGAACATCATGGTGATACTGGTGCCGCCGCCTTCCACCGAATCGATCAGTACGTGGCCGCCTGACTGCTTGACGAACCCGTGCACCATCGACAGGCCCAGGCCGGTGCCACGGCCAACCTGCTTGGTAGTGAAAAAGGGTTCGAAGACCCGGGCAAGCGTCGCTGCATCCATGCCGTGGCCGTTGTCACGCACCCGCAGCATCACGTACTCGCCCGGCGTCGCATCCGGGAACAGCGCAGCGTAGTCGTGGTCGAGGTGGCTGTTGTCGACCTCGATCACCAGCCGGCCGCGGTGCGGCATCGCATCGCGGGCATTCACCGCCAGGTTCAGTACGGAGGCCTCCAGCTGGCTGACGTCGATCTCGACACACCAGATGTCCTCGGCGCTGCGGATCTCCAACTGCACCAGCTCACCCAGCGCACGCTGCAGCATGTCGTGCATGTCCAGCAGGCGCTCGTTGAGGTTGGCGGCCTGGCTGCGCAGCGGCTGGCGGCGGGCAAATGCCAGCAGACGCTGGGTCAGGCTGGCGGCACGGCCGACACCCTTCAGTGCATTGTCCAGCGCACGGCTCACCATCGCTCCGGGTTCGCCCGCGCGCTCGCTGAGCAGCATGGCGTGCTCGATGTTGCCGGATATGACCGTCAGGATGTTGTTGAAATCATGTGCGATGCCGCCGGTGAGCTGGCCGACCGCCTCGATTTTCTGTGACTGGCGCAGCGCATGCTCAGCCTGCACGCGCGCGGTGGTTTCCACGGCCTCGGAGACCACAGCGGTGACCCCCCCTTCCGTATCGAGCAGTGGACGGAACGAGAAATCGAAGCTGCGCCGCCCGGTCGGGAGTTCCAGTTCCAGCGCATGCAGTGAACTGCGGCCCTGTACGGCTGCGGCCACGGCCCGATCGATCAGCGCGCTGATGCCCTCGGTGGTGCCGAACCAGACCGATTCGGCGAAGCGTTGGCCAACGACGTCCTTCTTGTCTCCCAGCACCGCGGCCAGTGACGCGTCATTGGCATCGACCACGCGTCCGGACAGATCCAGCAGCACCTGGTGCTGGAAACTGGATTCGAAGATCGCCTGCAGGCGCCGCTTGCTGGCGCGCAACTCGGCCGTGCGTGCCTGTACCTGCTGCTCAAGCAGCTGGTTGTCTTCGCGCAGGGCCAGCTCGGCCTGCTTCAGCAGCGAAACGTCGCTGCCCAGGCAGATATACCCGGCCACGCTGCCATCGGCGGCATGCTCAGGCACGCAGTCCATCTGAACGAATCGTGATTCGCCACTGCGATGGATCAGTTCGACCTGGAAGCGGGTTCGCTCCCCCTGCAGTACGCGTTCCAGGCTGGGCAGGGCGTGCTCGAAGGCGGATATGCCGCTGACATCCCGAGCCGGCCGACCCAGCAGTTCTGCAAGGCTGAATCCATGCCAGTCCAGGAACGCCTTGTTGGCAAACCGGTAGCGATGGTCCTTGTCCAACTGGGCGATCAGCGCCGGGACGGCATCGGTGACCTGCTGCAGCTGGGCCTGGCTTTCGTTCAGCGCGGCCTGCGCATTGGCCAGCTGGGTGCGCTCGTGCGCCTCCTGGCGAGCGCGGCGGATGGCGTCGGGCAAGCGTTGCAGGCGTTGCTTCACCACGTAGTCGCGGGCGCCGCGCGTGAGTGCCTGTACCGCCAGTTCCTCGGTCAGGGTGCCGGAAACAAAGATGAAAGGCGTCTGCGGCACGCGCTCGCGCGCCAGGGCAAGTGCTGCGTCACCATCGAAGCCTGGCAGGACATGATCGGCGAGGATCACGTCGAACGGGCGGTTCTCGATGGCCTCGATGAACGCGTTTCGGGTCCACAGGCGCTCAGCCTCGAAATCGAGGCCGGCACGCTGCAGCTGGGCGCTGATCAGCTCCGCATCAAGCGCGCTGTCCTCCAGCATGAGGATGCGCAGGCGCTCGCTGCGGCGCGATCCATCACGCATTGCGCTGCCCCGAACCGTTGGGCCGATGGGGTGGTGGCTGGTTGGTGATGCCCCAGAACATGCCCAGGCCCTGGATGGCGTCGAAGAATTCCTTGAAGTCGACCGGCTTGACCACGAATGCGTTGACCCCCAGCTCGTAACTGCGCACCAGGTCCTGCTCTTCGCGCGAGGAGGTCAGCATCACCACCGGCGTGCTGCTCAGATTCGCATCGCCGCGCACCTGTTCCAGTACTTCAAGGCCATTGACCTTGGGCAGCTTGAGGTCCAGCAGCACCACCACCGGGCCGCCGTGCATGGCGCCGGCAAACTTGCCTTCGCAGCGCAGGTAGTCCAGCGCTTCGGCGCCGTCGCGTACATGGATGACATCGTTGAGCAGCTGGCAGCGCGCAAGCGCGGCCATCGTCAGCTCTGCATCCTTGGGGCTGTCCTCCACCAGGAGGATCGGCCGCAGGTCCCTCATGGGTGTTCTCCTGTGGAGCGGGGTAGGGTGAAGTGAATGGTGGCGCCCTTGCCGGGCTCGCCCTCGGCCCAGGTACGGCCGCCATGGCGGCCGATGATGCGGCGCACGTTGGCCAGGCCGATGCCGGTGCCTTCGAACTCTTCGACGTGATGCAGGCGCTGGAACACGCCGAACAGCTTGTCGACGTAACGCATGTCGAAGCCGCAGCCGTTGTCGCGCACGAAGAAGTGATCTTCGGCGTCGCTGCAGTCGTGCCCAATCTCGATCATCGCGTGCTCGCGCTCGCGGGTGAACTTGATCGCGTTGCCCAGCAGGTTCTGCCAGACCAGGCGAAGCATCGTCGGGTCGGCTTCCACCTCCGGCAGCGGCGCGAGCGTCCACTGCACGTCGCGGCCGGCGTAATCCAGCGCCAGACTCCGGCGCACGTCCTCGGCCAGCGCAGCCATGTCCAGCCGCACCCGCCCCAGCGTGGAGCGTCCCATCTGCGAGAAGCTGAGCAGGTCATCCACCAGTGTGCCGGCGGACTTTGCCGAATCGACGATCGTATCCAGGAAGCGGCGCTCGGTCTCGTTGAGGCGGTCGCCCGCCGAGCTGCCAAGCAGCTCCGAATAGCCCACGATGTGGCGGAAGGGGGCGCGCAGGTCGTGGCTGACCGAATAGGAAAAGGCTTCCAGTTCCTTGTTGCTGCGCAGGAGCTGCTCGTTCAGTTCCGCCATCTCCTCGGCCTTGCGCAGCACGATATCGACGATGGCCGTGCGCATCTCGTGTGCCGCATCGCAGTCGGCGTCGGTCCACGGCAGGCTGCGCTGCCGCACGGTCTCTTTCCAGGCGTCGAAGGAGCTCCGCGGGGAAAGTGCGACGCCGGGCGCTGCGGTCTTGCGGGGGTCTCCCCCCCAGCGCACGGTTCGCACCACCTCCGGCCGGAACCACATCAGGTAGCTGTCATGCAGCTGCGAAATGGACACTGCCAGCAGGCCGCTGGCTACATCGGCCAGGTGCGCGGCAGGCGACCAGTCGGCGGCAAGGTGGTCGGTGCAGTAGGTTTCCTGGCCGGCCTGCCGGGTAGCCAGCCAATCGGCCAGGGCCAGCACGTCGCTGGCGGGCGGGCACTCACCCACGCGCATGCAGTCGCCCTTGTGCACGATGGCAGCCCCGGCCGCGCCGGTCAGCGACAGCAGGCTGCCTTCGTCCTGGCGCAGGGCCGCCATGAATTCTTCGTCGCCGGCCATGCGGCCCAGCAGCTTGACCAGTATCGAGCGACGCGCGACGCGTTCTTCAATCGCGAACGCGCGCTCCTTCAGTGCAATCTGCAGCGACAGGATCTGGCCCATGAACTCGCAGGCGGTACGCACGTGGTAGGGCAGGCGGCGTGGCTGCACGGTGTGGCAGGACACCAGGCCCCATAACCGCCCCTCATGTACCAGTGACACCGACATCGACGCCCCGGTCCCCATGTTGCGCATGTACTGAAGATGCACGGGGGACACGCTGCGCAGCACGGCCAGGCTCAGGTCGGTCGGTGGCGCCTCGCGGTGGTCTTCGGCCCGCATCAGCGGGGTAGGGGTATAGTTGTTGTCCGCGATCAGGCGCACCCGGTTCCGGCGGTACAGTTCGCGGGCCTGTGCGGGAATGTCCGACTCGGGGAAGCGCAAGTCCAGGTAGGACGGCAACAGGCCATTGCCATCTTCGGCCACCACGATGCCATTCCAGCCGGGATCGAATTGATAGACGAGGGTGCGGTCAAAGCCGGTGAGCCGCCGCATGTGCGCGGCCCCAAGCCTGCACAGGTCTTCCACCGTCGCTGCCGATTCAATGCCGGTCATCAGCTCGCGGATGGCTGGATACAGTTCTTCCAGCGAGCCGGGCTGGCCGGGAACCGGCGCCTCCAGCTCGACCAGAAGATCCGTGGCGGAGCGGTGCACCAGCAGCTGATGGCGGCCGTGCCCATCCAGGTGCACGGCACCGACATGCGCGCTGCTGCCCACCGTCGCCTGTTGCAACACGCCCTGGAACGGTGCCAGCACGCCGCCCAGCACTTCACTGACGTGCTGCATCAACGGTTCGCCGAACTGTTTCAGCAGCCCGGGGTGGCTGATGGCGCGCTCGCGTACCTGCAGGGACTGCGGTTCAACGACCAGAAGCACACCGTAGGGCTGGATCGCGCCGGGGGTGTGGATCGGTTCGCGCGCGCAACGGGACAGGGCAGTGTCGTGCGCGGATTCGGCAGGAGGCGTCAAGGGCGGGACTCATGATTCGTGGATGGCTGGAACGGCCCAGCACTGCATCCGGTGTGCATGGATGGTGAAGCAAAAGCGTGCCGCCGCATACCACCACGTGAGTGTGAAGGGCCTTTCATTCGAACCTGAATTCTTCATCTACGCAGCGACGGATGAACTGGAAGGCGTCTGTCGCGCCCCTGCATGCCTGCGCGCGCTCCTGGCCACTTAAAACGAGGGCATCCAGTTCCTCCCGCTCGCGTCTCCAGTATTCGGCCACACCGAGGTTGGAAGGGCGCAGGTGGCGCGCTCCGTATCCGGCATGAAGCTGCAACGCAGCGGCCATCTTCAACAGCACGGCCGCCCCCAGCGTCGAGCCCTCCGCCACGTAGCGCCAGCCCAGAACGGTCGCTTTCGAGAACACATGCGGCTGCGGTTGCCAGGCATGGGGTGCCGGCATGGAAGCGCCGAGGTCGCGAAGATCCTCCTCGATCAGCGGCAAGCGGGTCGCGCCCGGATCCTGCATCCGGTACAGCGGCGCAACAGTGCTATGGAAGTGCCATTGCACGCGCAGGAAGCAGAGGTAACGCTGGCGCGACGCGAAGATGTGTTGCTGCAACAGGTGCTGGTCGAGGCGATCGTGGGCCGCTCGGGTGTGCGCTTTCAGGGCGGCGCTGAGGGCAATGGGGTGATCGGGTTGTGCTGGCAATGTGGATGTAGGCATCGGCGCGCACCCTAGCAGATTTCGATGCAGAGACCGGTGCAGGTTTCGCGGCCAGCACATCTGCGCTGCACGCCAGCTAGACAGCGGCTGCCCTACGGTGACTGCAATTCCAACAGATGCCACGCCCGTGAACCTGCAGACCGCACCCGCGCCCCAGTACCGTATGCTTCCTGACAGCTGCCAATTTGAATTGCTGGATGTGGATGCACTGCAGGATCCAGCCAGTGGCCGGCTGCTGCACCTGTACTCGCTGGTAGCGCGTTGCCTTTCCTGCGAGACGATCTTCAAGGCAGAAGAAGGGCAGGGCCTGGTCAGCCATACTGCAGCGCGGGTGGTGCGGTGCCCCACCGGTTGCGGGCAGCAGGCGTTCAAGCCGGCCCTGCTGCGGACCTGGCGCCCACAGGCCGCGGCCCAGGCATGAACGCTGGATCCGCGTGTCACAGCAGCCCTGGATTGGCCCGCCAGACGGCGAAGTTGAGCGCCGAGGCGAACAGGATCCAGGCTAGGTAGGGAAGCAGCAGCACCGCCGCGGCCGGGCGGCTACGCGCAAACGCGACGATCGTCGCGCACACCAACACGATCAATACAAGAATGTCGGCGAAGGCAAGCGCGCCCAGCTTCCAGCCGAAGAACAGCCAGCTCCACAGTGCGTTGACGGCCAACTGCACCAGATAGAGCAGCAGCGCGGGTCGTGCCCCGCGCCAGCCACGTTCGCGCCAGGCCAGCCACGCGGCAACCGCCATCATGGCGTAGAGCAGCGTCCACACCGGACCAAAGACGCTGGCCGGTGGCGCCCATGCCGGAAGCGTGAGGGTAGCGTAGAAGCTTGCCGCGGACGTGGACGCCCATGCCCCCAGCGTGGCCGCGACGAAAGTGATTGCCACCCATCCCAGAAATCCGGAAACCTGTGAACTCCGCTTCATAGCGTGCAGCTCCCTGATGCTTGTGCTGCCTGTCTACGCACAGAGGCAGCGAATGGATGCAGGTTGCTGGCCTTCAATCTGAAGAACCGACGGCACCCGCTCCCTGGCTCGCTGGCAGCAGGGAAGGTCGCTGGTCAAACCACTCCCTTGCCTTCGCCAGGTGCCATTGGCGCTGGTCACCGTCCAGCTCGATCCCCGCGCCCAGCAGCCCCCACCGCAGATAGAGATCGCCGCGCTTGCGCTGGTCGAGCAGATCCAGCCGCGCGCGTACCGAAAGCCGATCGTTCTCGGCCTGGAGTCCATCAATGATCAGATGGCCCGGGCGCCAGCGCAGCGTCGCCCGGGCCTGCACCTGGCCGGAATCCAGCAGCGACAGGGTCCAGCGCGGGTAGTCGGTACGCTCTGCAAACAGTGCAAGCAACGGCCGGGCATCGCTGAGATCCAGGTCCGTGGTGGCATCGACCTGGAAGGGCGACTGCGCGTCGATGCGGCCACGCTTGAAGGCCACGCGACCTTTCCATGCGCTTGCCCGCTCTGCGCCCGCCACCTGCACATTGCGAAGTTCGACGGTGGTGCCGGACAGATCGAAATGACGCTGATTGAAGTCACCGCGGCGCAGTGTTGCCTTCACGTCGATGTCGCCGCCCATGTCCAGCCCTGCCACCTTGGCACTGGCATTGCGCCCCAGCAGCCGGGCAGTGCCATGGCCGACGCGTCCATCGGTGTCGAGCGTGGCATCGCCGCTCAGGCTGCCGGTGCCACGGAGCAGCCGCACCTGCGGCGAGCCCAGGTAACGGTTGTAGGCGGCCAGGTCGGGAATGGTTGCTTGGCTGAATCGCAGGTGCGCGCGGACACCCTTGCGCAGCTCCTGCAGGCGACCATCGCCGCTCAGGTCCAGGGCCAGATCACGGCCGTCGAACAGGCGCACGTCCTTGGCATCGGTTGGCCGAGCAGTGAATCGTGGCAGCCGGACAGCCAGCTGTGCCTGGCTGGGGCTGCCGGCCTTCAATTCGCCATGGGCGCTGGCCGTGCCCGCCAGTCGTACGCCCGCGACTTCGGCCACGGCTTCGGCGGCCGGAATGTCCACGGTGCTGCCTTCGATCAGTTCGCCGTTGCGCACGCGCAGGTCCGCCTTCAGCGTGCCGCCGCCGTCCAGCTGCAGCCACGGCTTGCGAACGAACAGGGCAGGGATCCAGTTGAGCGAAGTGAACGTCCATTCGCCGCGCACTGTGCCGGAGCTGCGTTCCAGCAGCTGGGCGGGCTGCTGGAAGGGAATGTTCCGGCCACTGATGTGCAGATCGGCATCCACTTCGCTGCCTGAGCCGGGCTTTGGCGGCAGGCGGGCCTGCAGGCGCAGGTCGTTGGACACATTGAGCTGCAGGGCCAGCACGCCGCGATTGGGGGCACCATCACCCAGGTAGAGCGGCACCTGCCAGATCGCGCGGTCCCCGGGCTGCAGCTGGCCGTCGATCAGGTGCAGCGCCAGCTGCAGGCGTCCGGGCACGGGCGCGCTGGAGATCTTCGGCGTTGTGGCATCCGTGTCCATGCGCAGGCCCTGGCTGCGGGCGTCGACCTCGAGCTGGGCATGCAGCAACTTCAACTTGGCCAGACCGGGCGCCTGGTCCCGATAGTGGCGCGGATAGCTGAAGCGCGCTGTGAGATCCATGTCGCCCAACAGCTGCACGCCGTCAAAACTGGTGTCCGCATCGCTGAACGCCACCTCGGATTCGAAGAGCTCCGACGGCCCGCCGCGCAGCTGCTTGAGGAAGCCCACCATACCCCGGCCCTTGCCAATGATCAGCAACTTGCCAAAGCGTGCGCTGCGGATGCTGTCGCTGTGGATGGCGTCGAAACGGAGCGTCCAGCCGCGGTCGCTGCGCGGCGGTGGCGGGATGGCTTCTTCGACGCGGCTGATCTCGGCGGAAACCCCCGTCGCCTGCAAGCGCGGAACCCGCACCTCGCGCTGGAACAGGGGCAGCACCGCCAACCGGGCGCTGGCGCGCTCGGCATGCAGCACGTAGACCGTGTGGTTCACGTGGCCGCGCATGTGCACGTTCCAGGCGATGACATGGCCGGGCAGCAGCGTGATGGCCGGGCCGGTGGTCATCACGAACTTGTGCGGCTTGCGGTTGGTGACCTGATCGAACAGTGGCGTATTGAGGAAGATGTTGCCGGCCAGCAGGTACAGCAGATAGATGCCCAGCAGGACGTAGGCGGGGACGCGCCACCGTCGAAGCCGGTGCGGGATGTGCACGGAAACAGGAGACATCTACTGCTCTGAGAGCCGGAATTTCCACAACTATTACGGAGCCGATGGCGGTGGCGCGTGAAGCAGCTACGGGGCGGGTGCTGGATTCTGGTAGTGTCCGGCCTGGTCACGACCACAGATCTGCAGGAGACGCATGGAGATCCGGCCCGCCCGTGCAGGCGATTTCGACGCGATGTGGGGCATGTTCAAGACGGCCATTGCGGCGCAGGATGCGCTGCCCTTTGCTGGCTCTTTCGCTGTCGAGACGTTTCGCACGCATTGGTTCCAGGCCCAGGCACCTTATGTGGCCGTTCTGCAGGGCCGAGTGGTGGGCATGTACAAGATGGGCCCGAATTTCCCTGACCTTGGGGCGCATGTGGCCAGCGCCACGTATGTGGTGGATGCGCCGGCACAAGGGCAAGGTGTGGGCCGGGCCCTGGTGGAACACAGCCTGGAGCGGGCGAGGGCGGAAGGATTCCTGGCCATGCAGTTCAATTACGTGGTCAGTACCAATGCCCCGGCCGTGGCGCTGTACCGGAAGCTGGGGTTCGATGTGGTGGGAACGCTACCGAAGGCGTTCCGGCATGGGACGCTGGGCTTGGTGGATGTCTTTGTGATGCACACGTTCCTGTGATGCGATGCGCTGGTCGCACGTGGTCGGCGATATCCAGCCGAGGCTGGCTGCACAATTCCTGAGGATGTCCCTTGAATCCATTGGTACAGTTTTTGCTGAGTCTGCTGGCGGGCGCGTTCCTCTTTCTGTTGGCTGTGGGGCACGACTACTGGAAGCGCCTGCGTTGGCTCTTCGGATGGGATCCCAATCTGGGCCATGAATCTGCAGACAAGCTCATTTCCATCGCCAACAGGACGGTGCTGGTGACGGCCGCCTTGCTGTTGGTCTGGGCGGTGACAGGCCCATCCCCGTACCGGAGGAACTGGGAGATGGAGGTTTGGGGTTTGGCGGCCGGCACGTTGATTGCGTATGTGACGCTCATCCTCAGCGCATCGACGCGGGCCCGCGCCTAGATGGCATGGAACTCGCCGGCATGGAACGAGCCGAATAGCGTGACGCGTCACGACCAGTGAGTGGCTACGGCTGGGGTGCCAGAACGCGCTCCTGAGGCCTCGGTCGTTGGTGCCGAATCGGCGAAAGCGCTCTTGCCAGGCGGGCGTGCAGCCACGGCAAGATCAGCGGCAAAACTACCCCCGCAAAGCTGTCTTTACCGGTCACTGTCAGATCCGCAAGATCCTTTGCCATTCCTGCAGAGGTTGAGGGAAGCCCAAAGGGCGGTTGGCAGTGATCGAATCACTGACAATCAGGCCGGCGCCTGGAGTGGATTGTTGCACGCTCGGAGTTTGAAGAATTTCATCTTGTTGATTTGTAAGGACGGGGTCCTCGGAATGCACCAAGATGGCGCACGGATCACTGTGGGCAAGTTGGACATTGAACAATCCTAGGTTGTGACTTTGGTGCATTGCCAATGCAGTGCTCTCAAGTTGGGGCAATGCCAATGGAGGGTCAGGTAACTCCTCAGTCGGAATGGCTCTAGCCTTGTTGCGCGCTATGCAAGTGACATAGCCAGTTCTGGGTTGTCTCCCCAGTTCAAGATCGCAATTGGTGTGGGCGACCGGTAGCGCTCGGGGATCCTGTGCCATTCACGTTCAAGCAGTGCCATGTGAGGGCCCCTCCAGAGCAGCTGCTGATGGTGCGGTAGAAGGTTCGTCGGCTTGTCATCGATGATGGCTGGCGCTGCGGCCAGGGAGGCTCGGGCTAGCGGCCATTGTTTCGGCCAGAACCGACATGAGCCGAGGGGCGGTGCGCGGAACGGAACTCGCGCATGACCTGCTTGCGGTGCCATACTCCAGTCAGCTCAGTCATGGAAAGGCGTGGTGCTTATGAAGGCAAGGACTCTCCCCGTGATGCTCTTCGTGCTAACAGCGGCAGCCGCCTGCGGAAAGGCAGGCCCATCACAGGAACTGGCGGCGATCAGCCCCGTTTCGCTGCAGTCCCTGACGATTGATAGCGGGGATGCGCATGGCTCAGTGCGCACACGACCCTTCACCGTGCAGGACAATCTGACCGTCGATGTCGTGCTGAATACGGTGCCGCCAGAGAACGCCGGCCAACTCCAGGCGCGTTTCATCAACCTGGCCACAGGCCAGGTTGCGTCCTCTGCATCCGAGACTGCCACCACCAAGCAAGCTAGATTGACACTTGCGCCAACGAACGCGCGGGAGTGGGAGCCGGGTCGGTATCTGCTCGAAGTCAGTGTCGGCGACACTTTGCTGACCACGCGTGATATTGATATCAACGAGCCGGCGCCTGCCCACTAATTCTCGGTGGACAGGGCGCG
This sequence comes from Stenotrophomonas sp. YJH_SMC_94-11, assembly GCF_059370435.1. Classification (NCBI taxonomy): domain Bacteria; kingdom Pseudomonadati; phylum Pseudomonadota; class Gammaproteobacteria; order Lysobacterales; family Lysobacteraceae; genus Stenotrophomonas; species Stenotrophomonas sp. YJH_SMC_94-11. The sequence goes on along the minus strand of NZ_JCAFTR010000004.1, from coordinate 263,775 downwards.
CAGGAAGGCGGTCAGTTGCGCCTGCTCAGTAACCGTCAGGTTCACGGCGCGGCCTCGCCCCAAGCTGCGGTAGTAGATTTCACGCTCTACCGCCTTGTCGAGGGTCGCCACGCTCCCGTCATGCATGTACGGCGCTGTGCGTGCGACGTTACGCAGACTGGGAGTGCGGAACGCACCCAGATCAGGCGGTCTCCGAGTCACTGCAAAGCGACCAAGCTCCGCAATCTCCCGCTCGGAGAGCACAAGTTCACCCAAGGGCTGCCCCGTGCGCGTGGACTGTTCAAGCCGCCCCAGCAATGCAGTTACGTCCCCGGCGATCTGCTCAAACCCAACGCCGGCGTGATGGAACCTCTGGTCAGTCAACGCGGCCGGATCTCCAGCAAGCAGGTGGCATTCCGTACAGGCTGCCTTGCCAGCAAACAGTGCAAGACCAGCGCGCTCATCCATGCTTAGAAGTGAAGGTTCACCGATGCTGCGGTCGTAGCGTGTCGGTTGCCGTGGCAAAGATCGTAAGTACTGCGTAAGGCCCTCAGCGATGTCTGATTGATTCAGAGGGCGACCCTGCGCAAAACGCGCGTAGCGCTCCTGGGTGTTGATCTGTTTAAGCAGCGCAGCTTCGTCAGGCAATCCCATCTCCCTGGGATTAGTGAATGCTTGCAGCGCCACCACCTTGAGTTCGCTTTCCCGGCCGTCCCAGAACAACGTGGAGTAGGCAGTTGCATCAGAGAGGTCTGGGGCGTTTCGTGTGCCAGGCACGCCACGGACGCCGATTGAGACACCCTGGCCATCTGTGAATGACTTCGAGGGAACGTGGCAGTTCGCACAGCTGATGGTTCCATCGGCACTCAGACTTTGATCGAAGAACAGCTCCCGCCCCAAGGCGATTGAGGTCGCGTCCCCGTTGGTGTCGGAGCTCGGCGGGGAGAGGCCGCATCCCGTAAGTCCGCTCATGGCGAAAAACATGACGGATGTCACAAGAATGGTCTGAAGTATTCCACTCAACGCCATGCGCTCCATCGCCCTGGATGTCGTTACTTGACACGCCCTTGGAAATTATGCAACTACTATTGAAGCTGTGGAACTGCCAATGGAAGGCATGCCGGGCCACGCAAGCGGGCTCACGTGCTGTCGTTGAACAACATGTGCACTAGCAGACGGGACCAAGGGATATGGACGTTCCGCAATACCGCGTTTCACGACGTGCTAGCTGGCTCTATGCGCTTCTCGGTGCGCGCAGCTTTGGGCCCAGTGCTGTGCGCCGTATCGGGCTGCGCATTGCTGGCTTCGTTGCCCTGCTGCTGGGAAGCGAATCGACTTTGGCTGCCGACTACGTGTACGACGCCAACGGTCGCCTTATCGCGGTGACCAATAGCGCCGGCGACACGGCGCGTTATCACTACGACACGCTGGGTAACATCAAGCGGGTTGAACGCCTGGCGTCTGGCGCGCTCGCCATATTTGATTTCGCACCACGTCACGGCGGCGCAGGAGACCGGGTCACGCTGAAAGGGCGGGGATTCAGCGCTGCGCCGGCGCAGAACACCGTTCACTTCAATGGAGTGCCTGCCAGCGTCATCGCCGCCAGTGGAGGCAGTCTGACAGTCACCGTTCCCTCGGCGGCCACCACTGGTGTGCTGACCGTTACCGTGGGTGCGCAGACGGCAAGCAGCGACGTGCCATTCGTCGTTGATGCACAACCTCGCGCCCCGCTCATCACCGCAGTCAGCCCTCACATCACCACAACCGGGGGCGCGCTGACCATCAGCGGGCAGTCATTGCTCCCGCTCGCCGGGCAGACCAGTGCGCGCCTCGGCATGGCCCCACTGTCCCTGGAACAGGCTAGCAACACCGCACTTCAGGCCCCGGTTCCAAGTGGCGCGAGCAGCGGCAGAGTCCGGGTCACCACACCGTATGGAAGCGCAGTGAGTACGGACGACGTACTCGTTGTACCGCCGGGAATCGACGAGTCGACGATTGGAGCTGTGAAACGACTGGCTGTTGATGGCCAACTCAACGATCTTTCGACGACTGCCGCCGGTCAAGGCGTTGCCATCCTGTTCGATGCGCAGGGCGGGGACTACATCAGCGCCCAATTTTCCGCACTGGCCAGCGAGCTCAACTTTGCTCTCTATGGAGTCGGCAACAAACGCCTGGCCTCCGGCACAGTCTCGGCCAACTCGCCAAGTTTCCACATGCCTGCATTGAAGTCTGCGGGCACTCACCTGCTGGTGCTGACTCCCAAGGCGGGGCCGCTGGCATGGAAGCTGCAGTTGGAGCGGTCCGCCGTCCTGGATGTTGATGGCACGCTGCAGGAGGTAAGTACGAGCGTTGCAGCACAGAGTCGTCGACTGGTGTTCGACGCTCGCAAGGGAGTGCCGTTGGGGCTGGGTTTGGCGGAGAAGACCGGTCCTCCAGCGTGGGGTTCGGCAACAGTGACTGTGCAGGGGCCTGATGGAGGGCAGGCTGGATTCCAGCAGTGCACGCAGGCCAACAACGGATGCAGCCTCAATCTCTCGGCCCTGAGTACGGGCAGGCACGCAATTCTGATAGCACCTGCAGCGTCAGGCACTCGCCTGTTGGCCTTCCAGGCAGCGTTGTCCACTGACTCGCAGCACACTTTGGCGCGCGCCACGCCGTTGCCCATTTCCCTTTTGCGCCCTGGGCAGAATGCAAGGCTGAGCTTCACCGGAACGGCAGGTGAGGTGCTTGGACTCTTGGTTGCTGGTCAGACGACCCTGCCCGCAGGTCGCAATGTCTACTATCGGGTTCACCATCCAGATGGAACCCTCTGGAAGTCCCTAGCCGTAGCAAGTGGAATGGTAATGAACCTGGCCCTTCCAGCCACCGGCACCTATGACGTCGTGATCGACGCTGGATACGGGGAAACAGTTGCAACGGAAGTACTGTTGAGTGCCGGTGAGGGAAGTCCCTTCATTGATGGCGCCACTTCAACTCACGCACTTTCGCGGGCAGGGGAGGCTGCATATTTCCAGATCAACGCATCCCAAGAGGATTCTCTGGGCCTTGGTATCAGCAACCTGATCATCGCGGACGGCAGCGGCGTGGTTGTGAATGTGTATCGTCCCAATGGCGTCCTGTTGGCTAACACAACCTGTCACCTGGCGAATTCCGGTTGCGATCTGAACCTGTCGTCGCTGGAAGCGGGCGTTCATGGCGTGGAAGTCGTGCCCCTGGATTCAACCCAGACCATGACGTTCAACGCAACCGTGTCCCGCGATCTTGTGGTGAACATGACACGTGGCACACCAACTGCTCTGGTCTTGCCTCGCCACGGCCAGAATGCACGCCTGGTCTTTCCAGCATCTGCCAGCGAAGTGATTGCTCTCAAGATCACAGCGCAAACCACAGAGCCAATGGGAGCGGGCGTGTACTTCCGGGCGCTTCGTCCGGATGGCACGACCATCGCTTCCGGCTACGCTGCGGGCGAGAAAACCCTGTTGATAGACACCAATGTCGCCGGCACGTACCAGGTCTTTGTTGACCCGGAACACGGTGCAACTACGACGTCAACGCTGACCCTGGAAGCGGGCGTTCTGGGTGAAATGGAGCAGGACGGCAGCATAGGGGAATATCAAAGCGCTGCAGGCAAGGACGTGTCCTTCACCATCAATGCGGTGGCAGGAAAGCACCTTGGCTTTGGCGTCAGTCATCTGAGCGTCAACAATGGCACGCACGTCCGGATATATGCCTACGCGCCAAGCGGTGCCAGTGTGGGCAACGAAACATATTGCTATGTGAACAATGGCGGTTGCGACGTACAACTTTACAACCCTGTGAGTGGAACCTACAGCATCGTCATGCGCCCGGTGGGTACGACTCAGACGATGAAGTTCCGGGCTACGCTTTCGTCAGCGCTGCGCTCCACTCTTTCGCGGGATGTACCATTCAATCTGAGCCTGGATCGGCGTGGCCAGGATGCCTTGCTGGCGTTCAGCGGCATGGCTGGTGAGACCGTGGCCTTCCAGATCTCGGGTCAATCCACCGTACCTGCAGCCAGGACGGTTGCTTATCGGGTCTATAAGCCCAGCGACCGTAGGGCGGGCTATCACATCGCCAGCATCCTTCCGGAAACGGGCGGGGCAGTGAATATTCGCCTGCCTGAGAGTGGCGAGTACTGGGTATACGCTGATCCTGAATTTGGAGCAGCCGCGAGTGCCAGGGTCACACTGTCCACCGGCACCACCAGTGGCATGGTACTGGATGGTGCGGCGGCGGCCTTTGTCGCAGATCAGCCCGCGCAATCCGCACATTACAGCTTCACTGCGGCGGCGGGCCAGCATCTTGGCTTTGCCGTCAGTGACCTGGCGGTTTCTGATGGCACGCATGTCCGGATATACGCCTATACCCCCAACGGGGACAGCTTCCAGGATGATTCGTATTGCTATGTCGAGCGGGGCGGTTGTGACATCGACATCTTCAATCCGGTTCCGGGTACCTATAGCGTGGTGCTGGTGCCATCCGTGCCAGGGCAGCGCATGCAATTTACCGCGACGCTGTCCAGTAGTGCACCGGCTGAACTGATTCGTGACAGCCCAAGCCAGATGACGCTTTCGCGTCGCGGCCAGGACGGGGTGCTCACCTTCAATGGCACTCAGGGTGAGACCGTGGCACTGCAGGTGGCAGGCCAAGCGACCGCACCCGCTGGCAACAGCGTGCGTTACCGCATTTACAAGCCGAGTGATCGAAGGTCCGGATACTTCTTCGGCTCGATCACGCCACTTGCCGGCGGTTCGTTGAACATGTCGCTGCCAGAGACTGGCACGTACTGGGTATGGGCCGATCCTGACAATGGCGCAACCGCCAGCGCACAGGTCACGCTTTCCTCGGGGACCACTAGTGGCCTGTCCCAGAGCGGCGGATCAGTACCTGTGGAAACCATCCTTCCTGGACAGACGGTCTACTTCAGATTCAATGCCGTTGCTGGCCAGCATCTTGGCTTCGGCCTGAGCGATCTGGTTGTAAGCAGTGGGACGCAAGTTCGGATCTACGCCTACGCACCCAATGGCAGCAGCATCCAGGATGACTCGTACTGCTATGTTGCCGATGGAGGGTGCGACATCGACATCTACAACCCGACCGCGGGTACTTACAGTGTCATGATCGTTCCGGAGCACGGCGACCAAGCAATGCAGTTCAATGCAACGCTTTCGTCCAGCAGGGGTATTTCACTGGAGCGCGATGTTCCTGCGGTACTCGATCTGACGCGCCGCGGTCAGGATGGGCTGATCACGTTCAGCGGCACGCAGGGGGAAAGCTTGGCCTTCCAGGTGGCTGGGCAGACAACGGTGCCCGGAGATCGTCAGGTGATCTATCGGGTCTACAAGCCGAGCGATCGGCGGAGCGGCTACTACATCCATTCGGTCAGTCCGCAGACCGGCGGTTCGATCAACATGGTACTGCCGGAGACGGGTACGTATTGGATATGGGCTGATCCAGTCAAGGGGGCAGCATCCCGTTCGCACGTGACACTTTCCACCGGAACGGCCAGTGGTATGGAGCGCGATGGAGCAGTGGCTCAGTTCATTTCGGCTCATCCCGGACAGTCAGCCCATTTCCGCTTCAATGTGGCAGCTGGTCAGCACCTGGGCTTCGGGATCAGCGACTTAGCGGTCAGTAGCAACAACCATGTGCGCATCTACGCATACGCCCCCAATGGCGACAGCGTGGGCGATGTCTCTTACTGCTACGTCGCTGATGGCGGCTGCGACATTGATATCTATAACCCTACCTCCGGAACATATAGCGTCATCGTCTCGGCGACGGAGCCAGGACAGACCATGCAGTTCAAGGCAGGGTTGAGCAGCAGCATCAGCCCTGCACTCGCTCGGGATGTTTCACTGAATCTGCAATTGGATCGTCGTGGCAAGGATGCAGTAATGACCTTCACCGGGACTGCAGGGGAGTCGGTAGCCCTGCTTGTTGCCGGGCAATCCACCACGCCATCGGCGAAGACGGTTCGATATCGGATATACAAGCCCAGTGATCGGCGTCGCACCTACGAGGTCGGCGTCATCACGCCGACATCGGGAGGGTCGATCAATCTGGTTCTGCCAGAGTCTGGAACGTACTGGGTCTGGGCAGATCCAGACAACGGTGCCACTACCAATGGGCAGGTTACCTTGTCCACCGGCGGATTGAACCCGCTGGTTGTGGATGGCCCGGATACCCAGTTTGCCTCTAGCCAACAGGGTCAGTCGGCGCATTTCCGATTCCAGGCAACGGCGGGGGGGAACCTCGGGTTCGCCATCAGTGGCCTGACCCTCAGCGAAGGGAATCACGTCCGTGTGTACGCGTACTCTCCCAGTGGCGCCAGCATTGCTGACACGTCGTACTGCTATGTCAGCGACGGGGGCTGCGATATCGATTTCTACAACACCGTGGCCGGGGACTACAGCATCCTGGTCCAGGCAGTGGCGCCAGGACAGACGATGCAGTTCAGTGCAACGTTGTCGTCCAACATTGGGATCGCCCTGCAACGCGGGGTTGGTGCTCCTCTCGCGTTGTCGCGTCGCGGTCAGGATGGCCTGCTGACCTTTGCGGGTGCGCAGGGCGAAAAGGTCACGCTGCAGGTGGCAGGGCAGGCCACGCAGCCCGCCGGAGGTCGCGTCGTCTATCAGATTTTCAAGCCCAGTGATCGGCGCCGCGGATATGCGATAGGAACGACCGGGCCGACGACCGCCTCAAGCCTGAACCTTACGTTGCCGGAGACGGGAACGTACTGGATCCTGGCGGATCCGGATCTCGGAAGGTCCGCCAACGCGACCGTTTCCGTCTCGAACTCGCCCTGAGCGCAGCAGCGAAGAGATCAACGACTATGAAGAATGGAATCTCCAAGGTCCGGGCAGTCAGGACAGGTCGGCCCAAGGTGTTCATCACTGGGTTGCTACTGGGTGCACTGTCAATGGCCAGTTCGCTCTGGCATCTTGATGCAGGCCTGCTGCCCCCCGCACAAGCACGTGCAGCGGATGCAAGTGCCAGTGACGTATGGCAGCCGTTGCCGGGACGGGAGCAGCGAACACAGCTCAATGATGGGCGTTGGTTGACGTTGAATGCTGCTGGAACCCGGCTTCTGAAAGGGGAAGGCAGTCCAAGGGGAGCGGCCAAGGCCACTGTCCTGCCCGCAGTGCGGCTCAATCCGAGCTTGACACTGCTTCCCAGTGGTCGGGTTCTTGTCTGGGGAGGGACCGACAACAACGGAACCCTGCACCGTGACGGGCTCTGGTATGACCCTGTAAAAGATGAGCTCGCGCCAGCTGATGAGCTGACGCTGTCGCCACGCGCGGGTCACACGGCAACGGTGCTTACAGACGGCAGCGTGCTGTTCGCCGGCGGAGATACCGGTGTTGAGGGGATGCCTGCCGAGCTGTGGAACGAGCGCAGCAACCGTACGCTCGCTCTCGGTGATGAAACCAGCATCGCGCGCCGCGGGCACGCCGCACTGCTGCTAAGTGATGGTCGGGTGCGCCTTGCTGGGGGCGTTGATCGACGTGGCACTCAGCAGAATGCTGAACTGATCTACAGCCAGCAGGATGGGCGATTCTCCAACGCGCTTGCACATCAGGATCGTCAGCAGGCGGGGCTGGGGGGATCGATTCCCGCCCAAGGCAGCAGGGACGTATTGCCCTCACAGCGTTTGTCAGTGCGCTTCACCCAGCCCATCAACATGGCCGACTTCTCCGCGACGTCGGTCACTCTGATTGGTCCTGGCGGATCTACCCCCATCGAGGTGATGCCGGTCGAAGGCGGCCGGCTCCTGTTTGTGTCACCGAAGCGGTCGCTGTTCCCTGCTTCACACTACACCTTGATGATCGATGGTGTGCGTACCACGGAGGGCAAGGCGCAGCCGTTGGTGGCGCTCGATTTTGGAACCGCTGCCCTCGATGCCTCAGGAGGTACGGTTGATCAGGGCGGTACCGATGTGGAGCCAGCAGGTGAGCGGGTCACTACTGGTCAGGCGGGGAACCAAGCCAACTGCGAGCAGGCGGCCAACGGCTACCAACCTTGCCGCGCGCGTGGCGTGGTCGAGAGCGGTGTCTGGTATCCGGGGCGCGACAACACCGATAACCGCTGGCGGATCTATGGCGGGGACAAGCGTGTCGAGCCTGCCGCGTACTCAGCCGCGATGGCAGCACGCTACAAGGTGACTGCCCTGCGCGGCCGGGTAGTTCGAGTGGACCAGATGCCGGTTGCAAACGTGGAAGTCAGCGTTGGTAGTATCTCGACCCGAACCAATGCTGACGGCTGGTTCGCGTTGTTTGACTTGCCCACGGGCCATCAGGAATTGTACGTCGACGGAAGCACAGCCAATGTCGGCGATGATCAGTATGGACAGTTCGTAGTTGGTGTAGAGGTCAAGGCTGGGCAGCTGAACGAGCTGCCGTACCTGATGCATCTGCCCAAGATCAGTGCACGCGACAAGGTGCGAATTGCCTCGCCGCTGAGGCAAGACCTGATTGTCAGCCATCCAGACATCCCTGGGCTGGAGTTGCACATCCCCAAAGGCACGGTCATCCATGATCGCAAGGGGCGACTGGTCAACGAAATCGCCATCGTTCCGACGCCGGTCAACAGGGCGCCGTTCCCGGTGATGGAAAACCACCCTATGGCGTTCACGGTGGAGCCTGGCGCCGCCCAGGTGCGAGGCCTGGATCCCAATGTCCGCAATGGTATCCGCGTCTACTACCCAAACTACGACAGCTACAAGAAGGGCACTGAAGCCGACTTCTGGATCTACGATCCGACGGATGGCTGGCGGGTGTATGGGCGCGGCACGGTATCCAATGATGGGCGCCACTTTGTGCCCGAACAGGGCGTGGCTCTGCACGAGACGATGGGGGGCATGTACAGCGTCCCGGGTGGCAATGGAGCCAGTGAGCTTGGGTTGGCCCCTGACAACTCCGGTCAATGTGGGTGTAGCGGTGACGCGGCCGTGGCTGGCGATCCCATTGATCTGAAGACCGGTGAGTTCACACACGCGGAAACCGATGTAGCCATCGATGATGTGGTGCCCATCACGGTGGGGCGCAATTACCGGCCGAACGACCTCAAGCGCGGTGTGTTCGGCATCGGCATGTCGTGGAACTGGGGCTACACCCTCAATCGTCCCAATACCGCCAATTACGACGTGCTGGAGTTGGTGCAGCCCAATGGCTCGGCAGTTCGGTTCGATAGAATCTCCGGCACTGGCAATCAGGGGGAGTGGCGCCAAGCCGGCTCCAATACACGCTTCGCCGGCGCACTGATAAAGACGGTTTATGATTCGGACCCAACCCAGCCTTGGGGACGCGCGTTCCTGCTTACGCTTCGTGATGGCTCACGCATGCAGTTCTCAAGCTGGAACGACATCCGCGTGCGCTGGATTGAGGACCGTCACGGTAATCGGACGTCGCTTCTCTACAACGCAGGCCTGGTGTCGGAAATCACCTCGCCCAGCGGGCGTTCCGTCACCATTGCCTACGACGGCAGCAATCGCATCAAATCGCTGCGGGACCACACCGGTAGGGAATGGTCTTATACCTACGACAGCAATGGGCTGCTCTCAAGGGCAACCTATCCAGATGCTACCTCCCGTCAATACACCTTCCAGACCCGCATACAGAACGGGAGTGTCGTACAGCACCGAATTGAATCGATCACCAACCAGCGTGGGCATCGCCTGCTACTGAATCAGTTCGAGGTGGTCAACGGTGTTTCGACTGGCCGGGTGATCAAGCAGATCCAGGCCGATGGCGGCGAGATCAACGTGAACTACGCTCATGTCGACAATGGTGTGACCGGCACCCTGGTTACCGAGGTTGACGGCAGCAAGCGCAGGATCGTATTCGCCCAGGGGACGCCGTACCCGGCATCGGAAACGTTTGCCTATGGGACCGCCGATGCGCAGACCGTCACCTACGAGCGCAACAGCAATGGCCAGTTGATTCGTAGCACAGATCCGTTGGGGCGGAAGACGGAGTACACCTACAACAACGATGGCCAAACCACGCAGATCACCGCGCTGGCCGGCACCAGTAAGGCGCGCACGGTCAGCATGGCGTACAACGCTGATGGTGATTTGACGACCATCACTGATCCATTGAACCGCGTGACTAAGCTGGGCTACCACAACCGTTGCCTCAGTTCGGTAACCGATCCGCTCAACCGTACTGCGACTTATCGCTGCAACGCAGCAGGCCAGATGGTAAGCGCGACCGATCCGCTGCAAAGGACCCTGCAGCTCCATTACGACGGATACGATCTTGTCGGCGTCACTGATCCTCTAGGCCGGCGTACCAGCTATCGTTTTGATTCTCTGGGGCGTTTGATCGCGACCGAAGACCCACTGGGTAATGTCGTGCGCCGCGAGTACGACATCATGGGGCGTGTCAGGAAGCTGCTGGATGCGCACGGAGCAGGGGTTGAGTACGGCTACGACGCCAACGGGAACGTTGATGCCGTGCTGCTGCCCAACGGCAACGGCATCACCTACACCTATGACAGTCGCGATCGTCCGCTGACGCGAACCGATGCCTCAGGCAAGGTGGAGCAGTGGACCTACGACCTGTCCGATCGTGTCACCAGCTACACCGATCGCATGCAGCGCAGCGTCACCAACACGTATGACGTGCTGGGACGACCGAAGACAACCACCTTCCCTGACGGATCCACAGCTACTTATTCCTACGATGCCGGCAATCGAATCCGCACGCTCACCGATACCGGTGCGGTTGGTGCGCTGAGCTGGGACTACGATGAATCTGACGCGCTGATCGCCGAGTCCAGCCCTCAGGGGACAGTGGGATATGCCCATGACCTCGTAGGCCGACGCACAGAAATGCGCGCGGCGGCACAGGCCAAAGTCAGCTACACCTATGACGCAGCTGACCGTCTTCGTCAGCTTGATCAGGGCGTGGAATCGGTCCAGTTTACCTACGACGGCGCTGACCGTCTGAGCAATCTGACCCTGCCCAACGGCATCGAAGTAGCCCAGAGCTATGACGCCGGCAACCAGCTCACAGGCCTGGCGTGGCAGAAGCCTGGTCAACAGGCGATCGGCACCTTGGGCTTCGGATATGACAGCAACGGCCAGATCATCAACCAGAGCGGCAGCTTTGCAAGTCAGACCCTGCCTGCCGCGACTACAGGCGCGAGCAGCTTCGATGATGCGAACCGCCAGCTGACGCACAATGGCCGCACGCTGAGCTACGACGACAACGGCAATCTCACAAGCGATGGCGTCCGCAGCTACGTGTGGAACGTGCGCAACCAGCTGGTGGAGATACGGGAAGGGGCCAGCATTGTGGCCACATTCGGCTATGACCCGCTGGGCAGACGTGTCGTTCGTACCGAAGCGGGTATCACCACCCAGTACCTGTATGACGGCCAGAATGCCGTGCAGGAGACAGTCGGAAGCACGGTCAACCCGATACTGACTGGCCTCGGCGTTGATCAGCGCTTCGCCCGCAATGACGCGGGCGGGAGGGCCTACTATCTGACCGACCACCTGGGCAGTACGCGGGGCCTGACCAATGGGGCCGGCGAGCTGCTGCAGCGCTACGACTACACGCCCTATGGGCAGTTGCAGGCTTCTGCAGGGAACTCCAACAACCCCTACCGCTACACAGGGCGGGAGCAGGACGAAAGCGGGCTCTACTACTATCGCGCGCGCTACTACAGCCCGGACATGGGCCGGTTCATCAGCGAAGATTCCTATGGCTTCGCGTCAGGGGATGTGAACTTCTACGCCTACGCTCTGGGTAACCCGATCAGTTACAGCGATCCTTCGGGGCATATCGCTTGGTTTGTCGTGCTGCCGCTGATATGGGCTGGGATAGAAATTGCCCTATCGATCTATGATGCGGTTGAGACAGGAAAGACACTTCTAGATCCTTGTGAAACCACAGAAACAAAAGTAATTTCAGCTATATCATTTGGTATCGGACTTGCGGCGCCAGGTGGTGGCTATGGAACTGCAGCAAAAGGCGTAGTCAAAAGGCTTGGGCCCAAGGGGGTTGTGCGCGGACATCACAACGCAAACGTGATGGTAAGAGGAGCGGACGGGCAAATAATCAGCCATGAAAGACTGGTAAGCGGCAACATGACGCCTGCGGAGAAGGCGCTAGGCTTCCCCCGCAATACGCTGGCATCACATACTGAAGCTCGCGCTGTAACTCATACGCCGCTCAGAAGAGGCGACACAATGACCATCACTGGTGAGCGGCCCCCTTGCCCTTCTTGCAAGGGGTACATGAATCGCGCTGCTCAAGAGACGGGTGCCACGGTAAGATACCAGTGGCGGGAGGGTGGCCAAACTAGGCGCTGGACGACTGGCGGACAATAATGAGGATCAGGCGATGTATGAGTTCACTGCAGAAGTGGTTTCCGTAGAGGAAGATGACTACTGCATCGTGGTCGGATTGGCAGATAGCCCAACCGATCCGTCCCGCTACGTCATAATTCAGAATGCTAAGAAGTATGACGATCAAGATAAGAAGTTAGGCATGGATCATGCCCATCTTGAGGTTGGCGGCGGTCTGGAGCCATGCTATGGCGGGTTGGAGGAAGTGTCCCTGCTGGGTACTAAGCTCCAGCTGCTGCTCTCCGAAGTGGCGCAGAGGAAGCTTGGTATCAAAGGTGGGATAGCGGTGACGCTGAAAACGTTGGATAAGCCTGGTTCGCTGGAGATGGCGTTAGGCCAGATCTGCGCTTCAGAGAAGATTCCGTTCGCGCTGAGTTCAGCTGGGAAGATTTGATTGCGTCGCTTTGTGGCGATGCCTGCATGACCAGCGCTGAGCACAGCGAAGCGTATGGGGAAGAAGTGGTAAGTGTGGGTATTCTGCGCCGCTGCAGTTCAATCGGTGCTTTCAATGTTTTTTTGGGGGCAGGGGCTGCCTTCCCAGCTCCCGATGATCGTCCTACAGGCCGGCCCCGCCTCTTGATGGAGGCGAGGCTCGAAGCAAGGATTGGCTGCGGCACCGCTCGAGACCAAGCCAGCATTGCGCAGGGCTGCTGCACGTCAGGAACTTAGAGAAGGGGGCGGGCGATGCGTCAGTTGGAGAGTGTGCTATCCGAACGCCATACGCAATTCGTGTGGATGGCCCGTATCCAAAAGTGCAATGGGGCTGGGCGATCTATAGCGCTCCACAAGCTCGCTCAAGTTGCCTCATGCCTCGAGAGAAAGATGCCTTCCGCGTAGCCCTGGGCGAGCACCGCCAGCCTCACTCGTGGATCAAGCTTCCCGTTGTCGATCTGTTGCTCGCTGAAGTGGCTGAATTTGTTCAAGATTTCATCTACAAAGCTCAAATAGTTGGGGTGAATCATTCGATAGCGCCCACCTGGCCTCGTCGCGGCGTAGCTGCTCCATCCATCCGGAGCTGGTTGATCTCGAGCTCCGGTGACTCGCTCACTTTGATGGCTAAAGGCCTGATCTGATCGATCTCGTCGGGAACCTTTGGCGGCATTCTGGTCAATGTGACGGAGGATTGGGCCTGAGTCGTCCTCAAGGTCTGCATGGCTTGCACGTCGTGCTGTGTCTGCGCCTGCTGGTGGTGATTGCTGGTCTAGGTGTGTCGTGAGTCTGTATCTTTTAGGGTTGCAGACCCTCCTGGCCTGGCGTAGCGCCAGACCAGGAGGGAGGTCCACAAGGCTGGAAATCCTGCTGGGATCAATGTGCGCCCCTGGAGTTACGATCAGCCGACTTGTACGTCTTTGCTCACCGCACCAGTTGAGGTAGGCCTGTAAGTACGCCGCAGCAGTGGGGTGGGGCTGCCTCTGCAAGGCGGAAGCTGACTCATTCATAAGGTCAAAGCCGCACGCGCAGGTGAGCAATGACGACCCCAATGGGGGAGAATCGGCTATGACCAGTGGAGGACGCGAACTGTTGAAATGGCTCGCTCTGGTACTGATGACGGGCGACCACGTGCTGAAAGTGTTTGGGCTTGGCTATGTGCCCGTCGTGTCTGAGCTGGGCCGGGTGGCGTTTCCCGTGTTCGCCCTGGTGATGGCGTACAACCTCGCGCAACCCGGCATTGAAGCAGCGAAGTCCGGACGGCGTTTGCTGCTGTGGGGTGCGGTCGCCACTCCGGCCGCCGTGCTGGCGTTCGACGAATGGCTGCCATTGAACGTGCTTCTTACATTCGCAGCTGCGGCCGGCGTCGTTTGGGCAATTCAACGGCGGCAGTGGGTGTTGGTGATCCTCCTCGCTGTTGTGGCCCCTATGGTGCTGGACTACGCGTGGCCGGGCGTCTGGCTCGTTCTGGCGGGCTGGTATTGGTACCGAGGGCAGGGCAGGCATCCGTGGCCGGTGTGGTTCTGCATGGGCCTCGTCTGCCTGTACAACGGCAATGCCTGGGCATTGCTCGCTATCCCAGCATTACGGCTGGGCCATCTCAGTGTCCAAGTGCCGCGTTCCGGTAGGCTGTTCTATGGCTATTACGTGGGACATTTGGCGGTTCTGGGCGCCGTGGTAGCCTGCGCAGGGATCGGCATTGCCACTTAGGAGTAGGGTATGGATATCCGTTTCGTCGTTTGTGTTGTGTTGTTGGCGCTGTCGCCAGCCGCCACCGCGCAGCTTCAATCGGCAGTCGGGCCGAGACCAAAGCCATTGGCTGCTGCACCCAAGGCTGCTCATAACTCAATGTCTAAGACCACCACGCCCTTCAACTGTCAGGAATTGGCGTGGCCTAATCACCCCCACCCGGGCATGAAGGCGTACTGCGAGCGCCTTGAGGCCCGCACACTTTCCGATGAGGCGCATCGTGCCGGTCGGCCCGGACCTTCCGACAGCGTGATCGGCCTGCCGTCTCTTGGCTCCGAAGCTTCCAAGCGCTCCGGGTTCGCCTGCATCGGCGGCCAAGCTTTCCGCAAGCTCCCCAACGGCTGGGCGCAAGTTTCGTCGCCTGCTGGTGGCTGGCAGCGCTGCCGGGAGCAATGAACGGGGGTGTAGGGGCAGCGCCCCTACGCAAACGCCTCACACGCGCTGGCGGCGTTTCGGCCCCGGTACCGGGAGGACTGCCGCTGGTGGTTCGGCGTCAGGGCCAGCCATCACCCTGGACAACCGTTCTTGACGGCGAGCCATCAGGGCGGCCACCTCGATCACTTCAGCCGGCACTGCAGGAAAGCCTTTTCTTGCAGCCTTAGTGCTGCAACGGTTTCGAGGGTGTCCCGATCGAGGATCCCCGCGAAGTTCGCCCATCATGCGACGCCATTCCTGAGCCTGTGCAGCAGTGAGCGACAGCCAGGCCAGATCCTGCGGTTCCAGTTCGCGGCCTTCGGGCGTGACCAGTCGACCAGCCTTAAACGAAAAACCGGCCCAAGGGCCGGTCAGGTTCCGATCACGCACAATCAGGCTCCATGCCGCAGTGGGATCAGGGGACGAGGCAAGCGGCGTGCCAGCCATCCCCGCAGCAGCTAGAACATAATATACATTATGCGAAATGCTGTATCGGGCTGTGGTGGCGTTCGTGTCCTCGGCGTGGCAATGGCTGGGCCTCTGGCTCGGCTCTTGCCTGCGCCCTCAGTCCCCGGCCAAGGATGAGATCGCGGCATGATTGAGTTCGACCTGCACCACCGTATCGACTTGACTGGCCCTGGGGCCGGTTTTCCTCGGTGATCGCCTGATCACACCCGAAGGCCGCGAGCTGTGTTCGTCGACAGACAATTCTGCCCTGATCAGGCAGAGATTCTGCCCCTTCAGGCAGACAGTACTGGCTCGCCGTGAACCCATGCAGAGATTTCTGGCTGTAGATTGGCCCGTTGCACAGATTTCTACCGTTACAGGACCAGTTGAGCTCGCTGTTTAAGGAGCCTCTTACGTTATCGAAGGCCTGTCCGTCCTCAACGAAGCGCTTTCCGCCGGTGCCTGTGGATGGCCCGATCTGTCTGAGTAGACATGATCCGCCACAGGCCAGTTATCGGAGAGAAGAACCCGGCCGGGGTTTCCCTGGCGCCCTGGACGAATCCGCGGAGCATGGCAATCATCAGATTCATGGTCGTCACCTCGCCCAATGGTGGATCAGGTGTATCGGTACTGCACCGTAACACGCGCTGCCGACGGCTAGCTGCGCTTGTGGGCCCCCCTCGACCTGACTGGTCAGATGGATTGAGACGTTTCCCCCACAGGTTACCTGAGTGGCGAGCCGTGGCATTCTTGCGGCAAGCAGCTGATGTCGCGACAGATTGGCTCGATGCGGACACTTTCGAAGCGTTGCTGAGCCCGGCTGCCCTCCCGGGCCGGCCCCTGAAGCACTGCCTTCAATCTGACAGCGTTTTGCGCGTATGGATCGCAGAACGGAAGCTCTATCTCTTTCCACAGTGGCAGCTCGACCCTGCTGGGACACCTTGGGCTGGCCTCTCTGCAGTGTTGGCGCTACTGCTTGAGCCATATGGCGTTTCAAGCGGCGAACCTACGTCTGGGTGGGAGGAAATCGAGTGGCTGGTCGCTCCGCATGCTCTATTGTCCGGCGCGAAGCCATCAGAGGTACTTGTTCTGGACCCGGATCTGGTCATGGCCGTGGCCAAGCAAGAATTCTCGTCTTCTAGCGATGATGGCCGCTGGTGAACCGTGATCCTTGGGCTGAACCTTGGCCAGGCAATTCGGGATGTTTCCCCCACGCTTTTAGCTCGCCTTTCAGACGGCCACTAGGCGTGGCCCGGCCGCGCTGATGATGATGCCCATGCGGTTCGTGCTACGTGCGTCCTGGGCAGCGCCAGGTATTGAGGAGGTTGACGACTCGATGTAGTATCGGGTCGCACTCAAAAAATATAATACAATCAATGCGTTACTTCGCATAACGTATCTTATGTTTGTCAGGGCGATGTAAATGTCGATATGGCTTCGGTTTTTGCCGGATGCTGCCGATCTTTCGTCGAGGTGCGGCTTTCCCTGATAGACACTCAGGATTTCCTCTGACAGATTCGCTTGGCCAATCCAGGCGCAGCTAGGGGAACTTGCATGGCAGCTCGATATGTTCTGAGTCGTTCGGGAACGCAGTACCGCTTTGTCCTTAAGGCCGGCAATAACGAGATCATCCTCACCAGTGAATTGTATGCCTCCAAGCAGGGGGCACTGACTGGAATTGCTTCAGTCAAGGTGAACTCTCCTGACGATTCGCGCTATGAGCGCAAGAACGCGGCAAACGGCCAGCCTATGTTCAACCTCAAGGCCGCTAATGGCGAGCGCATTGGTACCAGTGAGACCTACTCTTCCACCCAAGCCCGCGAGGCAGGAATTCAGGCTGTTAAGAACAACGGGCCAACTGCGCCAGTTGACGACCAGGCTTGAATTCCAAATGGGGAGCATGCCGCTCCCCATTCTCGGCTACCCCGCCCTGCCCTCGGTGCCTGCCACACCCACCGGCCAAAAATACAGATCCGCGGGCGTGTCCTATTCGCGAGGCTTGGGACGTTTTCCCCACAGATCGCCCACAATCTTCCGACTTGCTAGACTCGTGTCCTGTGTGGTCTCCATAGTGCGAGGCGGCTGAATGCACTTCGACACCTTTACGCCCGCTCAACGGATCCTCCGAGATGCGGCTGACGCGCGCCAAGCACTTGCTGAGCAATGGCTCACTGCAGCACAGGTCAGTCAGGGGCTTGGCTCTCATGCTCCGAACGGTGGCCGCCTGATCAGCCAGTTGCGCCGCGCTGGCAAGTTGCTCGGGGTCTACGTCACCAATCCGTCGCCCAGTTACCGCTACCCGACCTGGCAGTTCCTGCCGAGCGGCCAGCCTGTGGACCACCTGGCCGAGATTCTGGCTGTGCTGCGTGAGTTCGGTCCTTTTGAGCATGAGCCAAGCGGACTGCGGCGAAGCACCTATTGGGGAGAAGTCGAGTGGTTTCTGTCGCCGCACGCGATGCTCGATGGTGGAACCCCATCCAAAATGCTGGCGTCGGACCCCTGCCGCGTTCTGAACGCCGCATGTGTGGAGTTTCAGGGCGAATCCTGACTATGCCGTTACTGCACTGGAGAGCGTTCAGCGCTGATGTCGGGCAATTGCTCGGTCGGTCTGGGTAGTCATGATTCGCCATATCCCAAAGATCGGCGAGAAGAATCCGGCGGGCGTTTCTCTTGCGCCTTGGACGAACGCGCGGAGCATTTCTTGCAAGAGGTTCATGGTCGTCTACTGGGGTAATTTTCTTGTAGTTCAACTATAGCGGCGGAGCTCGGCACGCCCAAGACGGTCCAGCTTCCTGTACGGAAACGAAAGCCGCTATCTGTTCGACAGATCTGAGACGTTTCCCCCACACGCTAGGGCTTCCCTGAGGGCGCCTGTTAGCCATATTTTCACTGTTTCGAACGTTTTCGTTTGGGCTGAACATCAGTAGCTATGCGAGATTCTTCGGATCGTTTGAGTGCCGCCTCTAGCTGCGTCGGCAGATCTCGAAGGCTCGAAATTTGCCCCTCGAGAGCGTCACATCTGCCGCGCAGGATGTCCGCAGACTGGGTGGCCGTAGCTGCCGCCGACTGGGCGGCTTGGATATCCTGGCGTAGCTGGTTTTCAAGGGCCCTGTGGTGTTCGGAGGCCTTGCTTAGCTGCGCTTGGAGTTCCTTGACCTCCTGACGTGCTCGATCGACGTCGCTCAGTGTCCGATTCTCGACAGATCTGACGTACTCGGTCCAGTCTTCCCGCTCAGATTTCGCCGTCTCTAGGGCTTCATGAAGCCGGACGTCAAGTTGCTGTCTCGCTTCCTCAGTTCGATCGGCTCTTCTAAGCTCGAGGTCTCGCTGCTCTGCGAGTTCTGAGATCTGCAGACGGAGCTGGTCAACCAGCTGCTGCAGCTCTGCAGCTTGTGTCGATGCGATCCTCTCGCCAGTGATTGCAGCGTCACGCTCTGAACGGACTTGCGTCAGCTCGTCAGCTATAAGCCGGGATTCTGCCTCCTGTGCATCACGCTGGGCGGCCAACGACTGCTTAGCCTCTGCAAGCTCTCGATGGGCGACCTCCCGTGCATGCTTCAACGCCAACTCCCACCATTGCCCGGCGAGTTCCGCCAACACCGCTGGCGCATCGTCCAGGTCCGGCCGCGCTGGCTGCAGGCGCGTACCGAGTTGGTTCCACCACGTTTCCAGCCAGCGAGTCACGGTGTTCGGCGAGCCGGTCCCCAGGTGAGCCCGGATCCGCTCAACGGTCGGGCGCTCGCCCTTGGCCACCAGCTCGTCGGCGGCGGTGTGGACGTCGGATTCGGTGATGCCGCGGGCCATGCGAAGTCTCCAGTACTGACGCCCTACTCTGCTGGTAACGTACTCGCGATAAGTGATGATTATCACTAGTAGGAGCCGTGTTTCATAGCGTACATTACATACTATGAAGCGCAATTCCACTACTTCGACCTTGCCGGAGACCGCCACTCATCTGGTCCTGCCGCAGCAACTGGCTCAGCAGGCCGCCGATGCTGTGCGCGAATTGCTCGCCGAGGCAGCCGCGGCGAACACCACCCGCAGCTATGCGACTGCGCTGCGCTACTGGGCGGGCTGGCATCAGGGGCGTTATGGCATCGAGCTGGCGCTGCCGGTCAGCGAGGCCGTTTTGATCCAGTTTCTGGTCGACCATATCCAGCGCAGGAGCAAAACCGGCCTAATCAACGAACTGCCGCCGGTGCTGGATCAGGCCTTGGTCGCCGCTGGGCTGAAGGCGAAGATCGGGCCGCTGAAGCTGTCGACGGTTGTTCAGCGCGTGGCCGTGTTGTCCACCGCGCACAAGCTCAAGCGTCTGGTCAATCCCTGCGAGTTATCGAGCGTGCGGACCTTGCTCAGCCGTGCCCGCCGCGCCTCCGTCAAGCGCGGTGAGCGGCCAACCAAGAAGACCGCCATCACGCGGCCAGAGCTGGAGGCCATGCTGGCCACCTGCGAGGACTCCCTAGAAGGCCTGCGTGACCGTGCCCTGCTCTGCTTTGGGTTTGCCAGCGGCGGGCGCCGGCGGAGTGAGATCGCTGCCGCAGACATGCGAGACCTTCGCAAGGTCGGTGAGGACGGCTACATCTATCGGCTGGAGTACTCAAAGACGCAGCAGTGCGGAGTCAAGGCGGACTCGACGCCGGACAAGCCCATCCTCGGCCGCAGTGCTGAAGCGTTAGCGATCTGGCTGGAGGCGGCAGATATCCATGAGGGGGCAATCTTCCGACGAATCTGGAAGGGGCGGGTGGGCCCTGCCCTGCTTCCAGGGTCTGTAGCCGCCATCGTCAAACGGCGGGCTAGCCTGGCAGGGTTAGAGGGGGACTTTGGGGCGCATAGCCTGAGATCAGGGTTCGTAACAGAGGCGGGCAAGCAAGGGGTTCCGTTGCCAGCGGTGATGGCTATGACTGAGCACCGGTCGGTGGCAAGTGTCATAGGCTACTTCCAGGCGGGTGCTGTGGAGGACAACCCAGCTGCAAGGCTCCTCAAGTAGGCACGTGTGTGTGGGGCGCAATTCACCCTAGTCGCCTGTGCTCTTGTCATCGGATAACCTAGATCCACAATTTTGCGTGAGATATACCGCCGGAGGCTCCTGCTGAAGGGAGCGCCACGGTTGCCAGGCTCGCATGGCTGGTCGGCGTCTATCGCCAATAGGAGGCCGCCCTGCTAGAGCTTCGCATCATGGTTAAACCGCCAGTCAATCGGCCGATGCCGACGAGGAAGAAATGTCAAATGCTCGTCTGACGGAGATCTCCGTCGAAAGATTCAAGAGTCACGGAGCGGAAACGCGGGTTATGCTTAGTCCGCTCACGGTTCTTGTCGGACCCAATAATGGCGGCAAGAGCACTATTGTTCAGGCCCTGCTTCTGTTGCAGCAGACCCTGCACTTCCCGCGCGTGGAGGTGCCGCTTCACCTCGCTGGGGCGGTGGATGCCAACTCATTGCGAGAGCTGACTTATGGCTGGCCGGACGGTGAAGACTTCATTGGTCCGCGATTCCAGATCAGTTGGGTTTCCGACATAGAGACGGGGGCCGTTCTAGAGGAGATGGGAGAGGGGCCACTTTCAGTTGCTGCTGAACGGATTGGTGGCGGATGGCTTCACCAGTTTCCTACAGAGTCGACCGTCGAAGCAGTCACGAGTATCAGCCTGCAATTCTCGCAAGTGTCAGGAAAGCTATCACTTACTCACATTGAGTTGGCGTCCTATGCGAACAGTGCCGTTGTGCCATGGTTGATCTTCGCATTCGAGCTAATGGATGATGGAGCCTACGAGGTCAGCTGTAATGGCGAGGTTGGAAAGAGCATCCAGGTTAACCTTGATCACTTCATTCCGTACATTTCGATTAATACGAGGAACATTGGGCCGCGTGATAGGCAGCGTGCGTGGGTGAATGGTTTCAAGGCAGTCTTCTTGCAGCCTCTCGATGATCTGCAGAGCATTCTGAGAGGCCTCAACTATCTTTCATCGACACGCGATATTCAGCCAGCAATTTATCGGTCTGCATCTGTCGCGCCGGAAGGTGTTGGCGTATCTGGTGAGCTGGCTGCGCAGCTCCTTCACGCGAGTCAGGATAAGAGGGTCTTGTACAATCCTCCAAGCTCTGCCGCGCTGCACGAAATCCCGACGCCAGTGGTCTCCACACTTCAGGAGGCAGTGGGTCATGTCTTGCGCGAGCTGGGCATCAGTGCCCCGCTCTCCATTCAGAAGATTGGCGACCTCGGTTTTAGGCTCTTGTTCGGTAACGCCACCCTGCAGCACGTTGGGCGTGGCCTTACATACTTGTTGCCGATCGTTGAGATGGGGCTTGTTGGAGACCCTACGCTTTTCTCTGCGAAGGATCGACAGTTGACTTTCATGCGAGCCAACTTCTCAGTGTGTGCGTTTGAGGAACCTGAGGCGCACCTTCACCCAAAGCTGCAAGCAATGTTGGCGGACTGGTTTGTAGCCTTGGCAATCGGGAAAAGGCAAGTAATAGTAGAAACTCACAGCGATCACCTGGTGAGGAGACTGCGGTATCTTATTGCTCAAGCCAACCCCGACTCCCCTATGGAGTCGTGGCTTGGCCGTTTCGTGTCGATTGTGGAGGTAGAGCAGATTGACGGAGTTAGCAGGGTTGCTGCATCCCACCTGCACAAGAATGGCGACCTCGAGACCTGGCCGAAAGATTTTATGGGTCAAGCTCAGTTGATGGAGGAGGTCATATATGTCGCAGGCCTCGGGAAGGATGCCGATGTGGAGGGCCAGCTTCCAGAAGTGGCGCACTCTTCGGAGGATGAGCCCTATGAACGTCCTGATTGACCCTGAGCTGCTCGCTCCTTTTCGTGATGCTCGCCACTGCACCGAGACAGAGGCGGCTGCGTTGAGGAGGTCCCTGGAGCAACTCACCAAGTTTACTGTCAAGTATGACGCGAAGGTGGTGTCAACCCGGCACCTATGGCAAAAGCTTCAAAGCCTCTACATCGCTCCCGTAGTTGCCGCTTTCAATGAGCCCGCCGTGCGAACTCCACTGCAGCTGTTGCGAAACCGTCTGAGGGTTGTCGTGCCAAACGCGGATCGGCGTCTAGATGCATGGGGCTTCGAGCAGATGCTCAGCCGAGATGACGGGCAGGATTGGCCGAGCGGATATGCATCGATAGCGGCCGAACTGCACGCTGCCGACGAGTCAGTGGTGCTCTTTACTCGCTACCTAGAAGGTCGGAACGTTAGGACGCATAGCACTGGCCACTCGATACTGGTGGAGAAGACGCGCTGGCGTATGCACATTGGCGCGCCTAGTCTTAATGGGATTACTTCTGTTCCATGCGTTGCCTCCTTGCGGAATATTGAAGTTCCGTGGACTACGCGCTTTGACGATAGGTTGCCGGATACAGCCCCTCCGGATGGATTTGCCTTCCAGCCTCCATCCAAGTGGTACAGAGGATATGTAAAGCCATTTCGTGCTCATCAATCAAAGCATGCATGGACCGACGCAGTCGGCAACGGATGGTCTGATCCGAACACTCCAGGGACAGCGTATCACTGGGATGTTCACTTTGTGGATGCATCAGGTAGCCCAATTGGAATCTCGCCAGCGAACATTGTGCGATGGGGAGCGCCAGGGGCAGAGGGCGTTGCTGGCGGGGTCCATCATGTTCCGCGCCTGAGGCGTTCACGGGTTGTTTGAGCCACGGCCCTTGTTGCGTTCGACCAACACAAGCTGGGTTACACCACTCGTGGCGGTCCGATTGGCGACGCAGGAGGAGGAGGCGCAACGGAACACGCTGTTAGCCGCAATGCAGTAAAGATCAACCGCATCATTACCTAGCTGGTCATCCACTTCGGCATCGAGGGGCGTCATAGGCGGCTCGCTCCGAATGCGGTCACTGGCCCAGAGGAACCTGGAGCTTGCTGCATTCCCTAGCAATCTATGCGAGTGGTACTGGCCCGCTATTGGAATCGTGCTTGTATCGATTAGCAGTTGATACTTCAGTCAGGCTAATGCTGCTGCGCGGCACAGCTTGAGCTAGGCATCGAAGGCCTGACCTTGGCAAGAAGCGAATATCCACCCTACCCCCGATAAATCTTCCTAATCCCATGCCCCGCAGCTGTCCGCTTCCGGCCAGGACTGGACGTTCAACTCTAGATTTAAGCCGCGTCGCGGAACGGCTTGGGCTTGAATGAGTCGTTAGGCCCAATTGCCTGAGCCCGGCTTAATAGTAGTGAGGCGAGATCCTACTTGTGGCGCACGCCTGCGATGCTTACGGTGCTGTGCGATCTGGATGCGAAGCTCGGTAAGCACATTTGAAATGGATTGCTGAAGTCGATCACGCGGCTCTCTGGTCATAGGAGCCTGATCGAAATTGTAACCATGCAACTGGCCGATCATGGCTCTGATGTTGGGCTGATTCAGGGAGACGCCCTCCCAATCATGAGCGAAAACATTGCGTATCTTTCGTGCGATCTCAAGATCTTCGTACTGCTCCCTTGTGAGAAGGCCCACTGCATAAGCGGCCTTCATGCGACTAGCAAGCGTGCCAAGAGGCGCATTGAAACCTTCGACCAGATCCTTTGCTTGTTTGCCATCAATAAGGTAAGTCAGCAGTAGGCGGCCCAGCGTGTCCTCGGCGAAAGCAGCCAGTGCGAGAGCGAGGCCGCGCTCGTCGTGCGCCGAAAGGGCACGATTGAATCTATTGATTGATTCAAAGTCAGGATCATCCGACTCCGGAAAGTCGCGACCCTCATCGTCTAATGGCCTTTCGGGCATACGCTACAAATCTCTGGAAGGGGGCTGGCGCTTGAATAAATCCCACTCGCGAAGCGGATTCGGCTTGAATGAGTTCTTAACCTGCAATGCGGCGCCACTCACATGCAGCGCCAACAATGGAGTGATCTTGGTTGTAGTAGTAAGACGAGTGACCACAGAACGAGCCACCATTGCCATTCAGTTGCAGAACGAACGCGCCACGATCAAGTGCGGAACGATCCGCGGATGCGTAGGTCAAAGTAAGGAGGAGGTTCCTGAAGGTCCCCTCGACGTCGTAGATCTTTCCTGCATCCGGTCCTTTCGTGCAGTTGATCTGGCCCGTGACCTTGTGAGCAGATCGTTCCAGCGTGACCTGTTCTTCGACTTCTGACATTTCTGGGTAGCTGATGCACCAGCGGCCCTCGATTCGCGCGTCTTTGTACACACGGTCCTCAATCCACGGTCGGATCACCGATAGATAGAGCTTGTGCAGCACAAACACGATGAATGATGCAACTAGGCCAGATACAACGCCAATCACCAGTTCATCCATGATTTCCCCCTTGGTGGCAAGCTGCTTAACAGGCGGACCCTTGGGTCCGGTCAAACGATTTATCCGCAAGGCCCCTTGCACCAGGCCTTCCCCTTGATACAGCTCGATCTTAGGGCGGCACGGTCCGGCTAACAAGGCAGCGGACAGACGGACCCGGTGGTAGCGATCGGTGGCCGCACCAATGGCTACTTTGGGCCGGGTGCTGCCATGCCGGGCCCACGAGTGCTTCCGGCCAGAAACGGACATCCACCCTACCCTCGATAAACATCCCTAATCCCATGCCCCGGAGATGTTCGCTTCCGGCCAGAAGTGGACATCTGACATACCCCATTAGATCTCGCCATTCCCCAACAATATGCTCACAGGTGGATGGCGTAGATGTAAAAGTCGTTATCGCGTTCCCACCCAAGCCCTTCGTAGAGTGCTTGAGCAGGGATGTTAGCTCGACCGGTCTGAAGCTCAACTCTACCTGCTCCGCGTCGGCGCGCCTGCTCGACCGCCTCGACCATGAGTGCTCGCGCCAATCCCGAACGCCGCGAGGGCTTGTTGACGTAGAGGTCGTAGAGAATGAAACTCGAACAAGTACTTACTGAGTCGAACAACGGATAAAGCTGGGTAAACCCCGCAACGCCCGTTCCTTCATTCTCGGCAACCAAAACTAGTGAATCACCCTCAGATAGGCGCGACCGCATAAATCGCTTTGCTAAACCCAGGTCACTAGGTTGCGCATAGAACTGGCGGTACTCATCAAAAAGCACCGCGAGTTGTTCAAGGTCAGCCACGTCTGCGACACGGACATTCACGCTCACTGCTTCACTCCTGAATAGGTGAGGAAATGGACCATATGCCTGGAAGCCTATCTGAGGCTACCGAGCTGCAGCCGCGTTTTCAAGGTTGCTTGGGCTGGCGACTAAAGCCCCAATCTTTAGCTCCCTACCGGCCCGACGACCCGGGGTCGCAACATCGCGTGCACGGCTTAAGCGTTCCGTAGAGATGGGGAAGGTCGGCGCGTTAGAAAGGGTCCGTCAATAGTCGTGGTCGCCATTGTCCCTCTATCATCGCCACCTACGGAGCCAACAACTCATCGCCGATGCCGAACGCCCCGACACGACGCCGCCTCTGTACCGCCCTGCTCACCGTAGGTGCTGGGCTGATTGTGCCTGGCGTCCGAGCAAGCAGGCGACTGTCTGGGAGCCGCCAGTCGTTGACGGCCCTGCTTGAGGCTGAGCACCAGCCGGGAATGGCTGCAGTCGTCGTGGAGCGAGGACGGGTCGCCGAAACAGGCACTGCGGGACTGCGCAGGGATGCCAGCGCCGCGCGGGTCGATCGGCATACCGTGTTCGAAATCGGCTCTATCACCAAAGTATTCACTGCCCTGCTGGTGTACCGGCTCCGGCAGTGGGGCTGGCTTGATACGGACGCGCCTATAGGACGCTACGTGGATGCATTACCAGTGGCATGGGAGCCCATTACACTGTCGCGCCTGCTGAGCCATACATCCGGCATTCCGAACTATCTGAACGAGAGCAACTTTATCGAATTGATGCCGATGGATCCTGCGCCTAGAGAACTATTGGCAATGGTCGGGAAAGCACCTCTCGAGTTCGCCCCAGGAACACGATTCGCCTATTCGAATACGAACTACATCCTGCTCGGCCTTGCCATTGAGCGGGTGACGGGCATGGACTACTGGCAGTTCCTGCAGGACGAAATTCTGGGGCCGCTGGACATGCGCGATGCCGGACCTCGTCGCACCGGCGACCACCGCAGCATTGCCCAAGGACACCTCTACCAGGATGGACATTGGCTCGATCCGCCCATCACCGCACCGGGCTCCGCCTGGGCTGCTGGAGGGCTGCTCGCCAGCATCGACGACATGGCACGTTTCGCGGTAGCGCTGGACCGGGGCAAGCTGCTCCCCGATACATTGCTGCGTGAGATGTGGCGCGGCACACGCCTTGCCGACGGTACTACAGCCAGCTGGGGCGCTGGCTGGGAGTTGACTGAGGACGGCGACGTGGTGGGGCATGGCGGCGGAACGGCAGGCTTTACGGGATACATCCGACACGTTCCTTCGCTGCGACGAACCGTCGTAGTGCTTGTCAATCGCGCCGGAGACATCGGCCCGCAGGGCATCGCTGAGCGCCTGGACCTGGGGTCGCGCGCAAGCAAGGGCTGAACCGCCCGGGTGCCAACTCACGCTAGCTAGCGAACCCAATTCAACCAGCTGCCAAATGTTGTCCCCAGCTTGAGAGTACCGCGTAGCAGGATCATCGCTCCAACGCCGCGGCTTGAATTGCCTTTCGATCAAGCTCGAACTGGAGTGCTTGGATAGCTCGGGACAGTGCTATACGAGCGTGCTCTCCTGCCGCGTTCACAACGGCGGGGTCTGCTGACCTTGCTAGCGCCCCGAATGCCTTCTGCAGCCGAATGTTGACCTCCAGCGAGCCGGCCGCATCCCTGGAGATTGGTGTGAATGCATCCTCGAACATGTCGCGGACATCGAGGCACTGCACGTGCACACGCGGATAAAGTACATCACACGTCGCAGCGCCCCCAGTGTGGCTGGCCCATGCGCAGAGCAGCCTGACACAGGTCCCGATGACGTCGATGCAGGTGCCAGGGTCGTTAACTGCAGGTGACATGGCGCGCTGGGCAATTTCCGCAAGCACGACCAGCCCGAACCGTGGGTCATTCTCAATGGAGCGCGCGTCACTGAAGGAAATGGCTGAGATCACTTCTCTCTGCACGTCCGGAAGTGGCTTTCCCTCGATGGCTATCAAGGGACGGGCCGGAGTTGCGAACGTACCCGGCTGGCAGAGCAGATGAACGCGCAGATCATGTTCCTGTGCAATGCCGTCGATCCGGGCGACGTCCACATGTTCAACGTAGGCAACCTGATCGCCAACCAGCAGTACCGCCCCCTCCCCTACCGGGACCGCACTGGCTCCGCCGAGCCGAGGCTCCTCGGCGCGGCGCTTCATTGCCGCTTTGGTCGCCCGCTCCACCAGATCGATGGTTTCGCCAACGCGGCCAAAGCGTGAGAACTGCTCGATAGCCCTGAGCAACGTTACTGTGATGACAATGATGACCGCGATGGTTGCCCCGAACAGCACAAGCCGGCCGCTGTCCCCGTAGATGCCGGTGCTGAGCGCGATGAGGCCCACGATCGAGAACAGGAACGCACCAATGAAGGTGGCCAGCGCACCCTGGGCCCGGGTGTCTTCGATCAGCAGGCGGGCCGCGCGCGGCGTGGCGCTGCTGGACGCGGACCCGTATGCCGAGACCATGGTGGACAGCGAGAAGGTGGTGACCGTCAGCATCGACGCGGCAAGAATGCCAAGAATGTTGCCGACGGAATCTGCGCCGATCCGTGCGGCAAGACCGGTGGGAATGAGGAACTTCAGGAACGCGCCGGCCAAGGCTGTGATGATGCCCAGGGCGCCATACAGGGTCGAGCGGAACCACATCCGCTTTGTAACTTTGCTGGCTGCAAGCCTCAATCTGGTGAGCACGGGCTACTTCCTGGGTAGTTCGACCATCAATAGCACGGTCGGGCGCCGAGGCCACGTCAACGAACGGTTACGCCCGGCCCAAGGCAGATGCCGCTCATCTGGGCGGCATCTGTGTACGGATTCTACGAGCGCACCTTGTCCAGGAACTGACGGTGGCGCTCGTACTGATCGAGCACATCGTGGATGAGTTGAACCTTGGTCCACCCCATGACGTCGTAGTCCTGCCCGCCTTCCCGCAGATAGACCTCCGCTCGGTAATGACGGGTACCCTCGCTGACCGGCCGACGGGGATCCTGCAGGGCGAACGTCGGCGGCTCATAGGGCTGGGGACGTACCGAGTAGAAGAAGTCCATCTCCTCGCCATGGCCAACCTGCAGCCACGCACGACCATCCTCCCCTTTGGAAACCTGCACCGGCAGATCCTGCTTGCGGAGCTCAGCCGCAACCTCCTCCAATGCAGGGATGACACGCTGCTCGATGAAGCCGGTCACCTCGATCTTCAACGGGTTGTGCGCCAGCAGGCGCAGGCGCGCCCGCCAATCCTCGCTAGTTCCCGGCAGGATACGTGCCTCGCGCAGGATCGAGCGCTTGGTGGCATCCAGATGCATGGCCTTCAGCAGTCCCCAGCACATCAGGATCATGACGATCGTAAATGGCAACGCGCTGGCAATGGTGGCAGCCTGCAACGATTCCAGTCCGCCAGCCACCAGCAATGCAATCGCCAGGCCCCCGACCAGCAGCGCCCAGAAGATCCGCTGCCAGACCGGCGATTCCTCCTCACCCTTCGAGGTAAGCATGTCGATCACCAGGGCACCGGAGTCCGCTGAGGTTACGAAGAAGAGCGCAACCAAGATGACCGCCAGCGAAGAGGTCAGCATGGTCAGCGGTAGGTGCTCCAGGAACTCGAAGAGCGCCATCGAGCTGTCGGTTGAGACCGCCTGCACCAACTGCTGGATGCCCTCCGCCCGCACCATGTGCAACGCGGTATTACCGTAGATGGTCATCCACAGGAATGTGAAGCCAAGCGGCACAAGCAACACCCCCACCACGAACTCACGGACGGTGCGTCCACGTGAGATGCGCGCGATGAACATGCCAACGAAGGGCGACCAGGCAATCCACCAGCCCCAGTAGAACAGCGTCCAGCCACCCAGCCAACCAGTGGGTTCGTAGGCATAAAGGTTGAAGGTCATCGAGAACAGCTGGGAAACGTACATGCCGGTGTTCTGCACCAGTGCCTGCATCAGGTGCACGGTGGGTCCACAGACCAGCACGAAGGCCAGCAGAGCCGCCGCCAGGATCATGTTGAGCTCGGACAGCCTGCGTACGCCGCTGTCCAGGCCAGCCACGACGGAGCCGGTGGCCACCAGTGTGATGACGGTGATCAAGCCAACTTGGGCGAGCGTACTGACCTCCAGGCCGAACAGGTAGTTCAGACCGGCGTTGATCTGCATGACGCCCAGTCCCAGCGAGGTGGCCAGGCCGAAGATGGTACCCAGCGCGGCAAACGTGTCTACGGCATGTCCCAACGGGCCGTGAATACGGTCGCCGATGAGCGGATACAGCGCGGAACGGACACGCAGCGGGAGATTGTGCCGGTAGGCAAAGTACGCCAGCGACAGCGCCACCACCGCGTAGATCGCCCATGCGTGGATACCCCAGTGGAAGAAGGTGATGCGCATGGCTTGGCGGGCAGCGGCGGCTGACTCGGGCGAACCGACCGGCGGGGTGGCGTAGTGCATGATGGGCTCGGCAACGCCGAAGAACATCAGACCGATGCCCATGCCGGCAGCGAACAACATGGCGAACCAGGAGCCGTAGCTGTAGTCCGGCGTACTGTGGTCAGGGCCAAGCTTGATGCGGCCGTAACTGCTGATGGCGACGCCGACGACGAAGACCAGGAAGCCGGCCACTGCAAGGATGGTGAACCAGCCTGCATCATTGGCAGTCCATGACTTTGCAGCGGTGAACCATCGCGTGGCTCTATCGGGCGCGATGGCAGCAAGCGCCAGCAGCGCGATGACGATGGTTGCCGTGGGAATGAACACCTGCGGAAGGATCCGCTGGCGAACGGGGGGATGTTGCGGAGCCGTGCTCTGCATGGATACCTCCGTGCTATTGGGTGAAATAGCCTCCGGCTTGCGCGAGGCCGATCAGAAGTAGAAGCCGATGTTGAAATTCAGCCGTGAATGCCAGCGGGAAGGGCCTCCCTCGTCGAGGCCGATACCATCACCACCGGCAAACCACATGTTGCGCCCAGCGATCCAGTCGACATAGGTGAGCATGATGCCCTTCTGCAGGCTGCAGCCGGTCACGTTCTGCCACGAATCACGAAGGCCCGCGTGGTGCCCGACTGGGCGAGTCATGCTTAGGTTGTTATAGCAGGTGATGTCATCCATCCAGCCTTTCTGGCCGAACGAATAGGCGATGTTGGCGCTTGGCACATCCGCCTGCGCTGCAATTTCGAAGGGGGATTGGAACGCCGACATCGCGATGCGATCTCCGGGTACGTCATACCGGTACCGCGCCCACTGCAACTGTGCGGTCCAACCATCGCGCTGCCACTGTGCATGAAGGGCAGCGCCCTGATGTCCGTAGTGGCGCCGTGTCTGAGTATTCTGCACCTTGCCAGCGAACGCTGATGCGCCCAACAACAGTTCGCCGCCGCCCCAGTCGCGCGCGTTCTCCACGCGTGCATGCAGTCGCTGCCGCTCGCGATACGGCAACGCCTCGGTCTGCGCCACATCAAAGGAGTAGCGATCGTAGCGAGCCCCCGATCCGTACTCGTCTCCGGAGAACCAGCCAAGATGCCAGGTCGTGCCGCCGCTGCGGTGAATCACCACAAGGCCCGGATCGTAATCATCCTCGATGCCCAGGTAGTAGCCGGAGCCGAACCAGAAACTCTGCGAAACGGTGGGGAGCAGCCCGAACGGGACTTGCTGGATACCTGCCTTCAGCTGGGTAGCATCGGAGAACTGCCAGCCCGCGTAGGCGTGATGTATGGCGTCGAAGCCATCGTACCAGCGGTACTGGGCAGAGAAGGAAAAAGGTCCGGTTCCAGCGTCTAGGTCTGCACGCATCAGTTCAAGCTGAAGGCGGCTGGTCGGCCCGTAGTCGAGCCACCCGTAATTGAACCTTAACGCACCACCAGGCTCAAAGTAGGAGTCGCCGCTCCGACCAGGTTCGGATGCCTCCGTGGGTAAGGAAACGCTGGCGAGCAAGGCAATGGCAATAGAGGAAATTGCTCTCACGATCGGGCTGTCTGCCTCCGAGTTCCACATGCGAAAGCGCGCCAGTGTAACGCTGCATGTTGTGAAGAACGCGTCGGCCGATGGCCGACGCAGTACATTTCCGCGTCATCAGGAGTGGACAGTGTCCCCATCGAACGAAGCGACCTGATCGTCAGATGTTGGCAACGATCAGGGCGTCAGCGATTGACGTCGACCACGATGCGTCAGGTTTGCTCAGCAATCCGTGCCGCAGCTCGCCGTGTTTTTGCCGTGTCGCTTGGCTTCATACAGTGCCTGGTCCGCTCTTGCGAGCCACTCTTCAGCACTGGTCGTCGTGGGCGCGGCGGCAATGCCGATGCTCACGCTCAGGTCCAGCATTGTGGCATCACTGCCCGTATCAGCGTGGAGCAGGCTCCTGATCTTCTCTGCCAGCAGCATGGCCTCAGCCGGCGTCTGCCCGGCGAGCAGAAGCGCGAACTCATCTCCGCCCAGGCGTCCCGGTGTGTCGCCAGGGCGTGACACGCTGCGCAGGACCGCGGCTATACGACGCAGTGCTTCATCGCCAGTGCGATGGCCCAAGGTATCGTTGATGCGCTTGAAATCATCCACGTCCAGCATCAGCAGGCAATCCCTGCGGCCCAGAGCGCGCCCCGCTTCGATCATCTGCTGAGCGCGGTGCATGAGATAGCCGCGATTGGCCAGTTCCACCAGTGGATCCATTCGGCTGAGTCGCTGCAACTGCCGATTCTGTGACCTGACCCGGCGCGCAAGACGCCAACTCAGTGCACTCAATCCGATCCCGTAGACAAACAGGAACGGAAGGCTGAGCAGGAATGTTCGGGAAGAAGTGGCCGGCTGCCAGGGCGTGCCCATAGCAAGCCATGCAGCAAGGAAACCGAGCAGAAGCGCAGCCGTGGCCTTCAGCGCCAGCCGTGTACCGCCGGCCGCGATCTTGTCTGCCACCAGCAGCGCAGCGAAGAGCGCGCTGGGCACAGCGCTGACAGCCATGAAGGCGATCCATGCCCCGCCCAGCAGCGAGTCGACAACCATGCAACGGAATTGCACGACAGCGGGCCGGGCGGCGTGCCGTGTCAGCAGCTGTGCAATGGCCGGCCAGACCAGCGCATTGACCAGAAGAAACACGCATGCCGACCTGCCCATGCCGCGCTCCAGACCCACCGATGCAATGGGCAGCGCAGCAAGCGAGGCGCCCACGAAGCGCATCCACCCAATCCGGCGGGCAGCCCCCAGGCCCTCAACCGCAACCTCGTCCGAATCAGTGAAGAATGGCATCGCTTCCCTCACCCGTGTCCATGATGTCCCCAGGCGCCCTTTGCTCCTGCGCAGTCTGTCCCTTTGCTGTCAACGGCAGGTCAACGCAGGCGGCGGCGGCTTGTATCGCTCCCGCCCGAGGTGACAGCGCCCGACCTCAGCGACCCCTCAATCTCGCCGGTGCAGTGCGATACGGACAAGCCGCGGCGTTCCTCCAGCCAGGCGGACAGCATGGGCAGCGGCATCGGTGGCGCGAAGAAGTAGCCCTGGAAAGATTCGCAGCCCAGCGAGATCAACAGGTCGCGTTGCTCCGCCGTCTCGACCCCTTCCGCCAGCGCGCTCATGTCCATCACCTGGGAGATCTCAACAATCTTGCCCAGCAGACGTTGAGCACTCTCCTGGGTGGCGACCTCCTGCACGAACTGCCTGTCGATCTTCAGCTTGCGAATAGGCAGGGTCCGCAGTGTGGACAGGGACGAATAGCCCGTGCCGAAATCATCCAGTGCCCAGGTCACGCCCAGTGCCTCAAGATCAAGCATTCGGTCGATCATCTCTGCCGTATCAGTGGATAGTGCGGATTCGGTGAGTTCCAGTTCCAGCAAGGCTGGGTTGATTCCGCTTTGATTGACCAGCTTGGCTACCGAGGGGACGAATGCCTCACCCAAGAGTTGAACCGGACTGATGTTCACGGCCACCCGCATGCCACGCGTATGGACGTGCCCGGACCATCCATCGAGCAGTTCGCAGGCCTGTCGAAGTACCTCCAGCCCTATCTCGTTGATCAATGCGCTTTCTTCGGCCAGCGGTATGAACGAGTCTGGCGATAACAGGCCCGCCGACGGATGCCGCCAGCGAACCAGTGCTTCAACGCCGATCACGTCGGCGTCGACATGCACCTGTGGCTGGTAGTGAACCTCTATCTCACCGTTGCGCACTGCGCGTCCGAGCTCACGCTCCAGGCGCAGGCGCTTGCCGATATCCAGTCGGTAGATGCCGAAGATCGCCGCCAGAAGCACCATGGAGATCGCCGTGTTGAAGCGTGCGCCCCAGTGGCGAACCTCTACTGGCGGTGAGATGCCAGGTGCAATTCGATCGAGTGCCCCCAGCGCGAACGCTGCAAACATTGCCAGGCAAAGCAACGGAAAGACCAGGGAGCCATAGCGTTCGCGCGCTTCGAATGTGAAAGCAGCACCTGCGGCCAAGGGCAGAAGGAACAGGTGAACCGAACGTGGCACGCCTGCAATGGGCGCATCAATGGCCGCAATCGCACAGACAGCTGCCAGCACTCCGTGGGCGACGATCAGAATTGATGTGCCGTCACTGCGCTTGCTTCGTAGCAGCGCGAGGATGCCGACGGCTATCAAGCCAACAAACACAATGGATAGTTCGGCCCGACCGAAGTACAGGTAACAGGATGTCCAGGCCAGGCCCAGGCAGATGCAGGAGATTCCTGCGAGGGACAGTATGGCCGACACCTTGTCGCGGCGAGCTGCGCCTTTGAATTTCAGGACCCCAAGCCCAGCGTGTACCGCGCCATCCCTCATCACCAGAGGCTCCTCTGACTGCCCATCCACTAGCCTGAATCCGCCCGTGCTTGGCAATGTCAGCTCAGCCTTTGGAGGGCGTCACGTGCTGGAGCGAGGCGGCATGCCGGAGAATATCAAAGCAACGCAGGACACCCAAACGTCGGTTTTATGGCGCAGGTCGCAGCACGTGTGGTGGTAGTGCAATGCAGCTGAGCGCCCTGCCAGACGCGCTCGCCTGGCACTCAGCTGTCACTCGCGGCTCGATACGCTGATCCTGCTGGCCAGGTCACTTTCACCTCAAGTCCGCCCAGTTTCTGTGAGGTGCCCAGCGTCACGCCCGCGCCGTGGGCATCGGCCACCTCCCTGACAATGGACAGCCCCAACCCGCTGCCCTGCACCCGGCTCCCCAGCGCTCGGTAGAAGCGGTCAAAGACGCGATCGCGCTCTTCCTCGGCGATGCCCGGACCGCTGTCGGCGACGATGAGAAACGCCCTGCCCTCCTCCTGCATCACGCAGACATTCAGGCGACCGCCGACGGGAGTGTAGCGCACGGCGTTCTCCAGCAGGTTGCGAACCAGAGCGCTCAGCGCGGCCTCGTCACCCCTGATCTCCGCGCTGTCCAGCTTCAGTTCGATGTACTGTCGATTTACGGAAAGGATAGGACGCAGCGCATCCACCTCCATGCCGACCAAGCCATCCAGGCTCAGGCGCACCGAAGTCAATCGGGATACGGCTTCTGCGCGGTTGAGTGTGAGCAGCTGCGAAGCAAGGCGCTCCAGCCGCGCCACTGAGTCGCTGACCATCTCCTGTGCGCGAACCCTTCCTGCATCATCCGGCGCCATGCGTGCATTGTCTGCATGCACTTTCAGCGCACTGATCGGTGTGCGCAACTCGTGTGCGGCATCGGCTACAAATCGCCGCTCACGCGCCAGTGCCTCGTTCAATCGCCCAAGCAGACCGTTCACTGCCTGCACCAGTCCTCGCGCCTCGCGCGGCACGTCAGCCGCGTCCAGTGGCGACATGCGCTCGGGATCACGCCTGCCGATCTGGTCCGAGACGCTCTGCAGCGAGCGGGTCACGTAATTGACGCTCCACCAGATCACCAGCGCCATAAGTGGCAGCGCCAGCAACAACGGCAGCAAGGTGCCTCCTGCAATATCTTCGGCCAACTCTTCGCGGATGTCCGACCGCTCGCCAGACTGGAACCATCGGCCCCCACGGGTCTGCAGCGTGAAGGTGCGCCATTGTTCGCCGTCGATCACGGGACTGGCGTACCCGGCCACCAATGAAGCCAGTGGCCGGGTGGGAGCACTATCCGAGCGGAGCAACAGGCGCTGCTTCGCGTCCCACACCTGGAAGGCAAGCTTGCTCTCGTAGGCATGCCCATCGCTGAACGCAAGCGCGTCGCCCACGCCTTCAGCGTGCCCGTGCCAACCATGCAGCACAATGGGGTCGCCCGGAAACGCAGTCAGATCACTTAGCGGCTCATCTACCAGGCCCATCAGTACCCGCGTGGACTGCACCAGCCGGGCATCGAACATTTCCCCCGCTTCCTGTAGGCCGGCGCGATAGCTGAAGAATCCAGCCACGGCCATCAGAACCGCCAAGGTGCTCAGCAGGGTCAGCAGCAGAGTACGTCGCATCGACCTCATGCATCCGCCTCCGGCGACTGCCCCAGCGCATACCCGATGCCTCGCACGGTACGCACGATCGCAGGGTCGACCTTGCGCCGCAGCTGATGCACATGAACGTCCACCGCGTTGCTGGCGACGTCCTCATCCCAGCCGTAGAGGTGCTTCTGGATCGTTTCTCGCGCCATTGGCCGCCCGTTCTGCTCCATCAACAATCTCAGCAGCGAGAACTCGCGGCGGGTCAGATCCAGCGTCCGTCCTTTCCATCGCGCCTCCAGCGTCGCCGGATCAAGATGGAGGTCACCGGCGTCCAGCGTGGGATGCGAACGTCCGCTGCTGCGCCTGACGAGCGCGCGGACGCGTGCCAGCAGCTCGGCGGTATCGAAGGGCTTCCCGAGGTAGTCATCTGCTCCAACGTCCAGCCCGAGCGTACGGTCGGCCGGGCGTTCACGGGCACTGAGGACCAGAATCGGCACCGGGTTTGCCGCCGCCCGAAGGCGGCGGATCACTTCGATGCCGTCTACCCGTGGCAGACCCAGATCGAGCACCACCAGATCAAAATCCCCATCCTGCGCAGCCAGGAGTGCGGCCGTACCGTCTTCCACCCAGTCCACGGCGAAGGCGCCCCGTCGAAGTGCGGTCCGGATGCCTTCACCCAGGGAGCGGTCGTCTTCGGCGAGGAGGATGCGCATGAAGGCAGTGTCCAGTCGCGGACTTCACTTTGCAAGATGGCCCATCACATCGTGCAGCTTGGCTTCGATCTCATGCCGGCGGCCGGCATCGGCCACATCCCTTCCTGGCCGGGCTGGTGCTGCCAGTGCCTTCTGCAGCGCCGCCTGCGCCGGGCCCCACTCCTTCTGATCGCGCAGGAAATCGCCGTAGAAATAGTTGGCATCGATACCATTGGGGTCGATATCCAGCCCCTTCTTCAGCATCTGCCGCGCCTGATCGTCATCCCCGAAGCCCAGCGGCCACCCCGGAACCTGGTAGTAGAGCGCGCCCAGACTGGTATACGCCGCACCATCCAGGGCCCGGGGATCCAGTTTCAGCGCGGCCTCGAAATCGGCGCGGGCCTGCTTGACCAGGCTGAGTGCGCCCATGCCACCTTTTTCGCCCGCAAGGCTGGACAGCACGATGCCCTCCCAGATCAGCGCAGCGGCATCCCTGGGGGCCGCTTGCCGGGCTTGCGCGGCCTGCTTGGACAGGGCCATGAACGCCGCCTCGCGCTGCGGCTTGGGCGTCTGGTAGTTGATCTGGGCCCAGCGGTCACGGATCTGCGCCACCGGCACTGATGGTTCGGCAGCCGCAGCGACCCCGACCAATACGGCGGCGGCAATAAGAATGAGATAGAACATGGTCTTACCCTGCGTGCGCTTCATGGGAGGTGTCCTTGCTGGGAGGGGATGCGGAAGAACTCGCTGCGGTGGTGCCACTGCTGGCGTGGCGCCTGACGATGGGTAACTGTTTGCGGAGGCTACGGTCCACCAGCTCGGGCAGCAGGCCGTTCAACCGAGCGAACAGCCGCTCTGGCCAGCCAATCTGCAAGCGCGGATTGCCAGAGCGCAGTGCCTGCAACAAGGCCGTCGCGACCTTCTCGGCCGAGTCGTGGGAAACGCCCAGTTCAGCGTTCATGGCATCCACGGCGCCGCTGTTGAAATCGGTGCGGGTGGCGCGTGGTGAGAGGTACTGGAACTTGACTGTGCTGCCGGCATACTCGCGGCCCAGTCCTTCGACCAGGCCGCGCAATCCGAACTTGCTGGCGCTGTAAGCGGCAAAACCCGGGAAGGCCAGGCTGCCGAACGTCGAGCCGAGAACGGCCACGCTGGCGTGCGACTGCCGCTCCAACAAGGGCAACAAGGCGCGGATCAGCAGCATGGAGCCAACCAGGTTGGTCTGCATCAGCTGCTCCAACGCCTGTTCGGTCTGCGCGCCGAACAGTCCGAAGGCGGCGCTTGCATGGCCTACGACCAGCACCGAAGGCGGCCTGGATAGCGCATCGATTTTCGCCAGCAACGTGCCGCGGCCCGCCGCCGTGCCGATATCGGCAACGACCGGTATGACACCCCCTTCCGGCAACGTGTCGGTGAGCGCCTGCAGCCGATCGCGGCCCCGCCCCACCGCCACGACCTGCGCGCCCTCGCCCACCAGGCCGCCGCAGAGCAACCTTCCGATTCCGCCGCTGGCTCCGGTCAGAACGACCGTACGTCCACGCAGGTCCATCAGGCCGCCTCCGCCATACGCGCACCGCCACTGCGCAGGGTGCGGAAGATATCGCCGTACAGCACGTAGAAGCGGCGTGCCGCGTGGACAACGGCCTGCTGGTCGCCGGGATCATCCAGCCTGTCCATCAGCGATTTGAAGAAGCCGACATGCTCGATATCGAGATCGCCATGCGAAAGCAGATAGCTGAAGGCGTTGCGCGGAAGATCCAACGACGTCTGCAGGGTGTTTGCAGCCTGCGTTGCCAGCGCCACACTGGTGCCCTCCAGCACCAGTACCATGCCAAAGAAGCCCACAGGGTTCCCGCGCTGGATGGTGTCGTAGGCGTAGCTGACCATGAGTTCGGTGGCCAGTGCGGGTTCGGATGTTGCAGCAGCGGACCGATCACCACCGGCAGCTGCAATATCGTCCAGTACCCATTCCTGGTGGCCCATCTCTTCTTCGATGTACTCACCGATCGCGGTCCGCAGCCATTCCAGGCGCGCAGGCAGGCGCGAGCCACAGGCCATCAGCAGCGGTACCGTGTGGCGCACGTGGTGGTACGCCTGCTGCAGGAACGCCAAATAGTCGTCGCGGTCGATGCGGCCCGCCAGTGCATCGCCGATGATGGGAATCTCCAGCAGCGACTGGCGCTCGCTGGCGGTCTGGGCAAGAAGGTGATCGTGGAAGCTCATGCAGGGTCTCCGATGGTGCTGAACGCAGGGCGCCGGTAGGCGGCGTCGATCTCTGCCTGGTAGTGGGCGAGGATGGCCTCGCGACGAATGCGACCATTGGCGGTCAACAGGCCGGCGTTCGCACTGAATGGCGCGACGGTGACGTAGCGCGCGATGCGCGCGTAGTCGGGCAGGCCGGCGTTGATGGTGGACAGCGCCGCGTCGAGCGCGCCGGAGCCCTGCTGCGCGATGCGCGGAACCAGCAATGCCAGGTTGTCGGCCTGCCCTTCCCCCCAGACCAGGGCCTGCGCGATGGCCGGGTGCGAAAGCAGTTCGCTCTCCACCCATTCGGGCGACACGTTGCGGCCAAATGCAGTGATGAAGACGTTCTTGCGCCGCCCAGTCACATGCACGAAGCCGTCGGCATCGATGTGTCCCAGATCACCGGTGTGGATCGGCCCCTCCGGCAGCGACTCGTCGCCCAGATAACCCAGTGCACGCGCACCGGACACCACGATTTCTCCGTCCACGATCTGCACCCTCACGTGTGGAAGGGGCCGCCCCACCGTGCCATCGCGCTGGGCACCAGGACGATTCAGGCACACCACCGACCCACACTCGGTCAGGCCGTAGCCTTCGAACACCGGCAACCCCAGGTGCCGTGCCCGCGACAGAAGACCGGGAGAAACCCGGCCTCCCCCAACGGCCAGGTATCGCAGTGATGCTGGCAGTTCAGCGCCCTGCTCTGCCGCCATGACCAGGGCCAGAAGCAGTTGGGGCACGAGGATGATGCTCTCGGGGCGGTAACGATTGAGGCAACTCAGCAGCACCGGCATATCCAGCCCTGCTGCGCCGGTGTAACCGATCTCCTGCAGGGACGGCAGCGCGATCTCGGCGCCCGACAACAACGCCGCATACAATCCCGCGACGTTCTCCAGGAGCGTCGACAGCGGCATCAGGCACAGATGTCGGCGTGGTGCGATGTCACCTGCGGCACCTGCCAATGACGCGGCGGTGGCCATCAACGTTCCGGCAGAGAGGCATACGCCGCGCGGGCGCCCTGTGCTGCCCGAGGTGTAGGTCACGCAGGCCGTGCCAAGCGGCAGCGTACTGCCAGCAGGAGCGTCCAGGCCTAAGCCGTGCGCACTCAGTGTCGGCAACGCCATTGGTGCGGCCGTGATCCCGCACGGCGGCGGCGCGCCCTCCGCCAGCACCAGCAGCTGGGCACCGCTGGTCTGCAGTGCGTGCTGCACTTGTTCATCCGAGAAGAAGGTGGGCAACGGTACGTGCACCACTTCGGCAATGCGAAGGGCCAGGTCGAGCACCACCCAGTCGGGGCCGTTGTCCAGGCGACTGGCAACGCAGGTGATACCTGTCCGCTGCAGCCACTGTGTCAGTTCCATTACGCGAGACCGCAGCTCGGACGCACTCAGCGTCTCCTGAGCGGTCAGCACTGGCTGGCTATGCTGCTGCAGCAGGCGCAGGACGTGCTGTGCATCAACACTCATCCGGCCACCCCCACGGAACTGGCCGTATCCATTGGGTCTATCGAGCAGGCCTTTCCGCCAAGAAAGGCGATGCCTTCGCGGATATCGCCGCACATCACGCGCGGTTGCGATTCATAGTAGCGGCCCCAGTCGCCCGCGCTGTCGCCCATGCGCTCGGCACGCGCGGGCACAAGTTCGAGCGGTGCCAGATGCAGACGGACGAACGCGTTGCGCAGCTGTTGGGTCGCTACGAACATCACCCAATCCACTTCGGCGGCGCGCAGGACCCAGGCCAGCTGCACGATCAGCTCGCGTGCGATGCCCGCCGTCGACGCGGCAAAGTGGCCCACTTCGGCAATCTGCGCTCGCCGAGGTGCACTGGAAAGGTGCTGCGCCAGCACGGCCTCGACGGGCGCATCCAGATAGTGCTCCACAAACAGCGGGCCACTGTCTGCGTGTCGAAGCCCGACTGCCGCCACTAGTGCCCCCTGCGTATCGCGGTAGGCCAGCAACTGTGGCATGAAGTCACGGACTTCGGCATCGAAGCGCTGACGATAGGTGTCGGCGATGAAGGACTGCACCTGTCCACGTAGCGGATGATCAGGCCCGACGAGGTTGGCTTCCGCGAATCTGCCCGGATGCGGGACCATTGGAATCGGCTGAGGGATCATGTCCATGGGGCACGATCCTGAAGCGCGCCGATTAAGGCGAAATTAGGCCCTTGTTAGCCGATCGTTAGGCATTTGATCGGATTTCGTTCCCAGGCTCGGTTTCAATACAGGTCTCTTGGACTAGAGAACCAAGGCGAGCGTCAGTGCGACGACCAGTGCCAGCGTCAGCAGAAACGAGCCGAGTACGAAGCCAAATGCTTGGAGTGGCCCGGTGCCGTTCAGTGCTACGAAGGTGCGCGTTCGCGCCCACAAATACCATGCAACTGCCAGCGCTCCGATCCCCACACCCAAGCGATGCGCAATCTCTCCACCTGCAGAGCCAGCTGCCTGCGAAACTGCAAGCAGAATCACAAATGGACACGCAATGAACGCCTGTATGGAAAAAGGTTCCCGCAGCGTGTCGCGGTTGATGGGCAGGCGCTGTCGCCACAGCGTGCTTAGCGCCGCCCCCAGGGCGAAGATGCAGAAGGCAGCCGAACGGGTGAGCAGCAGCCCCTGCTCACTCCCAAACAGCAGCTTGCCTACGGGTCCTGATACCGCGAGGGGGGCGGTGCGCGTAGACATTTCCAATGCGTGCGCCAGCACCACTGACAGAATCAACATCAGCACAGGGCTGATGGCATCGGCGAATCGTTGTTCCGGATCTTTGGAGAACTCTCGGCGCGTGTAGTGCGCTACCTCGCCCGGCTGCACCAGCACCCTCCACAGGGTCCGCGGGTAGAACACCAGCCACCCTACGAGTTCATAGAGGAACTCTTCAAGCGATCGCAGCAGTCTGATGAGATCCATAAGAGCCCCGGGTCAAATGGTTGAAGGTGAGCTTACTCTCCCTGCCGCCCGGGGACGAATGGAGTTCAGCTGTCGGCCAAACCATTGCGTTAAGCCTTGCTGAGTCGAGTCCCCGCCAGGACATTCGCACCGGCACCAACGGGTGAAGTCAATTTGAGGATTCTTAACAGTTTATGCTGTACGCTGGCCGCACTTGGCTCCTCTTGGGCGCGAATCCTTCGCCTCCGTGTCTAGCCCCTGACCGGCACGACACATGACCTATCCAGCTGCTTTTCGGATCCTGAGGATCCGTCCTTTGTTGCGCCTCAACGGAACGATCGAGCGCGTCGAGACGCTTCAGGCCAAGTGCGGCGCATGTGGGGACGAGTCACGCATGTTTCGGGGATGCGGACTTGCCGATGTAGAAGGTGGCGTCGAACTGACTTGCCCAGCCTGTAAGGTGACAGAGACATTGTCTACCGACAGAGCCTGGAACCTCTGGGGGAAGCAGATGAAAAGAGACAGGATCTTGGCGCTGGCGGGGTTGACGCCCGAAGATCTAGATTTGACCTAGATCCTGAATCACCGCCTGGTTCTCGCGCAGAACAGTCGCCAAAAGTCGGCCGCCCGCCACCTTGCGTCCTACTTGCCCATTGAGCCAGGCCGCTTGAATCTTGCCAGATGCCAGTACATCGGCAGGATCAAAGCTATCCGGTCTGCCAACCAAGGGCTCTCCAGGGGACGCCAATCCGCCGTCAATTGGCTGGACTATCGCTGGTCGGTCGTTGCTGCTCTTGGCATAAGCGGTGGCCATCATTCGGCTATGTTGGGGCGACCAGCCGCCGACCAAGATCTCAGAGCCAAGCTGGCCGATGGGAAGACCAGCCGCCGCAGCCGCTTCTTCATAGCTGGGCCACAGGCGATCAATCACGGCCCCCATCTCAGCGAAGAGTTGTTCCAGCCTAAAATCCGAGCGGTAACTGGCCTGGAGAGTGAGCTCGAAGACTCGAATGAAGAACTGAGTTGATCCGCGCGTTGCCAGAACCAGGTTGTGCTGAGGGATAAGGAGTGCCTTCGCGCCAGCCGATGTCACGCCAGTTCTGGCGTCTTCGGCCAGGGTGTCCACGGCAACCAGGAGCTGGTCAGAACGCAACAGAACGTTGAGGATGCTCATCAGGCTAGTCCAAAGGTCTTCGCGAAATATGGCTGAAGCCCCGTCCCTTTGTCGATTCCTACTTCGAGAATGATCACCACAATGGAAGATATGCTACAGCGACTCTCAGCCTGCAAGTGCACACTGGAGGCGCATCGCGGCTAGCTAAAAGCGTTCGAGTATGGCCTCAGGATCATGATCATCACACACCCTGATCCTGATCAGCTCGGACGCGCATGGGAGAAGCTACTCCCCAGCATCCTCGAAACCCATGCAGATGGGACCAAGCCCATGTTCATGGAGGGCTTTTCACAGGCAATAGCACTTCTCACTGAGCAAATCGGAGATCTGTGAGGACCCGGCCAAAGTTCGCAGCCTCGATAACGCACGCTTATCGGCACGTTGAAGGATGGCGCAGTCCTAAAAATGCGCATTCGCCCTGGCATCGTGGAACACCCACGGCCGTTACGTCCTCTTCATTGCAGGCTGTGGCTGTTGGTCGCTGCTTGATGAGGTCAATGGATGAGCAGTGCCATCGAAAAGCCGAGTTAGTGCAATTTCTAAGTCTGTGTAAGGGCAATTACAAAGTATCTACATGGCAAATTTTTCGCAATTTATTCTATTGCAATCAATGCTTTAGGCCTATTGCAGGCGATGGCGCGCACAGGTAGAGTCGACGGTGCGCGACAGTGCGCCCCTGACCGCGACTGAGCACGGCACATGTCCGAAGACTCGCTCGAGACGAAATACCTGCGCACCTTCGGTGCCGTCCTCTCTGCTGCTCAGACGGCCCGGCTTCTGGGTTACAAGAACACTGCGTCCTTAGCTAAGGCGCGTGCACGGGGGTCTCTGCCCTTCCAGATGTTTCTGTTGCCCAGGCGACGTGGATGGTTCGCTGACACTGTCGATGTAGCGGCCTTCGTCGGTTCCGCGAAGGCATCATCCGGGGGCTAATTGCCCTTCAACCCATCAGGTTTACCCAAATATGAGCTGACACCGCCTCTCTGAACCCCGGAAATGGAAATGCCCCCGTTCCAGCGGGGGCATTTGCCTCTCGATAGAGCGAGAGGTTGAAAGCACTAAACGTCAGTGAGTTTAGGCTCCGGCAT
Source organism: Stenotrophomonas sp. YJH_SMC_94-11 (assembly GCF_059370435.1). Lineage (NCBI taxonomy): Bacteria > Pseudomonadati > Pseudomonadota > Gammaproteobacteria > Lysobacterales > Lysobacteraceae > Stenotrophomonas > Stenotrophomonas sp. YJH_SMC_94-11. The sequence goes on along the minus strand of NZ_JCAFTR010000004.1, from coordinate 219,872 downwards.
TTCCTCCGCAAAGTCAAGCCGCCAGTGATGGACGGCCAGACGGTCATTGCTTCACACACGGCGGCAGCCGCCGGCGTGCGGGAAGGTTGCGACCTGATCGGCCCCTTTCTTCGCGGCATGGCTCCAAAGAGCACTTCAGCCGGAGAAAACAATGTCCTCAGGAGCAACCTACCCGGGAGCTCTCGACACCACCCGGGGCAACTATCGCAGCCCACGCCGCACCAGCATTTCTGGGACTGCTTGCTGTAGCCATCGAAATTGGCTCGTTATCATTCCGAGCTGCATCTCGCGCCAACATTCGGTGGTGACTGTCGCGAGCGATGGCATTCATCGCAGCGCCCAGTGCGCGCCCACTAACGATCATTCGAGGTGCAGAACCTGTGTCGCTTCTTCGGCTGCTGGGTCCCATGCTGACCGCCAGCCGCCCACTCAGCGGGAGGAGCGTCATGAATAGCCCCCCCAGCCTGTCAGCTCCTGAATTGGGTGGCTCGCCCTTACTGAGCACGCAGGCGTATGCGCCCCGTCCGCTTGCACGTGCTGAATCCACGAGACTGGACACGTACAACTACCACTCACCAAGGAATGATCACCGGCTAGTGACCGTCGTCGAGCCGTGTCGCTTGGCCTTGGCGCTGGACCTGGAATTTGACCCCAGCGTCGCAGCTTATGTCGAGCGCCCTCGTACTCTATTGGTGCGTGACCGCATGATTGAGCTCTGCTTCTGGGTCTCCAGGAAATCTGGCGCCGAGAGCTTCATCGTATTCCGGAGGCAGGCCGTCGCGAGCGTTCCGGCACTTCGCGCCGAGCAGCAGTTCTGCTCTGAGCTATTGGAAGCTTCACAGCGTGCGGGTCTGAACCTGGTGATCCGGAAGGTCCAGTCCATTCTGGCGTCGCGAGTGGCCAATGCAACGCGACTGGAACTGTTGCCTTACGTCCAGGCAGCGAGACGCTCGCGAGGAGTCACTGTCTTTGTTGAAGCGGTGATGGCACACATGAGAAAGAACCCCGTGAGCTCATTCCATGCAATCGAGACAAGCCTTCGAACAACGTTCGACTGGCGTGATATTCGCAGTGCGACATGTCTTCTTGTGCATCGTGGCGATCTTGAGATCAACTTCAATGAGAGGCTCCGGACCTCGTCCCAAGTTTCGCTGGGAGCACCCCAATGAGCGGGGTGAGTCGCGAAGACTTACTGTCCTGGGATGTTGTTAGTCCTAGAGGGTTGACGTCAGGACAGCTGAAGTCCTACGAGACTCGCGTTGAGGCAGTTCACGCCGTCGCCGCCGGGTCGTCAGTTGCCTCAGCTGCGAAACGTCACGGACTCAACGCGAAGACGCTTGCATTGACAATTCGAAATGCACAGCAGACTTCCCCGGATGGGCGGCCGTGGGGTTGGCGCGCCTGCTTGCCCTACAAGGTACGGAATGCCAGCGAAAGGGCTGCCGAAGACTTTCCTGTTGCTGCGGGACCGGGAGCATTCAATGCGTTCCTAAGAAAACTCCCGGAGTTCAAAGAGTTGCTTATCAGCTACGCTGGCCCACTGCCTTCGAGAAATGCGCGCAGCCCCAAGTTTGATCGCTTCTTCAAATCACTGAAGAAGACTGTGCACAATTTGGTTCCGGCAGATCGCTATCCAGCGAACGATAAATCGTGCGCGAGGAGAAGCATCCTGCAGTACCTGAAACGACTGCGTCAAGGCTCTCTGTTTGTAGATGATGGCTTCGACATAGAGGATGCAACCCTCGCCAGCCAGCTGAACGAGGTATTTGCGCTACAGATGGGGGACTGGGTGCAGTTCGATGGACACGCGTTGGACACGAAGTTCTGTGTTGAAGGTGAGGACGCTGATGGAAACCCGTTCTTCCAAAAGATCCCGAAGACCTGGTTGATAGTCGGCTACTTCGCGCTACTGAGGCTCTGCAGCAGTTGGAGGCTCTCCTTCTCCACCAACTACAATGGGACCGAGTTCAACGCGGCATGTGCAGATAGCTTGCGGGAATGGCTTGCTCGTGACCTCGTCGCGCCCTCAATGGACTATGCGCCAGGGGCGTGCATCGGATCCCTCCCCGCCATCGGTTTTGTAGCTACGGGGGCAATTACGAGTGTGGACAATGCAATGGCTCACAAGTTGCAGGTCAATAGGGCTCGGATGGCGTCCGAGCTGATGGGTGTCATCCATTTTGGGCATAGCCGTGTTCCTGAGACGCGTGGCCATCTGGAGGCTTGGAACAAGCGGATGGAAGAAGCGGTGATCAGAAAGCTGCCAGGCGGGTTCCGGCCAGCGGGTCAGTTGTCAGACGCGACCAAAACGAATGGCTTTAATTTCGAGAATTTCCCATTGCAGCCAACTGCGCTCGAAGATCTCATGGATGTCACGATATCGGCTTCTAACGTATCGCCGATCAACACGCTCCAGAACCGTACGCCAGTGCAGGCAATTCAGTCTTTTGCGGCGTCTGGCGGGTGGCTGTTTGCTACCAAGGATCACGAGAACCGCGCTCGGTCACTTTCCAAGCACAATTTCACCGTAACCATTCGAGGCGATCGAAGTAGAGGGCGTCAACCCTATGCGCGACATGAACACGCAATATATCGATCCGCCTCCATGAAGAACAGGTGGGACCTTTTAGGCCAGACATTCGCGGCAGAGGTCGACATCCACGATGGAAGGTTCCTGTACCTCTACACCTCGTCAGGAGAGCTTTTCGTAGTCCTGAGGGCGCTCCGGCCTTGGGGCCGTTCACCGCATAGCATCGCGCTTAGACGGTTGATCCATCGCCGAAGTCGAGCGGATGGATTCGAGATCAGCGGCGCAGAAGACGCGGTCGCCGCGTACAGGGAGCATGTAAGGAAGAACTTCAGCTCAGAGCACGCCACTGCACTTGCTGCAACGCGACACCGTAGGGATCTCGATGCGCCACCTGAGACTGGACCGATGGCTCAGGAAGTGAGGCTACCTGTGGCCGAGATCGCCCTACCGCCAGTCCCCACAGAGGACCTATTCGTGCCCATCACCGGCCGGGTCAATTTGGGCAGGAAAGGGGCAAAGCAATGACCACGTTCAACTACAAGGGAGAGCCCATCATCCCGACCCGCGGCATGGAGGATGCCCTGACCAAAATCATCTCCGCACTTGAGGTCGACTACCGAGGTATCGGCTTCCATTCGCTGACACGGTTTGGCAAAAGTACGCTCGCGCAGTTCATCTGCGCCAACACTGAATGGACCGAATGTAAGTACGTGGCCAAGCAGGCAAACCTCCGGGTGCTTGGCCCTGGTGAGTCCGCATTCCTGGACTGGTTCATTTCACAGATCGGTTCTCAGGTGATCTCCCAGCAATCTGCAGATCGAAAGATCGAGAGGATCGTGAACACCATTGATCTGATGCTCAGGGCCGCCGGCGGAGGATCGCTATTCTTCATCGCCGATGATGCAAATCTGCTGGAGCAAGCTGCCTTTCAACACTTCATCACAGTAGACAACGCGCTGGAGAAGAGGGGCATCTCGCTCTTTGTGATCTTCTTGTTTCAGGACAATCACACCTCAAGTCGGCGCGAAGAGATCAATAGAATCACGGTAACGCCTCAGGTCCGTGGACGGTTCTTGACCCGTTACCACCGCCTGCATGGCATTCGAGGGGCTCTGGACGTTGAGACGTTCTTGGAGCGCTTCGAGGACGAGGTAGAGGCGAGCCCCGGGGCCGGGGTCACCTTGCCCAGGAGCCTCGCACCAGAGCTCTACGACGGAAAGTTTCGCTTGCGGCATTTCAGTGAGCAGATCTGGAATGCCGGTTGCAGCTGTCGTGCTGCAGCCGGGCACTCTAGTCAAGATGAGTGGCCTGTAAAGGCTATGCGCCTGATTGCGTACTACTTGGCGACCAGAGTGATCTGCAAAGGTGGCTTCAAGGAGGTCACATCCAATGACATTGAAATGTCGGTCGCCTTCTCAGATCTTGCTGCATTTGATGGCGAATCTGGAGCGCTGACTTTCACGGCAGATGGAGGCTTCAATGGATAGCGAAGGCGAAATCAGAACTGTAGCCCACCTACCACCAGCGTGGAGCGCGGGCATATCCCCGTTCGGATTCGTCGTTCAGACACTGAGATTCAATAGCCTTTATTGCAGTGATGGGCATGGTGCGTTCGGCATCCGTCCAAGGTACAGCGAGGATCTGTGTCGTCAGCTCTGTCTCTCCGCAAAGACCAGAACTTCGATTGCGGCAAGAGTTCCTGCTGCGTCTGTCCTCGCACCGCTGTGGCAGCCAACTGTTTGGCAAGTCTTCAGCGGTTCTGCGACGCACTGGCGTCCGTATCTGTCGGGGTGTACTGAGTGCATGAAAACTGGGTATCACTCGATGTTGTTCCAGATGCCTTGGGTCAACCGGTGTCCCTGGCACTCGCACCCCCTCAGATCCGAGTGCGAGCATTGCTCCAGACCGCTATGGAACGGCTTTCGCTCCGATGCCCCTCCCCTGCTCTGTCCATGCGGGCATGACCCGGTTTCGAGCCGGAACACCATCGACGATGAAGGTAGGATCGAGGCACTTCGCGCCAGCTGGATCAAGCGATACCTGCGCTGGGCCGGAGCCAGCCGAGGTCGCCGAATGCTTATCGGGCTGGCGGATGATTTGACGTCTGCCGAGGAGGCCACAGTCCTGTTCCGCGGCAGGGCATACCCTTGGTACCGATCGCAGCACGTTTCATCGGATGTGCTCATCAGAACGTCTAACGTACGTCACGGCGAATCCGTCAAAGCTCGCTCCCATACGGCCGAGTTCGCGCGCCTCGCCCCGTCGATGGGGCCGGGGCGTGACTTCTTTCTTGAGCTTCCTCAGGCGTTTGAAAAACCGATGGCGCGGGTGACGGCTTCAGTTGCGGCGAAGTTCCGTGAGTCTAGCTTCTCGGCACGTGAGCGAGCCTGCCTGGGCTTGCCTGAGGCCTCTGAAGGTGGGCAGCCATTCTCCCGGGCCTCGATTGTCTTGCTCCCAGCCTACCGGGTCCGCAAGCAGCTATTCCTGGATGGCCGCGTACTAGGTCGGCCCACACAGGCGGCCCTAAGGGAAATCGCCGGCGCAACGTCCGCACTCGCGTCTGACAGCCCTGCGATCGATGCTCTCGCGCGGGCATACGAGCGGGTACTGGCGCGCGGCTTCGCGTGCTCCGCCCTTCACTTGCTGGGCCGACTTGACGGCTCTGTTACTGATGATGAGGCCGCACTGATCCGTCCAGTGGTCATGATCAGACATAGAAGGAGCTCGTCGTTTCTGACTTTGGCGTGGCTGGGCTGCGCCGGCAAGGTGCGAGACAGAGGCGGCGGTCAGATGTAGTTGATCGAGGGCCCTTCCCTGCCAAGCGTGGACAGCCATTCACTAAATTGGTTGAGATGCAGAATTGTCTGCATTGCATCTCCAGGGGGCGGCATTGTCTGCATGTGTCATTCCACTGGAAGGAATGTCTGCGATTGGCCTCATAGGCCCAGAATGATCTGCGTTGGATCTTGGAGCTGGTGGCGCTTCGGTAGAGTTATACCCAAAAGAATCAGTGGCTTACCTTGCCGTCAAATCTCTGCGACGAACAAGCTGCTTCCCGAAGATCTGGCCTGGCTGTCGCTCACCGCCTGCCAAGCACAGGAATGGCGGCGGATGATGGAAGCTGCGCGCTCGGCGCTGTCGATCAACAGTTCCAGAAATGCGCGTAATCGTGACGCCGGCATTCGCCATCATCCCGCCACTGTGGTCAATCTGCGGGACGTGGTGAGCCAGCGCAAACAGCGTTCTGCGATGGCGATGGCCGGCCCAGACGCCGAACCACCATCAGTAGTCCTGCCGATACCGGGGCCGAGGCCTCGCCAGCGTGTGTGAGGCGCTTCCGTAGGGGCCCTGCCCCTACACCCCGGGTCATTGCTCCCGGCAGCGCTGCCAACCACCGGCTGGTGACGAAATCTGGGCCCAGCCGTTGGGAATCTTGCGGAAAGCTTGGCCGCCAATGCAGGCAGATCCGGAGCGTTTGGAATCCTCAGAACCAAGCGACGGAAGGCTGATCACGCTGTCGGAAGGCTCGGGGCGACCGGCGCGACGCGCCTCATCTGAAAGCGTACGGGCCTCAAGACGCTCGCAGTAGGCCTTCATGCCTGGATGTGGGTGATTCGGCCACGCCAATTCTTGGCAATTGAAGGGCGTGGTGGTCTTTGCCATCGAGTTGTGGGCCGCTTTGGGCGCAGCAGGAATTGACTTTGGTGCAGGCCCAGCAGCAGCTCGGATTTGCTGTGAAGACCCGAGCGAAGGGAAGATCAAAAGAACGCATACGCACATAGCAGAGATTCGAACGTCCATATCCCCCCCCCACCGTCAATGGCGCGATAGTACATCGAAAAGGCCGATGACTAATTGGCTGAGCCCCTGCACCTCGTAGGAGCGCTTTCCTCCGGGTGCAATTGGCATAGCCCTGCATGCCTTGGAGCCTTGAAGGGCTCACAGCGAATGCCGGGGAAACTCATCGTCAGGCGGCAGCTGAATCTTTGTAGTGATCGCAGTGCGACCGGTAAGAACATCGAGTGCAGCGGCAGATATAGCCTCAGCCCGTGCCTCAGCGTCACCATGAGCCTGAGGCATGTAAGCTCGCGTCGGCTTGAAGGTGGCACGTTCGAAGTTGTAGTTGAGATCAGATGCGATTGCTGACAGCAACTCAACGAACAAGTCAACGCGGCGGTCAACCTCTGCTGGAGTAATGAATTTCTCCGCAATAGGGGCAGAGCTAATCCGGGTCCCAACATCATTGAGGAAGGCCAAGTAGTAGCTCCAAGCCGAGAGGACCGCATCTTCGGTTCGCTTACGTCGACCCGGCCCTCTGCCATAGAAGCTGATTTCTATCATGTTCAAGGCACGAACATGTTCGATGGACATCGCCGAATTTCGCGTCGTCATGAGGGCCTCAAATACAGCCTGCTTCCTGGCCTTTGATGCGCCACGCCATTCCAGGTACTTTTGAACCTGCACCGCCACTACCGGCCCCAAGAGTGTCGCGACAATGATCAGAATGTCGCTGATGGTCACCGTGACCACTTGAACTGCCATATATCCCCCTTGCTGGATTCAGGAATCGCCGCTGAATCGATTGTAGTCCTACCATCTGCCCGTGCGCGTGTAACCAGAGTGGTGTGGCCTCCCCGTGATGCGTCACGATAATTAGAAGCTGGCCGGATATGGCGGCGTCTCTGGGAACGTGCCCAAGGGGCGCTTCCCAACTGCAATTAGGGAGCTCCTGTTCGCCGCGGCGGTGGTCGGCTGTGTCTCGCTCGCGCTCGTCACAGGCGGCCCCGCCGCAGCCTCTATGCGGGCGGTCGTAGCATCGGACTGCTCGCCGAATGGGTCCGCGGGCCAAGTCGTGGCGATAATCTCGTGCCCCCTAGCGCTGAGTAGCACGCCAAACTCGGTTCGCTCCGCCTGACGCGCGAAACTCCACGATGTCGCGCTGGCCGTACCACCCGGCGTGCCTCGCCCTGGCATTGGCCGCCATGTCCAGCACGATCTCCCTCCTGGCTCATAGGCAGGGGGAGCAACGGGACCAATCTCGAGATGTGAGGCCGAGCACGGTAGTCCAGCTCAATCGCCGTACCGCCTGCAACGCGCGTCGCTTCGTGCACTCAGAATCGGCCTTCCTTGGGCCCTAAAGTTGGGAAGGCATAAGCCGGATCCGGCTCGCATCAAAATTCGTCAGGCATAGCAGAGTGTCGCGACGACCGGGCAATGGCCTTGATTGGAGCAGCGCAAGATGCTGGCTTAGGATCGGCACTAGGCACGCTTGCAACCCCTGATAGGCCCTCCTAGCCCCCCCCCCCCCCACCACCATGAACTGTTGTCGATTGCAGGAGCGGGCCGGAATGAAATGGGAGAGGCCTCCGGGACTGCATGCTGCCCTCTGATCTTTGATCATCTAACCTTCATCACCAGTCATCACTTCTCCGCAAACAATGATGCTCGATAAACTCCGCCCATACGCCAAACATTCCGTCTACGACGTCCTCGAGGAGCTAGGCTTTGATCTGAACGAGTGGGCGATCAATAGGGGTGGCGGTCCGAACAAGAATCCGGCGGTCAACGGGCGCGCGTATGCATGGTCATATGGCGATCAGAAAACTAATCAGAACATATTCATGCTATGGCATGAAGACATGACTGAACACGATGGCCAAATCCGGTATCGCCAAGATTGGCGCGGCGTCATCGCTGAGCTAGAAAAAAAGCGTCCGATGACAGCCAAGAGAGCCGACAACTTCCTAAAGCACGTATCGGATTTGAAAATTGGCAGTTTGGTGCGCGTGGGAATCGTTGAGGGAAGTCGGGCAGAATCAAGTAGTGAGGATTCTTCACGAGTCGCTAGGCGCATGCTGGATCCCGAGGTTTGGCATCTCTCGTATTGGGACCCGATGACCAGCACATTTGAGTTCACGCGCGGCCTTCCCGCTAGAGCCACACCTGAGGAACCGGCGGTTGATAGGCGGGTTGAAGTCCCCTTAGGGGCTGACGAGTCCGACATCTTGGAGGCCCATAAAGATATTGAAGATGTTCTCGCCCAGATCATTACTGCTACCGAGAAGCAGCGGCTCATTTCTGCCAGACTTGGTCAAGGAAAATTCCGTTCCCAGGTATTGGAGCGCTGGCAGAACGCCTGCGCTGTGACAGGCAGTAGAACGTTGACTGTGATTCGCGCTTCGCACTGCAAGCCTTGGCGTTCGTGCACGAACGAGGAACGTCTTGACCCGGCCAATGGGTTGCCGCTCGTCGCAACACTAGATGCTCTCTTCGACGCTGGCCTCATTACCTTCGCGAATAATGGGGACGTAACTGTGAGTCCGAGGCTTCAGGACCAAACGCTGAGGGTCAACGGGCTGCGGCTTACCCGGGTCCCTACTGCTAGCGAGAAATTGTTCCTAGACTATCATCGCCGCGAAATCTACAAGGCGTGATCCGAGGATGGCTATCGCCCCTAGTGCCCCGCCCTACCCTCGATAAATCTTCCAAATCCTCCTGCCACGCCGGGTTATCCGCTTCCCGCCAGTAGGAAAGGCCTCGTGTCCACGAAAAGCTGGTCGGTCCAGGTGGGGGGCGTTGCCCAAACTCCAACGAATGCGCAACCAAGCCTTTGATGCCCAGCGACGCCACTGCGTCCACTGCGGCCTGCCCAAGCGGCTACCCCCCCCCCCCACCCCGACGAGCTGAGCGTTCATGTGCTGCGACCTAGGGCGATTCGACGCCTGCAATGCACGGCCGAACATCTCCTGGCGTAGCAGGACAGTGGGAGGGATGCCGAAGGCAACATCGCCGCCTGTGCGCACTGCAACCAGCCACTTCACAGGCGAAAGCACCCGCCTGCACCGGCGGGGTATCGAGTCATGGTGCAGCGACAATGCAAGGGGTAAGTGGCACTGCCCTGCCATCATGGGCAAGGCGATCAACCTTGCTCGGCTTCCATCGGCGCTAGCACGAAACCCACCAACAGCCGCTTCATCAGGGCCCGCACCTTCTTCCCTGGTACTTTCGTGCTGACCAGGACCGCATCCCCATTGGGCGCACGGCGAAGCGCGAGTTGTTCGGCGCGCAGCACGGCGCGGTATTTGATGCACTGGTAGACGCCGCGCATCAGTTCGTCGTCGCAGGCGTTGCTGGCCTTGACCTCCACGGCCAGCTGCAGCCGCCCGTTGTTGAAGTAGGCGTCGAGGCGATCGCCTGAGCTGATGCAGTGCTCGTTCTCGCCGTGCTGGGTCTTGAATGGGCCATATTCGGAAAGCCAGTCGGGCTTGGCAACGATCCAGGCCTTCAACGCCTTGTGCGCTGGGCTCTCGACGCCATAGGCCCGCGGCAGCTTCGGAAGCTCGATCGGGTCGCCTTTGTCAATGACCCCGCTGGCCGTTTCCAAGGTGGGAGCGCCCAGGGCATCGGCTACGCGATCCCATCGGTGGCCGTAGTCGAAGACGGCCTTCATGGCCGCTTCGATGTAGGCGCGGCGGTCCTGCCCCATGCCGGCGCCGTTGTCCTCGAAAAAGTAGTGCGCGATCTCGTCGGCACCGGTGCTGGGAAGCTTGGTATCGGCTTCAACCACAATCGTATTGATCGGAGGAATGACCTCGCCCCATTTCTCGCCAAGCAACTGGATGACCTGGCCTACCGCGCCCACAGGCGGTCCGTAAAGTGTCTTGCGTGCCTTGGGCTCGTGGCCGAACTCGTTGTACAGAGCGATGGAGAGGTCACCATAAGTGATCGGGTGTCCTTCCTTGGCCCGTCGAATCAGGATTGGGACGATGTCCGCCACGACCTGGATGCGCCAGGGCGTATTTGCCAGCGGGTTGGTCGTCCAGTCGAATGCCATGCCTCTCCCCTGGGCGCTGGTGCGCCGGTTTCCATGATGGTGCGACAATGCCGCCCAAGGGACAACCAGGGGAATATGGATGCGTCTATACGATCTGCTCGGCCTGCGCGAGCCGTTGTTTGATCCGGCCAAGGCCAAGGTCCACCTAGCCAGGTCGAACGGGATGGAGCGGCCGATCAATGTCTGGCAACAGGGCCGTTTCGACGAATGGCAGCGGTGGCAGACCAAGCCCAACTTCGAGCGCAATCTTGTCGTAGCCCTAGTGCAGGTGCCGAGGACCTATCGCTGGATGTTCGCCGGCCTGTTCCACTCTAAGGGCCTCACCATAGACCGGAGCGTCGAGCATCGGGCGCACTACTATTAGGATCTGCAACGATACGACAGCACGGCGGAGCTGGAAGGCCGGCTGTTCGTGACGGGCAACTAGACCAGCCGCATGTCCTGCCTGCGCGGGGAAACCCTGATCGAAGATATGGAGATCTATGAACTGCTTCCGGGGAGGCTAAGCGTCGGTCAGTTCCCCGGCTACAAGCAGCTCAACATCAGCAAGGCCGACCTGGACCTGCCTGTCCGGCACAACACTGCATCGTGGCGCACCGCTCTTGCTAGCGTAAAAGGGATCTATCTCATCACCGACACCAAGACGGCAAGGCCTATGTCGGCAAGGCCGACGGCGAGACGGGCATCTGGGACCGGTGGTGCCAGTATGCCGCCACGGGCCACGGCAACAACAAGGCGTTGTCCAGGAGCTTGGGCGTGAGGCCGGCGAACGGCAGCACGATCTGCGATTCTCCCTGCTGGAAATCGCCGAGCTAAAATCGGCGCCAGGGGAGATTGAGCGCAGGGAAACCCACTGGAAAGAAATCCTGCAAAGCCGCATGACCGGCTACAACCGCAACTAGCGAGCCACCGCATGAACATGACACCCATCCAGGTCAAGGCCAACCAGGTCCTACATTCCCTCAATACGGCTGGCGCGCTGGCTTCACGGCTTCAAATGCCGGCAGCGACGCCTGATCGCTTCCGGATCGCCTGGGCCTTGCTTCGCGCCTCGTTCGACGACGCCTGCGCCATCGCTTATCTGTTGCAGGGCCATGGGGTTGAAATGGCGGGGCCAGCGTTCACCCTTCTCCGCCCCATGAACGAGAAGTTCAAGCGCGGCACCTGGTTTGGTTTCTGCGCCAGCGATGCGGAAGTCCAAGCCTTCATCGCAAAGGATGATGTGCCACGGCGCAACTTGGCCGCCGAAATAGAGGCGCATCCGCCCTTCGACCAATATCCGATCTTCACCATGCTTTATGACAACGCCTGGAGTCGCTTCAACAGCTTCACCCATGGTGGCGGCCAGCTTGTGGGTGCCTACACCTTGGGCGATGGGATCGGCGCAGCCTTCCCCGAACAGGACATCATCAACATGCTGGCCCACGTCGAGGGTGCCGCGGTCACCGCAGTCCATGTGATGTGCATGATCTGCGGGGAGTTCGAGCCGGACCTAGCGACGCATGTCTTGGATGAGCTGGCGGTTGCCTTCCATCCGCAACCTGGCTCTGTTGCTCCGGTTCACGGTCGATAGACGCTTAGGCCAGCTGCGCGTGCAGCACGCCTCACAACGCTTCGCGTGGGGCAGTCATGCGCTAGGTCGAGGTACTGACTCACGTGCTCAACATCCTTGAGCGCCGCCACGCCGCGGTCCAGCAGCGCCTGCTGGCGGCCCTGCAGCCCCGCCTCGACTACTACTAGCGCCTGATCTTCCCTACCCTCGATAAACATCCCTTATCGCTATCCCTGTACTGACGTGCACTGCCACTCTCAGCTTGGCGCTTGCCGAGATCCAACCCTATTGGGCTGCCGGAACAGGAATCACACCCTTTCGCAGAATCTCCAACCTCCCAACATCGCCAACTGGCACAAGCACTGTAGCCTTCCGCGCCGGGTCCCACAGCACATAGCTGTCACCAAGACGACCAATCAGGCTTAGGTCGCCCTGCACCTTTCCATCAACAGTCACAGCCGTCACGTGCTTGCCGCCACCAGAGGAAATCTTCTCGGCACGCTGGGAGCCAAGCATGCTTGACGCTATCGAGACGTAGACCAGCATCACCAAGGCGTAGATCAGCCAAGGGGAATCTTTCACTGCGGTGGGCACCACCGGCGAAAGATGCACGATCAACGCACAGATGACCGTTAGAAGAACCCCTATCAGAAGAGGCCACGTGTTTGACCACCAAAGCAGCAGCCCCAGGACAGTGAAGAAAAGCACTGGAAACAGCCATGCGAACAGCTTGCTTTTGGAGCTGCCGCTCGTGACCTTCATCTCCACCCAGCCGCCAAACAGCGAGGCCAGCAGCATGAGAAATAACACCATGCCGATCCCAGCAAGCCCTGCCAGTGCAAGCTCACTCACCGCAACAAACTGAAAGGGATCCAGGCCGAAGTGCCCCCAATACTCCTTTAGGTACAAAGCCCCTTGAATCAATCCAAAGGTGACGAGCGCCGAACCCCATCCAGCAACATCAGCCATCGTTAGCGTCTTCTGCGTACGTTCCATGTATCCCCTTCCATCGATGCAGCCCCGCCACATAGTGGCATGCTGCGCTCCGCTCTGCAGAATCCACTCTATTAACGTGACGCGTCACGCCCGATCACCCCGCCCATTGGCGCCCCATCCCTCCCCCACTATAGTTCCACCCCTCACAAGGACGAGGCGGCGCATATGCCCTATATCGGAATCGGACTCCACGTACTGGCAGCCATCTACTTCGCGGTGCACGCCATCCGCTCGGGCCAGAGCCTCTATTGGCTTATCCTGCTGTTCTCGTTCCCGCTACTCGGCAGCGTCGTCTACTTCCTGGCGATCTACTTTCCGGAAGTCCGTCACTCGCGCGGCGCCCGGCAGGTCGTCCGTTCCGCCAAGCAGCTCATGGACCCGGGCCAGGACCTTCGCAACGCCCGTACCGAACTGGCGCGCACGCCGACCGTGCAGAACCGGGTTCGGCTGGGCATGACGCTGCTGGATGCCGGCCAGGCCGAGGAGGCCAGAGCCCTGCTTGAGCAGGCAGCCAGTTCGCCGCTGGGCGACGATCCCTACATCCTGACCGGTCTGGCGCGTGCCCGCCTCGATTCCGGGCAGCCCGCGCTTGCGGTGGAGACGCTGGACGGACTGTTCGCCCGCCATCCGGACGTGCGCCGCAAGCCGGAACAGACGCTGCTTTACGCGCAGGCACTGGCTGCCGCCCAAGCACCCGGAGCCCGCGCCGCATTCGAGCGCGCCGTGGAATGCGGAAACGATGCGGCCGCTCGCTGCCTCTACGCCGAATGGCTGATGGCGCAGCCGCAACCCGACGATCGCGAGCAGGCCCGCAGTCTGTTCGCCAGCATCATCGATGATGCCCGGCACTGGTCGCGCCACGCGCGCAGCCACAATGCCACCTGGTTGGAGCGGACCAAGGTCGCGTTGAAGAGCTGGTGACGACCTAGCAGCCGTTGCCAATTCTGTCGCATTCGCCTCGCTCACAGCCTCGCCGGGCGGATGCCGACACTCGCTAGGCTTGCACCACCGACATCGCCGATAGCGTTGCAGCGCAAGGCTCCAGCTTGGTTGCGTCGTATGCAACGATTCTGAAAATGTTGAAAGTAGTGACGTCATCAGCCCTACTGCATTGGCATCACGCATAGGTCCGCGTATTCCTTGCCCTGCCACCGTGCATCGGTGGTCGGGATTCGAAACCCCGGTTGTGTGGATGTTGCTCGCACTTGCCAGCCGGCACTGCTTCGCGCGGTGCCGGCTGGCAATCCGTCAGTCGGCTATGGCGGGCGGTGCGTGGAGGCCTTGCGCCTGCCCGGTCATCCACACACGGGGTTTCGAACCACGCACCGTCCGCCACCTTTATCGGTGGCGGCTTCTGCATGCGCGCAAGGAGCCCTGCCATGAACCAGCCCCACTCCCCTACCCCGCACCCGATCCACGACGCGCCCGCCAACGGCCCTGCACTGGACCCGAACACGCTCATCGCCCTGCTGCACAGCATCGGCTCGGGCGCCGCCTCCGATGGCCAGCCCTGGCCGGAACGCCATCAGATGCCCGGCCGACGCATCGCCCTGGCGGACACCGACTGCTCGCTGGCGGGTCTTCGGGTGGTGCTGGAGATCCTGCTGGCCGCGCAGCGCGCCCGCGAGAACGGCGAACTGGAGCAATACGTCGGCCCGCGCGTGATGGAGGGCCTGATCATGGCCGGAATCGGCCTTACCGCACACGCCAGTACCCGACTGCATCCGGAGGGCTGAGTGGCCTGGTGGCGCTGGGCGGCCACCGCGCTCTGTCTTGTGGTGGTGGTTGCGGCACAGACGCAGTGGCTGGCACCGCCCAAGCCCTCGCCTATCGGTTTCCACAGCATCCCCGGCGATCGCTTTCTGCAGTTGCGCCGCCAAGCCATGCAGTTCGTGGAGGCTCGGCCACGACAGGGCTTCCAGTTCGTTGAGCGGCATCGAGATGCCGAGTTCCAGGTTCATTGCCGAGGCATACCCGTGCTGTGGCTGGAGAGGCGCTCGCAACATCTGCTGTTGCAGGTCTCACTGGACGCGAAGCAGCGGGCGCCTGCCGTTATGCGGTTGCGGGCGTTCCTCGAATGGCAGTTGGAGCCGTTGGATTACCTCGAGCAGGTACTGGCTGGCGTGCCGGAACCTGTTCTGTTGGATCGGTTGCTGCAGATTCTTGCCAGTGATGTGCCTGATGGGGCGCGATGTGGCGTGCCGTAGTCGAGCGTGGCTCGACTCTACAGGGCTGCGGGCAGCGAGGGTTCGGGCTCCGGCTCTGCCGCTAGTCATCTGCTTGACGGGCGTTGGCACCGTGATCGTGCGACTCGACCTGGGCATCGATCCAGCCCGCATCGCGCGCACGCGCAAGATCTTCTGGCGTATCGATATCCAGGCCCAGTTCCGGTGCCTGTAGGACATGCACCGTATCGACAGGAAGTTGCCGCAGGCGCGCTCCAAAGCCGCGGTCACCGGTTGCACCCGCAGCGTTGAACCATGCACGCGGCACAACTGCAGGAATGCCAAGCGCGTCTCCATGACGGGTACCCGCGCACCCTGACGCCGAGACGCGGGCCCCCGAAAGCAGCGCCTGCAGATGGGAGCACTCGATTGCGGGCTGGTCGCATGCCACGACCATCACCGCAGTCACCGTGGGCAGCAGGTGTGCGCTGGCAACCTGCAGGCTGCTCGCCAGGCCGCGTTCCCAATGGTGGTTGGTTACCGGAGTGGCGTCCAGCCCGGCAATGCTGGATGTCACGGCCTGTGCGTTCGCGCCGACCACGACCAGCACCTGCGCTGGCGCGACCTCGCGCGCCAACCGCACCACGCGATGTACCAGGGTTTCGCCCTGCCGGGTGAGAAGCTGCTTGGGCTGGCCAAGTCGGGTGCTCCCGCCGGCAGCCAGCACGACGACCGCATGCGCGTCAGTCACCTGCCGTGCGCGCTTCGCCATTGCTGCAGCTGCGCGGCGATGCTGAGCGAAATCGCCTCTGGCCCTCGGCCGCCGATGTCCAGGCCGACCGGTGATCGAAGTCTCGGGGACAGGCGTTGGCGCTGATCCGGTGTCAGCAGCTTGAACAGGTCCTCGCGCCTTCGCCGCGGACCCAGCAGTCCAATGAACGCGACTTTGGTATCGGCCAGGGCCACCAGCGCCTCCCGGTCCAGTTCGAAATCGTGATGCATCACCAGTACCGCGTCGCACGGGTCGCCATGAAGGGCCTCGGCCGGGCTGGTCTGAAGATGCGCATCTGCGCACTGCCCGGCTGAGGCCCAGCGCGCTCGCCGTTCGGCCACGCTGACCCGCCACCCCAGGCCCCGCAGCAACGGAACCAGCAAGGGCGTTTCGGGACCGCCCCCCAACACCAGGGCCCGCGGAAGCCGGGGCAACGGCAAACGCCACGCACCCTCGCCAAAGGGCTGCGCCCCGTCCATCGGATGCAGCTGCCATGCCTGCTCGTGATGGCCGGCACGGAAAATGACCTGCCCCGACGTACGAAGGTCGCGCTGGAGTGACACACCCTCGCGCAACCAAGCCTCGATGACGTCGTCGATGCCTGCCATGGCACGCAATGGCAGGAGCGCAATCCGCAGCCGGCCGCGGCAGCCGAGCGCGGACCCACTCAACAGGTCGTCGTCACTGCGGGTGTCGATCTCGATCCAGTCGACCCGCCCTGCCGCGCTCACCTGCTCCGCGCGTCGCGCGAGCTCGGGCTCCAGGCATCCGCCGCTCAGCCAGCCGACCTGGCCGCCGTTGCAGAACAGCACCATGTCGCCGGCACCGGCGTAGGTGGAGCCATCGGTTTCCAGCACCAGCGCGAGCACGGCGTGCTCGCCCGCGCGCACGCGCGTCAAGGCCGTCTCGAGCACGCCGCGCGGGCTGCCTTCGGCGAGGAAGCCCGGCGCTGCCGACAGGTGCTCGGCAAGATCGCAGGGCTCCCCTCCGCCTGCGGCGGAGGCCTCCAGAGTGGGCGAGGCTGCGGGTCGGTCCATGCGCAAGGGTCAGCCCACGTCGGGCAAGCCGGGCAGCAGCTTGTCCAAGGTAATGGGATAGTTGCGCACGCGCACGCCGGTTGCGTTGTAGACCGCATTGGCGATCGCGGCGCCGACCCCGCAGATGCCCAGTTCACCCACACCCTTGGCCTTCATCGGCGAGATCACCGGATCCAGCGTGTCGAGGAAGACCACTTCCTGGTACGGGATGTCGGCGTGCACGGGAACCTCGTAGCCGGCCAGGTCATGGTTGATGAACAAGCCCAGCCGATTGTCGACCACCAGCTCCTCCATCAGGGTCGCGCCCGCACCCATCACCATTCCGCCGATGACCTGGCTGCGTGCGGACAGCGGATTGAGAATCCGGCCG
This sequence comes from Stenotrophomonas sp. YJH_SMC_94-11, assembly GCF_059370435.1. Taxonomy (NCBI): domain Bacteria; kingdom Pseudomonadati; phylum Pseudomonadota; class Gammaproteobacteria; order Lysobacterales; family Lysobacteraceae; genus Stenotrophomonas; species Stenotrophomonas sp. YJH_SMC_94-11. Next base: position 202,616 of record NZ_JCAFTR010000004.1, on the reverse strand, counting down.
CCATCGCATACGGCAAGCATGCGGCGGATGCGCGTCTCTCCCGTGTAGGCATGCACGGCGACCTCGCAGAAATGCCCTGCATAGGTGCCGACGTCGTAGCCTTGCTTGAAGTCGCCGAAGGCAATGCCGTCCTCCGCCGACAGTGTCCCCGCCTCCGCCAGCTTGATGGTCCGCCCACCCGCCTGGATGTGGCCATTGGCGAAGTCTGCGGTGTCGCCGTCGAAGCCCAGTTTCTCGCCCACCTTGCGGCGCAGGCTGACGCACGCCGCGTACACGCCTGCGGTGGAGCTTGCCGCGCCCCACTGGCCGCCGGAACCGGCGGAGGCGGGATGACGGGAGTCGCCGAGGGTTACCTGGACCCGATCCAGCGGCACGCCCATGGTCTCGGCTGCCGTCTGCGCGATGATCGTGTAGGAGCCGGTGCCGATGTCGGTCATGTCGGTCTCCACAATCACCCCGCCCTGGCCGTCAAGCCGGACCCGCGCTGCCGACTTCATCGTCGGTGCGCCGCGATAGCCCGCAGACACGCCCATGCCGACCAGCCAGTCCCCTTCCCTGACCTGCGCCGGCCTGGGGTTGCGCTTGTTCCAGTTGAAGCGCTCCGCGCCTTCGCGCAGGCAGCGCACCAGGTTGCGGTCGGAGAACTTCCTGGACGGATCGCCGGGTACCACCTCGGGCTCGTTGAGGATGCGGAACGCGATCGGGTCGAGGCCCAGCTTCTCGGCCATTTCGTCCATCGCCACTTCCAGCGCCATGTGGCCCGGTGCTTCGCCTGGTGCGCGCATCGCATTGCCTTCGGGCATGTCGAGCGTGGCGATGTAGTTGGCCACCAGGCGGTTGGCGCCCGCATAGAGCTTGGGCGTCTGCAGGGTGCCGTTTTCGCCGTCCTCGCCGTTGATGTTGCCCGACCAGTTCTCGTGGGCGATGGCGGAGATCCGGCCATCCTTTCCGCAGCCGATCCGCACGCGCTGGAGGGTGGCGTGCCGGTGCGTGGTGTTGTTGGGCATCAACGGGCGTTGCAGCGCGATCTTCACCGGACGCCCGACCTGCTTGGCCGCCAGCGCGGCCAGTACCGCGTCGGCACGGATGAACAGCTTGCCGCCGAAGCCGCCGCCGATATAGGGCGAGTCCACGCGCACCTTGGCAGGATCGATGCCGAGGATCGCCGCCATGCCCTGCCTGGCCCAGTCGATCATCTGGTTCGCCGTCCACAGCGTGAGCGTGTCACCCTCCCAGGCGGCGATGGTGGCGTGCGGCTCCATCATCGAATGACTTTCGTCGGAGGTGTGGTAAGTCTCGTCGAGCTTGACCGCGGCGCTCGCGTAGGCAGTGTCGAAATCGCCCAGCGCCTGCCGGTCGGGCTTGCCGTCACGCCCCTTTGCCAGCGGCGCGGACGGTGCCAGGGCCGGGAAATCGAAGCGGCCCTTGCTGCGCTCGTAGCGGGTGCGGATCAGCGCCGCGGCGGCGCGGGCCTGCTCGAAGGTCTCTGCCACCACGCAGGCGATGGCCTGGTGGTAGTGGGCCACCTCGGCTCCGCCGAACAACGGTGCATTGTTCCAGTTCGATTTGCCGACCGGCTTGGTTTCCGGTGCGGTGATGACCGCCAGTACGCCGGGCGCGGCACGTGCGCGGGAGGCATCCATCGAAATGATGCGCCCCTTGCCGATGCCCGCACCGACGATGTAGCCGTAGGCCTGGTTCGGCGCCACGTCATGGCGCTCGTAGGCATAGGGGGCGGTACCGGTGGTCTTGCGTGGGCCGTCGATGCGCGGCGTCGACTTGCCGACGACCTTGGCCTTGTCGAACAGGTTGTCGCCGGCGGGGGCGTTGAATTCAAGGGGCATCAGCGCTCTCCTTCCACCAGCACCGCCGCGAGGGTGCGCTCGGCGAGCGCGATCTTGAATGCATTCTCCCGCGTCGGGCGGGCACCGGCGAACACCTGCCGGGTCGCGGCCTTTACGCCGTCGCGCAGCAGCGGTTCGGCTGCCTCGACGCGCCACGGCTTCGGCGCGACCCCACCGAAGGCGAACCGCGCCGAGCCGTCACGCTGCACGACCGCGGCGACGGACACCAGTGCGAACGCATAGGACGCGCGGTCACGTACCTTGTGGTACACGTGCCGACCGCCCAGGGGTTGTGGCAGCGTGACGTGGGTGATCAGCTCACCGCGCTGCAGCACGTTGTCCTGCTGCGGCTTGTCGCCGGGGGAACGATGGAAATCGGCAATCGGGATGCTGCGCGTACTGCCGTCACCCCTGACGGTCTGGATCGAGGCGTCCAGCACCCGCAGGGCCACCGCCATGTCGCCCGGATAGGTCGCGATGCAGCTGTCCGAGGTGCCGATCACGCCCATCTGCCGGGAGAACCCCTCGAGTGCGCCGCAGCCGGATCCGGGCAGGCGCTTGTTGCAGGGCAGATTGGGATCGTAGAAATACGGGCAACGCGTGCGCTGCAGCAGGTTGCCGCCGGTGGTGGCTTTGTTGCGCAACTGCCCGGAGGCACCTGCCACGATCGCGCGGGTCAGCACCGCGTAGTCGCGGCGCACGCGCTCATGCGACGCCAGTGCGGTATTGGTGACCAGCGCGCCGATGCGCAGGCCGCCTTCGTCGGTGGGTTCGATCCTGTCCAGGCCGATGTCCTGCACATCGACCAGGTGCGCTGGCGTCTCGACCTCCAGCTTCATCAGGTCGAGCAGATTGGTCCCTCCCGCCAGGAATTTCGCGCCCTCGGTACCGGCGACGGCCCTGGCGGCCTCGGCCGGGGATTTGGCGCGTTCATAACTGAAGGCCCTCATGCGCGCCTCCCTGCAGAGGTCACGCCAGCGACCTCTGCCATCGCCTCGGCAATATTGGAATAGGCGCCGCAGCGGCAGAGGTTGCCGCTCATGCGTTCGCGCATTTCCATGTTGGTGGCGCGGGGACGTGCGCTGACGTCCGCCTGTACATGGCTGGGGACACCCCGCTTGATCTCGTCCAGTACCGCCACCGCCGAACAGATCTGCCCCGGCGTGCAATACCCGCACTGGTAGCCATCATGCTTGATGAAGGCGGCCTGCATCGGATGCAGGTCATCGGGAGTTCCGAGGCCTTCGATGGTGGTGATGGCATCGCCCTGGTGCTGTACCGCCAGGCTGAGGCAGGCATTGATGCGCTCACCGTTGACCAGCACGGTACAGGCGCCGCATTGACCGTGGTCGCAGCCCTTTTTCGTTCCAGTCAGCTTCAGATGTTCGCGCAGGGCATCAAGCAGCGTGGTCCGGGTGTCGAGCTCGAGCTCCCGCCGCTCGCCGTTGACGGTCAAGGCCACCGTGCTGATGACCGGCGGCCTGGGCGGCGGGGGCGCCGCCAGTTCGGCGGCGAGCGATGATGCCCCCGGTGCGGCGGACATCGCCACGGTCGTGACGCCGCCAGCGATCACCTGGCGACGCGTCAACTTCATTCCTTCATCACAACTTGGCACAGTGACCTCCTGGCGTTCGGGGAAACCCCGTGGCTGGATGGACGCGCTCACACTACCGAAGGGCCACTATGCCCATCTGCGGGGTACAGATCTGTGAAGTCGGCGAAATGTACGACCCTACCAAGGCAGTCAGCCTGCGTGCCTAGAAGAACGTGTTGTAGTAGGTCCGAAGAAATCGACTGCATCGAGCTCTTTCAAGGACACCCGGACTCATTCCCAGCCTGCAGGCCAACTACGGCGGGCTTGACTGAGTTGCCACGCTCGCTTCCCTCGTAGGTAGATGGCTTCTCTCTTCCTCTCGCTTGCTGGCACATCGCAGAGACGCCATGCGTGCCGCCTGCTCAAGTTCGGAATGCGCGGCCTTCACTCCCTTCAGCGCGGCACTCTTGAGCCATGCGTATGCCTCACTGGATGACTCACAGTCCTGTTTGTCCCTCAACATGAAGAACACGTTGTACTGTGCAATCGGGTGCCCCAGCGCTGCGGCATAGGCAAGCCACATATGGGAGTTGCCGGCCACGCCTTTGCCCTCAAAGTGGCGCGAAAGTCGAAACGCCGCCTCGGCGTCGCCTGCATCTGCGCGCCCAATCAACGTGCGTAACTGCTCGTCATCAAGCTCCGCGCCACCATCCGTTGCGATCGACCCGTCAAGCTCAACTTTCGGCCTGTCCGGTTGAGGGGGCACCTGCGCATTGACCCACCCTGCGCCCGCCAGGCACAAGAGAAGACCGGTTTTCTTGAATATGGTCATTTGACGCTGCCCTCGTTCATGAAGGTCACCCGCTCTTCAGGAAGACTCCAGTGCCATTCCATTCGGGTGTTCTGTCGATGGCCCGACGCTACAAGGGCGTTGACTGGGAGGGCTCGGGCTCGTGGATGGAGCCCTCCAACAAGGCAACGTAGGTATCGAGCCTGGTGCGAAGGCCGATCAGCATCCAGCCCAGCAGGTACAGCAGCACCATGGCGAAGATAAGCAGAGCGCCTAGCAATCCAACATCGAAAGCGCCCGCCCAGTCGCCCCATTTCCATCCACGGAACTGCAGGTAGAGGGCAATCAACAGCGGGAATGGTCCCAGCCGCTGCAGGCCGCCATACATCATGCCCATGCGTTCAATCATGTTCGTGCGCAAGGTGCTGACGAACTTGAGTCGCCGCTCGCGCTGGACGCGCGGGAAGTCGCGAAGCTCGCTCACCACTGCTTGCCAGTGGGCAAAGTCCTCATCCATCTCCTGGGCGTGCCAGAGCCGCGGCTGGCTGAACTGGCGAATGCCCCTGCGGGCGGCCAGGACGCCACCGACAATGAACCCTCCGATTTCGATTGCCAGGCAGGCAACCACCACCTGGAGCACTGCGCCAACAGGCAGCCATCGATCCGGAAGCTGACCAATGAGAATGCCGATGATCGCCGCACCCACGCCGATGCGGAACGCCCACGTCTCCACCCTGCCCGCCTTGGGGTAGATGTTGTGCTCAACCAGCCCCTGCACCCGCTGGTAGAGCCAGTGGAACGTGAGTTCCTGCGAATCGGTCTTTGCTGGCGGTTCGAATCCGCCCCGTGCCTGCATGTCCATTGCGCCCCCTGCCCCGCCGGCCAGGTTGCCGGCGCCACCATCGTAGCCGAGCTGGGTTGTGGCGGAATACGGCCTAGCCGTGTAATCGTCAGGCCAGGACCTTCCCGGAGTCGAGCATGGCTCGATTCTACAGAGGCGGAGCCTGCGGGCCGACCCGAACATGCACCGCATGGCTGATGCCACGATGGAACATCTTGGCGTATGGGCAGACGCGTTCGGTGTTGCGCACCAGTTCGCAGGCGAGGTTCTCATCCATGCCGGGAAGATGTACCACGATCTCGGCCGACAGCAGGTACAGCCCATCTGCCGGATCACGGGCGAAGGTGACCGCCACCTCGATGCTGGGATTGTGTAGCAGCAGGCCGGCACGCGCGGCCACCAGCACCAGGGCACCGTGGAAGCAGCCGGCATAGCTCGCAGCCAGCAGCTGCTCGGGATTGGCGCCGCCGCCCGGCCCACCGAGTTCCGGCGGCAGGCGCAGGTTCACCGCCAGTGCACCGTCGTCCGATCGCACGACGCCGGACGCCCGCCCGTGCTGGGCCTGGCCTCCGCTCACCCGCACGCGGCCGGTGTACAGCGGCTTCACGTCGTCGCCCTGGTAACGGTCCAGCATGGCGGGCGAAGGCGGTTTCAGCTCGGTCATTGCGCGGCTCCATCAAGCGCTGCTGCGGCAGGCGATCAATTCGCCGCTCAGGCAGGCTGCCGCTGCAACAGGCCCGACTGCTGCAGCCAGGCTTCGAAATCGACCTGCCCCAGCCACGCGTGTCCGACCGGCACCAGCGTGTCGATCTGCAGCGGCGCACCGAAGTACAGCGCCTCGGTATCCGCAACGACCTGCCGGGGATCACCCGTCAGTTGCAGATATCGCCTGGCCAGATCCGCCATCGCGCTGCGCTGCGGCCCGGCGATTTCCAGCACGCCATTGGCCGGCGGCCGCTGGGCGATGCGTGCCACCGCCTCGGCAACATCCTCGGCGGCAATCGGCTGCACGTCGGCGGCCGGCAGCCGCACGGCCCTACCGTCGCCGGCGGACTGGATGATGCCCGGCAGGAACTCGAAGAACTGCGTGGAATGGATGATGGTGTACGGCAGGCCCGAGTCGCGGATCAGCCGCTCCTGGGCAATCTTGCCGCGGAAATAGCCACTGGCTGCCAGCTGGTCGGTGCCCACAACAGAAAGCGCGACTTGGTGGCGCACGCCGGCACGGGCGGCGGCGGAAAGGATGTTATGGCCGGCGGTTACGAAGAACGAAAGCACAGCCGCATCTTCGAACGAGGGCGAGTTGGCCAGGTCCACCACCACGTCGGCGCCCTCCATGGCGGCATCCAGGCCCTCGCCGGTCAGCACATCCACCCCGGTGGATGGCGCTGCCACCACGACCGCATGCCCGGCTACGCGCAGGCGCTCCACCACCTTGCTGCCGATGCGGCCGGTACCACCGATGACGAGGAACTTCATTGCGTGTCTCCTGGAATGTGAAGGGGCTACCGGGGTGTGGCCGGGCGCAGGCATCGTAGGTGGCGCGGGCGCGAGGCAGTAGGTCCGTGACGGGCCGCGCACTGTTGCCCGGCACGCACCAGTGCGCTCAGGCCCAGGCAGGCTGTGCGCTTGGCTTCAGAGGGGTGGCCTGCTGGCGTGCTTCCCAGTGCGAGATCACATCCAGTTCGAGCGCACGCACCCGCTGCGTGCTGAAGTCGATGAAGGCCCGCACGCGCTTGGGCAGCTGGCGGCGGCTGAGGTAGCACAGGTAGTGGCCGCGATCGAGCGGCGCATGCCGATCCAGGCAGGTCACCACCCTGCCCGCCCACAGCGCTTCACGCACCTGATAGCTGGGCAGCTGGGCGATGCCCAGCCCGTCGATGACGGCCTGCAGGGCCAGGTCGGCATCGTTGAACACCAGTGCGGTCGGCGGCTGCAGGTGCACTTCGGCACCGTCGACACGGAATTCCCAGGGCTGCATGCGTCCGCCCGGCAGGCGCCGCCCGATGCAGGCATGTGTGGACAGCGCATCCACCGACACCGGTAGACCGTGCGCCTGCATGTACGCCGTCGATGCACATACGACCAGCTGCATCGGCACAAGCTGCTTGGCGATCACCTGGCTGTCTTCCAGCAGGCCGTCGCGAAACGCCACGTCGATGCGGTCACCGGCCAGGTCGGGGGCCTGCTCGTCCAGCAGCAGTTCTACAGAGACCTGCGGGTACTCGGCGCGGAAGGCTGCCAGCAGGGGGGCAATCACCCGCCGGCCGAAGCCGTGGCTGGCACTGATACGCAGGTGCCCGCGCGGCGGGCCCTCGCGCAGGTCGCGCATTTCCTCAAGTGCCTGCAGGATGCAGGTCACGCCTGGGTTGCAGCCTTCCAGGAACAGCTCGCCTTCGCGGGTGAGCGTGGTCGAGCGCGTGGTGCGCAGGAACAACCGCACGCCGAGCTGGCTTTCCAGCTTCTGCACGCTGCGGCTGACGGCCGAGCGGCCGATGCCGAGGCGGTCGGCCGCGCGCGCGAAGCTGCCCTCGGACGCCACTGCAATGAAGGCCAGCACGCCGGCGTAGCTGGTGGAGAAGGACGCATTGAGCGCATCGTGGCCGTCGCTGGCCGGGCGGGTCGTTGCGGCGTTCATGGGTGGCCTGGCTCCAGGCGGGCACGTTGTGCGTGCAGGTGGCTCCGCGCCAGCGCCAACCGTTGCCTGCACGCGGCAAGATCGAGCGCCAGCAGGGGCACGATGTCCTCGAATCCGGCGCCCAGCACGTCGTGCAGCAACAGTACCGCACGTGCATCGGGCGGCAATTCGCGCAATGCGGTGAGGAAGGCCTGCCAGACCTGTTCGCTGGCAGGGCGCGATGCGGTGCGCAGGTGCGATGAGGTGTCCATGCCCGGCAGACGGCCTAGCATCGACCGCTGTGACAGGACATTGGTGATTTTCATGCAACAGCGTGCGGCCCGGCCCCCGCCTACCGGCATTGCGAATGCAGGCCTAGCCTCGCTGTGCCCTTCACACGCTACAGGAACACACCATGACCGCACGCCTGGATTACGCCGCGCAATCCCCCGAACTGTTCAAGAAGCTCGGCCTGTACTCGCATGCCGCCCACACCGCCTCGATCGAAGCGGCCATCATCGATCTGGCCAACATCCGTGCATCGCAGCTCAACGGCTGTGGCTTCTGCCTGGACATGCACGTGAAGGAGGCCACCCTGCGTGGTGAGCGCCCACTGCGCCTGCATCACCTGGCGGCATGGCGTGAATCGACGCTGTTCAGCCCGCGCGAGCGCGCCTGCCTGGCCTGGACCGAAGTACTGACCCAGCTGCCGGCGCAGGGTGTGCCCGACGAGCTGTACGCGCGTGTGCGCGGCCAGCTGTCCGATCAGGAAATTGTCGACCTCACCCACGCGGTGATGGCGATCAACGCATGGAACCGCGCCAACGTTGCCTTCCGTACCACGCCCGGCACGCTGGACGCGGCCTTCGGCCTGGACAAGGCCGGTCTGGCCTGACCCTCCCGCCGCTGCCCCATGCCGCGGCCCTCGTCTACCGCCCTGGAGACCTGCCATGCGTCGTTCTGTTCTGGCCCTGTTTGCGCTGCTGCCACTGTGCGGCGCTGCCGCCACCCCGCCCCCTGCTGCGCCCGAGCCCCTGGTGCGCGAGGTGATGAGCCGCGCCCTGCCGGAGCAGCCCGGCAAGGAAGCGCTGATCCTTACCGTGGAGTACCCGCCCGGTGGTGCTGATCCTGTCCACCGCCACGATGCCCATGGCTTCGTCTACGTCCTGGAAGGACGGATCGTGATGGGTGTGGCCGGCGGCAAGGAGGTCACCCTTGGCCCGGGCGAGGCCTTCCATGAAGGCCCGGCCGATCTGCACACCGTAGGCCGCAACGCCAGCGCTACCGAGCCGGCGAAATTCGTGGTGTTCCTGATCAAGGACATCGGCAAGCCGGCGGTGCTGCCGCCGCACTGATTGCACGTCCGGCGCTGGCACCAACGACAGGTTCCCGGGTGTCACAATCCGGGGACCTGTCCCGTCTACGCTGGCATGGACGAATCCACTGCGCTGTTCTCACGCCTCCGCCCACGCCTGTTCGGCGTGGCCTACCGCATGCTCGGGTCTTCGCACGAAGCCGAAGACGTGGTGCAGGATGTCTGGCTGCGCTGGCATGGCGCCGACCAGTCACAGATCGAGAATCCGGAAGCCTGGCTGGTGGCGACCACCACCCGTCGCGCCATTGATGGCCTGCGCCTGGCCCGGCATGCGCGCGAACACTATGTGGGCATGTGGTTGCCCGAGCCGCTGCTGACCGATGACACCGCCACGCCTGAGTACGTGCTGGAAACCGCCAGCGATCTGTCGGTCGCTTTCCTCAGTGTGCTGGAACGGTTGGCCCCGGATGCGCGTGCGGCCTTCCTGCTGCACGATGTGTTCGATCAGGATTACGCGGTGGTCGCGCGCACACTGGACAAGACGGAAGCCGCCTGCCGGCAGATCGTGCATCGCGCGCGCCGTCAGCTCAGGCAGGAGCGCCCGCGCTACAACGTCCCGCAGGACGCGCACCAGAAACTGCTGCGCCGCTTCGCCGAGGCTGCATCCAGTGGAGATTTCCGCACGATGAAGGCGTTGATGGCCGAATCGGCCGAGCTGGTGGGTGACGGCGGCGGTATCGTCACCAGCTTCCCCGGGCCGATGCTCGGCGGCGCGCGCATTGCCCAGCTGCTGTATGCCCCGCACCTGCGGCGCAGCGCGCAATTGCGGATGGTACCGGCCATGCTCAATGGACGGTTGGGACTGCTGCGCTATTTCGATGGCGTGCTGGAGGCGGCGATGGCCTTCGAGACCGATGGCGAGCGGATCACGCAGGTCCTGGTGCAGCGCAACCCGCACAAGCTGCAGCGGTTGGCTCGCCCTACCGCCATCCAGTAGTTCCCCGGGTAGGGATGGGGTCTGTTGTCGGCCGCCCTTGCGGGATTCGAGCGGGGCGCCGATGCGCCCCGTCGAAAACTCCTGCTTGCGCTGTATCCGCAGGATCCGATCAGAAGTCCCAGAACACCGGCACCCAGCGGAACGTCTCGCCGTCCAGCGACACCCGGCCCACTGACGGGAACGGAAGATGCGTGGCCACCAGCATTTCGCCGGTGCCGGCCAGTTCCTTCAGCAGAGCGATGCGAACGCGTGCGGATTCCTCCGGATCGTGCTCAAAACCGTTGTGCCAGTTCGGCTGGTCGAAGCCGACCGCGAACACCGCGTCACCGGCAAAGGTCAGGGCCTGCCCCGCGGACGCTACGCGCACCACGCAGTGGCCCGGGGTATGCCCGCCGGTACGGCGGGCCGTCACGCCCGGCGCGATCTGCTGTTCGTCCTGGAAGGTGTACACATAGCTGCTGTACTCGGCCCAGAAGTGCTTGGCCGTGGCGCGCAGTGCATCGGGGAAGCCCTGCGGCATGTTGGTACGGCTGAAGTCCGGCGACTTCCAGAACTCCACTTCCGCGGCTGCGACGTGGATCTTCAGGTCCGGGCGCAGCTGTTCCTTTACGCCTTCGACCAGCAGGCCGCCGACGTGGTCCATGTGCATGTGGGTGATCACCACATCGGTGATCTCGCCCAGGTTGATACCGGCAGCACCAAGGCGACGGATCAGCTGGCCGGCGCGCGGCAGCTGCAGGTCCGGGTCCATGCCCAGGCCGGCATCGATGAGGATGGTGCGATCACCGCTGTGCACCACCATCACGTTCAATGCCCAGTCGAAGGCATCCTGCGGCAGGTACATCTCTTCGAACCATTGGGCACGGTCGGCCGCCGGTACGTTGTGGCCGAGCATCTGGGTGGGCAACGGCAGGACGCCATCGCTGATCACCAGCACTTCGACCTCGCCCACTTTCAGGGCGTAGCGCGAGGGCACCAGTTCATCGAGGGCGGGAGCAATGGGCGCGGCGGTGTTTTCCATACTGAACATGAGGGATCTCCACGAAGAGGCGTTGGGCGGGCAGCAATGCAAGGCTGGCGCGAACGAATCCGGGCACTTGCCCATGGCGCAGGCAGTGGCATTGCCAGGGCACGGTTGCCTGGCAGGCCAGCGCTGCGGAGTTCATGGGAAGACGGGCCACTGCGCGGGCAATGGGCCCGGAACACGGCAGGTACCGTGTGGGATCAGCCTAGGCAGCACGCCGCAGGTGCGGTAGCGCCGTGAAGGGGTACGTCATGTTGCGTTCCGGGAAGCAATGCGGAACCGGCTGCAATGTCACCATTGCAAGCGCCTCTGGCTCGTTCGGTAGTGCGCAGGCCCAGGTCGGGCAGCTTCGGATGATCATCCAGTCGACCCCACTGTGGGTCCGTGCAATCAGGACGATCTATCAAGAAATTCGGACTTGTCATATCCCAGATGCCTGATTGCAGGCGCAAAGTACGTCTCACCACCCACCCATGAGAGTTCCCGCATGAACACCTTCGCCCGTACCCTGGCCGTTGCCACCCTCGCCCTCTCGGTCCAGGCCGGCCTGTCCGCGCAGGCCGCCGAACCGGCCACGCCGGCGGCAGTCACCAGCATCGCGCGCACCGCCAGCTACATCACCACCGCCGATGGCGTGCAGCTGTACTACAAGGACTGGGGCCCGAAGAACGGCCCGGTCGTGACCTTCAGCCACGGCTGGCCGTTGAACTCGGACAGCTGGGAATCGCAGATGATCTTCCTGGCCAACCACGGCTACCGCGTCATTGCCCATGACCGTCGCGGCCACGGCCGTTCCAGCCAGCCGTGGGATGGCAACGACATGGATCACTACGCTGATGACCTGGCCACGGTGATCAATACGCTGGACCTGCACGATGTGACCCTGGTGGGCTTCTCCACCGGTGGCGGCGAAGTGGCGCGCTACATCGGACGGCATGGCACCGGGCGGGTGAAGAAGGCCGTGCTGATCAGCTCGGTACCGCCGTTCATGCTGAAGACCGCCGACAACCCGAACGGCCTGCCGATCGAAGTGTTCGATGGCATCCGCAAGGCACAGATGGATAACCGCGCGCAGCTGTACAAGGACATCCCGTCGGGCCCCTTCTACGGCTTCAACCGCCCGGGCGCGAAGGTGTCGCAGGGGCTGATCGATGCGTGGTGGGCGCAGGGCATGCAGGGCGGCCACAAGAACACCTACGACTCGATCGCTGCGTTCTCGGCCACCGATTTCCGCGCAGACCTGAAGAAATTCGATGTGCCCACCCTGATCATTCACGGTGACGACGACCAGATCGTGCCGATCGACATCTCAGGCCGCCAATCGGCAAAGCTCATCAAGGGCGCAAAGCTGATTGTCTACCCGGGTGCGCCGCACGGCCTGACCGACACCCACAAGGACAAGGTCAACCAGGACCTGCTGACGTTCCTGCAGGAGAAGTGAGCAACGCGGGCTTCGGCAAGGCGCCGGAGCCCGCTTTCTGTTGAAAGGCGCGGCCTGGATGCTGGACTTCCGGCGCTGGAGATCGATAGCCGAGCATGGCTCGGCTCTACAGTGGAGCCAGCTCGCGCGCAAGGAACGGTGCCGTCCTGCTGCCCTTGGCGCGGGCCACCTGATGCGGTGGCCCCGCCGCCACGATGGTGCCGCCCGCGCTGCCTGCGCCCGGGCCGACGTCGATCACCCAGTCCGCCTGTGCGACAGAACGCATGTCGTGCTCGATCATCACTACCGTGTTGCCTGCGTCCACCAGCCGCTGAAGCTGCACCAGCAGCCTGTCCGCGTCTGATGCATGCAGGCCGGTGGTGGGCTCGTCCAGTACGTACAGCGTGCGCCCACGCTGGCTGCGCTGCAGTTCTGTGGCCAGCTTGATGCGTTGCGCCTCACCCCCTGAAAGCTCCGTGGCCGGCTGGCCCAGCCGCAGGTAGCCCAGGCCGATCTCCTGCAGCAACTGCAGCGGGCGGGCGATGGCCTCTTCTTCGGCGAAGAACGCATGGGCCTGGTCCACCGTCATCTGCAGCACCTCGGCAATGTTGCGGCCGTTCCACTGCACCTTCAGCGTGGCCTCGTTGTAGCGGGCGCCGTGACAGGTGGGGCACGGCGCATAGACGCTGGGCATGAACAGCAGTTCGACGCTGACGAAACCCTCGCCTTCGCAGGTCTCGCATCGCCCCTTGGCTACGTTGAACGAAAAGCGGCCCGCATCGAATCGGCGACGGCGCGCGTCGGGTGTCGCGGCGAACAGCTTGCGCACGTGGTCGAACAGGCCCGTGTAGGTAGCCAGGTTGGAGCGTGGCGTGCGGCCGATGGGCTTCTGGTCCACCTGCACCACGCGCTGGATGGCGTCCACGTCGCCGGCCAGCTGGCCCCGCGTTGCTTCGATTACGGTGGGTCCTTCGGCAGGTGCGCTGTCGGCGCTGTCGTCTGCCGTCTCATACCCGAGGTGCAGCAGCATCAGCTCGGGCAGCGCTTGCGCCATCAGGCTGGATTTGCCCGATCCGGAAATGCCGGTCACTGCAGTCAGCAACCCCAACGGCACCTGCGCATCCACACCGTGCAGGTTGTGGCGGTGAATGCCTTTCAGCGCCAGCCAGCTGTTGGCACTGCGCTGCCGGCTGGCCGGCGCGGGCACCCGGTCGAACAGGTACTGCGCCGTGCGCGAATCCTGAACGTTGCGCAGGCCGTCGGGCTCGCCACTGTAGAGAACGCGTCCGCCATGTTCCCCTGCCTGCGGGCCCACATCCACCAGCCACTGCGCGCGGCGCATCAGCTCCAGATCGTGTTCAACAACGAACACCGAGTTACCGCCGTCGCGCAGCCGTTCCAGCGCGTCGTACAGCGCCTGGCTGTCGGCCGGATGCAGGCCGGCCGACGGTTCGTCGAGCACGTACAGCACGCCGAACAGCAGCGAGCTGAGCTGCGTGGCCAGGCGCAGGCGCTGCAGTTCGCCGGCCGACAGCGTGGGCGTGGCGCGATCCAGCGAGAGATAGCCCAGGCCGAGCTCGCGAAGTTGCCGTACCCGCGCCATGACCCCGCCCGCGAGCCGTTGCGCCGCCAGGCGCTTTTCCTCTGACAGGGCTGAGGTCAGGCGCACGTCGGGGGCGCCTTCGTGGGTCACGCGGCCACTTGCTGCCCGCTTGGCGCGATCGCGGGGCGTTGCACGCCTGCTGGTACGCGCACCGTGGCTGTGTGCACTGAAGTCGCCCTGCGCGATGGGCTCGAGCAAGGCCGCCAGCTGGTCCAGCGGCAGCCGCAGGAACTCGCCGATGTCCACGCCGGCGAAGGTGACCGAAAGCGCTTCCGGCTTCAGGCGCTTTCCCTGGCACGCGGGGCACAGGCGACCTTCCATGTAGCGGGAAACACGCTTGCGCATCAGCGCGCTCTGGGTGTTGGCAAAGGTGTGCAGCACGTAGCGGCGTGCGCCGGTGTACGTGCCCATGTAGCTGGGCTCCAGCTTGCGCTTGAGCGCGGCGCGGGTCTCGGCCGGCGTGAAGCCGGCATAGACCGGCACCGTGGGCGTTTCCTCGGTGAACAGGATCCAGTCCCGGTCCTTCTTCGGCAGCTTCTTCCACGGCACATCGACGTCATAGCCCAGCGTGACCAGGATGTCGCGCAGGTTCTGGCCATGCCATGCCGGTGGCCAGGAGGCGATGGCGCGCTCGCGGATGCTCAACGACGGGTCCGGCACCATCAGCGCTTCGGTCACCTCATAGACGTGCCCCAGACCGTGGCAGGTGCTGCAGGCACCCTGTGGGGTGTTGGGCGAGAAGTCTTCGGCGTACAGCATGGGCTGGTGGGCCGGGTAGGCCCCTGCCCGCGAGTACATCATGCGCACCAGGCTGGACAACGTCGTCACGCTGCCCACCGATGAGCGCGCATTGCTGGCACCGCGTTGCTGCTGCAGGGCGACCGCCGGTGGCAGCCCGTCAATGGCATCCACGTCGGGCACGCCGGCCTGATCGATCAGGCGACGCGCGTAGGGTGCAACGGATTCGAAGTAGCGCCGCTGCGCTTCGGCGAAGACCGTGCCGAAGGCCAGCGAGGACTTGCCGGACCCGGACACGCCGGAGAACACCACCAGCGCATTGCGTGGAATGGAGACGTCGACATTCTTCAGGTTGTGCTCGCGCGCACCGCGGACCTCGATGCAGCCGCTGGCTGCGGCAGCACATGACGACTCGCCAAAGGGGGTGTTGGACATCTCAGCATTCCTGCATTCGGTGGGCGGATCGAGCATGGTGCGCCCGGTAGGCCATTCTCGCTGCTGCGGGGTGAATGGCGTGAGGGGGCGCGCAGCCACGTGCCGAATCAGAACGCCATGGCCGACGCAGTCCGCGCCGCCCCGCCGATTGTTAACGCGCGTTGCCTGAAGGATTGACGCCACCTTGCCCCACCCTTGATGGGGCCGCTCACAACGCATTCCTATGCTGGGCCCGCCACCTGCGAGGTGGTGATCAACCTGGAGATACCCCATGCAACGTGATCAGAAAGACCTCCCCCATCCGGACACGGAAGTGCAGCGCCCCGATCCTGTCAGCCCGCTGCAGGCAAAGCTGCACAACCACCGCAATCATGACGAAGCGCTGCAGGAAACCTTCCCAGCCAGTGATCCGATCTCTCCCTTCGTCGCTGCGCCCACGCCGGACGAGCAGGCCAAGCGCCTGGGTGAGCGGGTCAGGCTGCCAGATCGCCGCACGGATGAGGAGGCCGCGGGAGGTGACGCGTGATGCGGCACAGCTTCGCCCGTGTCGCGGCCGCGACGGCGCGATTGTCCGGCAGCCTGGGGGGCATTCGTCGCGGCGCTGGGTGTGATCATCACCTGGGCCGCGAGCGGGCCGGCCTTCCACTTCAATGACACGTGGCAGCTGGTGGTGAATACGGGAACGACCATCGTGACCTTCCTGATGGTGTTCCTGATCCAGCACACGCAGAACGCCGATACGGCCGCGCTGCACATCAAGCTGGATGAACTGATCCGGGTCAGCAAGGACGCCAACCAGGAGCTGTTGAACCTGGAGTCGATGGAGCCGGCGCATCTTGAGGAGATTCGCCAGCGCTACGAGGCACTGGCGAAGACCGCTGCAGACATCCAGTCCAAGAAGGAGCGCTGCATGCCGTGTGGTTCGGGCGCACTCTCGTAAAGACCGTGCGCAGTAATCCTGCGGGTGCTCGCATGCCGCCTTCACCTGGCCCCTGCCCGATCGCAACCGGGCAGGACCTACGCTGGGCACTCCACTCACTGCGGAGCCCAGTATGGCTATCAAGACGGCGGAAGACCTGTTCATCCACGAACTCTCGGATATCTACAGTGCCGAGAAGCAGCTGACCAAGGCCCTCCCGCGCCTGGCCCGTGCGGCCGAGAACCCGGACTTGGCCGCAGCGTTCGAAACGCACCTGGAAGAAACGCAGGGCCAGATCGAACGCATCGATCAGGTGGTGGAGGTGCTCGGCATTCGCCTGAAGCGCATCAAGTGTGCGGCGATGGAGGGCCTGGTGGAGGAAGGCAAGGAAGTGATCGACAGCATCGACAAGGGGCCGGTGCGGGATGCGGCCTTGATCGGTGGCGCGCAGAAGGTGGAGCACTACGAGATTGCTTCCTACGGCACCATCGCCGCGCTGGCCAAGCAGCTGGGCTACAAGGATGCCCTGCCGCTGCTGCTGGAGACGCTTGAGGAAGAGAAGGCAACTGACGAAAAGCTGACCCTGCTGGCCAAGGGCGGCGGCAACGCCAAGGCCGCGCAGGCCGCCTGATCGACGCGCCCCGGAAGCCGGCTGCCACGGATGGCAGCCTCAGGGCTGGTACAGCACCTGATCATTGGGGCAGAAGAACGTGCGTCGCCGCGCGGTCCCCATGTAGAGCTTGCTGATCGGGCCACCGCACAGGGGACAGGCCTTCCTGGTGTGAACCTGCCAGTGCTTCTTCAACTCGAAGCGACGCTTCCATTCCAGGAAATCGAAGCTGTAGGCGCGGGCCTGCTCGATCATGGCGGTAAGCCTGCGTGGCGGCAGGTCGCCCAGCCGGGTGGCCGGATGCACGCCTATCCGGAACAGCACCTCGTTCTTGATGATGTTGCCCACGCCGGCGAAGACGCTCTGGTCCAGAAGCGCATCGCAGACCAGGACGTCCGGCATGGATTTCAGCTTGCGCCGGGCCAGCTTCGGATCCCAGGCATCATTCATCACGTCCGCCCGCCAGTCGTAGATGTCGTCCAGAGGCTGGTCAATCAAGCGCACGGAACACGCACAGAAGTTCAGCTCACCGTTGTCGAACACCAGCGATACCCGCGCCGGGGTCGGTTTCCGTTCGTCAATGCGCCAGCTGCCGAACATCATCAGGTGGATGCGCAGCGTGTGGCGGCTGAATTCCAGCAGGAAGTGCTTGCCCCAACTGCGGACCGCCTTGACCCTGCGGCCCTGCAGCGGTGACAGGTCGATGCGGCTGTTAGCGGATACGGCGCGGACCACGTGCCCCTTGAAGTGGCTCGCTGCTTCGCGCAGCAGCACGATCGAAGGGCCTTCAGGCATGTGCATTCTCCTGCAGAAGTGCCTGCAGGCGCAGGGCGTTGCCGGTGGCAAGGCCCAGTGCGGTATTGTCCAGTACGAACCAGGCGGGTCGTTGCGCGCCGGATTCGCGCCGCAGTCGTTCCGCCAGCTCCGCCAGGGCCTGTTCGCTGTACGCACTGCGATAGATCTGCGGTTGACCGTGCCAGCGCCAGTAGCTCCACGTGCGGTCACCGCCGGGAATCGCTGCCGCCGCCACACGTGCCGGATCCGCAGCGACCCGTGCCACGCCATGCGCACTCAGAAGTACATCCACTTCCGGTGTGAACCAGCTCCGGTGGCGCGGCTCGCACGCCACATCGGCCTGGGTGCGTGAACGCAGGCCCCGCAGGAACTCCCTGGTCGTGGCCGCGTCGTACACCAGGCTTGGCGGCAACTGCAGCAGTAGCGGCCCCAGCTTTCCACCCAGCTCCAGCACGCCTTCAAGGAACTGTTCGAGCGGCTGCATCGCATCGCGCAGCCGACGCTCATGGCTGATCTCGCGCGGCAGTTTCACCGTGAACCGGAAGCCCTCCGGCACGCTCGCGGCCCATCGCGCGTAAGTCCTGCGCTGGTGCGGGCGATAGAAGGAAGAGTTGATCTCCACCATCGGCAGGCGTGTGGCGTAGCGCTGCAGTAGGCTGTCGCCCGCGCCGAACGCTTTCTGATCCGCCCGCGGCAGCGACCATCCCGCACAACCGACGCGTGGTGGGTCGGACGCAACCGGGGCGGCTGTGGCCTTCATCGTACCGACTGCCAGTCCGGTTCCAGGGTCTCTCCCGCACCTGCATCCGTCTGCAACGGCGAAACCGACAGCAGACGATCCAGCGCACTGCTTCCCGAGTCGAGCGCCGACGCGCTGCGTACGAAGCCGGTCCAGTCGGAGATGGCGATCTTTCCCAGCGCCAGTTCGTCTACCCGCACGCTGCGCATCCGCCAGTGCGGAAACTGTCGACGCCCCACCCTGCCCCGGTTCAGCTCGACGATCCCACTGTGGCTGCCGGCCGCGAGAATGCGCGTGTACGCCGCATTGATCCCGGCCTCCGGGCCCTCCAGATACTGCAGGAAGCGCGAGCCATCGAACAGCAGCGTGCCGGTGACATCGACGGATTCGTTGAACTGCACCGCTTCGGCCACAAGCTGCTGCAGCCGCGCTGCGGTCAGGTTGCGGGAGGCTTCACTCACGTAGGCAATCGCACGAAGAGGCATGGCACCACCGATGGTTGCGGACCGCTTTACCTTAGCGATGCCGGTCGTACGCGCGGTGAGTCCGGTGTGGAGGCTGCGTCGAACTGTTGCGTAGCCCTTCCCCATAGCGTTGACGCGCTGGTCGGGCACAAGCCGCAGACCGCCGCAATGTCAGGCGCGCCCGGTACGCAGCCACTTCAGCAGGCGACCGCCTCGTCGGGAGGTGTGAACCGCCCAAGGTGTGCGCTGCACGCAGCCCTGATGCAGCGATAGCATCCACGGACTTCGTGGTCTGCGATCAGGGCATCGGGCTGGACAGTGCCGTGCCGCCGGCTCGACTTCGCAGGCTGCCAGCCGGAGCGCGCGGAGCGTCCGCTGCCACCAGCGCCTGTACCACACGATGTTGCATACGGTGAGCGCCGCCTTCCACGCCCACGACATACACGAAGCGCCCATCGAACTTGGCGTGCGCGTCCTCCAGGACATCGTCGGCCTGCAGCGCCCGCTTGAGCGACTTCATCCATGTCCGTTCAGGCATGCGGTCCAGTTCCACCACGACGGCTGTGCCACCGCAGTCCAGCGGCATGCACTCGACACGCAGCACGCGGGGGGAAGCAGAATCGGTTCCGGATAGCGGCATGAGAAAAGCTCCGATGCGGGGGACGGCGGCAGTATCCATGGCACGTGCCAAGGCGCCGTCAACAAACTCCATCCGGCCCTGCACGCTGCCTATACGGTGCTGGAAGCGCGCTTCACGGGCTTCGCGCCGGGCTGACAAGCCGCACGCACCGTATTGATGCTACACAGCACAGACTGGCGTTCCCGAAGCAACACAGGCTGCACACATGCAATCCGGATTGAGCCAGCGCAGATGCAACCTGCTGCTGGTGGAAG
Organism: Stenotrophomonas sp. YJH_SMC_94-11; assembly: GCF_059370435.1. NCBI lineage: Bacteria > Pseudomonadati > Pseudomonadota > Gammaproteobacteria > Lysobacterales > Lysobacteraceae > Stenotrophomonas > Stenotrophomonas sp. YJH_SMC_94-11. Next base: position 183,037 of record NZ_JCAFTR010000004.1, on the reverse strand, counting down.
ACCAGCTCGACCTGGCAGCACTGATGGAACATGCACTTGAGGACGCTGGCGACCAGGTGACACACGCCTACAGCGTGTTCGACGCGCTGGGACTGCTGGATACCCAGCGGTTCGACGGCGCCGTGCTGGACGTCGAGCTTCGAGACGGCGTGGTATTTCCAGTCGCTGATCGCCTGGCGGAACTTGGCATCCCCTTTCTGTTCGTCTCTGCGGTCTATGACCAGCTGGTGCCACAGCGCCACCGCCGGGCTGCCTTCGTGGCCAAGCCATTCCACATCGATCAGTTGCAGGACACTGTGCGGCGTGTGATCAGCTGCACAACACGCTAGCACCCGTCCCGCACTTCAGGCGGCGTTCGCGTAGGGCTCAACGACTGCAAGCAGCTTCTCCATCGCTTCGGCTTCGTCCTGGCTGGTTACTGCCCGCTGGATGAAACGGCACCAGTCGGCAAGGGCGATCCTCTGCAGCTCGCTCGCGCTGACCGACAGGCAGCGCATCGGCCAGAACGGCAACCGCCGCTGCCCGACCCGGCCACGCCCGAGTTCGGTCAGTTCGGTGTGGCTGCGGGCCCCGCTTACGCGGGAGAAGGCAACATCCAGCCCGTCCGCGGGGCCTTCCATGTATTGCAGGAAGCGCTGCCCGTCAAACAACAGGACCCCGGTCACGCCCGCTGATCGATTGAAGCGGGCCGCATCTTCCATCAGTGCAGCCAGGCGTTCCGGCGTGAACCCGGGGGCAGCCCGGCTGGCGTAGACAATCGCGCTGTTCGGCATCGGCCGCTCCTGCTTTCCCAGCCGATCAATCTATGGTCGGCAGCGTTCACGCGCCGTAAACGCGTACAGGGAGCGCGTCACATATTGGCCGATGTGCCCGGGTTTCATGGGATTCGGCCTGAATCGGAGACGCCTGACGGCGCGACCGCCTGCTGCGGTGCGGCGAAATGGCCGGTGTTTACGCAATGGCCGGCCCGGTCAGCACGGCAGGGGCACCCGCCGCCCCCATTTCCGCCAGATAGGCTGAAAATCCCCCTGCGGCGCGCCCTTCCAGACGCGCACTGGTGAAGACGACGGGAGCACCGGCCCAGCGTACATCCGCGCCGCAGGCCTGCAGCGCCCTCACCATTTGAACGTCTTCCCCGCAGCGCAAGGCAGGAAAACCGCCGACCGCACGATAGAAATGGGCAGAGACACCCAGGTTGGCACCATGGATGCGCCCGTGACCTTCCCCCCACTGCTGCCGCCCCTGGAATACCCTGCGCAGGCGATGTTCGGACGGGCAGCGCGCCGCAATGTCCACCAGTCCGCAGAAGGCGTCACACGGCTGCTCCAGTTGTCCAACCAACCAGTCGCCAGGGACCTCGCTATCAGCGTCGGTGCTGGCCAACCACGTGGCGCCGCGACCCAGCAGCTCGACGGCGGCCGCTGCGCGGGCAATCCCCACGCAGCGTGCATCCAGCCGCACAATGCCGACGCGCTGTTGGTGGCAGATGGACGCCGTCGCATCCGAGCAAGCGTCCAGTGCAACCACCACTTCGACCGCTTCGCCGCCCAGGCCCGGGTGCAGGGCCGCCCTTCGGATCGATTGCAGGCAGCGCGCCATGCTGGCTGCCTCGTTGTGCGCGGGGACCAGAACGCCTATCACCGCAGGCCCTCGTTGCGGGCCAGTGAGAGCGTGCCGCGCGTCCAGCCCTGCAGCACGAAGTCCGCATCGCGATAGTGGAAGGCTTCGTGCAGGCCGTGGCCCAGGCACCGATGCACGACTTCGGTCCGGCTCATCCGCCCGGGGAACGAGGGCAACCAATGGCAGGCGACCAGCAATCCGTCGTCACGAAGTGCTTGATCGATTCCGGCACGCAGCTCGCGAAGGGCGCTCGTCCCGAGGTAGTAGCCCATCTCACCGCAGACGATCAGGTCGAAGCGCCCCGGCGGCCATTGCTCGGGGTGGCTGGCGCAGTGGACCTGCACGTGCGGCAGGTGGGCCAGGTTGCGGCGGGCCCGGAACGCTGCGCGCGGGCTGATATCGGTGGCCAGCAGGCGCTCACAGCGGGCCGCCAGGGCCTCGGTCAGCACGCCGTTGGAGCATCCCAGCTCCCAGCCACGATTGAACTGGCGCTGGCTCAGGCTGGCCAGCAGCAACGCACGCTTGCGTTCTTCATACCACCGACTGCGGTAGCCAAAAGGGTCTTCCTGCTCATGCAGTTCATCGAAGTACGGTTGCGCGCTCATGCCAGAAATACCTCGTAATCGCGGAAAAATCGGGCCAGTACATGGGAAGGCAGCACCGGCGGGCTGTTCAGGCCCGGCACGTTGCCCGTCTGCGTCCGGAACCGGGCGATCGCACTTCGTTTCACCGACGTCACTGCGGAAATGTCGACAAGCTGCGGGGACTCCCACGCCATATGCGCGCAGGCCGGATCCAGCCAGTGCCAGCCCCACACCGGGTACTCCAGGCGACGGCAACCCACTGCGCGCGCGGCGCGGCAGGCTGCACGCCCTGCCGCTTCGTGATCGGGATGCCCATCGAAGCGCCAGGGCGCCAGTACCAGATCGCCCGGCTGCAGGTGCTGCTGCAGCCAGTCCTGCAGGCCCTGTTCGTGCTTGCTGACCGCGCCATCGCCGATGCCGAGATGAAACGTCGCGTCGGCCGCAATCCCAAGTTCCGCCAATGCCGCTGCAAGCTCTGCCCGACGCGCCGACCGCAGGCGCTCCGGTGTCCACCACGGTTCACCCGGATAACACGCTTCACCATCGGTCACGGCAATGACGCCAACCTCCATGCCCTGTGCCGCGGCATGATGGAGCAGCCCGCCACAGCCAAGAATCTCGTCGTCGGGATGCGGCGCGACGACCACAAGGCGGTCATGGTCGGCGCACAGTGAACGGGCGGACGTGGACGGTTGCTGCCAGAGCCAATCGCAGCGCAGCCAGGCCTGTTCCTGAGTTCCCCCTCCTTGCAGGGGTGTGCTGGCTACAGCGCCCATGCGGTCTCCTCGGCTGCCCGCTGCTCACCCAGCCACTGCCAATCGCGATCGGCATGGCACTGCCTGAGGAACACCGTCAGGTCCGCCCAGCGGCGGGCGTGACCGTCTTCCAGGCACATCGGCGCCGGACCGAGCGCGCGACCTGCAAGGTCCAGGACGCGCGTCGCCGCCCGCTCGACCACGCAGCGCAGCCGCACTACGTCTCCCCGATGCGCCGATTGGGGCGCGTCGTCGATGCGCGCGGCCACTTCGCGAAGCAGCGCCGCAGCCGGCCCCAGCACAAGGTCCGCTGCACCCAGCAGCCGTGCGCGGTTGCCGTCGCTGCAGGCCGGCCGCATGCGTTCAGCCAGTGCCACCGCTGCGCCAAACCAGACCGCCGCGATACCGGCTCCGCCATGCCAGAAGCCCGGCCGTTGCAGGTAGGCGTCGCGCGGCCCCAGAATCGTCATCGGTGCGCCGTCGAAGCGCACCGTCGTGGACGGAATGCCGGCCATGCCAGCCGCCGGCCAGGGCTCACCCGAAAGCGTGCACCAATGCTCCGCCGCCACATGGCACAGACACACGCCGTGTGTGTTCCGCACGGTTACCAGTGCCGCATCCACCCACGCGCTGCCTGAACACCAGGGCTTGTCACCATACAGCCCACCGCCGGCGTCGATGCGCAGGGTGTTGGCTGGGCCTTCTGCGGCCCACACCGCCAGCAGCTGCCCTTCAGCAACCCTAGGCGCGTTCAGCTCGGCAATGATCGCCTGGGCGTCGTAATGCGCTTCCAGTACCTTGGCCAAGCAGAGGTCCTCTGCCCCCCACGCCGCCAGCGCCCGCCAACGCTGCAGCGTGTGGCCACTTCCGGGCAAAGGCAGTGCGGGCTGCTGGGCGAGAACCTGGCGCGCGCGGTTGAACAGCGAAGAAGGCGACGTCACATCCTGCATGGCCGGTCTGCAATGAAGATAGGTCATGAACGTAGGCGCCCTGCGGTCACATCACTGTCTTGGCGATGTGGCGGCCACATGAATACCCGGCGCAGTGTTCCTCACGCGGTCACCGCTGGCGCTGTTCGCTTGCACGCACGCACTGGCGCAGTTCCCATAGCCATGGCAACACCACCAGCCCAAGCGCCGGCAGCAATACAAACCCCCACAGCGCCGGTGCTGCCGGTGCCACATTGACTGCCCAACGAGGCTCGGCCTGCCACCCCACCCCGCCCAGCAGCACCCAGGGAGCGGCGTCGAGCACACTGTGCACGTGCTGCTCGGCCGGGCTGATGCGTCGCCGCCCGTCCGCGCTGACGGTGTCGAGGTAGCCGGCGATTGCATGCGCGATGACCAGGACTGCCAGCAGCGCGACGAGCAACCACGTGCTTTCCAGCACGAGCCACGCCAGCACGCCGCTGCCGATAAGCAGCAGCTGCAGCCCATGCAGCAGGCTCTCGCGCATCGCGGACGTGTGCGGCAGGTCGGTACGCCGGTGAAAGTGGAAGTCCAGCGCACCGGCGGCCAGCCAGACTGCGTAGACACCGGCCATGACAATCGCGCTCATGACGGCCTGCTCAGGGGGTCAATACGATCTTGCGGCAGTCGTCGTCCTTGGCATCGAACATCGCATAACCTTGCGCTGCGTCGGCCAGGCGCATCCGGTGCGAGATGATGTCCCCCGGATCCAGCTTTCCTTCGATGATTGCGTCCAGCAGTTCCGGCATCAGTCCCTGCACGTGGGTCTGCCCCATCTTGAATGTCAGGCCCTTGTCGAACGCATCGCCCAGCAGGAACCCGTGGATGAAACCGGCATAGACACCGGGAATGCTGACCACGCCGCCGCGGCGGGCGGCTGCGATGCACTGACGAACGGCCACGCCGCTGCTGCCTTCCAGTTTCACGGCGGTCAGCGCTGACTCCAGGGCACTGCCCTCGGCCTCGAAACCGACGGCCTCGATGCAGGCATCCACGCCGCGCCCACTGGTCTGGGTCAGGATGTAGTCGGCTGGGTCCTCGATCTCCTTGAAGTCGATCGGCGTCACACCATAGGCACGGCGCGCGTAGTCCAGGCGGTAGCGAAGATGGTCGACCATGAAGATGGTCTCCGCCCCCAGCAGCCGGCAGCAGGCCGCGCTCATGAGCCCAACCGGACCGGCACCGAAGATCGCCACTGTCGAGCCCGGCTTGACCCCTGCGTTCAGCGCGGCCTGATAGCCGGTGGGCAGAATGTCCGACAGGAACAGAACCTGTTCGTCGGCCACGCCTTCCGGGATGCGCAGTGGGCCCACATTCGCCTTGGGCACGCGCACGAATTCGGCCTGTCCGCCTGCCACGCCGCCATACAGATGGCTGTATCCGAACAACGCCGCCGGAGGCAGAAGGCCCTTCTGGTTCAGCGCAGCGCCCTTGCCCGTGTTGGTGGTCTCGCAGGCGGCATACTCGGCCAGCCGGCAGTGGAAGCACTCGCCACAGGCGATCACGAAGGGGATCACCACACGATCACCCGGCCTCACCTGCGTTACGCCGCTGCCGACCTCTTCCACCACGCCCATGAATTCGTGGCCCAGCACATCGCCGTCGTGCAGATCGGGAATCTTGCCCCGATACAGGTGCAGGTCCGAACCACAGATGGCGGTGGCGGTAACCCTCAGGATCAGATCGTCCTCAGCCGCCAGCACCGGGTCCGGCACGGTCTCGACGCGCACATCCTTGCGGCCGTGATAGGTCAATGCCTGCATCGTGCTTCTCCAGAAGATCTGAACGACAGCATCGCAGGGACGTCCTCCCGCCCCGGTGACATCCAGGTGTGCACAGCGTTCATTCCGCGGCGTCGTAGCGTTAACCCCGACCGGGTCACGCTGCGAACACCCGCCACAGGAGCCCAGCATGAACGACAAGCTGCCTTTCAATCCAACAACAGACGTGGACGATCAATCGAAGGCGCACACCCCGGACAAGCGGCGCAATGATCGAGCGAAGTGGAAGGCGCACGACATGCCGGACGACGGCGATGGCCCCAAGGCCGTACCTGAGGACTACGAACGTCCCGACCCCGATCCGACGGGCAAGCGTTGAGGCCGCCTCACATCCTGGATGCGCCGGATTCACGCGTCATGGTGCGCTACCGGCGCAAGCTGCATGCACGGTTTCCGGTCAGCCTGAACGAGGTGTTGCATGTGGAAACGCAACGGTCTCTCGCTGGTGCTGCTTGCACTCACTGTCGTCTTCATTGTCGGGCAGGCAGTTGCGGGACATCACGTGCACAACCAGACGTTGACGCAGCACGGACGCGCGCCGGTCGACTTGTGGCACTACCTGGCGACCGGGCATTTTGTCAGCGCTACATTCGAAAACTGGGAGAGCGAGTTCCTGCAGATGGGGATGTACGTTCTTCTGACCGTCAGCCTGCGCCAGCGTGGCTCAGCCGAATCCCGGCCGCTGGACCCCGCGCAGGAGCAGAACCGCGTCGAGCCGGGCCCTGCGCCGTGGCCGGTTCGCCGCGGTGGCGCATGGAAGGTGCTCTACGCTCACTCGCTTGCGATTGCCTTCGGGCTGTTGTTCCTGCTCAGTTTTACGTTGCATGCATTGGGTAGCTGGCGCGCCGAGCAGGTCGAGCAACAGTTGCAGGAATTGCCGGTACCGGGTTTCCTGGAGCATCTGGGCAGCAGCACGTTCTGGTTCGAATCGATGCAGAACTGGCAGAGCGAATTCCTTGCCGTGCTGTCCCTGGTCGTGCTCACGATCTTCCTGCGGCAGAAGGACTCACCGCAATCCAAGCCGGTCGAAGCTCCGCACGCGCAGACAGGTGATTGAGCCATGGGAAATGCTCCGTCAACGGCCTTGCTGATCATCGATATGTTCAGTCGCTTCGACTTCCCGGGTGCGCAGGCGCTGGCACCGGCTGCGGAGCGGGCGGCCAGACAGATCCGGCGCTTGAGAGACCACTTCGATGACCACGGATGGCCGGTCATCTACGCCAATGACAATTTTTCCGACTGGAAGCGTGACTTCCGCCAGCAGGTAGCACAGTGCCAGCGGGACAGAGGACCGGCCGGGCGGATTGCCGACCTCCTCTCTCCCCTGCCCGGCCACTACTTCGTGCTCAAGCCCAAGCATTCGGCGTTCCTGGCCAGCCCGTTGCCGATTCTGCTGGCCAAGCTTGGCGTGCGCAGCCTTTGGCTCGCTGGGATGACGGCCGATTCGTGTGTCCTGGCCACTGCGCTGGACGCCAACGCCAGGGAATTCGACGTAGTGGTGGCACGGGAGGCCGTGGCGGGGACGCCGGCCCGGAAACAGCGTGCGATGGCGCTGCTCGCCGATTCGGGTGCAGCCCGGGTCGCACGGCTCGCCTCGCTAGTCCCGGCATGACAGGCCGGAGCGGGCTCAGGCCCGGTCTGCGATTCCCTTTACACCGGCATGACCGGCGCAATGTGCGCAGCAGAAGATCTGACCGCTTCCTTCAACGCCATGGCCGATGATCGCGCAGTCGCAATGTGCGCAGCGCGGTGCGAACGCGTGGATGGCGCACTCGAACGAATCGAAGGTGCCGCTGCGTCCACCCTGCTGGAGGGTGAAGCTCTTGTCGTAGTCATTGCCGCAGACATCACAGGTAGCCATGGGGCACCTCATGCGGAGGAAGGAGCATGCAGTGTCGCGGGCGCGGGTGTCGGCGGTCGTGAATGCATCGTGTCGCCAGCGTGCAGAACACCGATGTGTTCATTACGCAGGCTGCAGCCCGCGTTGCCAACGCCCAGCCCACGCGTCTCAGCGTGCCTTGCCGGGCTCGGCACTGCCAGCAGGCGATGTGCCGCGACCACAGGGAAACGCCGCGCGCAGCCCTTCGACAACCAGGGCAGACGCATCCTGTTGCAATCGCTCGCGGGGCAGCTGCCGGAGATGGGAAGACACCTGATCGACCAGTTCATGCGGAAGGATCCGGCCCTGCCCACACCACTGCCCGCGGCTGGCATCGGCAACACCCAGAATGTAGCTGCTGGCCCGGGCGCTGGACAGCCCCCGGCACTGTTCGCCATCGCAGAACCCGTCAGCGCCTTTGCCCTGCAGCAGCGTGATGAGCTCCGCCCCGCTGACAAGCCAGGTGCGTTCCGGTTGCGTTGTGCCTGCCACGGCGGGTCCCACCAGGGCGCCGAGGCCCAGTGTCAGGAGCCAACGCATGCGGCGGTGCGCGCGACGGGCGTGATGTCCTTTCATATCGGGCTCCTGGCTGTCGTTTTTCTGGATTCCACGCGGCGCCGGTCAGAGTTGATCAAGCTGGTTGCGTGGTTGAAACGCCGGGTCGTCCTCAGCGTCCAGCATGGCATCCACCAAGGCGTCGAAGGGCGCGGCAGCGGCATCCAGGTCCGTGGAAGAAAGGAATCCGGATTCCCCCTGGCCGGCCAGGGCAATCGCGGCAACGGTCTCGCGCTCACCTTCCTCTGCCCAGAGATAGTCGTGGACCAGTGCCACCCCGTGGTCGCCTGCCTTCAGGAAATCGGCCGCGCCCCGTGCCACAGTCAGAAACGCGATGAGATCGTAGAGGCTTTCCGAATACGTCAGCGATCCCGCGACAAAGTGCGTACCAGTGCGGTCATAGGCGGCAACCTGGATATTCTCGGCCTGCGCGGATGCAAGGAAGGCCTTCAATGCGGCGCGATTGTCGGGGTAGCGGGCCAGCAGGGCCTGGCAGTCTATGAGCAGTTCATCCAACGCCTCGTCGCTTGAAGACGCCAGGCATTCACCGTTGCGCAAGCGCCACGGCCCGGCGATGCATCGCCAGTCGGACCATCGGGATGGCGAAGGCAGGGGCGCCGCCAGCCACCTGGAGAGATCTTCGTGGCGCAACTGCAGGCGGAACAGCGCTGAATAAGGCTCTGACAAGGCGATGATCCATCCGGTCTGCGTGTCCAGATGGCTTTTAGCAGACAACGCGCGACCCGCCAACACCCCAGTGCCAGCCTCATGGACTGCGCCTGCGACTGCTACTGCCGCAGGCGCGGCGCCGGACTATCGCGCAGCCGTTGACCCTCTCACCACGCACCTCCCCGTCATCACCAGTCTGCGTACCGGCAGCTCCGGCATGCGCAGGCGCTCCAGCAACAGCGACATCGCAGCTCGCCCCATCTCTTCAACCGGCTGCTCGACCACGGTAATACCCGGTTCGACCAGCTCGGTCCATCGCTCGTTGTCGAAGCCCGCCAGCGCCAGCTCTCCTGGAATCGCAAGCCCAGCGCTGCGGGCCGCTTTCAATGCGCCCATGAGCAGCAGGCTGTTGCTGGCGACCAGCGCATCGGGACGCGAAGGACTGGTCAACCACTGCTCGACCGTTGCGATGGCGGCCTCGGCCGTGGGCTCTACCTCCCGGTAGTCCGGTTCCAGCCCGTGCCTGCGCATTGCAGCGATATAGCCGTCGCGGCGTTCGGACGCCGTGGTACTGGTGCTGCCGAACAGGCCACCGATGCGGCGATAACCGCGCTCGGCCAGGTGCTCGACCAGGCGTGACATCGCCGCTGCGTTGTCGAGGACCACGCTGTCGATCGTGCCACCCGGTGCGGCACGGTCGACCAGGACCGTAGGGTAATCCAGCGTGAGCCGGTCCAGCCGCCCCACCGTGGTCCGGGTGGGCGCAAAAATCAGCCCACTGATGCGTTCCTCATGCATCAACTGCAGATACAGCGCCTCGCGCTCGGGGTCCTCATCGGTGTTGCAGAGGGTGACGCGAAGGCCTTCCCGGTATGCGACTTCCTCCACGGCGCGGATCAGCGCGGTGAAGAACGGGTTGCGGATATCGGCCACGATCAGGCCGATGATGCCGGTATGCCGGGCGCGCAGGCGTCTTGCCTGCAGGTTGGGGTGATATCCGGTCTGGCGGATCGCCGCCTCCACCCGGCCGCGCACGGCCTCGCTGACCGGGCCGCCGCCGAGCACCCGCGACACCGTGGACTTGGATACCCCCGCCACGCGTGCGACGTCATTGATGCTGATGCTCACTGGTAACGTTCCCGGAATCGAGCGCTTTTCTGGGCCGGACGGCCGTCCAGGACCATGTTAACGCCAAAGGACTATTGGATTTTTGTGCACTGCACATTGAAATGGCGAGTGGGAACGTTCCCAATACGTCTCAGCCACCCCTTCCGCGGAGCCCCCTTTGTCGCCCCAGACCTCCCCTTCCCCGGCCAGCCGGGAACTGATCCGCCTGGACGCGCGGGCGCAGGACAAGACCGATGCCATTGCGCAGGTCGCCCAGATGCTGGTCGCGGCCGGCTGCGTGGCGCCGGGGTACGAAGCCAGCATGGGGCGGCGCGAAACGCTGGCGAACACCTTCCTTGGACACGGCGTAGCAATCCCGCACGGGCTTGGCGAGGACCGCCATCTGGTGCACCGCGATGGCATCGCCGTGCTGCAGTTGCCGCAAGGCGTGGAATGGAACCCGGGACAGGTCACCCGTCTGGTGGTCGGCATCGCTGCCCAGTCGGATACCCACATCACGGTGCTGCGCCGCTTGACCCGGCTGATCCAGGACGAGTCCACGCTGCAGCGGCTGTTCATCACCACCGAGGCGGGCGAGATCGTGAACGCGCTGGCCGGCGATGTTGCGATTGCCGCCACCCACGCGCCAGCGGTAGATCTGGCCGAGCGCTTCGAATGGACCGTCGCGTACCCCAACGGACTGCACGCACGTCCTGCGACGCGTTGGGCCGAGACGGCGCGCGGCTTCGCAGCCCGCGCGCAGGTCCGCGCAGGCGATCAGGCGGCCGATGCCAAGAGTCTGGTAGCGCTGCTTCAGCTCGGGCTGCGTGAGGGCGATGCCGTGCGTGTTTCTGCCGAGGGCGCCGATGCCCCCGCGCTGCTGGCTGCGCTGCGCAAGGTCATGGATGGATTGGTCGCACAGGAAAGGGCTGATGCCGAGCGTGCAGCCCAGCGCAAGGCAGCAGCACCTGTCGCCGGGTGGAAACCGCCCGAAGCGCAGGCAACGATCATTGGCATCGGCGCCAGCCCCGGATTGGCGATCGGCCCGGTGCATGTGCTGGCCAGCACGCAGGCGGAAGTCATCGACCGTCCTACCCCGCTTGGCGAGGGCGGCGCACGCCTGCAGGATGCACTCGGCCGCACCCGCCAGCAGCTGGCCGCCCTGCAGGACGACACCCAGCGCCGCCTTGGCGCTTCGGATGCGGCGATCTTCAAGGCGCAGGCCGCGCTGCTCGACGACACCGACCTGATCACCCGCACCTGCCAGCTGATGGTTGAAGGCCATGGTGTGGCGTGGTCATGGCACCAGGCCATCGAGCAGATCGCCTCCGGGCTGGCGGCGCTGGGCAATCCGGTGCTGGCCGGGCGCGCGGCGGACCTGCGTGATGTCGGCCGGCGCGTGCTGGCGCAGCTTGACCCTTCTGCTGAAGGTGGTGGCCTGGCGGATCTGCCGTCGCAACCGTGCATCCTGATCGCCACAGATCTGTCGCCTTCGGATACCGCCAATCTCGACACCGGTCGCGTGCTCGGCCTGGCCACCGCGCAGGGCGGGCCGACCTCGCACACCGCCATCCTCTCGCGCACGCTGGGCCTGCCGGCGCTGGTGGCCGGCGGCGCCGGGCTGTTGGCGATCCAGCCAGGCCGCGAAGCGATCATGGACGGCAGCAGTGGGCGGCTCTACCTGTCACCCTCCGATGCCGATCTCGCCTCGGCACGCGAATGGATCGCCGAACAGCAGCAGATCCGCGAGCGCGAAGCCGCGCAACGCGCGCAACCGGCCCAGACCCCCGACGGCCACCGCATCGACATCGGCGCCAACGTCAACCTGCCCGACCAGGTGCCACTGGCACTGGAACAGGGTGCGGAAGGCGTCGGCCTGATGCGCACCGAGTTCCTGTTCCTCGAACGTGGCAGTACGCCCAGCGAGGAGGAGCAGTACACCACCTATCTGGCCATGGCCAAGGCACTCGACGGCCGCCCGCTGATCGTGCGCGCGCTCGACATCGGCGGCGACAAGCAGGTGGCGCACCTGGAGCTGCCACGCGAGGAGAATCCATTCCTCGGCGTGCGCGGCGCGCGCCTGCTGCTGCGCCGCCCTGACCTGCTGGAGCCGCAACTGCGTGCGCTGTATCGCGCCGCCAAGGACGGTGCACGCCTGTCCATCATGTTCCCGATGATCACGTCGGTGACCGAGCTGGTCGCACTGCGCGCCATCTGTGAGCGCCTGCGTGCCGAGCTGGAGGCGCCGGTGGTGCCGATCGGCATCATGATCGAAGTGCCGGCCGCGGCCGCTCAGAGCGACGTACTGGCGCGCCATGCCGACTTCTTCTCGATCGGCACCAATGATCTGACCCAGTACGTGCTGGCGATCGACCGCCAGAACCCGGAACTCGCCGCCGAGGCCGACAGCCTGCATCCGGCGGTGCTGCGCGCGGTCCGCGCCACGGTTGAAGGCGCACGGCTGCATGGGCGCTGGGTCGGCGTCTGTGGCGGCCTGGCCGGCGATCCCTTCGGCGCCATGTTGCTGGCTGGCCTGGGCGTGGACGAACTGTCGATGACTCCGAACGACATCCCGGCGGTGAAGGCGCGCCTGCGTGGCACCGCGATGACCGAACTGCAAGCGCTGGCGAGCACCGCACTGGGGTGCGAAACCGCCGAGCAGGTGCGCGGCCTCGATGGAGCGCGCGCATGACTGCCCGCGCCGTCACCGTGACCCTGAACCCGGCCATCGACCAGACCGTGCGCCTGGCCCGCCTGCAGCCAGGCCGCGTGCATCGCGCCGGCAGCTCCCGCGACGACGCAGGCGGCAAGGGCATCAACGTGGCGGCCTGCCTGGCCGACTGGGGCGTGCCGATCACCGCGCTGGGCGTGCTGGGCGACGGCAACGACGGCGTGTTCCGCACGCTGTTCCGTGAGCGGGGCATCATTGACGGCTGCCTGCGCGTTCCGGGCCATACCCGCACCAACATCAAGCTGGTCGAAGAGGCCAACGGCGAAACGACGGACATCAACCTGCCAGGCCTGGCCGTGGACGCTGCCGATCTGGACGCGGTGTCGCGCCAGCTCGGCGCCCTGCTCTCGCCCGGCCTGCCGGTCGTGCTGTCCGGCAGCCTGCCGCACGGACTACCGGCCGATGCATGGGCGCGGTTGCAGGCGCAGGCCGGAACGGCCGGTGCGCGCGTGCTGCTGGACACCAGCGGCGATGCGCTTGCAGCTGCGCTGGACGGCGCGCAGGGCGCGCTGCCCTACGCCATCAAGCCCAACCGCCACGAACTGGAGGCCTGGACCGGCACGTCGCTGCCGGATCGCAGCGCACTGCGCGCTGCAGGCCAGGCCTTGGTCGAACGCGGTGTCGCACTCGTCGCCATCTCCATGGGGACCGACGGCGCGCTGTTCATTGATCGCGCCGGCGCACTGGTCGCGCGACCGCCGCGTCTGGCCCAGGGCAGCACGGTGGGCGCCGGTGATGCCATGGTCGCCGGCATCGCCGCCGCGCTGTTGGAGCGCTCCCTCGACCTGGCCGCCTGTGCACGACTGGCCACGGCGTTCTCGATGAGCCGGCTGGATAGCGGAGACGCGCGGCGGCTTGATCCGGCGCAGGTGCGCGCCGGGGCCGGCGATGTACTGATCGAGCGGTTGGATTGAAACACCTGCCGGAGGAGCGGCGGCTGGCTTCGGGCCACCCGCGATGCCTCCGGCAAGGACGAACCCGAAGCATTCCAGGAGTTCCCATGCACGCTTCCACCGTAGTCATCGCCGCTGGCGAACGCAGCATCGAGGCGGTACTTGCCGCCGAGGCCCTGCGCCGCGCGGCCCGCCAGCGCGGGCTTGAGCTGATGATTGAAATCCGCAGCGACCAGGGCGTTACCGGCGCACTGCCCGCCGCGAACGCCGCCGCGATCGACCAGCTGCTGCTGGTGGGTGATGGCGAGGCAGACATCGCACGCTTCGGCAATGCCCGCATCGTGCATGCCAGCCTGGGCGAGGTGCTGGACGATCCGGCGGCCGCGCTCGCACCGCTCGCTTCCGCGCCGGCCAGTGACCACGGCACTGATGCGGGCAAGCGCATCGTCGCCGTCACCTCCTGCCCCACCGGCATCGCCCACACCTTCATGGCGGCGGAAGGCCTGCAACAGGCTGCCAAGGTGCTGGGCCATGCGATCCGGGTGGAAACGCAGGGCTCGGTCGGCGCGCAGGACGCGTTGAGCGATGAAGAAATCGCCGCCGCCGACCTGGTGCTGATCGCCGCCGACCGCGAAGTCGATCTGTCACGCTTCGCCGGCAAGCGCCTGTTCAAGAGCGGCACCAAACCGGCGATCAACGATGGCCAGAACCTGATCCGCAAGGCGCTGGCCGAGGCCGGCGTGCACGCGGGGACAGCGGCTTCGGGCCGTACCGCAGAAAAGAACATGAGCACCGGCCCTTACAAGCACCTGATGACCGGGGTGTCGTTCATGCTGCCTTTCGTGACAGCCGGCGGCCTGTTGATCGCCCTGGCGTTCGCACTCGGCGGCATCTATGCCTTCGACGACGCACACAAGGGGACGCTGGCCTGGTCGCTGTTCCAGATCGGCGCCAAGTCCGGTTTCATGCTGATGGTGCCGGCGCTGGCCGGCTACATCGCCTACTCCATCGCCGACCGCCCCGGCATCGCGCCCGGCATGATCGGCGGGCTGGTTGCGGTCAACATGGACGCAGGTTTCATCGGCGGCATCCTCGCGGGCTTCATCGCCGGCTATGGCGTGCACTGGATCAACCGTGCGCTGCGCCTGCCGCGCAGCCTGGAAGGCCTCAAGCCGGTGCTGATCCTGCCGGTGCTGGGCACGCTGCTGGTCGGCCTGCTGATGATGTACGTGATCGGCACGCCGGTGGCCGCACTGCTGGCCTGGCTGACCGACTGGCTGCGCGGCATGGAGGGCAGCAGCGCGATCCTGCTCGGTTTGCTGCTGGGCGGCATGATGGCCGTTGACATGGGTGGACCGGTCAACAAGGCGTCCTACGCCTTCTCCACCGCGTTGATCTCCAGCCAGGTGTACACGCCGATGGCGGCGACCATGATCGGCGGCATGACGCCACCCCTGGGCATCGCGCTGGCGACGTGGTTGTTCAGCAACCGCTTCACTGCCGAGGAGCGCGGCACCGCCGGTGCCGCTGGCGTGCTCGGCCTGAGTTTCGTGACCGAGGGGGCTATTCCCTACGCGGCACGCGATCCGCTGCGCACCATTCCTGCGCTGATCCTCGGCTCGGCCGTGGCCGGTGCGATCTCGATGGCCGCAGGCGTCGAGTTGAAGGTGCCGCACGGCGGTGTGTTCGTGCTGCCGATCCCGAACGCGGTCACCCATCTTGGTGTCTACCTGCTGGCGCTGTTGGCCGGCGTGGCGGTCACCGCGATTGCACTGCGCATCCTCAAGAAGCCGGTCACGGCCCCCACCCTGTAAAAGGAACCCCGCCCATGACCTGCCCTTCCTGCCGCCTGGTGCCGGTAGCGATCCTGCTGGCCCTGCCCTCACTGGCCGTAGCTGCCAACGCGAGTGATGTCCTCACTCCCAAACTGGCTTACACCGGCGAGGCGGCCGCCACGCTCGATGGTGGCAAGCGCAGCGGCACCGCTTACGCCGGCCAGCTGATGTTCGGCGCCGATGTTGACCTCGACGCTGCGTTCGGCTGGCGGGGGGCAACGATCAAGGCCTATGGCATCAATCGCCACGGCACCAACCTCGCCAACAGCAGCACCGGCAACAGCACCTCGGTGCAGGAAATCTACGGCGGCCAGGGCACGCGCCTGGCCAACCTGACCCTGGAGCAGAAACT
Source organism: Stenotrophomonas sp. YJH_SMC_94-11 (assembly GCF_059370435.1). Classification (NCBI taxonomy): domain Bacteria; kingdom Pseudomonadati; phylum Pseudomonadota; class Gammaproteobacteria; order Lysobacterales; family Lysobacteraceae; genus Stenotrophomonas; species Stenotrophomonas sp. YJH_SMC_94-11. The sequence goes on along the minus strand of NZ_JCAFTR010000004.1, from coordinate 167,308 downwards.
GCTGGATGACCGGCTGGTACTGGAGGCCGGTCGCAGCGTCGCCAACATCCACCACCTCGGGTCGGAGCTGTGCCAGTACTTCCAGGGCAACTCGGCGTGCGGCAACCCGACCTACGTTTTCCGCACCAGCAACTTCACCTGGTGGCCCGTATCGAGCTGGATGGCCGACGCCACGGCCTGGGTGACGCCCGATGTCTATGTCCGCATCGGTGCCTACCAGGTCGATCCCGGCCAGGCCGAGGATGGCCAGCATGGCCTGAAGTGGAACACGAACCAGGCCACCGGCTGGATCGTGCCCTACACGATCGGCTGGCGCAGCCCTGCTTCGGCACGACTGAAAGCCCGCTACGAACTCGGTGGCTGGCAGGACAACTCGACCTATCGCGATCCGCTGCGCGATGCCAACGGCATTCCCGCGCTGCTCAGTGGCCAGGAGTACGCGGCACGCCACGGTCGCTCCGGTGCGTTCGCGCGCTTCGAGCAGCAGCTTACCGGCGATGGCAATGGCCGCGGCCTGACCCTTTTCGGCGCGGCGCTCAAGGGTACCTCCGGCCAGCTGATCGAGGATCACTTCCTGCAGGCCGGGCTTGTGCAGAAAGGCACGCTCGCCGGCCGGCCGCAGGACAGCATCGGCTTCGTCGTCACCCGGCAGAAGTACAGCGACATCGCGCTGGAGAACCTCCGCCTGGCCCGCGCTGCCGCCGGCGGCAGCGGCACCCCGCACGGAAGCCAGGTGATGATGGAGCTGAGCTATGGCATCCAGCTCACCCCGCAACTCAGGATTGCACCGAACCTGCACTACATCGTGCATCCGGACCAGTTCAACGAACCTGCGCGGCAGCGGGACCTGCCGAATGCATTGATCGCGGGCATGCGGGTTGACTGGAACCTGTAGCAGATCGCACGTGGTGGTGAGGCGCTGCCCGTGTCAGGCACCAGGGTCCGCAACCGGTCCGGGCGGCGCACCGACACTCTGGCCGGGCTTCAGCTGCTGTCCGCCACCCACGCCAGTTCGAACGTCAACGCGAGGCGCTGGCCAGGCTCCAGCCGGTGCGGTGCCAGCGTGAAGCCGTCCGGCGGGCCGCTCTGCGGTTCGACACAGGTGGCGTGCGGCGCAGCGTCGTAGACCACCCAGTGGTCGTGGTCCGACCTCAGCCGCAGGCTCTGGCCTTCGCGTACCAGCGTGATGTCACCGTCGGCAATGAAGCAGTCATCCCAGGGGCCGGTGGTGGGCTCCACGTGGGGCAGCGTGGCAATACCTTCCCTGTCCCGCGGATACATCGCGCGAGGATCGAACAGCAACCGGTCCGGCTTCCGGAACCAGGGGTGCCAACCCAGCACCGCCGGCATCGCCTGCTCGCCGGCCTGGACCGAGAGGCGCAGCTGCAGGCTATGAGGGTGCAGGCTCACTTCCTGGAGGGCGACGCCACCGAAGGGCCAGTACCTGTCGCGTGGCAGCGCCAGCGAGACCGTGGCCGTAGCCATCTCCATGCGCTCGACCTGCCAGGGCCGCGTGAAGCCCACGCCATGGATGGCATGCCCGCCGAAATTAAGCGGCAGCCGATGCGGCATGCCGTCAAAACGGAACTGTCCACGGCGGATACGCCCGGCCCACGGCACCATCGGGTAGCAGCCCCAGGCGATCGCCGCCGCCCCGGTCTCCTGCGCGTCCACCAGCCATTCCACGCCCCGGTAACGCAGGTGCGCGATGCGCCCGCCCGCCCCTGCGGCGAGCGCAACCTCCAGTTCGCCGCACCTCAACCAGTGCAGCTCACCGGCCGGCAGCGGGGCCAGCGCATCATCCCTCGGCAACATGCGCTCAGGCCCCATAGGGATTGATCGTGCGGATGCTTCCGTCCGGCTCCATGTGCAGCGGCGTGCACTTGGCCGAGCGCAGGTGGGTGATGCCGCCGGACATCAGCGCATCGTGATAGAACAGGTACCACTGTCCCTGGAACTGGCAGATGGAGTGGTGGGTGGTCCAACCGACCACGGGGGTGAGGATCACGCCAGCATAGGTGAACGGCCCGTACGGGCTGTCTCCCACGGCGTAGCACAGCTGGTGGGTGTTGCCAGTGGAGTACGACAGGTAGTAGCGACCCTGGTACCTGTGCAGCCACGGACCCTCGAAGAAGCGGCGCGCGTGGTCGTCCGCACGCAGCGGCTGGCCATGCTCATCCAGGATCTGCACTTCGCGGGTAGGCTCGGCCAGCTCGGTCATGCCGGCATCCAGGCGGCCCACGCGCGGCCCCAGGGCCGGTGTGCTGCCCTCGGGTTCCTCGTGTGCCACGTCGTACTGGTTGTCACGATACTTCTGCAGTTGCCCGCCCCAGATGCCGCCGAAGTACAGGTAGTGGCTGCCATCCTCGTCTTCGAACACGGCCGGGTCGATCGAGTACGCGCCCTTGATCGGCTCCGGTTGAGGCACGAACGGGCCCTCCGGTCGCGCACCGATTGCCACGCCGATGCGGAACCGGCCCTCGGCGTCCTTGGCCGGGAAGTACAGGTAGTAGCGGCCATCGCGACAGGCGGCATCGGGAGCCCACATCTGTTTCCGCGCCCACGGCACGTCGCGCACGTGCAACGCCATGCCGCAATCGACGGCGGTGCCGTCGGGCGTATCCATCTTCAGCACATGGTAATCCTGCATGCCGAAGTGGCCGCCTTCATCGTCGAATGGCTGGCCACCGTCGATGTCGTGCGACGGATAGATGTACAGGCGCCCCTCGAACACGTGCGCCGAAGGGTCGGCGGTGTAGATGTGGGTCACCAGCGGTTGCGAAATGGCGTGTGCGCTGAGCTGCGCGAGACGGGCTTCGCTGGCCTGGCCGTCTTCACCGGCAGAGAGATCGATCATGGTTGTCATCTTGGAGTTACGCGGAGGCGTCGGCGGAACGGCGACGCAGGTGGAGATCCTGCTCGATGCGGGTTTCCGCGCGCTTGTCGATCCGGTAGAAGAACAGCAGCGCCACGGCGAGCAGGAACGGAAGGGAGCAATAGACGCTTACGGTCAGGCGGATGCCCTGCACCACGGCCTCAGGCTGCTGCACCAGGCCTGCCTGGTAGCCGTAGTGGGCAAGGATCGCGGCGACCAGCGCGCCGCCGACACTGAGGCCGATCTTCAGCCCGCACAACATCGCCGAGAAGATGATCGCCGTTGCCCTTCGATGGTTCTTCCACTCTGAGTAGTCCGCGACGTCGGCGATCATCGCCCACAGCAACGGGATGGTGATGCCATAGCAGAAGCCATGCAGCATGAAGGCTGCAAACGCCACCGCCACCGCCGTGGGTGGGAACAGGTAGAAGGCCAGCAGGAACAGGGTCGAAACAAACAAGGCGCCACCGAAGACATCGCGCTTGCCGAAGCGATCCGCCAGCCGCCGCGATGCACCAATACCCAGGATCATGCAGAGGATGCCGCACGCGTTGAACAGGCTGAACGCCGAGGTGGCCGCGTCCTTCGGCCAGGTGAACGCCGCGAAGCCGGCGCTGGCGAGGGCGCCATTCAATGCACGGATCAGGCCGTTGAAGCCTGAGTTTTCCAGGAAGCCGGCCAGTGCCGCTTCGCTCATGTAGTACTGGAAGTAATAGATGTAGGTGCCGCCTTTCAACGCCAGGTTGATGAACACCAGCACGGTCAGCGCCAGCATCACCTGCCACGGGCGGTTGTGCAGCAGGTCCGACAGGTCCTGCACTATGCCGCCGGTCTGCTCGCGCGTCGGCACGATGCGTTCGCGGGTGGTGGCGAAGGTGATCAGGAAGAACACTGTTCCGATCAGTGCGAAGGCGGTCATGACCTGTTCGAAGCCGCGCACCCGGTCGCCGTCACCCAGAATCAGCACCAGCGGCATCAGCAGCACCTGGATGATGAACTGCGCGATCATCACGGCCACGAAGCGGTAAGCCGAAAGGCTGTTGCGCTGCGCCATGCTGCCGGTCAGCACGCCGCTCAGCGCCGAGTACGGCAGGTTGTTCGCGGCGTAAACGCAGACCAGCAGCGCGTAGGTGCCCAGTGCATAGATCACCTTTCCGCGCTCGCCCAGGTCCGGGGTGCTGAACGCCAGCAGGGACAGTACGCCAAAGGGGATGGCTGTCCACAGGATCCACGGGCGGAAGCGGCCCCAGCGGGTGGACGTTCGGTCGGCCGCGATGCCGATCAACGGCGTGAACACGAACGCACCCAGCAGGCCGACCACAAAGATGATCGTGGCCGCGGTCGCAGCTGGCAGGCGGTAGACGTCGGTGTAGAAGAATGCCAGGTAGGTGATCAGGGTCTGGAAGATCAGGTTGGCAGCGAGATCGCCCAGGCTGTAGCCGAGCTTCTCGCGAACCGACAGCGCGTGTTCAGTGCTTGCCATGCAGCGGACGTCCTGGAAAAGGGATCTGGTCGAAGGGGAATCGATGCCAACGAGGGCGATCAGTCATGCGCGGGCACCACGGTGAACCTGCCCTGCGCACGTATATCGGCACTGGACGCCCCTACCCTGACCTCGTAGGCACCGGGCTGCACCGCGTACGCCGCACGCGCTTCGTCATAGTGGCGCAGGGCCTGCGCTGCTTGCAGGGTGAACGTCACCGTGCGGCGTTCGCCCGGAGCCAGATGGACCCGCTGGAAGCCGCGCAGTTCCTGCACGGCATCACCGCCAGCGGCGTGTTCGCGCCGCACGTACAGCTGTACCACTTCGTCACCGCTGCGCGTGCCTGCGTTGGCCACATCCACCGCCACGCCCAGGCGGCCATCGGCGCGGAGGCTGTCTGCATCGAGGCGAAGCGTTCCATAGTCGAATCGCGTATACGACAGACCGTGACCGAACGGATACAGCGGCGTACCGCGGAAGTAGCGGTAGGTGCGGCCCTCCATGGCGTAGTCGTCGAATGCCGGCATTGCTTCGCCGGCCTGGTAGAACGTGACCGGCAAACGGCCGGCGGGATTGACATCGCCGAACAGCGCCTGGCCGACGGCGGTGCCGCCGCGCTGCCCGGGGTACCAGCTCATCAGGATCGCCGGCAGATGCGCCTGCGCCCAGTCCACGGCGATGGCCGAGCCGCCGGTGAGTACCATTACCACCGGCTTGCCGGTAGCGTGCAGGGCCTCCAGCAGCGTGCGCTGCGGCGCGGGCAACCGCAGGTCGGTGCGGTCGCCACCGGCAAAGCCGGGATAGTTGACCGTCATTTCCTCGCCTTCGACATCGCCGGTGAGTCCACCGACGAACACCACCACATCGGCCTCGCGTGCGGCATCGAGCGCTTCATCGAACGGCGCCTTGGCACCGGGCATGCGCCACCCCAGGCGCACGCCGGCATCGCGCTGGTCGTCGTAGTATTCCAGTTTCAGGTCATAGGCACGCCCCGCCTGCAGGTCGAGTTCGACACCCTCGGCATGCAGGCGATCCGTGTTCACCCAGTGATCGATCACACGCTTCCCGTCAAGGTACAGACGGTAGCCATCATCGCCGGCCACCTCCAGCCGGTAGCGACCGGACACGGGGGGCAGCAGCTGGCCGCTCCAGCGGATGCTGAAGCGGTCGTTGGGAATCCCCTGCCCCGGTGCCGCTTCGCCGCGTGCCAGCAGGTTGTCGGTCGGCGAGCCCCGGTCCCAGCGGAAGCCGATCTGCGCGTCGGTCCGCACCAGGGCCGGAGTGCCAGACAGGTCGGGCGTGCGGAAGTACTCGCCGCGCAGGCCGCGCTCGGGCGAGTCCGCCGAGGGCCGCAGGAAGGTCGGCTCGATCAACGGCGTTGCACCGGGATCGTCGCGCCCTTCTACCAGGTCCACGCCACGCGCATACCGCACCTCAGCGCCCTTGGCCGCCTCGCGTATGCCCTGCAGGATCGTGACCGGCGCGGCCGGTGTGCCGAAGTAGTTGCCGAGCAGCGCCATGGTGTCGTCGGCGGTGGGTCCAACCACGGCAATGCGCTTGGTGTCGCGCGACAGCGGCAGGATGCCATCGTTCTTCAGCAGCACCAGCGATGCCTGCGCGGCCTTGAGCGCGAGCGCATCATGGGCCGGCGCCTGGTTCACCGAGGCCGGAATGCGCGCCCAGCGCACCCGCTCCGGCGGATCGAACATGCCCAGGCGCATCCGTGCGGTGAACAGGCGGGTTACCGCATCGTCGATCTCCGCTTCGCTGATCAGCCCCTGGCGCACTGCCGCAGGCAGCGTTGCGTACTCCTGGCCGCATTCCAGCTCCGTGCCGTTCCTGACCGCCAGCGCCGCGGCGGCTTCGCGCGTGGCGACGATACGGTGGTGCTTCCAGATGTCGACGATGGCCCAGCAGTCCGAGACCACGTAGCCCTTGAAGCCCCAGTCGCGTCGCAGCAGATCGCGCAGCAGGAAGCGGCTGGCGCTGGCGGACTCGCCGTACACGCGGTTGTAGGCGCCCATGACCGCATCCACTTCGCCTTCCTTCACCAGCGCCTCGAACGCCGGCAGGTAGGTGTCGTAGAGGTCGCGCCGGCTGGGGCGTGCATCGAAGTGATGGCGGTCGGCCTCCGGTCCGCTGTGCACGGCCAGATGCTTGGCGGTGGCGTCCAGCTTGCGGTAGACGGGGTCGTCGCCCTGCAGGCCGCGTACGAAGGCCACGCCCATGCGCGCGGTGAGGTAGGGATCCTCGCCGTAGGTCTCCTGTCCGCGACCCCAGCGCGGGTCGCGGAAGATGTTGACGTTCGGCGACCAGAAGGTCAGGCCCTGGTAACGGCCATGCGCGCTTTCGCGGAGGAACTGGTGGTGCTTTGCGCGGGCCTCGTCGCTGATGGTCGTGGCCACCTGCCCCATCAACGGTACATCGAAGGTCGCGGCCAGGCCGATTGCCTGCGGAAACACCGTGGCCTGCCCTGCCCGTGCCACGCCATGCAACCCCTCATTCCACCAGTCGTAGGCGGGCACACCCAGCCGTTCGATCGCCGGCGCGGCGTTCTGCATCTGCGCGGCCTTCTCTTCCAGCGTCATCTGCGCGACGAGTGCCGCGGCCCGTTGCTCGAAGCTGGCCGAAACGTCCAGCCAGGGCCGCGGCGCAGCCGCGGACGCGGCGGCCGCCACACAGGTCAGTACGAACAGGGCGATCCCACCGCGCCAGGTACGGCGGCGGGCCTTGGACGAAATCGACAGCCTCATTTGCTTCTCCCGGTGCGCTCGTCGCGCGCGAAAGGACCCAGCAGTGCGCCCACGAAGCCGCCTGCCCGGTCCGTACTCAGGACGGTGCCGTCCACCTCGCCTGCGAGCAGTTGCCAGCCCTGCCCGTCGCCGATGTCGAACGAGAACGCGTAGTCGCCCTCGTTGCCGGCAATCTTCAGGCGCAGCGCTGCAGACGCCGGCACGTCATGGCTGGCCAGCGTCCGCGTGCTGCCCCCCCCGTCACGCGCTTCGAGAAAGAGCGAGAGGCGCCCCCCGCCAAGGTCACGAACGCCGAGGAAGTACCAGTACGCCTCGCTCTGGAACGCCGCCAGACCGGCGGCGACACCGGGGGCTGGCGGGGTCATCGCGGTGCTCGCCTCGAAGCGCAGGTGCTGCTGGCGCCGGCCGAGAAATGCCGGATTGCGCAACGTGTCCAGATCCTCGGCAAGCGGGTGCACGGCCAGCATGCCGGGGCGCTTGTGCAGGTCAGCCCAGGCATGCCTGGGCACGCGCACGCGCAGCCACTGGCGATCGAGCGCTGGGCCATCAAAATTGTCGCGCGCCACGAAATTGCCGGTCGACGGGGCCTGCGATGCCTCGCCCTGCATCCATGACGGCGCCTCGGCCACGTAGGGAATGGCCTGGTCGGTCGGCAGGATCTGCGGCCAGCCATCCTGCCATCGCACCGGCAACAGGTAGGTCTCGCGCCCGGTGTTGTAGTGGCGCTTCTGATAGTTGCGGCTGGCCAGGAACACCGCCCACCACGAGCCATCCGGGCCTTCGACCAGGTCGGCGTGGCCGGCATTGGTGATCGGAAGCGGACGGTCGTCCGGCAGCTCGCGCTGGGTCAGGATCGGATTGCCCGCATAGGCAACGTAGGGTCCCCACACCGCGCGGCTGCGCAGCACCACCTGCGAATGCTGCGGCCCGGTACCCCCTTCAGCGTCGGACAGGTAATACCAGCCCTCCCGCTTGTAGATGTGCGGTCCCTCGATCCAGATCGGATTCTTCGCTGGCTCCACGCCTCCATCAACCAGCACCCGGCGTGGCCCGACCGGCTTGAATGCCGCCAGATCGATCTGCTGCATCCAGATGGCGCGGTGCCCGTCGTAGCGCGGCGGACCGGGCGGTGCATCGTTGTTGATCAGGTACACCTTGCCGTCGTCGTCGAAAAACAGTGATGGATCGATGCCATCAATGCCGGGCAGCCAGTGCGGATCGGACCACGGCCCGGCCGGGTCGCGCGCAGTGGCAATGAAGTTGCCGCCGCTGTCGGTGGCCGTGGTCACCACGTAGAAGACCCCGTCGTGGTACTCGATTGTGGGGGCAAAGATGCCGCGCGAGACGCTCAGCCCGTCGAAATCCAACTGCGTGGGGCGGTCAATCACATTGCCGATCTGCTTCCAGTGCACCAGGTCAGCACTCTCGAACACCGGAATGCCCGGGAAGTAGGTGAAGCTGGAATTGACCAGATAGAACCGGCCGTTCGCGCGCACGATGCTGGGATCGGCATGGAAGCCGGCCAGTACCGGATTGCGGTAGTGCCCGGCCGGCAGCGGCACTTCAAACGCCTGGTCATTGCCGCGGTACTCGAACCAGTCGAAGTACACCGGCGGAGCGTCCGGCGGCGCGCTGGCCCGGGCGGCTGCGGCCGACAGCAGGAACACTGCCGCCAGCAGCTGGCGCGCCATGGATCTCAGGCCGGCCCTGTCGCGGGCCACAGGGGACTGCGTAGACAACGTCATCATCGTCGGGCCTCGGCTTCGGCAATGGGAAGTTCGAACGGGCCGGCCGGCGCCCCGCTGCGATCGCGCAGCGTGCACACCGGGCCATCGGCCCAGCAGTAGCGGACATGCGTTGCGCGCGTGGACAGCGGGCCTCGCAGCAGGATCCGGCGCGCATCCAGTTCGGCGTCGGCGTACTCGCAGTGGCGCGCATGGCCCTTGGCCTCGCACAGTTCAAAGCCGATCGGACGCAGCGCACCGCTTGCGGTGAGCGCGCCTTCGACATCCTCGAACGCAATGGCCACGGCCGTGGGCGTCCGCACGGCCGTGACCGCCCGCGGACCTGACGGTGCCAGATCCTGCTCGCCGTACACCACGTGGCGGGCCATGCGCGCCAGGCGGCGCCCGAGCTCCTGCTTGTTCGGCGGGTGGATGTCGTAGGCATCGCCGATGTCGATGGCGATGGCGAGCCCGCTCTGCGCATCCTCGGCTGCGACGCGCCGCTGCGCCTCGCGCACCTGCGCCCAACCGCTGTCGGCGGGCGCAACCGGTGGCTGGCCATAGCTGGCCAGCTGCACGAGCAGCAGTGGCGTGCGCGCACCGAACTGACGCCGCCAATCCTCGCGCAGCGCACGCAACCGCGCAGCGTATGCCGCACCATCACCGGTGTTCGATTCACCCTGGTACCACAGCATGCCGCGCAACCCGAAACCGCCGAGCGGTGCGATCATTCCGTTGTACAGCGTCGACAACCCGGTGGCGGCCTGCCAGGGGGCAAATGGCGGCGCCTGTTGGCCCGGCGCCACCCGGTACTTCCACGGACCCTGCAGTGCCACCCGCTCACCGTTGTCGAACTGCAGGCCGTATGCCGTGGCGGGGCCAGCCAGGCCGCCTTCACCGTAGGTGTCGAGCACGTTGACCGCAATGCTGTTGGACCCTGCCTTCAGCAGGCCGCTGGGCAACGGGTAGCGCCTCTCGCCGGTGCCGTACTGGCTGCCCACGCAGACGCCGTTCACCCAGGTCACGTCCGCCTCGTCGGCCGATGCCAGCTCCAGGGTCGCGCCGCGTGCAGCCTGTTCAGCGCTCAGCACCACCTGCGTGCGATACCAGACCATACCGTTGTAATCGGCAAGCGCGGGCACGTTCCACCGCTCCCACGCCCCCAGCGCGGCCGGTGCGCGTGACCAGCCGCCGTCATCGGTGTCTGCGCGCCAAGGTGCGTCGCCGGGCAGCGCGCCTTCACGCATGGCCCACCAGTGCTGCCAGTAGCGGCCCCAGGCTGCCCGTGCCTCCAGCGGATCACGCGCAGACCGCGCGAGGATATCGAGTGCCTCGTCCAGGCTATCCTGCCCTCGCAGTGCACCCACGCTGGTCCAGGCCTCGATCCGCGAGCCCCCCCACGCCGCCTCGATCAGCCCCATCGGCACGTCGACGGTGCGCTGCAGTTCGCGCGCGAAGTAGAAGCAGGTGGCGGAGAAATCGCGCACCGTATCAGGCGTTGCCGATGTCCAGGCAGTGCTGCCGTTGAAGCTCTCCCGTGCCTGCACGGCGGCGTGCTGCGGCACGGTGAACAGCCGGATCCGTGGCATCGTGGCTGCGGCGATCTCGCTGGCTGCGTTGAGCGAGCGCCACACCGGCAACTCCATGTTCGACTGGCCCGAGCACAGCCATACGTCGCCGACCAGCACGTCGCGCGCCATCTCCCGACGTGTCCCGGCGCTTACTTCCAGCGTGTGCGGACCGCCTGCGGCCACCGGGGGCAGCGTTGCCTGCCAGCCGCCTGCGGCGTCCGCCCGGGTGCCTACCGCCTGCCCGGCAAACGTCACGGAAACCGGCTGCAGAGGGCCTGCGTGCCCCCAGACCACAATGGGCTGGTCACGCTGCAGGACGGCGTGATCGCTGAACAGCGGATGCAGCAATCCCGTCGTTTCCCGCGCCGCGGCCGGCATCGCCACCACTGCCGCAGCCATCATCAACAGCGCACACCCGACCGCTCCGAACCTGCTCATCGGCCATCCCCCGGTGCGGACGGAAACTGCAAGGCCTGGTAGTACGACAACGGATGCGGCGGTGGTTGTTCGCCCGCGGGCAGCGGGCGGCCACTGAGCGACTGGAAGTACGCCACGCTGGCGTCACGCCACCATTGCGCTTCGTCGTGCTGGATCTGCAGGAACGCCGCGACGTGCCGATGCCGCTGCGGATCGATCCGGTCGCGCAGGCCGGCCCAGGTCGCCTGCATCGACTGCACCTGGCGCACGCCGCGCGAATAGCGCCCGACCAGTTCGTCCCAGAGCGTCCTGCCCGAGCGCATGCGGTGATCCCACGGCACATGATGGAACCACAGCAGCAGCGACTCGGGCACCCGCTCGGGGTCGCCATAGACCTCGGCGACCTGCGGGGCGTACTGGGCCACGGCGTTGCTCCCGCCGGCGCTGCGATCAAAACCGATGCCCTTGCTATCTGCGCGGTGGTAGTACACCGACGTCCAGTCTGCACGCGGGCCGCCGTCCACCCAGGGGCCGGGGCCGTAGTGATGGCCGCGTGCCATGAGGTGATGCAGGCCCAGCGGCGTCATGTAATCCACCACCGCCTCGCGCGAGTCCATCATCATCCGCACGATCGGGCCGGTCACCTGCGGGTCGGGCGAGAACGTAAGCGCTGCCCAGTCTTCGGCAATCGCACGCGCGGATTGCTGCGGGTTCCAGGCCAGTCGGCCGAAGGCGTACCAGTTGGCCTGGTCGAGGTGCGAGCCACTCCAGGTACGGTCCATGCCGATGTTGGCGACGCCGGCGATACCGGTCAGTGCGTGGCCCTCCAGCGAACCATCGACCACGCGGGCAACCGTGGACCCTTCGCCACGGGCATGGGTGTCGGCCTGCAGCACTTCTTCGTAGAGCGTTCCCAGGTAGGCCAGGTGCGTCGCAAAGCCCAGGTATTCCTTGGTGATCTGCAGCTCCATCATCAGCGGCGTGCGTGGCATCGCGCCGAACAACGGATGGAACGGCTCGCGCGGCTGGAAGTCGATGGGGCCGTTCTTCACCTGCACGATCACGTTGGGCCGGAAGGCGCCGTCCAGCCCGACAAACTCGCTGTACGCCTGCTTGGCGCGATCCTCGGGGACCTCGTGCGAATACACGAAGGCCCGCCACATCACCACGCCGTTGTAGGGCGCCAGCGCGTCGGCCAGCAGGTTGGCGCCGTCGGCATGAGAACGACCGTAATCCTGCGGGCCGGGTTGCCCCTCCGAGTTCGCCTTGACCAGGAAGCCGCCGAAATCCGGAATGCGCGCATGGATCTCATCGACCTTGTCGCGCCACCAGCGCCGCACGCCGGGATCCAACGGGTCAGCCGTCGCCAGGCCGCCGAGCTCGATGGGCGCACTGAAGCGTGCGCTCAGGTAGACGCGGATGCCATAGGGGCGGAACAGGTCAGCCAGCGCGGCGGCCTTGGCCAGATAGGCCGGCGACAGGCTCAGCGCACTGGCGTTGACGTTGTTGAGGACGGTGCCGTTGATGCCGAGCGAAGCGTTGGCACGGGCGTAGTCGGTGTAGCGCGGGTCACGCCATTGCGGCAACGTCTGCCAGTCCCATAGCGAGCTGCCCGCATAGCCACGCTCGACGTAGCGGTCCAGGTTGTCCCAATGGTCGAGCACGCGCAGTGCGACCCGCGGCGACTCCCGCACGTTCAGGCCCTGCAGCGGCATGCCACGCTGCAACAGGCGCAGCAGGTGGAACATGCCATACAGCACGCCGACATCCCGGCGTGCCGCCACCAGCAGCACATCGCGCCCCCCGGTCCGGACCTGCCGGATCAGGAAGCCCTCGTCGCCCAACGTGGCGATCTCGTTGCCGAACGCGGCAACCAGCGCCGAAGACTGCGGCGTACCCAGCACCAGGGCATGGTCAGTAGTGATTGCCGTTCGCATTGGTGGGGCCGTTCCCAGCAATCCAGAAAGGCTCCGCGCAAGCTCGTCGCGGGTGGCGCGCTGCATCGGCGTGCCATCCGGGGCCACCACTTCGGCCAGCTGCCGCCGGTAGACGGCAGCGACCGTTGTGGCAACCGGCTGGTAGCGCATCCACAGCCTGTAGCCATCCTCCGCCCGTGCCCCGCCAGCACAGGCCAGCAGTGCGAGCACGCCGCACAGGCGCGTGCCGACAGCACGCAACAACGGCGTTAACATGCGCCTTTGTAAACTACGTTCGGGCCCGGGGCAGCGCATCATCGTCCTTCGCACCCGCGCGGCAGCGCCACCAAGAACAAAGGGATCGTGCATTGGACAAGCCGAAGAAATCGGTTCGCCGCAGAACCGCAGGCGTGACGATCGACGAGGTTGCGGCCCTTGCCGGCGTTTCGCCGATGACCGTGTCGCGGGTGATCAACCAGGGCAAGGTGCGCGACGTCACCCGCGAACGCGTGCTGCGCGCCGTGCGTGAGCTCGGCTATACACCCAATCTTGCCGCCAGTTCGCTGGCCGCCGCACAGCACACGCGCATTGCGCTGATCTACACCAACCCCAGCGGCGCCTACCTGCGCGAACTGCTGGTGGGCCTGCTGCGCGTCGCCTCCAGTTCCGCCATCCAGCTGGTCATCGACTACTGGGACAACCTGGATGCCGAATCCGAACGCAAGGCGGCGCGTGCGCTCGCCGGACGCGTCGACGGGGTGATCCTGCCGCCACCCCTGTGCGAATCGCAGGCCGCCGTAAGCGAACTGGTCAAGGCAGGCATTCCGGTCGTGGCCATCGCATCGGGGCGCCTGAGCGAGGCCCTGTCCTGCGTCCGCATCGACGATTTCAGTGCCGGCAAGGAAATGACCGATCACCTGCTTCGGCAGGGACACACCCGCATCGGTTTCATCCGTGGGCGCGATGACCTGAGCGCAAGTGCGCTCCGCTACGACGGCTTCGTCACCGCCCTGCGCGAGGCCGGGCTGGCGGTGGAGCCTGGCCTGGTCCAGCACGGTGACTACACCTACCGGTCCGGCCTGGCTGCCGCCGAAAAGCTGTTGTCCCAACGCCGCCCACCGACCGCGATTTTCGCCAGCAACGACGACATGGGCGCTGCCGCCATCTCCGTCGCGCACCGGCGCGGGCTGGAAGTGCCGCGCGACCTGTCGGTCGTGGGTTTCGATGACACCTCGGCCGCCACCACCGTGTGGCCGGAACTGACCACGATCCACCAGCCCATCGCCTCGATGGCCAACGCGGCCGTCGACATCCTGCTGCGCACCATCCGCCGTCCGGCGGCGGACGCAACGGTGCTGCGCGATCATGTGATGCCGCATCGGCTGATCGCACGCGATTCGGTCGCCGCGCCGCCCCGGCGGCGGTAGCGCAGGCATCATGCTCCGCATCCGAGGGTGACCTCGGCTTCGTTCAGCGCACCCAGCGCGACGCGTGACACGGAGATCGTCATCGCATCGCCCGTCACCACCGACCACGGTCGGTCGATCGCGTCCATCCTTGCACCCGCCCTGGCCAGGCACTTCAGCGGCACGCCGACACGCTTCCACTGGCCTTGTGGAAGCGCCGCCAGCGACGACCCGATGGCGATGCGTGCCGAGCAGCTCGCGCCGCAACCGACCGACAGCCACGCCTCACCCTTCGGGGCTGCGTCCACCCGCAGCGTGGTCAGCAGCATCAGGTCGCCGTTCGATTCACGCCGCAGGTCCAACGCCGTGTGCGACTGCAGTGCCGCGGCGGCTTCGCCATTGCCCGACCAGGCCAGGCGTCGCCCGTCCTCCTGCGCCAGATGATCCACGCCGGTGATCTTCAGCCGGTCATCGGGCAATGCGTCCGGTACGCGGGTCACGGTCAGGCCCTGGCCAGCGGCATCCTCGAGCCGCAGTGCCATGCCAGGGCCTGCGTCACCACGCGCGAAGAACACGCCGGTCGCCCCCTCGTTGCCGCTCACGCCTGATGCTTCCGGCAGCGCGGCCAGGTCGCCGTTGTCGGCGTAGGTCAGGCCGAAGCCGAACGCAAACAACGGATCGTAGTCCTTCTGGCCCACGTTGTTGGCGTACTGGGTGGCGGTGCGCGGCCAGCTGAAACTGAGCTTGCCCTTGAAATCGTGCTGCACGCGGCCATCGCTTCCGCGCAGCAGTACATCGGCAATGCCGGCGCCTTCCGAACCCGGCAGCCATGCAGCCACGAAGGCATCGGCGGCATTGATTTCCCGGTTCACCCAAAGTGGCCGCCCGCTCAGGAAGACCGCGACAACCGGTATGCCATCGGCCTTGAGCCGCTTGAGCAGCGCCAGGTCCGTTTCGTTGCCGGGCTTGTAGGCCAGCGTCGGCCGGTCTCCCTGGAATTCGGCATAGGGGTCCTCGCCAAACACCACCACCGCCACGTCGGGCTTCACTGCATAGCGACCGTCGACGGAAAGCACGGCTTCACCACCCGCCGCGCTGGCCTGGCGCGCGATGCCCTCGTAGATCGTGTCCGCATTGGGGAAGTCCTTGCGGGTGGTGCCCGTGCCCTGCCAGTTGAGCGTCCAGCCGCCGGCCTGCTTGCCGACATCGTCGGCACCGTCGCCGGCCACGAGGATCCGCTGCTTCGGCGACAGCGGCAGGAGGCCGTTCTGGTTCTTCAGCAGGACCAGCGATTCGCGCACGGCCTGCCGGGCAACCGCGCGATGTGCCGGCGCGCCGATCAGTGCGAACTGCCCGCCGACGGCCCGCGTGGATGGCCTGCCGGCCTCGAACAGCCCAAGGCGGAACTTGACCCGCAGGATCCGGCGCACCGCATCGTCCAGGCGTTGCGGCGTGATCCGCCCATCCTTCACCGCAGCCAGCGTCGTCTCGTAGAACCCCTTCCAGCTGTCCGAGGCCATCGCCATGTCCAGGCCTGCGTTGATCGTAGCCGGGCAGTCTGTGGTGGTGCAGCCCTTGACCTGTCCATGACCATTCCAGTCACCCACCACGAAGCCACCGAAGTTCATGCGGCCCTTGAGCACATCGGTGAGGTAATGCCGGTGCCCATGCATCTTTTCGCCGTTGACACTGTTGAACGACGCCATCGCGGTCTGCGCGCCGGCGGCGATTGCCGGCGGATATCCGGCGGCGTGGATGCGCACCAGGTCTGACTCGCTGATGCGGGTGTCGCCCTGGTCCTTGCCGTCAGTGGTGCCGCCATCGCCCAGGAAGTGCTTCACCGAGGCGATCACATGGCGGCCATCGAGGAACTCCGGCGTTCCCACCCTGCCCTGCAATCCCTCCACCATGGCGGCGGCATAGCTGGCAACCACGTCCGGCGACTCGGAGTAGCCTTCGTAGGTGCGTCCCCAGCGATCGTCCTGGGGTACGGCAACGGTCGGCGCGAACGTCCATTCCATTCCGGTGACGCGGGTCTCCAGCGCGGTGATGCCACCGATCTGCCGAAGCAGCTCCGGATTGCGCGTGGCGCCCAGCCCGATGTTGTGCGGGAACAACGTGGCACCAATGATGTTGCTCTGCCCGTGCACGGCATCGATGCCGAACAGCAGCGGAATGGCCTTGCCGCCTTTCGAAGTGTCCATCGAGGCGTCGTAGAAGGCGTCGGCCAGCGCCAGCCATTCGGCCGGCGACGCGTCATAGCGGCCACCGGGATCGGAGTTGCCACCGGCCAGGATCGAGCCGAGCCGGTAGCGGCGCACATCATCGGGGGTGACGCTGGCGATGTCACCCTGCACCAGCTGGCCGACCTTGTCCTCCACCGTCATGCCGGCCATCAGGTCGGTGATGCGCTTCTCCAGTGCCGGGTCCGCAGCCAGCGGCCAGGTGACCTCCGGCCAGGGATCGTTGTCGTTGGCTGCGGCGGCGGCAGCCCGGTCCTGGCCGCGGCAGCCGAGCGATCCCAGCATCAGTGCGGCGACCAGCGCGCCGCTGCGGATTACGAAGGTCTGCGATGTCATGGCGCTCATCCTTCCATCTGCTCCAGTTCCTTGCCCTTGGTCTCGTGCACATGCCGGACGACGAAGATCACCGAGATCACGGCAGCGGCCAGGTAGATGCCGTAGGTGGCTGCCAGCCCTGCCGCGGCCAGCAGCATCGGGAACGTCACCGTGACCACGAAGTTGGAGGTCCACTGCGCCGCGCCGGCGACCGCCAGTGCCGAACCCCGGATCTGGTTCGGGAACATCTCGCCCAGCATCACCCACATCACCGGCCCCCAGGACAGATTGAAGAACACGACGTAGGCATTGGCCGCCACCAGCGCCAGCGTGCCCATGCGGCCGGGCAGCTGCAGGTGCCCGTCGGCCAGCGAACCGCTGGCAAAAGCCACCACCACCAGTGCAAGCGACAGCGACATCCCGGCCGAGCCGAACCACAGCAGGGGCTTGCGGCCGATCCGGTCAATCAGCAGCACGGTGACCACGCAGGCGCCGATGCTCAGTGCGCCGGACAGCACGTTGATCAGCAGCGCATCGTTCTCGGAAAAGCCGACCGCCTGCCACAGCACGGCGCCGTAATAGAACACCACGTTGATGCCGACCAGCTGCTGGAAGCAGGCCAGCCCGACGCCGACCCACACGATCGGGCGGATCCGCCCGGTCAGCGTGCTCTTCAGGTCCGACAGTCGCGGGCGATGATGGTCGTTGGACAGCGAGGCATCGATCTCCTCGAGCGTGGCCCTGGCCTTGTCGCTGCCCAGCAGCCGGGTCAGCACCCGCAGCGCGTCGTCCTTGCGTCGTTTCACCACCAGGTAGCGTGGGCTCTCCGGAATGGTCAGCAACAGCAGCAGGAACACCAGTGATGGCGCGGCCTGCATCCAGAACATCCAGCGCCAGGCGGCCTGCCCGCCCCACAGCGGTTCGGTCGACGCGCCCGCTGCGGCCGCCAGCAGGTAGTTGGACAGGAACGCGGCGGTGAGCCCGGTGATGATCGCGATCTGCTGCACGGTAGCCAGGCGTCCGCGGTAACGGGCCGGAGCGACCTCCGCAATGTAGGCCGGCGAGATCACGCTGGCCGCGCCGACCGCGAATCCACCCACCACCCGCGCGGCAATGAACCAGGCCGACGAGACCGCCGCCCCGGCACCGAGTGCCGACAGCAGGAACATCACTGCCGACAGGATCAGCACGTTGCGGCGGCCCAGGCGATCGGCCAGCCGGCCTGCACTGAACGCGCCCACCGCACAGCCCAGCAGCATCGACGCGATCTCGAACCCCTGCATCCATTCACCGGACCGGAACGCCTGGTGCAGGCCATCCTGGGTACCGTTGATCACGCCGCTGTCGAAGCCGAACAGAAAACCGCCAATCGTCGCCACCACGCTGATCAGTACGATCAGCCGCGTGTTCTCACCGCTGCCCGCTGCCTGGTTCATCCCCATCCCCTTGAGTGCACCGTGGCCGCGCTCAGCGCAGCAGGTACTGGTTGAGCAGGTTTTCGTAACGCTCCTGCTTGCCGCTGGCCTGGCGCGGCTCGCCGAGGCGGGCGGCCAGTGCCGCAAGGTCCGGCAGGCTGAGCGTGCCACGCTCGAAATCCTGGCCGGCGCCGGAATCGAAGCTTGCGTAGCGCTGCGCACGCCATTGCTCCCACGGCGACTCGGTCAGCAGTGCATGGGCAACCTCCAGCCCGCGTGCGAACGCATCCATGCCGCCGATATGGGCAATGAACAGATCCTCCAGGTCGGTCGACTCACGGCGCACCTTCGCATCGAAGTTCAACCCGCCCTCCAGCCCGCCCTGGCGCAGCACGACCAGCATTGCGCCCACGGTGTCGTACAGATCGCTGGGGAACTGGTCAGTGTCCCAGCCGTTCTGTGCGTTGCCGCGATTGGCATCGATGCTGCCGAGCAGGCCATGATCGGACGCGACCTGCAGGTCGTGCTCGAAGGTATGGCCGGACAACGTGGCGTGGTTGGCCTCGATGTTGAGCTTGAAGTCCTTGTCCAGCCCGTGTTCCTTCAGGAAGCCCACCACCGTGGCACTGTCGAAGTCGTACTGGTGCTTCATCGGCTCCATCGGCTTGGGCTCGATCAGGAAGTTGCCCTTCAGCCCGATGCTGCGGCCATAGTCGCGTGCCATGGTCAGGAAGCGCGCGAAATGCTCGATCTCCCGCTTCATCTGGGTATTGGCCAGCGACGCATAGCCTTCGCGCCCGCCCCAGAACACGTAGTGCTCGCCGCCGAGTTCGACCGTGGCCTCCAGGGCGGCCTTGACCTGTACGGCTGCACGCGCGACCACCGCGAAGTCGGGATTGGTCGATGCGCCGTTCATGTAGCGCGGGTGCGAGAACAGGTTGGCCGTGCCCCACAGCAGCTTGACGCCGGTGGCCTCCTGGCGCGCCTTGGCCAGGCCCACCATATGCGAGAGGTTTTTCTGGTACTGGGCGATGTCGTCGGCATCCGGCGCCAGGTCGATATCGTGGAAGCACCAGTACGGCACCCCCAGCTTGGTGAAGAACTCGAACGCTGCGTCCACCTTTGCTTCTGCCGTGGCCAGTGGCGAGGCGGCCTCCCACGGGAACTGCCGGGTGCCCGGGCCGAACGGATCGTGCCCGGCATTGCAGAAGGTGTGCCAGTAGCACACGGCGAAGCGCAGATGCTCCTGCATGGTCTTGCCACCGATGACCCGGCTGGCATCGTAGACCTTGAAGGCAAGCGGATTGTCCGAGCCCTTGCCCTCGAACGGAATGCGGCCGACGCCGGGGAAGTATTCCTTGGCGCCGATGAAGGGCTGCGTGCTCATGGTGCGTGCTCCTGTCGTTGTGCGGGATGTCGTGGAGGAGCCATCAGCCGTGCTGCAGTGGCGTGATGGCATCAAGATGGCTGAGGAAGCGTGCGTAGGCCCGTGCATAGGCATCGCTGTGGTCCGGATCCGGGCGTGCGGAGCGCGCGGGATCGACGGTGACGTGGCGCGCGGTGATGTCGCTGATCGACGTGGCCTCTCCCTGCGCCCGGGCGAGCGCCCACAGCGCCTGCAGCGCCGCACCAAACGCCGCGCCTTCGGCCTGCATCGGGACCTCCACCGGCAGGCCGAACACATCGGCCACCAGCTGACGCCAGGCAGCGCTGTTGCTGCCACCGCCGGTGAGCACGATGCGATCGAACTGCATGCCTGCGCGGACAAAGGCGTCGTAGCCGTACTTCAGGCTGTAGGTCGCGCCCTCCATGGCGGCGCGGTAGACATGCGCCGGGGTGAAATTGGCGGTATCCAGGCCAGCCAGCACACCCTTGCCGAGCGGCAGGTCAGGGGTACGTTCGCCATTGAGGAACGGCAGCATCACCAGGCCCCCTGCCCCCGGCGGCGTTGCGCGAAGATGCGCGTCGCCGTCGCGGCTGCTGAAACCGAAGGCGCTGGCCACGCGTTCGGTGGCCACGGTGCAGTTCATGGTGCAGATCAGCGGCAGCCAGCCCCCCGTGGACGAGCAGAACGCCGCCCACGCGCCATCCGGATCGATCACCGGCGAGCCGGAATACGCAAACAGCGTTCCGGAGGTTCCCAGGCTCATCGCCAGCCGCCCTTCCGTGACGCAGCCGGTGCCAATCGCTGCCATCATGTTGTCGCCGCCGCCAACGGCCACCTTCACCGCCGCTGCAAGCCCGAGCGCGGCCGCGGCCTTCGGCGCGATATCGAACAGGGCATCGGGCGCAGCGATCGGCGGCAGGCAGGCAGCAAGATCACGATCAGGATCGGTTGCGCGCAGCAGTTCCTGCGACCATGTGCGTGTGCGCACGTCCAGCCAGCCGGTGCCGGACGCATCGCCAAGCTCGCAGAACCGCTGCCCGGTCAACACGAAATTCAGGTAGTCGTGTGGCAGCAGGATGGTCGCCAGCCGCGCATAGGCGTCGGCACGGTGGGTCCGGGTCCAGGGCAGCTTGGAGGCCGTGTAGCCGGCCAGGATCGGATTGCCCGCCAGCGCGATGGTCCGCTGGAACCCGCCCACGGCCTCCATGATCTGGATGCATTCGACCGAGGTGCTGGTGTCGCACCACAGCTTGGCCGGCGCCAGTACCTGGCCATCATCGTCAACTGGCACGAATCCATGCTGCTGGCCCGATACCGCCAGCGCAACGATGCGTGCGCGCAGCGAGGGATCGATCCGGGCAAAGCAGTCGCGCAGGGCCGACACCCAGTCGGCCGGCGCCTGTTCGCGGCTGCCGTCGGCACCGCTGTCCAGCGCGAGCGGCGCGCCGGCCGAGGCCACCACCGCCTGCTTCTGCGGGTCATAGACCAGCACCTTCAGGCTCTGCGTCCCTGCATCGATCCCTGCAACCAGACCCATCGAAACCGCCTCCGATCAACAAAAAGGTAGCGCTAACATTACGTGGACTCAAAAAGGGGGCGTGGTGTCCGACCCCCTCGTTGCCACCGCGCGCGTCATCGCCAGCGGTGTTGCCGCACTGTAACCAGCTGCAGCGGAAAAAGCGTGCTGCAACGCAAAAGCCTGCTACGCGCTTGCTGCCGTCGAACGCCACACGTCCACGCCGGACCTGCAGTACTGCGCGATGAACTCCGCCTGCGCCGGCATCTGCGCGGCGGCCTGCTGCACAGGCCGTTGCATGCCCTTCAACAAGGTGCGCAGATCGGCATCACTCACGGCCTGCGCCAGCGGGTGCGCAGGACCGGGCGCGATGCCCTGCCCGAGCAGCACGCTGGTCCAGGATTCGACGCGGAACAGCTCGCCGGGGTCCTGCCACGCATGCGCACGCTCGCGCCACGCCTGCAGCCGCTGCTGCAGGGACTCGGGCACGCGCATCTCGCGACAGGCCTTCCACATCGGTTCGCTGCGCTGCGTGGCGTGGTAGTGCAGGATGATGAAGTCGCGCACGTGCTCCATTTCCTGGCGGCTGACATCGTTGTACAGCTGCACCAGCGACGCACTGATGCCGTCGAACGGGAACAGCTGGATCAGGCGCACTACCGCGCTGATCGTCAGATGGATGCTGGTCGACTCCAGCGGTTCGATGAAGCCGCTGGCCAGCCCGAGCGACACCACGTTCCTGTTCCAGGCCTTCAGCCGGCGTCCACTGCGGAACGGCACCTTCCATGGATCGCGCAAGGGTGGAGCCCCGGCATCGCGCAGCAGTTTCGCGGCGGCCTCGTCATCGGACAGATGGCGGCTGTCATACACCAGCCCGCAGCCAACGCGGTGCTGCAGCGCGATGTGCCAGCGCCACCCCGCCTCGTGGGCGATCGCCCGGGTATAGGGCACCGGCGGCGCCACCGCTTCGGTCTGCACCGCCACGGCCCGGTCGCACGGCAGCCATTCGTGCCAGTCCTCGTAGCCGGTGCCCAGTGCCTGCTCGATCAGCAGGCCGCGGAAGCCGGTGCAGTCGATGAACAGATCGCCCTCGATCACCTGGCCGTCGTCCAGCACCAGCGCCTGCACCGACCCGTCGTGCGCGTGCTGCCTGACCTGGGCGATCCGGCCTTCGATCCGGCGCAGGCCGTGGGCCTCGGCCCTACCGCGCAGGAACCGCGCATACAGCCCGGCATCGAAGTGATACGCATAGCTGGCCTGCGGCTGGGTGTGCAGCGAGAAGCGGTCGCCACGAGAGGCGATGCTCTCCAGGCAGAAGTCGCCCAGGTCCGAGGGCATGCCGCGGCGCAGGCTGTCCAGCCAGAAGTGATGGAAGGGGGCCGCCCAGGTGCCATGGCCGATGGTGCCGAACGGATGGAAGAAGCGATCGCCCGGCAGGCGCCAGTTCTCGAACGAGATCGACAGCTTGAAGGTGCCGGCCACCGCGCGCAGGAACTCCTGCTCGTCGATCTGCAGGAAGCGGTGGAAGGTGCGGATCGGCGGCACAGTGGACTCACCGACACCGACCGTGCCGATCTGCTCGGACTCGACCAGCGTGATCTCCAGCTGGTCACGGAACTGGTGCGCAAGCGCGCAGCCGGCCAGCCAACCCGCCGTACCGCCACCGGCAATGACCACCTTGCGGATGCGCCCTGAAGGCGTGCTCTGGGTATCCAACATGGTGCCCTCTCTCAACGGTTGAGCCTGCCCAGCAGCATCGCGCGCATGCGGCGGGCGCGCTGCTCGTCAAACGGTGCCAGATCCCCGCGCGCGGCGTCAGGCAGGTGCTGCCCCGCGCGCTCGCCAGGGCCGAATGCGTAGTAGCGGAAGAGCCCTTCCCAGGCCTGCTTTTCGCGCGCCGGCAGATCACGCACGGCCCACATCGCGTGGTGCAGCGCCGCCAGCGCGGATCCCAGCCAGGCCGGTGAGCTTCGCCACCAGTAGTTCACCAGCACGTTGAACGGTTCCAAGCTGCGTACATGGTGCCACCACATGCTGGGAATGAAGATCGCATCGCCGGGCCCAAGCACCGCACTGCGCGCGTGCGCCAGCGCCTCGCGGAAACGTGGATGCCGATCGAAGTCAGGCTGTTCGAAGTCCACCACGCTGACCACCTGTCCGCCCGGCGTGGGATCGAGCGGGCCCGGATAGAGGTTGTCGATCTGGGCGGGCGGGAACAGGGTGAACTCGCGCCGCCCCACCGCGCAGCAGGCGAGGTTGTCGGGTGTGTCGAAATGGCACGAGGCCGTCACCCGGTTGCCGATCCAGATGCTGGCGGTGGCGTCGATGCCCTGCTTGGCCAGACCGGCGTCGTTGGCCTGCGCGAATGCCGGCAGCAGTGCCCGCGCAATCGGCAGCGAGGCCACGTAGTAAGTGGGCGGTTGCGGTGCATGCAGCGTCATGGCGATCTCTTCCAGCACCTGGGCCAGCACGCCGCGCCGCACTTCGAAGTTCAACCGGGTGAAGTCCGCGCTGTAGAACGGGCGCCCCCCGATCTCGGCGCCGCCGAAAGAGTACTGGATGGGTGCACCCGCATCGACGCTGCACAGGTACGCCATTGCATCCTGCACCCCGCCCAGCCCGGCCTGGACCAGTGGCCAATCGGTGGCGATGCCACGCAGTACGACCGGCTCACCGGCCTCCACCAGGTCAGCCAGTGGCAAGGCGGCAGGATCGATGCCTTCCAGGATCCGCATCGGCAGGGTGGCCTGCACCGGTCAGTTCCTGGCCGCCTGCGCGGTGCCGTCCTGGACGCGGAGACGGCGCTGCTTCTCGGCGATCAGGCGGCGCATGTTATGCAGCGAGGCAAGCATCAGGTACGCACCCTCCAGGTAACCGGCGCGGTTCAACGCAGCCAGGCGTGGACTGTCCAGCGCAGCCAGGCGCTCGCGGTCGATGCCGTGCAATCCGCTCACGCTCACCCGGTGGTGCGGCGCGAGCTGCACATCGAGCGTGACCGGCTGGATGAGCCCGCAGTCGTCGAGCATCGTGAACATACTGGCCGCGAAGGCACTGCCCTCGTGGATGCCGCGCAGCACGCCGGCGATGTGGTCCAGGTAGGGCGTGTTGCCGCCCTGCGGCAGGAACACCGGCTCACCGGCGCCGGCGGTGACGCGCGGATGGTCCAGGTCCACGTGCATCACCGCATCCTGGGTGAGCACGCCATCCACGTAGTGCTCCTGGAAGCCGATCAGGAACGGCCCTTTGGCCGCCGCGCCTGGCAGGTAGGAAGCATTCCAGCGCCCGTCCTGCAGGAACAGGTTCTCGTGTTGTTCGAAACCCAGCAGGGCCACGGACTGCCACGCCTTCGTCCCGGTATCCCTGCGCAGGAAGATCGGATACTCACGCTGCAGTTCAGCGAACTCGCTGGGATAGGCCGGCACCATGCCCACGGCATCGCCGAACTGCGGCCCGAATCCGGTGGCGACCCTCAGGTCCCGATGCGCGATGTTGTTGAGCATTTCGTAGCGGGCCATCAGGGTATCCAGTCCAGTGCGGGGTGGCTGGCCGGCAGCGTAGCGCAGGCGCGACAGGTGCGGCGACACCGTCCCGGCACGGCACCGCTGGCGGGCAGCGGTGCCGTGCCGGACGCATCGGCAACCAGGCTCAGAACTTGTAGCGTACGCCCAGCATGTAGCGCGGGCTCTGGTCTGCCAGCTTGACGATCATCTGCGACGTGCGCGAGCGCCACCGCACATCCTCGCCGGTCAGGTTGATCGCCTCCAGGCTGAAGGACCAGTGGTCATCCAGCGCGTAGTTGACGCTGAGATCCCACTGCTCGTACGGCTCCACATAGTAGGGATTGCGGCTGGAGCCCTGGTTGGCCAGGATCAGGTACTGGTCGCGCCAGTTCCATGCCAGGCGCACCGACCACCCGTACTTCTCGTACATCAGCATGGCGTTGGCGGTATCGCTCAGGCCGGTGAGCGAGAACTGGTCGATGCCAGGGTCACCGCCATTGTTGTAGCCGACATCGCCTTTGACCACGGTGTAGTTGGCCAGCACGCCGAAGCCGGTGTCGCCGAAGAAGTACTGTCCGCCCAGCTCCCAGCCATGCAGCTTGGATTTGTTCTGGTTGATCGGGCGATTGACGTTGAACTGGTACAGCGGGTCGTTGGGCTGCCCATACAGATCGTAGGCCGCTTCGGTGGCCAGCACCTGCGCATCAGTGCCGTTGTAGGCGCCCAGGCCGGCAGGATTGTTGCGCAGCAATGCCAGTGCGGTGAACAGCGAGGTGTCGTTGGCCGAGCAGGCAGCGGCATTGGCCGGCCCGACCTGGGCGACGCAGGCGCCACTGGTCAGGAAGTCCAACGCCGCCCGCGCATCCGGCCCGGAGGTCGGGTCGGTGAGGCCGTACAGGCCTTCCTGCACGACGGTGTTGCCGATGAAGTTGCTGACCGACTTGTTCCAGTAGGTCAATGACACATAGCTGGCGTCGGCGAAGTACCACTCCAGCCCCAGGTCGAGGTTGTCCGATTCCAACGGCTTCAGGCTCGGGTTCTGCGAATTGCCGCTGGCGCGCGACGAGGGATCGATCAGCACCGAGCCGAACGGCTGCTGGGCCCCGGGTCCCGCATAGAGATTGCCATACGGCGCGCGGGCGATGCTTTTGCCGAACGAAACGCGGCCCTTCAGCTCCTCGGTGAGGTCGATGCTGAAATCAAGGTTGGGCAGGATGTAGCTGTAGCGCGCCTTCTCCGTGAAGGGCTGCTGCTCATCGGACAGCACGATGCGGAAATCGTTGTTGGCCTGCCACTCGATGGACTCGGGGACGGCAATGACCGAGGTCGACACCACGTCAGTGGTTTCATAGCGCACGCCCAGGCGGGTGTTGGTGCGCATGCCACCCAGCTCCCCGTCCAGCTCCACCTGGAAGTACGCCGCCTTGGTCTTCTCTTCCACGAAGTTGTCGGCCGCGCGTTGCGGGTTCACACCCAGGCCGACGCCGTACTCGCGCGATGCCCATTGCGCGAGCTGCCCGGCATTGCCGCGCCAGGCGGGCCAGCTGTTGGCACTGTAGTCGTCGAACAGGCCGACGATGCTGACCGGCTGCAGCAGGTCCATCAGGCCTGCGGCGGTATCCCGGTCCACGTTGGCCACGCCCCAGTCGCCCAGGGTCGAGTAGGCCTCGGCGGCCTGGATGCGGTGGGTGGTGGACTTGTTGGTGTCCACGCCGAACTGGAAGCGCCCGTGGTCGAAGTTCCATTCGCCATCGACGCGCGCCTGCTTGATCTCGCTGATCTGGGTCTGCGCGTTGACGCGCAGCACCTGCGTGCCGACCTCGCCTTCCTGGAAGCCCGGATTGACCACGCCATTGGTCCCGGCGAGCGCATCGGCGGTGCTGGGATACCAGACCTGGGTGCCAACCGGCAGGCCATTGTTGAAGTTCAACTCCTGCACCCAGGAGCCACCGCAATGCGGGCCACGGGTGCAGTTGTTGGTGCCGGCGATGCTCATGAAGATCGAACCACCGCCGGTGAGCGGGTCATTCGGGCGGCTCTCGTTCTTCGAGTTGTGCGCATCGAAGCTGAGCTTGAAGCGGTCGCTGACATTCCAGACGGCATTGAAACCCAGCGAACCCAGCTTGTATTCCTGCATGCTGCGCTGCTGTTCCAGGCCGAAATCCTTGGTGCCGGCGATTTCACGGATGTATACCGGCGTCGCGACGGCGCCACTGGTGTCGAACTCGACGTTGGTGTAGTTGCTGTTCTGCAGCCACATGCCCTGCTCGCCGCGATTCTCGGTGATCTCGTTAGTCGAGTAGGTGTAATCCACGGTCAGGGTCAGGCTGTCCGTCGGTGCGAACTGCAGCACGGCCTGGCCGTTGACGCGTTCGCGCTCGAATTCGGAGAACGCGTAGCGCAGGTCGTTGGGCCGCGCGTAAAGCTGGCCGACGGCCGGGGCATTGACCACGGTCGGATTGCCCGGCATCGACCCTGTCCACGGCTGCACGTTCCAGTAGTTCTCCGTGGCCTGCACCGAGCCACCCTTGCGCTTCTGCTGGCTCGCGCTGAGGCTGACGCCAAAGGTCTTTTCCGGATTGCTGTAGCTGAAGATGCCCGACAGCTCCGGTGTCAGGTCATTGTCGAACGGCTGGCTCTGGTCGGACACCAGCTTCGCCCCGGCGTTGGCCACGATGCCGGCGTGATCGAGCGGGCGCGAGGTCAGGATGTTGATCGTCGCACCGATGCCACCGCTGGGCACCTGTGCCTGGCTGGTCTTGTAGACCTCGATACCATTGATGGCCTCGGCGGCCAGCTGCGCGAAGTTGAAGGCGCGGGTGCCGCCGTCGACACCGCCGATGGCGACCTGTCCAGAGGCACCGAATGCATCGGCACCCGGCATCTGCCGACCGTTGAGCGTGACCATGTTGAACTGGGGGCCGAAGCCACGCGCGGTCACCTGCGCACCCTCGCCGTCACGGCGCTCGATGGAGATGCCGGTGATGCGCTGCAACGACTCGGCAAGATTGGTATCGGGGAACTTGCCGATGTCTTCAGCGCTGATCGCGTCGACCACGCCCGCCGAGTCGCGCTTGATGTCCATGGCCTGGCTCAGGCTGTTGCGTATGCCCGTGACCTGCACTGCATCGAGCTGGGTGGGCTGCGACTGGCTCTGCGGCTGCTGCCCGGTCGCCGGCGCTGCGTCCTGCGCAAAGGCAGGATTGATGACCAGGGCGCCACCCACGAAGGTGAACATGGCCCGGGACCGGAACTTCGCCAATGCGCGGCTCATGAACCGGACCTCGGGGCCAGGGTGCCGCGGAAACTGCAAGTGCTCATGAAAGTCCCCTCTGACATACGATCGAATGGATGTACCGCCCCCTCCCAGGGGCACGCACGGGCGTGGCCCGCATTCCAAACCGAACAGCACGGGTGCTCAGGCACGCCGCGACTTACACTTGCTTTTCAAGCCTGCCAGGACAAACACGCGGCAAAGAAGGCAGCCCCTGGACCTTGGATCCCCGTCCGACTGGTAGCGCTACCATCGCGTTGCAGCGGAGAGTAATCACCGCGGTTCGCCGTTGTCACCATGCAGCGCAGCAAAACCGCCTGCGGGCCAAACAGCTGATGACTCGGCCGTTGCTGCATCCGGTCACGCTCACCCGACGTAGGAAAAATGCCCGCACTTGCGGGTCATCCAGAAAGGAACGCACCGTGAACGCTCTTCAGCGCATCGCCGCCGCAGTCGGCTTCGCCGTACTCGTTTCGTCCGGCTCCTCGGTTTTCGCCGCCAACACCGTCATCGTGGGCGGGGCAGAAATGTACCCCACCAGGACCATCGTCGAGAACGCCGTCAATTCCAAGGATCACACCACGCTGGTTGCAGCGGTCAAAGCAGCCGGCCTGGTCGACACCCTCAACGGCGCCGGGCCCTTCACTGTTTTCGCGCCCACCAATGCGGCCTTCGAAAAGCTGCCTGCAGGCACTGTCGAGACACTGGTGAAGCCTGAAAACAAGGCACAGCTGACCCGGATCCTGACCTACCACGTCGTCCCGGGCAACTACAGTTCCGCCCAGCTTCTGGCCGATGCCCGCAAGCACAGCGGCAAGGCCACCCTGAAGACCGTGCAGGGTGAGCCTCTCACCGTGGCGCTCCACGATGGCAAGCTCTGGGTCATCGACGCAAAGGGTGGAAAGGCAGGCATCAGCATTGCAGATGTCGGCCAGTCCAACGGCGTCATCCACGTGGTCGACACCGTGCTGATGCCCAAGTAAGCGGCCTCACGCAACGGGCATCCGGCGCGATGCCCGTTGCCTGGGCCGGTCATCCCGACGTCACCATGCGGATCCCTGCCCGGCATGGCGTCGTGGCTACCACTCCGGCCCGAGCAGCTTGGTCACTTCGGCCTCCAGTTTCTGCGCGGCCTCATCCTGGGAGGCGACCTTGATGCTCAGCCCCGACTGCGCCGGCCCCGGCACCAGCTGGTAGCGGTTGATGGTACCGCCACCGTCGCCGTCCAGCGCTACCCGCGCCACTACCGTGCGGCCATTGGCGTGGAAGGTCCAGTCCTGATAATCAAACATGCTTCAGTAGGTGTGCGGCCAAGATGTCATCCCACTTTTAGCGGCACGACAGTGAAGAACGCTCCAGGAGGATGTTCAGAGCGCGTGGACATGATGACGACAGGGCCTATTGCAGTGTCCGCGCCAACTGCAGGACATCGGCGAAGAAGGAGGGATAGTCGTCCTGTGGAGCGCTGTGGGTCTCGCGCCGGTGAACCAGACGCACGGCGACCACGCGCTGTTCCGGGACGATCATCAGGTATTGGCCCAGGTAGCCGTTGGCGGCAAAGCCGACGACCGGTCCCCGTGAGATGTCGTAGAGATCGGCGAGCTTCAGGCCGCGCGCGGAGATCTGGCTGCCGTAGCGCTGGGACCCGTCCGCGCCCAGCTGATTGGCGAGGAAGGCGACCAGTGCGCTGCGGCTTTCGAATACTCGCCCTGCGCTGGCCTGCAGTGCGCGCTGTACGTCGTCGTCCACGCCCCTTTTCACCAGCAGATCCCGCAGCCGGGGCTTGAGCTGGTACCGTTCCCAGGCCGGTATCCGCCACCACAGCAGCCCAACATCTGGCGCACGGGCGCTTTCGGTCGTCATCAACGCGACCGACTGCTCACTCAGGAGACGTCTGCCATCCGGTGCCACGCCTCCGTCCAGCAACAGTTGCCCGATGGCGGCAAGATCGGCCGCGCGCAGGGACAGCCCGGCCATGCCCAGCGGGGTGCCTGCCTCATCCTTCATCCAGGTGTAGTGGGCAATGCCCAGGGGCTTGAACAGCCGCGCGTCCAGATACGCGTCCACAGGCTCGCCTGCCAGGCGCTCCACAATGCCGGGCAGCAGGTTGGTAGCCTTGTTGTTGTAGGAGAACACGTTGCCCGGGTCATCGCTCAGCTCGGCAGCCAGTGCCAGCTTGACCAGGTCCGGGGCCCCTTCCAGCTCTTCGCCCGCGTTCGCCACGTTCTGCAGGCCCGAGGTATGGTCCAGCAGCATGCGCACGGTAATGGCGCTCTTCCTGCCCTGCTTCCATTCGGGATAGATCCGGCTGACCGGCGTATCGATCGAAGCCAGCTTTCCTTCGTCCAGCAGCAATGCAATGGCCAGCGCGACGACCGACTTGGTGGCCGACATCAGGTGAACGGATTCCTGCCCGGCGGCGGGCTTCAGCTCAAGCAGCGTCTCCCGCTCATGCATCACCAGGACCGCATCGGAATGCGCGGCGCGTGCATTGCGCTCGATCGCGGCAAGGGCATCGGCACGCGTCGCCGCTTGGCTGGGCCCGGCGATGCCGAACACCAGAGCCAGGGCGCAGGACAACCAGCAGGATCCTGGCATCGCAATCTCGTCCAATGAGTGTGTGCGTAGCTTGACTACATGTGTAGTCAAGCTGCAGTGCCTGAAGTCATGGCCCGCTTGAGTGCTGAACGTGGGCTGGGCGCCGCCCCCGGCCCACCTGCAACGTGGTCCAGGGCAGCGGTCGCCATGCCGCGCCGCACGGTATGATGCGGCGACCCGGAACCTGCGATGATTGCAGCGGCCGCCCATCCGCTGATCGCGCGCGCCAGGCCCACCTGCGCCGGGGTCGCTGCAGGTGCCGCTGAAGCCCCACTCCATGCTCGCCCCCCAAGCCCCCCTCGTGATCTGGGCAGCGGTCGCCGTTGCCACCCTCGGTCTGCTGTTCCGTCCTTTGCGCATCCCCGAATATGTGTGGGCGTTGGGCGCTGCCGCCCTGTTGCCGTTGCTGGGCGCGGTGTCGCTGCATACCGCATGGGGTGCGGTGGCCGAAGGCCGCGACGTCTACCTGTTCCTGGTCGGCATGATGATGCTGGCCGAACTGGCGCGGCGCGAAGGCCTGTTCGATTGGGTCGCGTTGTACGCGGTGCGGCATGCGGGCGGATCCGGGCGACGCCTGTTCGACCTGGTGTTCCTGGTCGGCACGCTGGTGACGGTGTTCCTGTCCAACGATGCAACGGCCGTAGTGCTGACGCCGGCGGTCTACGCTGCCTGCAAGGCGGCGCGCGCCAATCCCCTGCCCTACCTGTTCGTCTGTGCATTCATTGCCAATGCGGCCAGCTTCGTGCTGCCCATTTCCAATCCGGCCAACCTGGTGGTGTACGGCCAGCACCTGCCGCCGCTGCTGCAGTGGCTGGCGCAGTTCGCGCTGCCGTCGGCGGCGGCCATCGGTGCCACCTACCTGGTCCTGCGCTGGGTGCACCGGCGCGAGATCGCCCAGCCGCTGGTGGCCGCGCCGCCGCATCGCCCGTTGACCGACGGCGGCCGGCTGAGCGCACTGGGCGTGCTGTTCACCGGCACCGTGTTGCTGGTCACGTCGGCCTTGAACGGGCCATTGGGCCTGACCACGTTCTGCGCAGGTACGCTGAGTGTTGCGGTGGTGGCGATCCGCCAGCGGCGCAGCCCGCTGCCACTGCTGCGCCACGTGTCCTGGGGGGTGCTGCCGCTGGTGGCGGGACTGTTCGTGCTGGTGGAAGCGGTGGCGCAGACCGGTGTCATCCAGACCGCGGCCAGCGCCCTGCAGGCCCTGGCGCAGGCATCTCCCCGCCAGGCCAGCTGGCTGGCCGGTGGCGCGGCTGCGCTGCTGAGCAACGTAGCCAACAACCTGCCGGTCGGCCTGGCCGCCGGTTCGCTGGGGCAGATGGCCGACCTGCCGGCGCAGACCCGTGCCGCATTGCTGGTCGGCGTGGATCTGGGACCCAACCTGTCGGTCACCGGTTCGCTGGCGACGATGCTGTGGCTGGTGGCGCTGCGTCGCGAGGGCGAGCATGTCAGCGGGCTCGACTTCCTGCGCGTCGGCGCGCTGGTGATGCCGCCGGCGTTGATCGGAGCATTGCTGCTGCTCTGATCGGCGCGCGAGCGGCATGCGCTTCTAGAAGGCCACCTGCAGGCGGGTATTGAAGGTGGTGCCTTCATCCCTGCCCTGGCCGGTGCCGCTGCGGTTGCGGGTCTGCCAACGGATCGCCTCGAACATCACGCGGCTGAAATCGTTGAGATACCAGTTCGCACCCAGCGTCCACGCGTGGCCGGTACCGCCACTGGGCAGCTCGGCATAGTCCACGTCCTCGAAGCGCCCCTTCAGTTCCCATGCCCCGGCACCGCCGCGGGTGACAGGATCGGCCACCTTGACCCGGCCCCAGGTGCCGGCCTTGCCCGAATAGGCCGGCCTTGCACCGGCCAGGAACCAGCCAGCCGAAATCGCCCAGGCCTGGTGGTCCAGATCGTAGCGCCCGCTGGCGTCGGCCCCGCGCAGGTTGCGCGTACCCCATTCGCCGGTCGCCCACGCCGGCCCGAAGAAGCCTGCCAGTTCCGCGCCATAGGCCGTGCTGCGCTCGGCGCCCAGCAGTGTGCCCGGCGCGATCTTGACCAGGTCGTTGAAGTGCCCGGCGATGGCCGAACTGCGGACGACGCCGCTGGCGCCTGCGGCGATCTCCTCGTGGAAGGCCCAGGCCCCCAGGTGCACCGTGACCGCATCGTTGGCCACCGGGTTCCAATGCACGCGCGTGGCCCAGGTCTGGCTGTCGTTGTCGGTGCCGGCGTTGTTGAGATCGTTGCCGGCCACCGACAGGCTGGCATGCCAGTCCTTGCCGTACACGCGCTCGGCCAGGCCGACACCGAACAGGCCGCGCTGCGGCAGCATCAGCGTGCCGACAACGTTGCGGTCCTGGAACGGCGTGTTGGAAGTGCTGCTGGAGCCGTCGATACCCCGGTCGTTGAGGCGGTTGCCCACGGTCAGGTCGGCCGGCAGCCCGAACAGGCGGTGGTCCACGGTGGCGTAGACCGACTTCCACGCCACCGCGTTGTCGGCGAAGTCACCTTCCACCGCCCAGCCGAGGATGCCGTAGCGGCCTTCGGCGCCCAGCCGCACCGAGCGGATCTCGGTACCGGAGATGTTGCGGTCACTCACTGACGATCCGTCTGTGCTGGACGCGTCGACGAACAGGCGTCCGCGCGGACGGAACGCCACGCTGCCATCGGCACTGCTGAACTCCGGTGCGCCCTTGGACCAGGTGACCTTGGGCGCCTTGGCCTGGCTGGATTCCAGTGCGGCGACGCGGGTGTCCAGCGCGGGGCCCTGCGTTGCGGCCGCCGCACCGGCGGTGCTGTGCCCGCCCTCCACGGCACGCAGGCGCGCCTCCAACTGCTGGATCTGCAGCGCCTGCTGCTGCACCAGGCGTGAGAGTTCGGCCTGGCTCAATGGTGCGGGTGGGGACGAAACAGCCTGGGCGCCAGCATGGCCACTGGCCAACAGCAGGCCGAGCGCGACCGACAGCGCTGCCAGCGGCAGCACGGTGGAATGGTTCATGGACTCTCTCCGGCCAGCCGGCCCCCTGGCCCGGCGCTGGCCTGTTGCGGTGGTGCGGGGGAAGATCGAGGGAGGAAGCGCGCGCCGCCGGATCGGCCCGGCGGCGCGGCAGGCGGGCTCAGCCCGGCCCGGTCAGCTGGTGGCCTGGGCCTGGGCGTTGGGACGCCAGGTGATCAGCTTGTTCTCGACCACGTCCAGCAGCGCGTCGATGACCAGCACGAAGGCGGCCAGGATGATGATGCCGGCGAACACACCGACGGCGTTGAAGTTGCCTTCTGCCTGCGCGATCAGGTAGCCCAGGCCCGCCGAAGCGCCGAGGTACTCACCGATGATCGCGCCGACCACGGCGAAGCCCACCGAGGTGCGCAGCGAGGACAGGATCCAGCTGGCCGCTGCCGGGAAGTAGACATGGCGTAGCAGGTCGCTGCGGCTTGCGCCCAGGATGCGGGCATTGGCCAGCACCACCGGATTCACCTCGCGTACGCCCTGCATGGCATTGAAGAACGTGGTGAAGAACACCAGGGTGACCGCCAGCGCCACCTTCGACCACAGGCCCAGCCCCAGCCACAACACGAAAATCGGGGCCAGCACCACGCGCGGAATTGCGTTGAAGCCTTTGATGAAGGGATCGAGGATGCGCGCCGAGCGGCGGCTCAGGCCCAGCCAGACACCGCCGGCCACGCCGAGGCCGGTGCCGATGATGTAGCCCAGCGCGGTTTCGGTCAGCGTGATGTAGACGTGCTGGTAGAACGAGGTATCGGACAGCCAGGTCCAGGCCTGCTGCACGATCGCCGTTGGCGACGGGAAGAAGAACGGATCGATCACGCCCAGCGCGATGCCGCCCTCCCAGCCGCCGAACACGGCCACAACCAGGGCCAGTTGGATGAACTTGTCAGTCTTGGCGTGCATAGCTCTTCTCCACTTCGCCGCGCAGGCAGGCCCAGATGTCGCGGTACAGGTCGGTGAAACGGTCATCCAGCTTGATCTCGGCCACGTTCCGCGGCCGTTCCAGATCCACGTCGAAACTGCGCACGACACGGCTGGCCGGGCCGGAGGACAGCACCACCACGCGGTCGCCCAGGGCGATCGCTTCTTCCAGATCGTGGGTGATCAGGATCACCGAGCGCCGGTCCTCCTGCCACAGACGCAGCAGCTCGTTCTGCATCAGGTGCCGGGTGTGGATGTCCAGCGCCGAGAACGGCTCATCCATCAGGATCACCTTCGGCTCGACGATCAACGCCTGCGCCATCTGCACGCGCTTGCGCTGGCCACCGGACAGCTGGTGGGGGTAGCGATGCTCGAAACCGGCCAGGCCGACCTTGGCCAGCCACGCGTTGGCCTTGGCCTTGCGTTCGGCTTCGGGCACGCCACGGAAACGCAGGCCGAGCTCAACGTTCTGGTATGCGGTCTTCCACGGCAGCAGCGCGTCCTGCTGGAACAGGTAGCCCACCGACTCCTGGACGCCGCTGACCGCACGGCCGTCGATGCTGACCTGGCCGGACGACGGCTTCAGCAGGCCCGCCACGGAATTGAGGATGGTGCTCTTGCCGCAGCCGGTTGGCCCAACGATGGCAAGGAACTCGCCATCACCTACCTGGATGTCGACATCACGAACGGCGGTGAATTCGCCGAAGGACATGGTCACCTTGTTGAGCGCGACCATGGTCTGTGCAGGCTCCAGCTGCGGTGCGCCATTGAGGTGGCGCACGGTGGCATTGAGGGCCATGGGGTTACCTCCGCTTACGGTTGGGCAGCCGGCGCCGCAGCGTTGGCACGCTCGACGAAAGCATTGGTGTAGGTGCGGGACAGATCGATATTGGCCTTGGCCACATCCGTATTGAACTCGCGCAGCACCTTCAACGGCGTTTCCAGATCAGCCGGCGTGAAATGACCGTCGCGGGTGAAGATCGCGCGGGCGTTCTCCACCGCGCGCGCATAGGTGGCGCGGTCGCCAGAAACGTAGTTGTCCGGCAGCGCCGCAACGATGTCTTCAGCACTGTTGTCGGCGATGAACTTCAACGCCATCTGCTCGGCGCGGGCGATCTTCTCGGCCGCTTCGGGGCGCTTGTCCAGGAAGCTCTGGTTGGCGTACATCACCGAGGTTGGATAGAGGCCGCCATAGACCTGGCGGGCGCCGTCGTCGCTGCGCGCGTCGAGGAGGATCCTGCCGACCTTGCGTTCGGTGATCAGGGTGGCGGCAGGATCGTAGTTGACCAGCAGGTCGATCTTGCCCTGCTCCAGCGCGGCCACTGCTGCGGCGCCCGAGCCGACGCCGATCAACGAGATGCTGTCAGCCGGAATATCGTGCTGGGCGAGGAAGTGACGGACGAAGAAATCCGACGATGAGCCCGGTGCGGTAATGCCGACCTTCTGGCCCTTGATGGTCTCCGGGCGGGCCGGATCGAAGGTGGCATCCTCGCGGCCGGCCATCACCAGGCCGGAGTTGCGCGAGAGCAGCACGAAGGCCACCACGTCCTTGCCCTTGGCCTGCATCTGGATGGTGTGGTCGTAGAAGCCGACGGCCACGTCGGTGGAATTGGCCACCAGCGCCTGCAATACCTTGGAGCCGCCCTGGGCGAAGTTCTCGGTCTTCACCTGCAGGCCGACGTCCTTGAAGTACCCCTTGGCGTCGGCGATGAAGAACGGCAGGTTGTTGAGGTTGTAGGAGCCGACGCTGATGCGTACCGGTGCATTGTCACCACCGCCGGCGGATGCGCCTTCGGTGCGCCCGCTGTTGCTGCATCCGGCCGCGGCCAGACCAGCCGCGCACAGCGCGGCCATCAAGAACTGCTTGTACATCATCCCTCCCAGGAGTGAAGCATCTACGTTGTAATGGCGGGCATGCGCACCTGCGCCGGCCCGTCCGGGTTCAGATCATGCCGCTGACGTCCATTGGCGGGCTTGGGTGGAACCGGCCACGGCAAGTGCTGGCGTGGTGGCAAACACGCGGCCCTCGAACAGGCGGCGTGCGGTGCGCACGACGCTGGCAACGACCGGCGCATCCTGCGAGCTGCGACTGAGGCCCACCTCCAGGGCCCCGCTCGGATGTTCGAGGGTAATGCTGCCGGGAACGGACAGGCATCCGACCAAAGTGTGGGCCAGCGTGCCCGGCGTAACGGCGGCGGTGGCCAGGCCAACCGCGCCGGTAATGGCCAGCGCGGTGTGGCATTGATGCGGCATGAAATAGCGCACCTGCAGATCGCCCCCATGTTGCGGCGCCGACAGCAGCACCGGCTTCGGAATGACCTTGTTGCCGGCGTCGGCGATGCCCATGCGAGCGCCTGCCTCGATGCGCAGCGCTTCCAGCCGGCGCATGAATACCGCGTCCGCGTTCAGTTCGGCGGGCGGGGCATCGCCGCGCACGCCCAGGTCTTCGGCACGTACCAGCATCATCGGCATCGCGCAGTCCACCAGGCTGACCGGCACGCCATCGATGGTCTCCTGCGCGTGCCCGCTGGGCAGCAGCTTGCCGGTGCGGGCACCTGCCGCATCAAGGAAGGAGAGCCTGACCGGCGAGGCCGAGCCCGGCGCGCCGGCAATGCGCGTATCACCGCGGTAGACCACATTGCCGCCCGGCGTTTCCACCGTGGCGATGATCAGCTTGCCGGTGTTGACGTTGTGGATGCGCACCTCGGTCTGCGGATCCTGCGCCTGCACCAGCCCACGCTCGATGGCATACGGGCCTACGGCCGCCAGCATGTTGCCGCAGTTCGGCGAGGTATCCACCACCTGCTGCTCTACCCGTACCTGGGCGAACAGGTAGTCGACATCGGCGTCCGGACGGCTGGAGCGGTCGATGATCGCCACCTTGCTGGTCAGCGCGTTGCCACCGCCGATGCCGTCGATCTGCAACGGATGGCCCGAGCCCATCACTTCCAGCAGCAGGCGATCGCGTTCAGCGATGTCCATCGGAAGGTCGCTGGCCAGGAAGAACGGGCCCTTGGAGGTACCGCCGCGCATGAGCACGCAGGGAATGCTGAGCAGATCGTTGGACATACGTGTGCTAGATTGATGCGTATAGGGGATGAATGACCCCTCTGTGATTCGATACTGGCATGACCCCAATTGATCTGTGAATTGCTGATTTTCGGATGATTGATACCCAATGAGCATCAATTGCGAAATCCTGGATCTGCGTGCGTTCCTGCTGGTTTCGGAGACCCGCAGCTTCCATCGCGCCGCGGAAATCCTGCACGTCTCCCAGCCAGCACTCAGCCGGCGGATCCAGAAGCTGGAGCAGGCCGTGGGTTCGCCACTGCTGGAGCGCACCACGCGCAGCGTCAGTACCACCGCTGTCGGCGAGAACCTGCTGCCGCTGGTACGCCGCATGCTGGAAGAATTCGATGGCTCTCTGTTCTCACTGCGCGGCCGGGAGGACACCCGCGGCGCCACCGTGACCATCGCGTGCCTGCCGACGGCGGCGTTCTACTTCCTGCCCAGCGTGATGGCGCGTTTCCACGAAGCGCACCCGAACGTGCGCTTCCGCATCCTGGATATCCCGGCGACGGAGGGTCTGCAGGCAGTGGAACGTGGCGAAGTCGAGTTCGGCATCAACTTCATGGGCGCCAACGATCCCAATCTCGACTTCGACGTACTGGCTGAGGACCCCTTCGTCCTCGCCTGCCGACGCGATCATCCGCTGGCCCGCAAGCGCAAGGTGGAATGGGCTGATCTGGCCGCGCACCAGCTGATCACCGTGCATCGCACCAGC
Source organism: Stenotrophomonas sp. YJH_SMC_94-11 (assembly GCF_059370435.1). Lineage (NCBI taxonomy): Bacteria > Pseudomonadati > Pseudomonadota > Gammaproteobacteria > Lysobacterales > Lysobacteraceae > Stenotrophomonas > Stenotrophomonas sp. YJH_SMC_94-11. Next base: position 129,221 of record NZ_JCAFTR010000004.1, on the reverse strand, counting down.
GGCAACCGCACGCTGCTGGACGGTGCGCTGGCGCGCGAGAACCTCAAGTTGAGCTGGCACTACGAGGTGACGCACCTGTCGACGTCACTGGGCATGGTCGAGGCCGGTATCGGCGTGTCGGTGCTACCGAAGATGGCCACGCCGGACGGGGACCACCCCACCCTGGTGACACGCGCGATCGGCAATCCTGTGGTATCGCGCACGATCGGGATCGTCCGTCGCCGGGGCGCCCTGCTCTCGCCCACGGCGGAGCGCTTTCTGCAGATGCTGATGAGCCAGTGGCGCGGGACCGTCTAAGGCGCCGGACATCTGGCTGGGCTGCTGCGCAGGCGGGGCTTCCGCCATGCACCCTGCCTGGTCACCGATGCGTCGGACAGCGACCTGTCCGACGTGCCGTTGCCCGCGGCGGTCAAACAGGATCGGCTGTTCCATCTGGGTGCTTGGCGGCCACCGCTGTTCAAGGACTACCTGGGTCCCCGCCTGACCTGCACCGTGCCGGTCACCCGCAAGCACTATGCGCTCAGGGCCAAGCTTGATCTGCAGAGGATCACGATACCCGCTCTCTGGCGACAGCCGCTTTCGCGTGAAGTGGCCATGTTGGTGGAACTGGTTGGCCGGGTAGGCGCCTGCGCGCGAGTACATCATGCGCACCAGGCTGGACAGCGTGGTCACGCTGCCCACCGATGATCGCGCATTGCTGGCACCGCGCTGTTGCTGCAGAGCCACCGCCAGTGGCGGCCCATCGGTGGCATCGACGTCGGGCACGCCCAGCTGGTCGATCAGGCGGCGTGCATAGGGTGCGGCGGATTCGAAGTCAGGAGATCAATGCGTTTGGCGCACTTCAATCGCCCCTGGATTCAATGGCACTGCTGCGCGACATCGATGCCGTCTCGATGCTTCATGATGAGCGCCTCCAGTCCCGAGGGCCCTCCAGAAATCGGGCCGGGCTTGCCGGGCTGACCCTCCGGGATCAGTCTCGATGTCGTCTGATCCTGAAGCTTGGCAATGCCTGGCGCACGTCGGTCTGCGTATCCAAAGATATCGAGGGTGAGCAGGTCATGCCCGTTCTCGACCAGGAGTAATGGAACCTCTCTGCACCGAAGTTCGAACACGCTCGATTGCGGGGGGCCAGCTTCGATGGTAATGCCTTTCGATGCGTTCGCCCGAGCGAAGGCGATCGCATCGTCGCGAAGCATCTTGAATGTTTCTGGTGGAAGTGGGCGGAATGTTCTGAGCTCAGATTCGAGAGAGGTTGGATACGTTATCCAAACGATTCCTGCCGCAACCACCAGGCCCAGGAACATGAGGGAAGAGATCAGAATCTTCATCTTGGAGCCTTCATTTGACCTGTCTGAACCTTGGACTTTGCGGATTCGCAACCTTCCGCCCCAGCCGGTGGACAGCAGCTTCCGTGCGTTGCCGCGCCTACAGAACGCCCTCGTCACGAAGCCACGAAGATCGACGCAATACCCGCGAGCGATCCCACGGCCACCCACGAGAGCGTGGCGAATGCAACCAGCAACACCTTCCGGTGGACGACCTGCGCTTCGTTTCGGGACTTCGGCCGCCGCGCATAGGGCCTGGAGAAACCCAGCAGTTCGCCAGTGACTGTCAGCGCCCCCATCACGATCAGCGCGGTTACGCAGAAGCCGAACATGGCGCCGATGAAGGCCAAATACCGGGTATCACCGATAGCCGGCTGCGTCCCGGCCAGCGCCTCCACAAGTTGCCCCGTCCACCGTGCGGGCAGCCAGGCCAGGGCGGCGACAATGCTGAAGTGACTGACCACGTTGATCCAGAACCAGGATGTGGTCTTCATGACGTCAGCGTTTCCGGTGGTGGCCAGTGGCGGGCATCGTGACGCCTGCGCCAGCCCCGCACAACCCTGCCTGGGGACGCGGGCCAGCGGCGGGCACGCCTCGGACAATCAGCCTGCGGTTTCCAGCCCCTTGCCCGCCGCATCCATCCGCAGCGAGCCCAGGTACCGGCAGTATTTGCCCACGAAGATGCCAGTGAACCCGCCCGTCAGCAGCAGGTAGGCGGCACTGAAGCCGGCATGGGCGGACAGCGACGGCGACACCGCAAATGCGACTTCGAAGCCGTACTTCACCAGGAAGGTGGCCAGCAGCAGCGGCAGCAGGCTGAAGTCCGCACTGCGCCAGAGCTTGCCGGTGCTGCGGTCCAGCGTCAGCTTCAATCGATTCAACAGCAGCCAGGCAAGCGTCGCGCCCGTGGCGATGCCGGCCAGCCATTCGCTCCAGGCGCTCAGCGAAGCGCCGAAGCGATGGCTGACCGACCACGCACCCCAGACGGCGAACAAGGCGGGTACGATCGCCAGCTTCTGCAGCGAGGTCTCGGCCGGCTTCATGGCGGCGATGCCACGGGTGATCAGGAAGGCCAGGAGCAGCCAGACCCAGATTGGCGTCTGCGAGGCGAGGTGCTGGAGCATGTTCATGAGCGGTCCCCTTGGTGAGTGGTGGCGAGGCGCCCTCGCCTTGGCGCTCACTATTCGCTTCCGCCCGGGTTGCAACCAGTGACATCTGTCAGCCATCGGGGATGACCCGCTGGCGTGCTGCCCGGCCTCCGGCAGCTGTTGGGTAGATACGCCCGGTACGTCCTGCGCCGGCCCGCCTTCGGCCCGCGCTACCATCACCACGACGCCGCTGCGAGCCACGCGCATGTACCACGACCCTGTCCGACGCCGTCTGTGTGCGGCGCTGCTGGCCACCGGCTGGGGCCTGTCCGCATCATCGGCGCTGGCGAGCCGGGCGACGTTAGCGGGATGCAGTTCGCTGACCGCATTGCTGCAGGCCGAACGGCAGCCTGGCATGGCGGCGGTTCTGGTCGATCACGGGCGCATTGCCGCGCTGTCCACGACCGGGCGGCTCAGTGACAGCCGGACTGCACCGATTGATCGCCATACCGTGTTCGAACTGGGGTCGATCACCAAGCTGTTCACGGCCCTGCTGATATTCCGGCTCCAGCAGCGGCAGCTGCTCGACGTCACCGCGCCCATCGGCCTGTACGTGGAGGGGTTGCCTTCCGCTTGGGCATCCACTTCGCTGCTGCAGCTGCTGAGCCATACCTCAGGCATTCCCAACTATCTGAATGAAGACAACTTCCTGCGGTTGATGCCGACGAATCCAGGCCCCCGTGAACTGCTTGCAGAGGTGGCCGAGCGGCCGCTGGAGTTTGCGCCCGGTGCGCGGCACGCCTACTCCAATACGAACTACATCCTGCTCGGCCTGGCCATCGAGCATGCGACCGGCATGGATTACTGGCGCATCCTCCAGGAGGAGATCCTGTCGCCGCTGGGCATGCGTGATGCGGGGCCGCGTCGTGCAGAGGAGCGGCGCCGGATTGCCCAAGGGCATCTGTTCCAGGATGGCCACTGGCGCGCACCGCCTCCCACTGCTCCGGGCTCGGCATGGGCCGCCGGCGGCCTGCTCGCGAGCATCGACGACATGGCGCGCTTTGCTGTGGCGCTGGACCAGCATCGACTGCTGCCCGAGGCGTCCCTGAAACGGATGTGGTGCGACACACTGCTCTCCAATGGCAGCAACGCGGGCTGGGGGGCCGGCTGGGAAGTTTCCGATGGCGGAAAGGTCGTCGGCCATGGCGGCGGAACCGCAGGCTTCACCGGGTATTTCCGGCACCGTCCCACCGATCGAAGAACACTCGTCGTGCTGATCAATCGCGCCGGAGACATCAACCCGCAGGGTATTGCAGAGCGCCTCGACCTGGGCATGCGTCACTGCAATGGGAGGCTTTCCAGGCCTGCGCCCGCGCTGGAACATGCCGGCGCCCGGACAACGCGATTCCTGCAGTGATCCGGATCATCCACTCTGGCTGATTGAAATGCGCCGCCGGTACTGCGCCATCCACTCCAGCGACGGCGCAACACCACCGAACGGGAAGAAATGCGGGCCGACCTGGCCATGGGCGTCCGTCAGCCCGTTCACCAGTCGATCGACGAACACCTCCGGCCCCGCCGTGCCGAGCAGCCGGCCGATCGAGATGCCATACCTGGCCAGCATCGATGCACTGGCGCCTACGCCGCACATCGCGGCGTATCGCAGCAGCCGGGTGATGCTGGCCGGACCCGGCACACCGACCAGCACCGGAACCGCGATGCCACGCGTGCGCAGTGCATCCAGCCAGGCCAGCACGGTATCGGCATCGAAGGCGAACTGGGTGACGACCAAGGGGGCCATGCCACGTGCTTCGATGGCCTGGCATTTACCCTCCAGCGCCTGCCAGCGTTCTTCACTGCGCATTGCCGGATGCCCTTCCGGGTGCCCGCCGATAGCAACGACCTTGATGCCGCATTGCTCCAGAACACCGGTCTGGATGATCGAAGCACTGTCGGCAAACGGTCCGGCAGGTGTGGCCAGGTCGCCCGCGATCAGCAGGCAACGCGCGACCCCGGCTTCGCCGGCGGCACGCTCCAGGAAGCGTTCAAGCGCTGCGCGTGACCCGACGCGCCGCGCAGAGAGATGCGGCATCGGTTCGAATCCGAGCGCGCGCACCGTGTGCGCGGCGGCCAGGCGGGTGTCGTCATCCTCGCTGGCCAGGTAGGGAATGGAGATGACCGTACCGCGCGGGATCCGATCCGCCTCGGCGCACAGCGCGGGCATGGCCTTCGCGCTGACTTCCAGTGAAAAAGCGCTGATGAAGGCGTCCGCCCGCAGTGACAGGCCTGCCGGCATCAACGTGCTCCGCCCACATTGCCGGCAAGCGGCGAGCTGTTGCGGGCCAGTTCGATGAAGGCCTGCAGGTAGTCGATACCGGTATCGGCCTCGCGCGCGCCCAGGTAGATCTGCTTGGGGATGCCCTTGGCGCCCAGCCGTACGGGCACCACCTCCATGCGCGTGGCGTACTCCTCCACCAGCCAGCGCGGCATGGCAGCCACGCCGCGGCCGCTGGCCACCATCTGCATCATGATGTCGGTGGTTTCAATGGCCTTGTGGCGCCGCGGGGTGATGCCGGCCGGCAGCAGGAACTGGTTGTAGATGTCCAGGCGCTCGAACGGCACCGGGTAGCTGATCAGCACTTCCTGGCTGAGCTGGCGCGGCTTTACGTGGTCCACCTTGGCCAGGGCGTGGTTGCTGGCCACCACCAGCACCTGCTCGTAGTCGAACACAGGGATGAACTTCAGGCCCGGCTTCAGCAGTGGATCGGGCGTGACCAGCAGGTCGATCTCGTAGCCGAACAGCGCGCCGATGCCGCCGAACTGGAACTTCTGCTTGACGTCCACATCCACGTCCGGCCACGCGGCCAGGTACGGCGAGACGATCTTCAGCAGCCACTGGTAACAGGGGTGGCATTCCATGCCGATGCGCAGCGCGCCGCGCTCGCCCTGGGCAAACTGGCGCAGGCGCTCCTCGGCCAGGTCCAGCTGCGGCAGCACCCGGTTGGCGACTGCCAGCAGATATTGCCCGGCCTGGGTCAGCCGCAGGCTGCGGCCTTCGCGCAGCCAGACATCGGTACCCAGCTGCTGCTCCAGCTTCTTCATGCTGTGGCTGAGCGCCGACTGGGTCAGGTTGAGCACGCCGGCAGCAGCGGTGAGCGAGCCCTGCTGCTCGACCTGCTGCACGATGCTGAGGTGGATCCGCTCCAACATTAAGATGAATCTCACTCATGGATAGGTGAAGTAATACCATTTTACGTCATGGAAAGGCATGACTAGGATCGGGTCATGCCTTCATCCCAACGCCCCCTCCGTATCGTCGCCGTTTCCGGTGGACTGCAGCGCCCCTCCCGGGCCGCCACCCTCGCCGAGCACCTGCTGGGCCTGATCGGCGAGAACATGCGCAGCGATCAGCAGCTGATCGAACTCGGCGAACTGGCGCCGCAGCTGGCCGGTGCGCTGTGGCGGTCGCAGCTCCCGGAGGTTGTCGAGCGCCAGCTGGTGGCCGTCGAACGGGCCGATGTCCTCGTGGTGAGCACGCCGGTCTATCGCGGCTCCTACACAGGGCTGTTCAAGCACTTCTTCGACTTCATCGACCAGGACGCGCTGGTCGATACCCCCATCCTGCTGGCCGCGACCGGCGGCAGTGACCGCCATGCACTGGTGATCGATCACCAGCTGCGGCCGCTGTTCAGCTTCTTCCAGGCCCGCACCCTGCCCCTGGGCGTGTATGCCACCGACCGCGATTTCACCGAGGGGCACGTGCACAACGAAGCGCTGATCCAGCGCGCACGACTGGCGGTGCAGCGCGCAATGCCGCTGCTGGCGCTGTCCCATCGCGGCGCGCGAGTCGCCGCCGCCGAGGCCATCGAAGCCTTTTGAAGCCAGATGCCGCCGACCTGCATCTGGATGTCACCCCGCAAACGGAACGCCGCCCATGACGAACGACGCTTTCACCTTCAGCATCACGCGCATCCCCTTCAACGAGGATTACCAGCCGGCCGAAGGCACGCGCATCACCACCAACTTCGCCAACCTGGCGCGCGGTGCGTCCCGGCAGGAAAACCTGCGCAACACCATCCGCATGATCAACAACCGCTTCAATGATCTGGCGCATTGGGACAACCCAAGCGCCGATCGCTACGCGGTCGAGCTGGACATCATCTCGGTGGAGATGCACATCGACGGCGCCGACGGCAGCGATCCGTTCCCGTTGATCGAAGTGCTGCGGCCGACCATCGTCGACACGCAGACCGGCGTGCGTAGCGAGGGCATCGTTGGCAACAACTTCTCGTCCTACGTGCGCGACTACGACTTCAGCGTCGTGCTGCCGGCCAGCAACGAGGGCAAGGCCACCTTCGGCCTTCCGGAGGGCTTTGGCGACCTGCACGGCAAGCTGTTCCAGCACTTCCTGCGCTCGGACGCCTACCGCGCCAACTTCAGCAAGGGGCCGGTGATCTGCATCAGTGTTTCCAGCAGCAAGACCTACCACCGCACCGAGAACCATCACCCGATCCTGGGCGTGGAATACCGCCAGGGTGAGTTCTCCCCCACTGACCAGTACTTCGACAAGATGGGCCTGCGGGTACGCTATTTCATGCCGCCGGGCAGCGTCGCACCGCTGGCGTTCTACTTCCAGGGCGACCTGCTGGGCGATTACTCGAACCTGGAGCTGATCGGCACCATCAGCACGATGGAGGCCTTCCAGAAGATCTACCGCCCGGAGATCTACAACGCCAATTCCGTGGCCGGCAAGGTCTACCAGCCCAGCCTGAAGCACCAGGACTACTCCTCCACCCGCATCGTCTACGACCGCGAAGAGCGCAGCCAGCTGGCGGTCAAGCAGGGCCGGTTCACCGAAGAACACTTCATCAAGCCGTACCGCGCCGTGCTTGAGCAGTGGGCCGCCCGCTGATCCATCGATTTCCCATTCGCCCCCAGGACACACCACACGATGCCGACGAAGACGCTGCTCCCCACCTCCACCGCAGGCAGCCTGCCCAAACCCTCCTGGCTGGCAGAGCCCGAGAAGCTCTGGTCACCCTGGAAGCTGCAGGACGAAGGCCTGATCGAGGGCAAGCAGGACGCCCTGCGCCTGTCCCTGCAGGAACAGCAGCATGCCGGCATTGATATCGTCAGTGACGGCGAGCAGACCCGCCAGCACTTCGTCACCACCTTCATCGAGCATCTCAGCGGCGTCGACTTCGAGAAGCGCGAAACCGTGCGCATCCGCAACCGCTACGATGCCAGCGTGCCGACCGTGGTTGGCGCCGTGAGCCGCCCCAGGCCGGTATTCGTCGAGGATGCGAAGTTCCTGCGCCGCCAGACCACGCAGCCGATCAAGTGGGCGCTGCCCGGCCCGATGACGATGATCGACACGCTGTACGACGCGCACTACAAGAGCCGCGAAAAGCTGGCCTGGGAGTTCGCGAAGATCCTCAACGAGGAAGCGAAGGAGCTGGAGGCCGCCGGCGTTGACATCATCCAGTTCGATGAGCCGGCCTTCAATGTGTTCTTCGACGAAGTGAATGATTGGGGCGTAGCCGCACTGGAGCGCGCGATCGAAGGGCTGAAGTGCGAGACGGCGGTACACATCTGCTACGGCTACGGCATCAAGGCCAACACCGACTGGAAGCAGACCCTGGGATCGGAATGGCGCCAGTACGAGGAGTCGTTCCCGAAGCTGAAGGCCTCCAACCTCGACATCATCTCGCTGGAATGCCAGAACTCGCACGTGCCGATGGACCTGATCGAGCTGGTGCGTGGCAAGAAGGTGATGGTCGGTGCCATCGACGTGGCCTCCAACACGGTGGAATCGGCGGAGGATGTGGCCAACACGCTGCGCAGGGCGCTGCAGTTCGTGGACGCCGACAAGCTCTACCCGAGCACCAACTGCGGCATGGCGCCGCTGGCGCGCGATGTGGCCAGGGGCAAGCTGCGCGCACTCAGCGCGGGGGCGAGGATCGTACGTGAGGAGCTTTTGGCGTAGCCCTGGCTGGGGATGTGTTCCCGTTTCGGCGCGGGGAGGATGGAACCTGGCCGGGTACAGACCAGGCTCCACCTCGCCCCTGCACCTCGGGCCTGGCGGCCGTCATGCGCGGCCGTGGCGCCAGCGCTTCCTTGATCCGCCCCATCTCCCCTGCCCCGGCTTCGGCCAGGCGCCGGGCCTGCTGCCGCTGCTCCCGCGTGAGCGCCGGAGGCGGTGGAGTACCGGCGGCATCCACCAACCGCGCCACCGCATCGCGCAGAGGCAACTGCGGGCAGAGCCGTGCAGCACACCAGCGCTCGGCGTAGCGCTTGGCCTGACGGGCGCTGGTGGCGGACACGACCTTGGCCTGTGACATCTTGCGTGCGTCCAGGTACAGACGGAACCCGAGCGCGGCATGCGGCACGATACTGGCCACCGAACGCCCGTTCCACCACAGGTCCCAGCGCTCGCCGCTCTGCACCCAGCCCGAGGGCTGGCGGGCTATCATGAAATCGGGAGCGCTGGAGGGCGAATGCATGGCCGTAAGAATACGGTCGGCCGTCGCATGGACTGAGATTGCGGAGTGGCGCTGGCAACCTCACAACGCTTCTGCCGCAGTGAAGCCCTCTTTACCACTCCCCTCTTTACCACTCTGGGCCGAGCAGTTTCTCCACCTCGGTTTCGAGCCTCTTGGCGGCTTCCTCCTGCGAGGCCACCTTGATGCACAGCCCGGACTGGGCGGGCCCGAGGGTCAACCGGTAACGGTTGATGGTGCCGTCGCCGTCGCCATCCAGTTCCACCCGGGCCACCCGGGTTCGGCCATTGGCGTTGAAGGTCCAGCCCTGGTAGTCGAACATCGTTGAGTCCACCGCAACGCCCTGAATGGCTCCCACCTTATGCGGGGAGGTGCGACACCCCGCCCGATGCTCGCTTCCTGTTCCTCTTTCCTCATCTGGGCGGCCGTGACCGTGGCGACCCTCGGCCTGCTGTTCCGGCCATTCCGCATTCCGGAGTACGTGTGGGCACTGGGGGCTGCTCTTCTGCTTCCACTGCTGGGAACGGTGCCGTTCGGCACGACCTTGCACGCGGTGGCCGAGGGCCGCGATGTCTATCTGTTCCTGATCGGCATGATGATGCTGGCCGGGCTGGCCCGGCTGGCCCGGCGCGAAGGCCTGTTCGACCCGGCACAATCATTCCCTGGCACGCAAGCGCAAGGTGGAATGGGCGGATCTGGCCAAGCGCCAGTTGATCACCGTGCACCGCGCAAGCGGCAACCGCACGCTGCTGAATGGTGCGTTGGCGCGTGAGAGCCTCAAGCTCAGCTGGCACTACGAAGTGGCCCACCTGTCGACTCATTGGGCATGGTCGAGGCCGGCATCGGCGTGTCAGCGCTGCCGAAGATGGCCACGCCGGACGGGGATCACCCCACCCTGGTGACACGCGCGATCGGCAACCCGGTAGTGTCGCGCACGATCGGCATAGTCCGCCGCCGTGGTGCCCTGCTCTCGCCCACGGCAGAGCGCGCCACCTCTCCTGCCCGCAGCAATTCCCTGCGGCGCCTACTGAAGGCTTCCTCGGTCCCGGTGCCTCATACCGGGTCGAGATTCAGATCGGCAACCTTGCCGAAGGGCATGACGGTCAACGCCTTGCAGCTTCCCTTCTCGATTGAATCACTGGGATTCTCAGCGGATTTTACGATCCCGTAGCCTGAGCCGCTCTTGTTGAAGACGGCGGCGCCGCTGTCACCGGACGCGCATGCAAGTTCGGAGCCTTCCACTCTTCCCCAAGTGGGTGCACAGACTGCAGCGCCACATACGCCCAACGGGGCGTGCTGCACCGATGTGACGGTTCCGCAACTGAAGCCGGTGCGAGCCCCTCGGAAGCAAAGGAGGCGATGCAGTGGAAGGTCCGCATGGATCAGTATCAATGCCTTCGTCTGGTACTCACCCTTCAATTCTGCGAACACTTCCTGGAGCGGTGTATTTCCAGCAGGAAGCGAGTGCCATTGAACATCGTGACTACCGTCGAAGAGCGCGTCCTGGAATGTCAGTGGCATCATGACCTGCGGGCCACCAACCTCATGATCGTAATTGCTGTAAAGCAACTGATCATCGCAGTGCGCTGCCGTAAGGAGCCCTTTTACCTTGGTCAGCTTGTGCCGAACCGCAAGGCCGCTTGTGCACATCCTGCCATTGGCAGTCAGGATCGCCCCACCGGCGGTGTACGCCGAATTGCGGAAGGGATCCCTCCCAAGGATGATGTTGACCTTCAGCTTCGCAGCCTCTTCAATCTTGCGCTTGGCCGCTTCATACGATTTTGCATCGGCTCCACGAACCGAAACGTCAATCATGCCCAGCTCGGGGCGGCCGTCCACACTCACTGCATCAGGTATGAGTTCGACCACAAGTGGAACGACTCTATGCATGGTTTCGGAGAACTCCTTCTCCGTGTACGGATACCCCTCCTCGAACTCGACCCTGATGGATGAGTCACTCACTCTGAAGTGCCGGACCGCCTCCATCATGTTTCCCTTCAGTCCAACAACGAGGTGTTGATCGGGCATGTTTTCGATCGAAACAAATGCGAGCCGATCACTGTATCGCCGTTTCAGTTCGGCGATGACCGAAGGTAGCTCGGATTCAACTTCCAGCCTGCGCTTGGCGGTGTCGAGTGACACGCCGTTCGCACTCATGTAGGCCTTGGCAGCGATATCCGATTCCTTCTCCGAAAATGCCTGGCCTGCCGGCATGACCGCGAGACTCTGAGCTGACGCGAGAACAAGCAGAACTGATGCTAGCGACATCTAGGTTTCCTCCATGGAATGAGTTCAGGAGCCAGTGCCGGCTCCACGGCCGAAGGTAGCAGGAAACCTCTTTGCGCTCGGCGGGGCAGGAGGGCCATTCACCGTTTCGTGATGCATTGCGCGCTTCAACGCAGGTGTGCGTCGCGCCAGATCAAGCTTAGCGCTGGTAGTTCTTCAGAAACAGCCAGGTAATCAGCGCCGACCATCACGTGCTCGGTGCGCTGCTGCTGGGACGCGATGGAACCCGCGCGCAGGCTCCTCCGAGGCCGCTGCCCGGCATCGTTGATCGCATCGGCGGTGGCGATGCCTTTGCCGCCGGCATCGTGCACCGATTGCTGTCCGGGCTGGACGCAGAAAGCACCGTGCGCTTCGGACTGGCTGCGGGCGCGTTGAAGCACGCCATTCCCGGCGACTTCAGCCCTGCCCGCGAAGCTGAAGTCCGGGCGCTGATGGAGAGCGACCAGTTCGACGTTCGTCGCTGATCTCCCCCAGGATAATCCCGCTAGAATCCAACGGGCGCTGGAATCGCGCAGGGATCGCCCATGGATTACACCGGATACACGCGCAAATTTCCCAACAACCGCCCGCTGAATGCGTTTGATCGTGAGCACCGCCTGCTGCGGAAGAAGCGACTGGATGTCGCGCCGCTGGCGCAGCTGTGCGTGGTGAAGATGAATTCGAACTGCCTGGTTTCGGTGGATCGCTGGTTCGCCGCACGTGGCTTTGCAGCCCTGCTGGGCGCGATCGGCATTGCCTTCGGGCTGGGCGGCATGCTGATGCTGCTCTGGTTGCTGGTCGTGAACAGGCTACCGAACCAAAACGGCCTGTGGGAGGCGATATTCATAGGCATGGCGATGCTGGCCGTCTTCACTGCAGCGAGCATATGGGTAGCTTGCCTCGAGCTGTTCCGTTGGACCTACTATCCGATCGCGCTTGATCGCAAGCATCGGCAGATACACGTGTTCCGGCTGGATGGCACCACCCTCAGCGCGCCCTGGGACCGGGTGTATTTCACGCTTGGCCGCGGAACCGGAACCTTCGGATGGTACAACTGGGATGTCCGCGGACTGATCCTGGACGCGGATGGCGTGACAGTACGGGAGACGTTCGCGTTCTGCATCGCGACCTCCCGCATCGAGAACGCGCATGCCCACTGGGAGTTCCTGCGGCGCTACATGGAAGAAGGACCGGCAGCCGTCGTGGACGCGGTGCACTACTGCATGCCGCTGGACGGCAAGCGCGAGAGCTTCGCGTCCGGCAAGGAGCGCATCTTCGCCGAAGACGCGCAGCTCCCGGGTTTCATGTGGCTCACGATGCTGCCACTCAACTACCTGCACACGATCATGCGCTGGGTGGTGATGCAGACCAGCAGGATTCCGCGGTTTCCACCGGACATCGAGGCGTGCCTGACACCGGACGCCGGTGATCCCTGTGTCCGCGACGCTTCGATGAATCCACCGGACCTGCGCTGACCCATCAATGCAAAGGCACCTTCAGCACCGAAGGCGCGTTGGCTGGCGAGCTGAAGGTCACCGCACCGCCCAGCTGGCTGATGCCCGCATAGCGCAGGTCCACGGTATCGACCACCAGGGTCAGCCGGCTGCCGGTCGGGAGGTTCCAGCTGCTGGCTTCCAGGCGAAGATCGATGGTTCTCGGCTGGCCGGGCGTGGCACCGCGCAGGGTGTACGGCTTGTGGCTGATCAGCTGGCCGTTGCCCAGCATATCCTCGGCATACAGGTAGGCATACAGCGTGGTGTTGGCGCGAGTGGGCGTCACCGTCAACCGCACTTCCGGTGCGCCATCCAGGCGGCGTGCACTCCAGTAGATCGGGCCCTGCCAGACGCCTGCGGCGTTGCGGCCAACGAATGGTACATAGGCACCGGGCGGCAGGTTGAACATCTGCAGCGCGCCGGACGCCATCACCACGCCGGAGTTGGCGGCAGTAAGCAGGCCGCTGCCGATCCGGTAGTTCCAACCGGTGCCGCCACCGCTCTCGGCCAGCCCTCCGGTGGGCAGCAGAAGCCCGGTCGGCGCGGTCAGCCCGTAGCTTACGGCGCCGGTAGAGGTGGCCTGCCAGTCCGGATAACGGCTCCAGCTGCCCTTCTGCGACTTCAACTGCACCGCCGGCTGGCGATCGATGCCATTGGCCACGCCCTTGAGGTAGTGGTCGAACCAGTCGCCCACCGTGGCATAGACCTCATTGGGAATGCCGAGCGCACCGAAGGCTTCGTTGAGGGCGTGGTCGCCATGGCGCAGCTGCAACTGCTTGGGTCCCTTCAGGCGGGTGAAGAAGTCGACCAGCTGGCCCGGCGGAAACAGGCTGTCGTTGAAGGCGTTGGCGAGGAATACCGCGGGTTGGTTGGCATTGATCTCATCAAGGCTGCTGGCCGGGCTGCGCTGTGCCGCCACCGGCAGCAGCGAGTCCACCGCCCCCTGGTAGTTGCCGACCAGCACATTGCCGTTGATGGTGGCCAGCTCCGCCCCGGGGCGGCCAGTGGCCAGGCCGGCTGCCACCAGCAGGGCAATACCCTGCGCGCTGGGCGTGTCATGGCTGTAGAGCGACGCCTGCAGGTCGGCCCAGCCGCTCAACGCGGCAACGGCCTTGATGCGCGGGTCGCGTGCCGCCGCCAGCAGGCTGGTGCCGGCCCCATAGGAGATGCCCGATACACCGATTCGTGAGGGGTCGGCACGGGTGTTGTCCAGCGCCCAGTCAATCAGTGCACTGACGTCCTCGACCGTGGCCGGCCCGGCGATGTCGATGCTGCCGCCCGACTCCCAGAAGCCGCGCGAGCTGTAGCTGATGACCACATAGCCGCGCTGCGCCAGCGACTGTGCCGCGCCCACGTACTCCACGCTGGGCACTGCCCAGCTGCTGGGCATCACCAGCAGCGGATAGCGGCCACTGCCGGCATCCTGGGGTTCGATGACGAAGGCCCCGAGGGGCGTGCCATCCCAGCTGGGGATGGTGCGATGGGTGGTCTTGACCGTGGCCGCCAGGGCCGTGGGCGCCAGCCCGGTCAGCAGGATCAACAGCAGCAGAACCTTGCGCATCGTTGTCTCTCCCCGTCGGTGGTGGTGCAACGGATCGGACCGTACCAGTGCGAATGGTGGCTGGCACCTTGCGACGCAACATGCCGCAAAGCGCGCCTTGCTATGCTTCAAGGCACTGCGGGCCCTCCGCAGTCTCCCATCAAAGCAAGGACGCCCCCGATGCACAGGATGCTCGTCGCAGGCACGCTCTCCAGCGTCGCCTGTCTGTTCGCCCCTTTAGTGTTGGCGGAAGATGCCCCCGAACCGGCCAACGATTGCGCGGAGATTGCGCGGCTGATGGCCAACGACGACTTTGCGGCACTTGATGCGATGGCCGCGCGTTTCCGCAAGGGCGAGCTCAACGCCGCCGGCCAATCCCGGCTCGGCCGTTTCTACATCTGCATGTCGCGTGCAATCGGCACGTCGCGGCAGGAGGTTCAAGCCTGGAACGACTGGTCTGCATGGGCGGCGCGCTGGGTTCAGCACGCGCCGAAGTCTGCGGCGGCCCACCTGATCACCGCACGGATTCCACTCAACCTGGCCTGGAGCTACCGCGGCAACGGTTACGCCAACACCGTCAACGCCGACGACTGGGCACAGTTCCATGAGTACAACGCGGTTTCGCGGGCCTACCTGCAATCGCATGAGGATGTTGCCGGCGGCGACCCGTTCTGGCACGAGATGAACGTGCTGATCGCGCTGCGCGAAAGCGCGGATGACGACGAAATGCTGGCGCTCGTTGATCGCGCAGCGAAGGCCTTCCCCGACTACGAACCACTGCACCTCATTGCCATGGAGTACTTCACGCCGGCCTGGGGCGGCAGCGCGCAGAAGATGGAAGCCTTCGCGCGGCACTCGATGGCCAGCGCACCAAAGAAGAAGCGGGCCATGCGCTACGCACGGCTGTACTGGTCGGCCACCGCGTATTCGCCCGATCACTTCCGCGCGGCGAAGCCCGATTGGCCGCTGATGCGCCAGGGACTGGACGAAATCGCCCAGCAGTACCCGACCATCGACAACCTGGAATCGATCGTCCGCTATGCCTGCCTGGCACGCGACAGCGACGCACTGGTCCGCTGGAATCGTTTGTGGTTGAGCCGCAGCGGTTTCGACGAGGCGGCCATTGCGAGCTCGACCGAGCAAAGCAAGGCCGCATGCCTGGCGCCGGACGAAGAACAGGAAGCATTCCTGTAGCGCCCGCCGCCGCAGGCCCAGGCGCGCAGCTGGCAGGCCTGCCAGGCGCCTAGCACGCGCGCGTGTCATCCACGCGCCGCGTGATCTGACATATCACCAGTGCTTGCGCATGATCACAGCTTCGCCCTTTCGTCATTGACCACAAGGCGCCAGCTTGTGACGCTTATGACACCGCAGGGCTGATGGCCCAACAACGCGGCCAGGCTCCACCGCAATCCGCAGCATCCGTCTCCGCAGCACCTCCGCATGTCCTCGCCCCGGCCAGGTCGTGACGGGCGGCTGCGCCCTGAATCTTCTGCTGGAGAATCGAAATGCGCCTTGCAAGCTTTGTCTTTGCCATCGTACTCAGTGCTTTTGCCGGTGCTGCACAGGCCCAGGTGGTCACCCTCAACAAGGGCGGCTTCGTGCTGACCTACGACTGCAGCATCCACAGCGCCACCCGCTACGAGTACACGCTTACCGCCGATACCGGTTCGGCCGCACGGCCGTCCAGCTTCTACAAGGACCCGGACCTGCCGGCCGGCTGCCTGGGCCAGACCAGCACCGCGTCCTACGCCAGCATCAGATCCGGCTATGACCGTGGCCATCTGGTCACGTCCAACCACATGGACTACGACGCGACCTACATCCGTCGCGCCAACTACATGACCAACATCGTGCCGCAGGTGTCCAGCTTCAACCAGGGCATCTGGGTGAAGGCCGAAAACGTGGCCGAGTGCTACCGCGACATCGCACCGGTGGACGTCTACGGTGGTGTGGTCTACGGCGACGCCGCCAACGATTACTTCCTGGCCAGCCATGGCATCCCGACCCCGGAGTTCTTCTGGAAGACGATCATCACCCGTGACCCGAACACCGGAACCGCCAAGGCGATCAGCTGGATCATTCCCAACGAGGCCAACCTCGGCAGCCTGGACAACTACCTGGTGACGATTGCCGATCTGGAGGAGCTGCTGGGCGCCAGCTATGTGGCGATCAACGCACCGGCCTCGCTGAAGAACATGCTGCCGGCCACCACCTGGCCACAGCCTGCAGGGTGTGACCTGGGCTGAGCGGCGGACAGAGGAACGTCACGATGCCTGTACACGCAGCCATCGTGACGCCAGCACTCTGGCAAACAGGAACTGCACTACGGCGCCGACGACGGTAGCAGCGACAAGCCCGTGCCCTGTCGTTGGCGTCCCACTGGACAGCGTTCGCATCAGGTAGGCCATGCTGGCCAGGCTGATCAGCAGCGTCGTGGCAAGCAGGATCAGCGACACCACCATCCTGCGCGCCGTCGATGCGGGTTCTGGCGACGGCGCGCTGGCCCATAGGCCGGCAAACGTGGCCAGTGCGCAGGCCGCCAGCAGGAGCAGCCCCGCACTCCGCAACTGCGCGGCGCCGTCGGCAACGGGCATGATGAACTCGCCTGGCGAGAATCCCGCAGGCAGCAGCAACACCAGGACGGGGAGCAGGCAGCTGCCGGCCAGCGTCACCGCGCCGGCGATGCCGGCACTGATGAGGTGATGGTGCCGGGCCTGGGATCGCACTCGGTTCAAGGGGTATTCCCGTGCAGGCGCTGGGTGGGGTGGCCCGGCAGTCTAGCGTTCCTGTGGCCGGCGTGCCCTGCCCGTCCCGCTATGGGAAAATGGCGGGCGCTTCGCCCTTTTGGCTGTTCCCGGAGTAGTAGATGTCCCGTTTCCCCTTCGACGCCGTGCTGTTCGACTGCGACGGCGTACTGGTCGATTCCGAGCCGCTGGTGGCCCGCGTGCTCTCGGAAATGCTGACCGCACGCGGCTGGCCGCTGACGCCTGCGCAGGCGGGCGAGGTCTTCCTGGGCCAATCCGTGGCCCATCTGGCCGGGCTGATCGCAGAGCGCACCGGCAAGCCGTTCACCGAGCAGTGGCTGGAGGAATTCCGCCAGCAGCGCAATCGTGCGCTGGAGCAGGACCTTGAGGCGATCCAGGGGGCGCCCGAGGCCGTGCGTGCGATCGCCATAGCGACCGGTGGCCGCATTGCCTGCGCGTCCGGTGCCGATCTGTTCAAGGTGAAGCTGCAGTTGAGCAAGGTCGGCATCCTCGATGCCTTCGGTGACCACGTCTACAGCGGCCAGGACATGCCGAACACCAAGCCGCACCCGGACGTCTACCTGGCGGCCGCTGCCGCGCTGGGTGTGGATCCGAAGCGCTGCGCGGTCATTGAAGACACCGTGACCGGCGCGACCGCCGGCGTCGCGGCGGGTGCGACCGTTTTTGGCTTCAGCGAGGGCGGCCCGCACCACAGCACGCCGGAGGCCCTGCGCGCTGCGGGTGCGAAGGTGATCTTCCAGCGCATGGACCAGCTGCCGGCATTGCTGGCGGCCTACGCCGCCGACGCTGCCGCCTGAGGCGGCCTCAGCCTGCAGCGCCCAATGCGGCGCTGCGGCGTTTCCCGGTGTAATGCAGCACGAACAGGTACAGGCCAGTGAACAGCTGCAGGAACAATGGCGGCAGCGGCGAATAGGTGATCCACGCTGCCGGCTCGCCCTGCCCCAGCCCGCGAGCGGCGAAATTGGCGATCACCGCCAGGGTGAAGACGATCGAGGTCCAGCGATGCACGGGCCGCGCCCAGCCCCCCCGGCTCATTGACGGCGCCTCGCTTCAGAGCGGGCTTGGATCATCTTCCAGCCATTGCCGGACGGGTCACGGAATCCGGCATCGATGGCGCCATAGCGTTCGACCGGCTCCTGGGTGAACTCCACGCCCCGCGCCCGCCATCGCGTATAGCACGCCTGGCAATCGTCCACGGCCAGTACCAGCGGCGGCATGGCGCCCTTGGCCACCAGCTGCTGCAGCGCCTGCGCGGTGGCCGCATCGTGGGTGGGCGGGCCCGGAACGAACAGCCCCAGCTGGAATCCGTCCTGGCCGGGGCTGCGTACCGTCAGCCAACGGTAGCTGCCATTGCGCACATCGGTGTGCACTTCGAAACCGAGCATGCCGACGTAGAACGCGAGTGCCTCATCCTGGTCGCGCACATACAGGCCGACCGTGTTCACAGTGTTTGTCATGGGACCTCCCTCAGGTGGGGTCCACGTTAGCAACCGCCTGACGACGGCGCTTCTCCAAAACTGCGATGTTCAGGTCCGGTCGCTGCGCGGCACGCGCATGGCATTCCGGCACGCTGGCCGGGGTCACCTGGCCAGCGCGCTCGCGCTCGCGCACGTTGCCCGGGCTGTCGCCGGTGATGTCACGGAAGATGCGGCCGAAGGTGCCCAGGCTGCTCCACCCGGTCTGCGCGGCGATCTCGGTGACCGGCAGGTCGGTGTCACGCAACATCGCCACGGCCCGTTCGATGCGGCGGCTGAGCAGGTAGCGGTGCGGCGGCAGCCCGAATGCCTGCTTGAACGAACGCGCGAAATGCGCCGCGGATACGGCACTCACTTCGGCCAGGCGGGCCACCGGCCAGTCCTCGTGGCTGGCATGGTCCATCCGGTCCTTGGCACGCAGCAGGCGTCGCAGCAGTTCGGGGCTCTGGTTCATGCCGCCACCGTGCGCGCCAGATGATGTCGCGCCGCATGCCTGGCCTGCGCGGCCTGCTCGCCCAGCCAGTCACCGAACGCAATGACCTTGGCGCTCCGGCTGCGCGCCGTCGGTGCCACGAACCAGAAACCCCGCCCGTCGCTGGCCACACCGGGATGTGCCTGCACCAGGCGCCCGCTGTCCAGTTCGGCCTGGAACAGGATTGGCGAAGCAATGGCGATGCCCTGCCCGGCAATGGCCGCGCCGGCGTCCAGATGCTCTACCGCAAAGGGGGTGATGAAGCTCTCTGCGGCCGGCGGCGGGACGGCACCATGTGCGGAGAACCACAGTGCCCACCAGTCGGGCCTGCCGAGCAGCGGAACGTCCAACGCCCGGCGACCGAGCCCGTCTGCCGCCGGCAGCAGCGCTGGCGCGCACAACGGGGTGAAAATGCTGGGGAACAGGGGCGTGGCCTGCAGCCCGGGCCACCCGCCATGCCCATTGCGGATGGCGGCATCGAAACGCCCGGCGGCCAGGTCGTGGGGCTCTGCCGACAGGTCCAGTTCAAGCACGATGTTCCGATGGCGGGCACGGAAGCTGCCCAGGCGAGGCGTCAACCAGCTGGTGCCCAGCGTGGGCAATACGGACAGGCGCAATCGCGCCGCATCCATGTCAGCGGCACGCATGAAACTGGCACGAAGCGCGTCGAAGGCCCGGGTGGCCTCCTGCGCGACGCTGGCACCCGCTGCCGTCAGTTCCACATGCTGTGCATGGCGCAGGAACAGGCAGGTACCGGTCTGGGCCTCCAGCCGGCGCACGTGGTAACTCACCGATGCCGCACTGGTGTCGAGCTCCTCGGCGGCACGGGCGAAACTGCCCAGCCGCGCCGCCGCTTCGAAGGCGCGGATGGCGACAAGCGATGGAAGCTGGCGTTGGGTCACCATAAGTATGGCTTAGCCTGAGCCCCGATATCTGCGTGGTCAATCCCCCTCGCACCCGCAACGATGGAGGCACGTCCGGCAAGGGGTCACGCACATGGATCGACGGCAGTTCCTGGCCACCTTGGCCGCGGCGGCGGCCTCAAGCGCCCTGCCCTCGGGGCGGCCCCTGGCCAGCCACAGCGAAGACTGGAAATGGTTACAGGGCAACTGGCGGGTCCGGCACCAACGGCTGAAGGAGCGCCTGCTGGGCGATACCCGCTGGGAAGCCTTCAGCGGCGCCAGCGCGGTCTGGCTCACCCTGGGCGGACTCGGCACCATCGATGACAACGTCATGGCGCTGCCTTCGGGTCCCTACAGGGGCCTGGGCGTGCGTGCGTTTGATCCGGTGTCTTCCACGTGGTCGATCTGGTGGATCGATGGACGCAACCCTGCCCATATCGAAGCGCCCGTGCGCGGCGTCTTCGAAGGCGATGGAGGCAGCTTCCGTGGTCGTGATCACTTCAAGGGACGCCCCATCGACGTCTGGTTCCGCTGGCATGACATCCATGGCGAGGAGCCGTGGTGGGAGCAGGCGTTCTCCGACGATGCCGGCGCGCACTGGGAAGTGAACTGGCGCAACTGGTTCCGCCGCACTGCGGCAGCCCCCTCTCCGCTTCCGAAGCTGCCAGATGCACCGCGCGATTTCGATTTCCTGGTGGGCCATTGGAAGGTGCGCCATCGTCGCCTGCGCGCTCGGCTGGCAGGCAGTGATGCGTGGGACGCGTTCAACGGCACCCTGCACAACTGGCCGGTACTGGGAGGATTCGGCAACGTGGGCGACAACCTGATGGACGTGCCGGGAGCACCACTGCGCGGCATGGGTATCCGCGCCTGGAGTGCGGCTGAGCGGCACTGGCTGAGTTGGTGGCTGGATGGCCGGGAGCCGACCCGGATCGGCGCGCCGCTGCGCGGTGGTTTCGAGGCCGGCGTCGGGCGCTTCTTCGGCGATGACCAGCACGACGGACAGGCGATCCAGACGCGGGTGATCTGGTCACGCATTACCCCGCGCTCGGCGCGCTGGGAACAGGCGGCTTCGACCGATGGGGGACGCAGTTGGGAAACCAACTGGGTCAGCGACTTCGAGCGGCAGGCATGAAAGCGCTGCTGGCCGTGATGCTGCTGGTTTCTGCGTCGCCCCCCGCGACTCCCTCAAGGGTGCTGCAGATCGTCGGCCCCGCCGAACGCTTTGCGCCGGGCGTTGCATCCACGCAGTACGACGAGATTCGACTGACCTTGAGCCCGGACGGAAACACCGCACTGTGGTTCAGCCGCAACCGTCCCGGCGGTCCGGGCGGGTATGACATCTGGGTCTCCCGCCACGATGGGCAGCACTGGCGGCCGGCGACGCCGGTACCGTTCAACACGGCCGGGCGCGACTTCGATCCCGCGTTCTCCGCAGATGGGCGCGTCGTGTATTTCTGCTCGGACCGCGCAGGCGGCCAGGGCGGCGACGATCTGTACCGGGTCAGCATTGGACGCGACGGTCGATTCGGCGAACCGGAGAATCTGGGCCCCGCGGTGAACAGTGCGGCCGACGAGTTCGCACCGATGCTCTCCCCGGACGGTCGTACGCTGTTGTTCTCCAGTGATCACGCGGGCGGTGCCGGCGGCCATGACCTCTACAGCGCCACGATGATCGGCGGCGTGGCGCAGCTGGCGCGGCCGCTGGCCGGTGGCATCAATACCGCCGCGCAGGAGTTCGATGCCACTTTCCTCGGCGACGGCCGAACGGTGGTGTTTGCCCGTGCCCTGGACTTCGGCAGTGCACCGGTGCGCCAGTTCATTGGCTACGAGCGTGGAGGCCGTTATGACGCAGGCCATGCGTTGCCCTCTCCGGTGAACCAAGCCTCCGGCGACAGCTACGGCGCGATGCTGGATGGCTCGCAACCTGACACTTTGACCTATTCGGCGCGGCGCGCAGACGGTGCGGGGTTGGACCTGTACCGCATCCGCTACCGTTCGGGCGAACCATGATCCGCGCTCAGCGCTGCGCCGGCAGTTCCAGCCGATGCTTGCGGCACAGCCGGTACACGGTCACCCGCGAGATCTGCATCTGCCGTGCGCACTCGGAGACGTTGTAGCCGGTCTGGCGCAGGGTCTGCAGCAGCACATCGCGCTCGGCCTGGCCGCGGGCATCCTGCAGCATCGCGCCCGGCGGCGCATGCTCGCTCCCCCCCAGTTCGAGGTCACGCTCGCTGATCAGCTCGCCTTCGGCCATGATCGCCGCCCGCTGCACCCGGTTGAGCAGTTCACGCACGTTGCCGGGCCAACCGAAGCGTCGCATCGCCTGCAGCGCGGCGGGCGCAAAGCCACGTGCACGCACGCTGTGGCGCAGACGGAAGCAGCGCAGGAAGTGCTCGGCCAGCAGCTGCACATCGGCGCCACGCTCGCGCAAGGGCGGCATCAGCAGGCGCAGCACATTGAGCCGATAGTAGAGATCGCTGCGGAACCGCCCCTGCGCCACCGCGTGCTCCAGTTCGACGTGGGTGGCCGCGAGTACGCGCACGTCGGCCCGCAGCGGCTGGCTGCTGCCGACGCGCTCGAAGGTGCCTTCCTGCAGCACGCGCAGCAGGCTGGTCTGCGCCTCCGCCGGCAGGTCGCCCACCTCGTCGAGGAACACGGTGCCGCCGTGTGCGGCTTCGAATACGCCTATCTGGCGCTTGTCGGCGCCGGTGAACGAGCCGCGCTCGTGGCCAAACAGCTCCGACTGCACCAGGTTGGCCGGAATGGCACCGCAGTTGACCGCGATGAACGGCTTGCCCGCACGGCCGGACAACGCATGCAGCGCGTGAGCCGCCAGCTCCTTTCCGGTACCGGTTTCGCCGGTGACCAGTACCGGCAGTTCGACCGGCGCGAACTTGTGCAGCACGGTGCGCACCGCATGCAACGCAGGACTCTCGCCGATCAGTGCGCGTGGCCCCTGGCCACCGCATACCTCGCTGGCAGAAGGATCATCCGCGTCGAACTGCTTGCGCATCGCAGCCACCAGGTCCTGCAGGCCGAAAGGCAGCGTGAACCGCGAGATGCAACGCTGCAGCAAGGGCAGCCACGCTGCAGGCGTGGGCCCTGCGCCGGGTGGCAGCACCGCAAGCCAGGGCAGATGCACGTGCTGTTCGATCCATGGCGCCAGCAACTGCAGCGCGGGCGTATCCAGATGGCGAAGATCCAGCACAGCGAGCAGCCGATCACGCCCGCGCAGCCCGATCGCCATCGCCGGGTCGGGATGGATGCGGCGCACGTACCAGCCTGCGGCCGCCAGCGCGCTGCGCTCGTTCGCCAGCGGCTCGCCGAACCAGAGCACGCAACGTGATGTAGAAGCCTCCGGGACCGCCGCCATGCTTCCCCCAGCATCCGGACACCGTCGGCGGACTGTCAGGCAATCACCGGCGTGCCGCCCTCCGCCGGGACCCTTTACGGCCACCGCAGCGGCCTTTGATGGGCGGATCCTAGCGCTGCGCTAAACGGCGGCGCAATGAGCGCCGCGTCAAGAAAGCACCGGCTGAAGCGGCACCGTTGCAGTCCGCGACGGCACCTGTAACGCCAGTGTGACAGTCGGGCGCCCGCCTTGCCCTGCGGCGCTTGGTACAGCGCAATCCCAACATTTTTCCGACGCCGCTGTAACAGCGCAGCAGCAGCACCCCACGCCTGCCAGCGCCTGGCGCCAGGGCGGCCAAGCCTTGCAGGGTTGGCACGGTTGATGCGTGGTTCCGCCGCACCCACCACGGGAGATCGGCATGGACGGCACCACCCCCATTCGCGGCCTGCTGGCGACGCTGGCCGTGGCCCTGCTGTCGGTTGCCGCGAGCGCCTCTGCCTCCGGTGCACGCCAGGGCGTGAAGGCACAACCAGGCGAGATTGTCCTGCTGCGTGACGTGGCCGCGCGGCCGGCCTATCGCATGGCGCCCCCTGGCATGGCGCTGATCGCCGACCCGAAACCCCAGCGCGAAATTGCCAGTGCATTGGGCACCGGTGGCGCCTCGACCGGCATGGACGAACTGAGCGATGAGGACTATGCCGGCATGGGGGCCGGCCAGGCAGCGGCCGCCACTTCGCCGCGTGGCACAACGGTTGAACGGGTTACCCAGCAGGCCCTGGGCGGCACGCTGGGCCGCAGCAGTGACGGCATGGTCGGCAGCAGCCTGGGGAGCGCCATGAGCGGGCCGCTCGGTGCGGTCGGAAACAGCACCCGCGGCATCGGCGATACCGTGCGCGGCGCAATCGGCCAGTTCCCGCTGCAGGGCATGGCCCCGGCAGGTGGCAAGTGAAGCGGGTACGTTGGCTGCTGCTGGTCCTGTTCGCCACGCCGTTGATCGCGCAGGCCGATGAATATAGCGGCATGCTCGCCTACCTCGACGTTGCCCGCATCGACGGCCATGCACTGGCCGGCGCGAACGGTGCCATCGCGGTCAACCAGGTGGCCGGCGACCTCAATCTGCAGGCCAACCTGCGCGGCATCGCCACGGGCGAACATGCCGACGTCTCGATCAGCAACCGGCAACTCCGCGGTGGCAACCGCGTGCTGGGTGCACCGCTGCACGCCACTGCCGTCATCGATGGCAAGGCGCTGGCCGGTGCCAGCGGCATCGCATCCATCAACCAGGCCAGCGGCATCGCCAACACGACGCTCAACGTCGTCAGCGCGACGCTGGCCCGACAGGGCATACGCGAAACCGACGATACGGCGTTGGCCGCCGAAGGTTCCGTGTTGGCAGGGGGGCGGGACGACGCCGGTCGCGGCGTCGCGACGGGCACCCGCAGTGCTGGTGTCACCAGCACGGCGCTGCGGGGATTCGACGGGGTCCTGCAACTCAATCAGATCGCGGGCAACGGCAACGACACGGCCAATGTACTGGGCCTGGTCGTGCAGGACCGCCCGTGACAACCACCCAACCGATGCACCACCTGATGAGAGAGAGGGCACCATGAAAGCGACCGTCAAAAAGACCATGCTCGCCATGGCGATTGCCACTGCCTCGACCGCCGCTGCGGCCAATGGCTGGGACAACCAGAACGCCAACGCGAACATCAACCACAACCACACCGTCAGCGAGACCCGCAACGACACGCACAACCACACCGACAACGACGTGCGCAACCGCACCGTCAACGTCAATGTGCAGAAGCACAGCAACATCCAGGCCGACGAACGCAAGGAAAAGAACAACCACGGCGTCGACGTAAACCTGGAGAAGGACCTGCGCCTGAGCACCGACATCAATTTCTCCGGCGACCCGAACATCACCGGCGACATCGACCTCGACTCGGCGGCCATTGCCGTGATCGACAACCGCCAGTCGATCAGCAACAACGCCACCAGCAACAGCCTGGTCACCAACAGTGCCTCCATCGCTGACAGCGTGGGTGCAGGTGCCTCCGGTAACCTGGGCTTCAACGTGGTATCGGGCGACAACAACGCCCAGGACAATGCCGCCTCGTTGTCCGCCGCCGACGCGTCCTTCAGCTTCGGCATGGCCGACGCCGAGGTGTTCGTCAACCAGGCCGGCTTCGGCAACGCCACCATGAACTCCGGCGTCACCAATGCCGCGGGTCTCGGTGGCAATGCCTTCGGCGGTGCGTCCGGCAACATCGGCGTGAACGTCGCCTCGGGCAACAACAACGAGCAGAAGAATGCGCTCGCCGCCTCGGTCGCGACTACCGCAGTGGCGCAGTCGAGCATCAGCTCCAACCAGGTCTCCACCGGCAACACGGTCAGCAACGCCGGCTTCGTGCAGTCCTACACCGATACCGTGCAGGTCGGCATGCGTGGCGGCGTCAGCGGCCTGACACTGGCCTATGGCGCGGGAACCTACCGCGGCACCGGCAACGCCTACCAGATGGCCAACTACTACCTGGATACGTGGAGTGGCGAGCTGCCGCACCCGGGTGGCAACAGCACCGGCCATATCGATCTGGACAACCAGATCCAGAACGCCACGATGAACCCCAACCGGCCGGGGGTGGGCGGCCTGGGCTTCGATACGCGTGAGAGTGGCACCAGCCAGTTCGTCGAACTGGGCGTGGCCGACCTGTATGCCAGCCTGAGCGGCACAGTCAGCACCACGCGCTGGGTGAATGTAGATGCGACCAACACCTCGGCGTTGTCCGGCAGTGCCTTCTCGGGCGCCTCCGGCAACATCGGCGTGAACGTGGCCGCGGGCACCGGCAACCTGCAGGCCAACAGCCTGGCCCTGGCAGTCGCCCAGCCCAGCACCGGCGGTGGTGGCGGCAACGGCGAGTAAGCGCAACACCCCGGCCGTCCGCCAATGGCCGGGTCCCCGGGAGCCCCTGTTCCTCCTCCCCCTTGGGACAGGGGCTCCCCCTTGCTGCCGGAGAACGCGATGATCGGCCACCGTCTCTCGATACGCCTGCTGGCCTGCCTGCTGTTGCTGGGCAGCGCGTCTGCGCGGGCGGGCGACGTCGGCTTCGCCGGCGTGCTGCCCAATGGCGCGCTGCTGCAGCAGAAGGTGGAGAGCATGCAGGAACGGCGCTACCGCAACGTGGTACGCCAGCACACCGATTACAGCTGCGGGGCGGCCGCACTGGCGACCCTCCTGCGCCATGCCTACCACCTCGATACCGACGAGGCGACGGTGATCGAAGGGATGATGGGGGTGTCCGACCCGGCGCTGGTGGCCGAGCGTGGCTTTTCGTTGCTCGACATCAAGCGCTACGTGGAATCGCTGGGCATGCGCGGTCGCGGCTATCGCATCGATGAGGCACGCCTGCGCACGCTTCGCGTTCCCGGCCTTGTGCTGATGGACGTGCGCGGCTTCCGCCACTTCGTGGTGCTCAAGCAGGTGCGCGGCGGTGTGGTCGAGGTGGCTGACCCCATCCTTGGCAACCGCAGCCTGTCGCTGCCTGAGTTCCTCGCTGCGTGGCCATCGCATGCCGTATTCGTGGTGATCGGCAGTGATTTCGATCGCAACACGGTCCTGCTGCAACCCAGCGAACGGCCCAGTGCCCGCGCGCTCTACGCGCGACAGGGGCCGATCACCGATGCCGAACTGGTCGACTTCGGCTTCAGCCACGCCGACCTGTTCTGAAGGAGGTTCCGCCATGTTCCGCCACCGACTGTTGATGGTCCTGCTGCTGGCCTGCCCCGCCCTGCCCCTGCAGGCGGCGGACGCGGTGCCCGGGCGTGGCCTGAAGGAAATTCCGGATCCCGAACTGAACCTGATGCGCGGCCGCTACACCGTAGGCGGCAATACCGTGGCCTGGTTCGGAGTGACGATGGTCTCGCAGTGGCAGGCCAGCAACGGAAGCGTGCTGCAGGGTGCGTTGACCCTGGGCATGGACTTCCGCAGCGGCGGCAGCCCGAAATTGAGCTTCCAGCCCAGCGTGCACGTGACCGCCGCAGATGCGCCGCTGCCTGACACGCAGGGTCGCCACATCGACAGCAGTGGCCTGGCCAACGCCAGCGGCCTGGTGCAGAGCGTGCAGGTGGCCGGCGATGGCAACGTCGCCCGCAATGCGACCACGCTGGTGGTGCGCAACGGCACGGTGCCGGCCCCTTCGGATGACGGTGCCCGTTCGCTCAGTGCGCAGGGTGCAGGCGTCTCGGCCTCCGCGGTGCTGGACGGCAACCAGGCACGCCTGCAGTTGCAGGTGGATGGCCAGGGCCTGGTCCAGCAATGGATACGCAACGGCAGCGTCGGCCAGGGCATCGCCCTGAACGGTGACGGCCAGATCGCCAGTAACCAGCTGCGGCTGGAACTGGTGCGGGATACCGCGGGCGGCAACCTGCCGTTGAGCCAGAACGTGGCCCAGGCGATTGCGATGAACCGCGGCATGGGGCCGGGCCGGTAGCACCACGGCACGGCGTTGGGGGAAGCGTTCCACAACGCAGGACACGAACATGCACACCCTGATGAGGATCACCCCGTTGGCGCTGGCGGCGCTGGCGGGCACCGCCTTCTCCGCGCCACCCGCGGCGGACGATGGCGCCGACGTGCAGGCACTGGCCAACCAGCTGGAGCAGCTCAAATCCAACTATGCGCAGGAAGTGCGGCGGCTGCGCGAACTGGACATGCAGGTGCAGGCGATGCAGGCGCGGCTGAGTGGGAAGGTTGGCCCGATGGCCCCGTCTACGGCTACGGCTACGGCAGTCGAGCGTGGCGCGACGCTACAGACTTCGTCGGGTGGCGAAGGCTACGCCAGTACCGCCGCCGAGGCACAGCAGGCGAAGCAGGAATCGCGGCGCAGCGTGGATGATGTGAAACAGCAGCAGTCGGCGCTGTTCTCGCGCCGTTTCACCGTCGAGAACAGCCTCACCTACGCCCGCTACGACCGCAAGCAGCTCACCCTCAATGGTTTCCTGGCGCTGGACGCGATCTTCCTCGGCAACATCGCCATCGAGAACGTTGAATCCGATTCGCTCACCTACAACCTGGCCGCGCGTTGGGGTGTCAGCCCGAACCTGACGCTCAACCTGGACGTGCCTTACCTGGCGCGGCGCACCGTCTACCAGAAGGGCGGCGCCGGCGGTGCGGCGGCCGCGATCGCGCAGGAAGAAACCAATGGCAACGGGCTGGGCGATATCGGCCTGAGTGCGAATTACCGCTTGTTCGGCGAACGCGGCTGGCGCCCGGAGACCGTTCTCACTGCCGGCGTGACCGCCCCTACCGGGCGCGCACCCTACGGTCTGGACTGGAAGGTGATCGAGCGCGACGACGATGACTACATCCGCTTCGCCGTACCCAGGGAACAGCCCACCGGCAATGGCGTGTGGCAGGCCAATGTGGGCCTGTCGATGGTCAAGACCGCCGATCCGGCCATCCTGTTCGCCAACATCGGGTACGTGCACTCCATCCCTCGCGGCTTCAGCGACATCGACAGCAATCCGGATACGGTCAACCCAGGCGACGTGAAGCTGGGAGGCTCGGTGTACTTCGGTGCTGGCGTGGCCTTCGCATTCAACGAGCGGACCAGCCTGAGCCTGTCCTTCAGCGACCGCATCAGCGCCCGCGCCTCCACCCGCTTCCAGGGTGGCAAGTGGATGAAGGTGATCGGCAGTGACGCCAATGCGGCATCACTGAATCTGGGCGTGACCTATGCGCTCAACCAGCACACCACGCTGGTGACGTTGCTGGGCATCGGACTGACCCCGGACGCACCGGACTTCACGCTGGCGTTCAAGATTCCTTACATGCTCTAGCGGCCACTGCCCATGGCATGATGGGCGCTCTGCGGCCAGCGGACGTCCATCATGCGCATCGGATTCCTGGGACTTGGAGTGATGGGAACGCCCATGGCGGCCCATCTGGCTCGCGCAGGTTACGAGGTACGCGGCTGGTCGCGCTCAGACCGCAACCATGCTGCCGCTCGCGCCGCCGGCATCGACGTCTGCGAGGCAGTGGACGGAGTATTCGCGGCCTGCGACAACCTCATCCTGATGCTGGCCAATGACGATGCCATCGACAGCGTGCTCGACCGCCATAGCGCGGCGTTCGGCGAGCGGGTCGAGGGCCGCCTGCTGATCAACATGGGCACCAGCTCGGCAGCGTACTCGCAGGCGCTGGCCGAGCAGATCCGTGCCGCGGGCGGCCGCTACGTCGAGGCGCCGGTGTCCGGCTCACGCGTACAGGCCGAAGCGGCGCAGCTGGTGATCCTGCTGGCCGGTGCGGATGCCGACCTCGCGGCAGCCGCCCCACTGGTTGCACCGATGGGCAGGCAAACGGTGTGCTGTGGTGCAGTGCCGTCCGCGCTGCGCATGAAGCTGGCGGTGAACCTGTACCTGATCACCCTGGTCACCGGCCTGGCCGAAGCGGTGCACTTCGCCGAAGCCCACGGCATCGAGCTGGACCGCTTCGCGCAGGTGCTCAACGCAGGGCCGATGGCCAGCGAAGTATCACGCATCAAGCTGGACAAGATGGTCCGTGGTGACTTCAGCGTGCAGGCGTCGATCACCGACGTGCGCAAGAACAGTGGGCTGGTAGCCGCTGCCGCCCATGAGGTCGGCATGCATGCGCCCTTGATCGACGCCAGCGACGCGCTGTTCGCACAGGCACTGGCGTCCGGGTCGGGGGCGCTGGACATGGCGGCCGTGCTGCAGGCTGTACGGGCCGGGCCAAGCGGCACGGGCCGGCACTGATCCGGATTCATGTTCCGGCACCACAGCGGCCCCTGCCCGCTGCTATATTCAGTCCAGCTCGGCAGGCACGGTGCCTGCCCTCGAATCACAGGGAGTTGGATATGGGTCTGGTACAGGCGGTGAAGGGTGCAGTCGGTGGTGTGCTGGCCGACCAGTGGAAGGACTTCTACACCGTGCCCACAGGCCTGCCCTCGACGGCGGCCCTGTTCGCCGCGGTGCCGCGCGGCACCAACGCCGGCCGCGGCTCCAACACCAGTGGCTCGTCCAACATCATCACCAACGGCTCGAAGATCATCGTGCCGGAAGGCTACGGCCTGCTGCTGTTCCAGGACGGCGCGATCACCGCGTTCGTCGCCGAACCAGGTGGCTACGAGTGGCGCTCGGACGATCTGAACTCGCAGTCGATCTTCGCCGGTGACGGACTGGTCAGCACCTTCATCAAGCAGAGCTGGGAGCGCTTCAAGTTCGGCGGCCAGCCGGGCTCGCAGCAGGCGGCGTATTTCGTGTCGCTGAAGGAACTGCCGGACAACCGCTTCGGCACCCAGTCGGAAATCTACTGGGACGATGGCTTCCTCAACACCCAGGTCGGTGCGGTCACGCGCGGCTCGTACACGCTGAAGATCGTCGACCCGATCCTGTTCGTGAAGAACTTCGTGCCGGCCAGTTACCTGCAGCCGGGCCAGGTGTTCGACTTCACCGACCTGGACAACGCCGCCGCCAGCCAGCTGTTCAATGAAGTGGTCGGTTCGCTGGCCCCCGCCTTCAGCCTGTACACGAACGATCCGGGCAAGGGCAACCGCATCACCAAGCTGCAGCAGGACTCGCTGGGCTTTGCACAGAGCCTGTCGGCCGCCGTCGAGCAGGGCTACCAGTGGAAGTCCGATCGCGGCCTGGCCATCGTCAAGACCGCCATTGTCTCGATCGAGTACGACGCCAACACCCGCGAACTGCTGAAGACCGTCCAGCGCGCAGATGCGCTGTCCGGCTCGCGCGGTAATTCCAACCTGCAGGCCAGCGTCGCCCAGGGCATCCAGTCGGCCGGCGAGAACGGCGGTGCGGCTGGCCTGGTCGGTGTCGGCATGGCCTCGGGCATGTTCGGTGTCGGCGGCATGCAGCAGCCGGCCACGCCGGCTGCCGACGATCCGGTGGCCCAGCTGAAGAAGGCCAAGGAAATGCTGGACCTGGGCCTGATCACCCAGGGCGACTACGACGCCCTGAAAGCCAAGGCACTGGGCCTGTAACACCAGGACGCACAACGAACATGTCCGATCCCCGAAACGGCCCACCGCCGCTGCCCGGATCCGCGCCCGCGACGCCGCCGCCCTTGCCGGCGGCGTCGTTGGATGGGCCCGGTTCGCCGCAGGACGTCCCTCCCCTGCCCGGCAGCTTCCCGCTGGACACCTCGAAGCTGCCCCAGGCCATCCGCGATGAAGTGGAAGCGCCCGATCCTGTAGCCATCGATACCTCGGCCAGCGAGCTGAAGGACGGCCTCAACCGCTGCCCGAAGTGCGGCGCCACCGACATCCGGCCCAAGGCCGGCACCGATATCCTGGTCTGCCTGTACTGCCGTCACGAATGGCATGGCGCGCGCGTCGAGGAGGAATTCGGGCTGGGCGAGGCCATCGACCAGCTGCGCGGTACGGTCATCGCCTCCGGCGCGCGTGACATCGACGCCGACACCTCGGCGCTGATGACGTTCAAGTGCACGGGCTGCGGTGCCGAAGTCACGGTCAATACCGAAAGCACGATGACGGCGCGCTGCCACTGGTGCCGCCACGTCTTCGGCGTCAACGAACAGATCAGCAATGGTGCGGTGCCCGATGCGGTGCTGCCCTTCCACATCAAGAAGGATGATGCGGTCGCGCGCATCCGCCAGTTCGTCGACAAGCGCCGCATGTTCGCGCTGAAGGCGTTCAAGGAGCAGTTCACCCCGGAAAACGTGGTGGGCGTGTTCCTGCCCTACATGATCGTGGACAGCAATGTCAGCGCGGCCGTGGCCGGCAAGGGCGAGATCCAGACCCGGCAATACACGGTCGGCAGCGAGAAGAACAAACGCACCCTGTACGACGCAGATGTCTACCAGGTCGAACGCCAGGTGGATTTCACGGTTGATGACCTGCCCCTGGAATCCTCGGCCGAGCGCGGCAATCTGGATACCCGCGCCAACACCAACAACATCATCAACACCATCCTGCCGTTCGACACCAAGAACGCGGTGAAATGGAACGCCTCATACCTGGCCGGCTTCACCTCTGAGAAGCGCAACCTCGACGTGGAGAAGCTGCGGCCGCGGCTGGAAGACCAGCTGCTGTCGATCGCCCGCGCGCAGGTGGAAGGTTCGGTGAGGCGCTACAACCGTGGCGTGCGTTGGGAACAGGAGCAGCTGGAGGTGCATGGAACGCGCTGGGTGTCGATGTACCTGCCGGTGTGGCTGTACTCGTATCACCAGCCCGGAAAGAACGGCGGCATGCTGCACTACATCGCAGTGAACGGCCGTACCGGCGAAACCATGGGCAGCGTGCCCGTGCAGCAATGGAAGATGCTGCTGGCGGCCCTGGCCACCGGCACCGTCATTGAAGCCCTCGCAATTGCCTTCCTGGTGGCATCGACATGAGCGACGACAGTGGCCTCTGGCTGTTGGCGGCAGGTCCGGCCGGCGCAACCGCGCTGTACTGGGCGCTGTACCGCTATTACCGCAACACCGACAAATCGCACTCCTTCGAACACGAGACCGAGATCGAGGCCAAACCGGTCACCGGCTCGGACCAGCAGGTCGGCCGGATCACCGGCACCGAGGACAAGCGTATCCGCGGTGACAACGTGTATGAGTACCGGAAACGGGTGGCAAGGGTGAAGCCGGATCAGTAGCGCCAGGCCATGCCTGGCTGCGGGTAGTGCCGGCCGCTGGCCGGCATTCCTTCGGTTTCTGGGCGCCAAGTGGGAGCCGGCCAGCGGCCGGCACTACCCTTCGCTGGGCTGCCTCAGCGCGCGTCCTCACACCGTCTCCCACCCCACCGGTTCGATACTCGCGCGATCCACCTTCCGAGGATCCTGCGATGGCTGCCCTGCTTCCCCGTAGCTGCCTGTCGGTGCTGTGCGTCCTGGCCCTGCCCGCCCTGGCCCAGGACGCCTCGTTCGGCATCGGCGAACAGACTACCCGCACCGACCAGACCACCCATTCGAGCAGCACCGAGATCCAGAACAGTGGTTCGATGACCACGCAGACCACCACCAGTGGCAGCTCACAGTCCGAGTCGCGCAGCGAAAGCAAAGGCATCGACGTGGGCTTCGGCTTCCACGACAACAACGACGACTGGGGCCATGACCGTCGGCGCGATGACCGCGATGTACGCGACAGCGACCTGGTCGGCAGCTGGACACTGGGCCAGGAGAACGGCGGCACCTGCACCATCGAGCTGAAGAACATCGAGTGGTTCGGCGGCTACAGTGCCTATGTGCCTGCCGGCTGTCCGGATGGCTTCTTCTCGGCCAACCGCTGGGTGCTGTCAGGCAACCAGCTGCAGCTGACCGACACCAGCAACACGGTGTTCGGGCGGTTCCGCGCGTCGGGCGGCGGACGCTGGACGGGGTACCGTGAATCGGATGGGGCGCGTTTGTATCTCAATCCCAAGGGCCGCTGATCGCACCGTGCACGCAGTGGGCACGCGCTGATCGGGAAGAATAGGCGTCCGCCCCGCCCCGCCGCCGAAATGTCCGCTCCCACCGGCTCCCGTCTCGTCATCTATGCAGCCCTCGCAGGCAATCTGGCCATTGCCGTGGCCAAGTTCATCGCAGCCGGCATCTCCGGCAGCTCGGCCATGCTCAGCGAGGGCGTGCATTCACTGGTCGACACCCTCAATGAGGTACTGCTGCTGTACGGCCTGCGCCGTGCCGGCAAGGCGCCGGACCCGGTCCATCCCTTCGGCTATGGCCGCGAGCTGTACTTCTGGAGCTTCATCGTCGCCCTGCTGGTGTTCGCCGCTGGTGCCGGCGTCTCGGCCTACGAGGGCATCCAGCACATCCGCCGGCCGGAGCCCGCCAGCAACCACGCGCTGAGCTACAGCGTACTGGGCATTTCCATCCTGTTCGAGGGTGCTTCCTGGTGGGTGGCGCTGCGGGAGTTCCGGCGTACCAAGGGCAGACTCGGCTACTTCGAAGCCTTCCGCCGCAGCAAGGACCCGTCCACCTTCACTGTATTGCTGGAGGACAGTGCCGCCCTTCTGGGCCTGGGCTTCGCGTTGATCGGCCTGCTGGCCGCGCAGGTGCTGGACATGCCGGTGCTTGATGGGGTCGCGTCACTGTGCATCGCCGGCGTGCTGGCCGCGACCGCCTTCCTTCTGGCCCGTGAAACCAAGGGCCTGCTGGTTGGAGAGCCTGCCCATCCTGCGGTGGCCGAGCGGATCATGGCGGTGGCCGAAACCGATCCGGACCTGCGCCGCGCCAATGGCGTGACCACCATGCAGATGGGGCCGGAACAGGTCGTGGCCATGCTCAGCGCCGAGTTCGAGGATGACCGGCGGACCCCGCAGATCGAAGCCTGCATCACCCGCATCGAAACCGCGGTGAAGCGGGAATACCCGGAACTGGTGGCACTGTTCATCAAGCCGCAGACGCCCGAGGTCTATGCCGCCCGCCGCGCGGCACTGGCCGCTCCGCCTGCACCGGAATGACGTGGCGTCTGCGCACGTTTCACCTCGCCAGTGCCACAGTGCCAGGGTCTCTCGCCCGAACCTGCCACTCTCGTGCCGGACTGGTTGCCCGTTTCCCTGCAGAGCCTCCCGCGCGGCTTCTACCGGCGCCCGCCAACCGAGCTCGCCCCGGAGCTGCTCAACAAGCTGCTGGTGCGCAACGATGGTCGCGTCGGCCGCATCGTCGAGGTTGAAGCCTATGCCGGCAGCGACGATCCGGCCGCGCACTCTTATCGCGGGCCAACGCCGCGCACGGTCAGCATGTTCGGTGAGGCGGGACACCTCTATGTCTACTTCACGTACGGTATGCACTGGGGCAGCAACGTTGTCTGCGGAGAGATCGGCGAAGGCGTCGCCGTACTGCTTCGCGCCATCGAACCTCTCGAGGGGCTGGACCAGATGCGGGCGCGGCGTCCCGCCGCACGCCGCGACCACGATCTGGCCAGCGGCCCCGGCAAGCTCTCGCAGGCCTTCGGGCTGGACCGCAGTTTCGACGGCGCCGATCTGGTGACAGGCAGCCACGGCATTGTCATCGCCAGCGATGGCGTGCCGCCTCCGGCAGATCCGGTGGTCGGGCCCCGCATCGGCATCACCCGCGCGGTGGACTTCCCTTGGCGCTGGCATGTTCGCGACCACCGTCACGTTTCAGTGCGGCCCTCGCGCGGGCCCCGCAAACCCTGACCGCGATGCGTCACGTCGGCATCACCCCGTCATGGCGATACATAACGCGGTACGCACTAGCGTAGTGCCCGACAGCCGCCGAAGCCGCCCTCGCCACCCTGCCCTGAAAAGCACCATGGACGAAGCCGAACGACTGCTCGAAATCGAACGACTGCACCTGCTGGACACGCCGCCGGAGCCGGTGTTCGATGCCATTGTCGCCGCCGCCCGCGCCGCGACCGGCATGACCATGGGCCTGATCAGCGTGGTGGCCGAAGACCGCCAGTGGTTCAAGGCCAACATCGGCCTTGAGGGCGTCAGTGAAACGGCCCGCGAAATTTCCTTCTGCACCCATGCCATACGCCAGGACGAGCTGCTCGAGATAGCCGATGCACGCCAGGATCCGCGTTTTTCCACCAATCCACTGGTGACGGGCGGGCCGCGCATCCGTCACTACGCTGGCATCCCTCTGGGCTCCGCGCACGGCGCACGCATCGGCACATTGTGCCTGCTCGATCCGATGCCCGGCGTGCTGTCTCCGTCCCAGCGCGAGCTGATGGTGCACCTTGCCCGGGTAACCACCCAGGTGCTGGAGCAGCGCAGCACGCTGATGGCGCAGGTGGGTCAGGCCAAAGCGCTGCATCGTGAGCTGAAACGCAGCGAAGACTTCCTGGAGCGCACCAACCGCGCCGCGCGGGTGGGCGGCTGGGAGATGGATCTTGTGACCAACGAAGTGCGCTGGACCCGCGAGACCAAGCAGTTGCACGGCGTGCGCAGCAACTTTGAACCGACGCTCGACACCGCGCTGTCGTTCTATCGCGAAGACAGCCGCAACATCATCCGGGCAGCAGTGCAGCGTTGCATCGACGAAGGCACGTCCTGGGAAGTGCAGCTACCGATGACCACGGCCGACGGTCGCTCGATCTGGACGCGCGTCGTTGGCAGCCGGCAACAGATCGACGGGCATCCGCGCCTGGTCGGAGCGATCCAGGACATCACGGACGAGCGAGCCGCGCTCGATGCGCTGGAAGCGAGCGAAACCCGCTATCGGCGACTGTTCCACTACAGCCTGGGCCTGATCTGCACGCACACGCTGGACGGAACATTGACCTCGGTGAATCCGGCGGCCGTGCAATCACTGGGTTTCGAGGAAAGCCAGATGATCGGGCGCAGCCTGTGTGACCTGATGCCGCCGGAAAAACGCGCGGGCTTCAATGCCTACCTCGCTCGGATCCAGGCAAACCACACCGACGCGGGTGTGATCGAGCTGATCGCCGCGGACGGAACGCGCCACTACTGGGCGTATCACAACGTGCTCGACAACGAAGCCAGCCCGCCCTACGTGCTGGGACATGCTCAGGACGTCACCGCGCTGCGGATGCAGGAGCAGCAGCTGCGCGAAATGTCCTTCAAGGATCCGCTCACCCAGTGCTACAACCGGCGCTACCTGCACCGGCTGGATGAACTGATTGACGAGCGCTGGGCCTGCGTGATGTTCGATCTGGACCATTTCAAGCACATCAACGACACCCAGGGCCACCGGCGTGGCGACGCCGTCCTGGTCGAGTTCGCCACGTTCCTGCGCTCACCGCTGGGCAGGGATGAGACGGTGGTGCGACTGGGCGGCGACGAATTCATGGTGGTACTGGTCGCGCCTGCGGACGGCCGGCTGAGCGAACTGGAGCATTGGTACCAGGACCACGCCGCGCTCTCGCCCAGCGCGTTCTCGATGGGTGCGGCCATCAACACGCCTGGCGAACCGGTGGCCGACACCATCCAGAAAGCGGACAGCCGCCTGTACCGCACCCGCGCACGGGTACGCCGCGAGCGTCGCGAAGACCCAGCCGCGCGTTGATCACGCGCTTACCGTCACCCAGGCCGGCGCGTGGTCGCTGGCCTTTTCCTGCAGGCGTACCCAGCGGTCGACGCCAGCGTCCTTCAGTCGCTCGGCCAGTACGGGATTCAACAGCAGATGATCGATGCGCAACCCACGGTCGCGCTCGGCATGTTGGCGGAAATAGTCCCAGAAGGTGTAGATCGTGGCGTCGCCGTGCACCTTCCGCACCGCATCGGTCCAGCCCTGCGCCAGCAGTCGTTCGAAGGCCTCGCGCACCTCCGGCTGGAGCAGCGCGTCGCGGCGCCAGGCTTTGGGGTCATAGACATCGGCGTCGGTGGGAATCACATTGAAATCACCCAGCAGCAGCGCAGGGTGCGGCAGCTCGACCAGGCTGCGCGCATGCCGGATCAGGCGCTCCATCCAGCGCAGCTTGTAGTCGAACCTGGGCCCGGGCTGCGGATTGCCGTTGGGCAGGTAGAGTGCACCCACCACAATGCCATGCGCCGCCGCCTCCAGGTAGCGGCTCTGGGTGTCCTTGGGCTCGCCCGGCAATCGGCGGCGGCTCTCGACCGGCGTGGTCCCTCGTGCCAGCAGCGCCACGCCGTTCCACCGCGCCTCGCCCTGCCAGAGCGCGCCGTAGCCAGCCTCTTCCAATGCCGAAGCCGGAAACGCGGCGTCGGTCGCCTTCAGTTCCTGCAGGGCAACCACATCCGGCGATTCCCTGTGCAGCCAGTCCAGCAGCTGCGGCAGGCGTGTGCCGATGCCGTTGACGTTGAACGTGGCAATGCGAAGCATCTTGCGACGGGCCATGCAGGAAGTCTCCTCGGCGCATCGGGTGAGGGTTCACTGTGCGCGCCCAGGCATGCAGGGACCGTGGATGCCGCGTAATGATGCGGTGCCATCCGGTTCACCGACCGCTGCCATGCCGCGCAGCAGGCTGGTCACCGTGAACCCGGCATCAGCCACCTGTGGCTGCTGCCGTTCTACCGCAACGCCGGCCGTGATGGCGGCTACGATGTCACCGGGTGCGCCCCTACTCCGCCGCCAATGCCTGGATCGGGTCCAGCTGCGCGGCAGTGCGTGCCGGAAAGTAGCCAAAGCCCAGCCCGATGGCCGAAGAGCACGCCAGTGCGGCGAGCACCGGCCCCGGCGAGAACAGGAACGGCACGCCCAGCGACAACAGGCTCGACAGCGCACCCACAGCGAACGCGAGCAACACCCCCAGCACACCGCCGAACAGGCAGATCAGCACCGCCTCGATCAGGAACTGGCGCAGGATGTCGTTCTGCCGCGCCCCCACCGCCAGCCGCACGCCAATCTCGCGCACGCGCTCCTTCACCGACACCAGCATGATGTTCATCACGCCTACGCCGCCCACCACCAGCGCCACCGCCGCGATCGCCGAAACCAACGCGGCCATGGTCTGGCTGGACTTCATCACCGCCTTGCGGATCTGGTCGGCGTTGTAGATGAAGAAGTCACGACGGCCATGCAGGCGCTCGAGCTCGGCGCCCAGCGAGGCTTCGGCAGCATTGGTGGGTACGTTGTCGCGTACGCGCACGGTGATGCTCTCCAGGCGTTGGCTGCCCAGCAGCCGGGAAGCCGCCGAGGTGTACGGCACGTAGACCGTGGGGGTTGCACCACCGGCGAACGCATTGGGGCCGACCACGCCGATCACCTCGACCGGCATGCCACCCAGCAGCACCGTGCTGCCGATGGGATTGCCAGTGAACAGCGCCTTCGCCGCCTTCTGGTCGACCACGCCCACTGCGCGGTGCGCATCGACTTCGGCGTCGGTGAAGAAGCGACCGGCCTTCAGCCGCAGCCCCCGCACGCGCGGCATGTCGGCCCCTACGCCCAGCACCTGGGTGTTGGCACGACGGTTGCCCTGCAGTGCCGCCACCGATCCCGTCAGGTTCGGACTGACGCTGTCCACATAACTCAACGCCGCAAGATGGTCCGCGTCGGCCACCACCAGCGTTTCGACTTCCGCCGAGCGCGGGTCACCGAAATCTGCGCCCGGGAAGATCTCCAGGGTGCTGGCGCCCAGCGCGTTGATCTGGGATTCGACCTGCGCTTGTGCGCCCTTGCCCAGCGCAACCACAGTCACCACCGCCGCCACGCCGATGATGATGCCGAGCATGGTCAGCAGCGTGCGCAGGCGATGGGCCAGCATCGAACGCACGGCCATGCGTGCCGCTTCGCGGACCGCGTCCCTGCGTGCGCGGCGCTCGGCGACCGGCGACGCGGCACGCTCGGTCCCGCATCCTGCGCCCGCAGCCAGCAATCCCGGCTCGGCGCGGTCGGCCACCACCCGGCCGTCGGCGATCTCGATCACCCGCGCCGCGTTGGCGGCGATCGCCGCATCATGCGTCACCAGGATCACCGTGTGGCCCTGCGCGTGCAGGCGCTTCAGCTCGGCCATCACCTGCTGGCCACTGGCGTGATCGAGCGCACCGGTCGGCTCGTCGGCCAGCACGATCGCGCCGCCGTTCATCAGCGAGCGGGCAATGGACACGCGCTGCTGCTGGCCACCGGACAGCTGACCCGGCCGGTTCCCGGTGCGTTCGCCCAGCCCCAGCGCTTCCAGCAGCGTGCGTGCGCGCGCAGTGCGCGTCTGTGCGTCCACGCCCGCATAGACTGCCGGCAGCGCTACGTTCTCGGTGGCACTCAGGTTCTCCATCAGGTTGTAGCGCTGGAAGATGAAGCCGAAATGCTCACGGCGCAGGCGTGCCAGCGCGTCCGGCGCCATCTGTTCGGTGGCCTCGCCGTTCACGCGATAGCTGCCCTCGGTCGGCCGGTCCAGGCAGCCCAGGATGTTCATCAGCGTGGACTTGCCCGAACCCGAGGGGCCAATGATGGCGATGAACTCGCCGGCGTTGATGCGCAGCGAGACCTCCTTCAGCACCACCACCTCGCCGGCGGCCGAGCGATAGGCGCGCGATACGCCCTCCAGTTCCAGCAGTGCATGGGCCATGCTCACATCCCCAGCAGGCTGGCGGGTTCGGCGTCGCCACCGCTGGGCGCCTGGCCAACCACCACGTTCTCGCCCGCTTTCAGGCCAGACAGGATCTGCACGGCGGTGGCGGTGCGCAGGCCGGTCGTCACCGCACGTTCCTCAGCGCGGCCCTTGGCATCGACCACGCGCACGGTGCCGCGGTTGCCATCCTTGTCATCCGGCTCGGCCAGTGCCGTCAATGGCACCTGCAGCGCGTTGGCGACCCGCGCCAGCTGCAGGGTCACTTTCACCGTCATCGAAGGCTTCAGCTTCAGGCCAGGATTGGCTACATCGAACAGCCCGGCGTAGTACACCGCTTTCGGCGTCTGCGCAGAGCCGCCCACATTGCCGGAAGCGGCCTCGGCAATCGAGGTCGGCGCTGGCTCCAGCTGCTGCAGATGGGATTCATAACGGCGCCCGCTCGGCCCCAGCGTCGAGAACCACAACGGCTGGCCGGGTGCGACCAGTTCCACATCCGCCTCGGCGATCTCGGCACGCACGGTCATCGTATCCATCTGCGCCAGCATCACGATGGTCGGCGTGGTCTGCATGGAGTTCAACGTCTGCCCGGCCTTGGTGACGATGGCCACGATGTAGCCGTCGCTGGGCGAGACGATGCGGGTATAGCCCAGATTGATCCGTGCAGTTTCGACCTGGGTCACCGCCTGGTCGATCTGCGCCTGCAGCGCAGCCACCTCCGAACGTGCTGCGTCGCGTGCCACGCGCGCGGCTTCGAAACCTTCCTGGGAAACCAGCCGCGACACCACCAGCTGCGACTGCCGCTCGTAGGCATGGCTGGCCTGCACATAGCGCGCCTGGCTGGCCGCATGCTGGGCATGCAGCGCATTGGTGGCCGCCTCGGCGCTTCGCAGCGCGATCCGCTGCGGTTGTGAATCGACCTCGGCGATCAGATCGCCGGCCCGCACGCGCTGGCCCAGCACCACATGCAGGCGCTTGACTTGGCCGGACACCTGCGCGCCCACCGCCACCAGCTCCTTCGGATGGACCCGGCCGACCGCCTGTACGGTCTTCTCCAGATCCGCCACCCTTGCCGGCGCGGTGATCAGCGCGGCATCATCGCCGCCTGCAAACGTCCACCATCCAGCACCGGCGGCCAGCGTGGCCACGGCGGCGGCAATGATCCAGGTCCTGCGGTTGCTCATCGAAACGCCCGGTTGCGGGCAGTCGCCCAATGCGACCGCCGGAGCCGCAGTCTGGAAGACACTGATGGACGTTTCTTGGAGCCACCGTGGAGATTGCATGGAGGCGTCGCGGCCGTTCAGGCACCAGCGCCACGCCTGAACGCGATAGCTCCGCGTCCACGCAATCTCGACACAATCTCGACCGAATCTCCATCAACGGTCGCTAGCCTCGTCGGCCTCGCCGACTGCCTGCCTGCCGTGTCCCTTTCCTACCCGGACCTGCCACCCATCGATGTGCGCCGTGCCTACCTGGCTTGGTGTGCGCCTTCGCCATGGTTGATAGCACTGGTGCTGGCATCGACCAGCACGTGGATGTGGGTCGCGCCGTATCCGGGCCTGCCATTGCTGGCCGGCTTCGGGGCCGCCGCCCTGGTGGGGTTCGGCAGTGATGGGCCCGGCCGCACCCGCCGCACCGGGTCTCTCGCATCGCTGGCCTTGATCGGCCTGGCGGTCTGGGCGGCGACGCACCCGGCCGCCAACGTCAACCTGCATCTGCTGCTTGCCCTTGTGGCCACCGTGGTGGCCGCCCTGCTGGCAGTCCGCCTGCACACCATCGCGGGCATGGCTGCACGGCTGCAGGCCCGGGTGGACGCCACCCCCATGGCCTCGCGCTGGAGCAAGCTACCCTCGGCGGTGTCCACCCTGATGCTGCAGCAGCTGCGCGGCGCGGCTGCGGTGGAACCCAGCCTGCAGCGCACGCTGGTGCTGGCCACACTGGCCTGGGCAGCCGACGAGGAAGCACAGGCCATGGAGCGCGGCCGATGACCCAGTCCCTTCCCGCCCTGCCCTCGAACCCGCAGCACGCAACGAGACATGAACTCCGTAGCCGACCCGCGCCCCTGGTCCTGATTGCCGAAGATGAAGGCGAAATCGCCGATATCCTCGGTGCCTACCTGGCCCGTTCCGGCCTGCGCAGCGCACGCGCCGCCGACGGCGAGGCGGCGCTCGCCAGCCATCGCCAGCTGCGCCCGGACCTGGTGCTGCTGGACGTGCAGATGCCCAAGCTCGATGGCTGGCAGGTATTAAGCGAACTGCGGCGGCGCGGCAACACGCCAGTGATCATGCTCACCGCGCTCGACCAGGACGTGGACAGGCTGACCGGCCTGCGCGTGGGTGCCGACGACTACGTGGCCAAACCATTCAATCCCGCTGAGATCGTTGCACGCATCCAGGCCGTGCTGCGCCGCAGTGCCCCCACCGCCGCCGAAGAACCCAACGGGTTGATCCGCCAGGGGCCGTTCGAGATCGACCTGCGCAGCCACGAGGTGACGGTGGGCCACGGCGAGCAGGTGCACGCACTGAACGTCACCCTCACCGAGTTCCGGCTGCTGGTGCATATGGCGCGCGCGCCGCGCCAAGTGCATACGCGCGCGGACCTGCTGCATGCCTGCCTGCCCGAAGGTGATGCGCAGGAACGTACCGTCGACAGCCACGTCAGCAAGCTGCGGCGCAAGCTTGAAGAGGTGGGCGTGATCGGCATTCCCGCCACCATCCGTGGCGTCGGCTACCGTTTCCTGGACTGATCGATGAATCCCAAAGGCAAGAGCATCGGCCGCCAGATCACCCTCTCCATCACGGTCGCCTCGCTGTGTTCGACGGTGCTGTCGATCAGTGGCTTCTACCTGTTCTATTACCTGCTGGAGGTGTTCTATCCGCGCTGGTACGACGCGCCGGAAACGATCATGCCGTCCGGGCTGGAATGGCTGTGGATCGGCTTGACCGCCACCGTAGTGGTCATCTTCGCCACGCTGGTCGCCTCGCGCCTGACCCGGCGCATCATCACCCCGTTGAACTCGGTGGCCGAGAGCCTGCGCCGGGTGGCCAGCGGGGATCTGGACGCACGTGCACGTGGCGGCGACACCACGATGGCCGAAGCGGCCACGCTGGTCAGTGATTTCAACTCGATGGCCGAACGGCTCAGCCGGATGTCCGAGAACCGCGTGTTCTGGAACGCGGCGATCGCGCACGAACTGCGCACGCCGATGACCATCCTGCGCGGCCGCTTGCAGGGTATTGCCGAGGGTGTGTTCGAGCCGGGCCCCGAGCAGTTCAACAGCATGCTCACCCAGCTCGAAGGACTCACCCGCATCATCGAAGACCTGCGCGTGGTCAGCCTGGCCGAGAGCGGTCACCTCGATCTGCGCCTGCAGCGCAGCGACGTCAGCGTGCAGGTGGCCGCGGTGGTGGAAGCAATGTCCGAAGCACTGGCCGAAAGCGGGTTTTCGGTGACCCTGGAGGCACGGCCGTCACTGGCGGACTGCGATCCGGCCCGCATCCGCCAGGCGGTGCTGGCGCTGCTGGAAAACGCACGACGCCATGCCGTCCCCTGCCCACTGCGGGTTCGTGTCACGCTGGCCGAAGGCCATTGCACCGTGACAGTGGAAGACGGCGGCCCCGGCGTGCCCGACGAGCTTCGCGACAGCATCTTCGAGGCGTTCCAGCGCACCGATGTCTCGCGATCGCGGCAGAGCGGAGGCTCCGGGCTGGGCCTGGCCGTGGTGCGGGCGATTGCCGTGGCC
Organism: Stenotrophomonas sp. YJH_SMC_94-11; assembly: GCF_059370435.1. Taxonomy (NCBI): domain Bacteria; kingdom Pseudomonadati; phylum Pseudomonadota; class Gammaproteobacteria; order Lysobacterales; family Lysobacteraceae; genus Stenotrophomonas; species Stenotrophomonas sp. YJH_SMC_94-11. The sequence goes on along the minus strand of NZ_JCAFTR010000004.1, from coordinate 85,363 downwards.
CATCACGGAACGGCGCAGTGCCGCCCGACCGAACGCGGCGGCAGCGCGTTCGAGATCCGCTGGCCAGTGCATGCGCGTCGTTGAGATTGCTCAAGGGTCCGCCTCGATCATCGCCTTGTAGAGCCGAGCCCATGCTCGGCTGCCATTCGTGCGCCCCGCGCGCAATAGGTGGGTCTCATGGATACCGAAACGCGGCTCAGCGCAACGCGCAGCCGAGCATGGCTCGGCTCTACAGAAAAGCGGCCATGCGCTGCAGTTCGTCTTCAAGCGCGCCACGAAACACCTTGTCGCGGGCCAGCGACTTGCCGGCATAGCCCACGCTGGACACCAACTCACCCTCGCGCACGCTGAGATTGGCCCAGCCCACCACCTGGTCGTGCCACAACACCGGCAGCGCGTAGTAGCCGTACTGGCGTTTCGCCGCAGGCGTGTACGCTTCGAACTTGTAGACCCATTCCCACAGCAACTCGAAACGGCGGCGGTCCCACACCACCGGGTCGAACGGCGCCAGCAGGCGCACCTGCTCGTCTGGCGCGTGCCTGCGCGAGCGTGGATTCTCGTCTGCCGGCCAGTACCAGGTGGTGCCTTCCAGCGTGCAGCTGGCCAGCTGCTGCTTGGCCAGCGCCAATGCCTTGCGGGTCTGCTCGGCCAGATGCGGTGCACCATAGCCCAGCAGGCGCACCAGATAGGTCAGGCTGGCCGACGGCAGCGGCGCGTACTTGCGCACCACCAGATCAATCAGGGCAGCGGCGCGTTCGATCTGTGCCTGCTCGCTGGCATCCAGCTCGGCATGCGCGGCCACTGCATAGATGCGGGTGCCACTGTCGCGCCGCTGTACGCGCAGCAGGCCGCGGTAGTGCATGCCATCCAGCAGGTGCGTGCTGGCATTGCTGGTGCCGCCCCAGTAGTTGGTCACCCGCCCATGCGCAAACGCCTGGTCGACCTCGCGGGGGTGCACGCTGCCGCGCTCGCGCACGAACGCCAGCACCTCGGCCGCGCGGCGGTGGGTCTCGGCATCCCACTCGCGCTTGGACACGCGCGGATGCATCAGTGCCAGATGCTCGCGCGGCAGGAAGCCGTAGTTCACCAGGCAGTCCTCTTCCACCGGCAGGCGCGCATAACGACGTTCAAGATCACCTGCGCGATAGTCCTTCACCCGATGCCGCAGGGTCAGGTCCTGCGCGCGTGCCGGCGCCCGGATCGGGTCGGCCTGCACGAAGCCCAGCTTCCGGATCGCGGTCAGCAGCGTGGTCGGCTTGAACAGGGTGCGCGCCACCGCATAGCGGCGCATATCTTCAAGGGTAGGCGTGGCTGGCATGGCCGCATTGTAGATCCACGCCATGCGTGGATGGGATCACGGTGATCCGTCCGCGTGCTCCGCTTCCAACAACTGCAACGACCCGATCACCAGCGCCCGCATGCCCTGCTTGAACTCGGAGATCACCTGGCCCTCTTCGTCATCCGCAATCGCGTAGATGGTGTCGGCGCCGGCGATGCAGTAGAACGCGATCGTGGCCAGCAGCCAGCGTGCCTTGTCCATCGGCAGGCCGAAGACCTCGGCCACATGCGCCTGGTGCGAGGCAATCTTCTCCAGCATCGGCGCGGTCGCCACCGTGCGCCGCAGCAGGTAGGGCGGCAACCCGGGATGCGCCTTCACCACCTCGCACAACGATTCCACGAACACCATCAGGTAGCTCTGAAGGCCACCCGCCGCATCGGCCGAGGCGCGGGGAATCTGCCAGCGCTGGAACACGGCCTGGGCCACCAGGCGCTTCAGCGCCTCCAGGTTGGCCACGCGCTTGTACAGCGCGGCCTGGGTGACCGCGAGCTCGGCGGCCACGTTGGCCATGGTCAGGTTGGGCAGGCCCAGGCGGATGCCGATGTCGGCCAGGCGCTCGGGAGTAATGGTCGGCGGGCGGCCGCGCGGCGGCACCGTGGTTTCGCGTTGCGTGTTCATACCCTGCCGAGGGTGCCAGCAAAGGGACCCTCTTGTCCGCTTCGGTTGATTTAGTTTAATTTACTCAACTAATTCGGAATGCGTCTGGTTCGCAATCATGGCGCCGTCCGGATCGAGCCCGTGGCTCACTTCCCGCCAGGTCCCCACCCAGCCGACAACCCCGCGCTGCGCCCTCCCCCGTGCTTGCCGATGGCCGCGCGCCAGGCGCGCTCGCCCTCGCGATTCACAGGACCCAGGCATGACCGTGTACCCCTTCTCCTCTCCACAAAACCAAGCAGCCGCCGCGTGCTGCAGCCAGCGACATCCACACAGGGTGGCCCGCCGCTACCGCGCATCGGCGCTCGCGCTTGGCCTGATGGCATCGTGTGCCGCGCTGGCCGACACCGCGCCGTCCACCCTGCCCTCGGTGCAGGTGCAGGAACAGCGCCGCGTGACCGGCGACTATGCCGGCGGCCAGGTCGCGGCCGGCGGTCGCATCGGCCTGCTCGGCGACAAGGACTTCATGGATACGCCGTTCAGTACGGTCAGCTACACCGAGTCCTTCATCCGCGACCGCCAGGCCAAGGACCTGACCGACGTCATCGCCGCCACCGACCCCACGGTGTTCAGCAACGGCGTCACCGGTTCCTGGAGCGAGAACTACGCAATCCGAGGCTTCGCCTCCAGCACCAGCGACACCACCTTCAACGGGCTGAGTGGCATGGCGCCCTACTACCGCACCTCGCCGGAAATGTTCGAACGCATCGAGGTACTGAAGGGCCCCTCCGCGCTGCTCAACGGCATGCCGCCGGGCGGCTCGGTGGGCGGCGCGGTGAACCTGGTGCCCAAGCGCGCTGGCGAGCAGCCGCTGTTGCGGGTCAGCGCCAACTTCGCCTCCGATGCGCAGTTCGGCACCCATGTGGACATGGGCCGTCGGCTCGGAGCGGACAAGCAGTTCGGCATCCGCTTCAACGGCGCGTACCGTGATGGCGATGGCGCCGTGGACAAGCAGCGCAAGAAGGTGCAGCTCGGTTCGCTGGCACTGGACTGGCGCGGCGAACGTGCGCGGCTGTCGGCCGATCTTTACAGCACCGATGACCGTGTTGACGGCCCCGCACGTGGCGTCGGCCTGGCACCCGGCGTCGCCATTCCGCGGCCGCCGCGTGGCGATACGCTGATCAACCCGGACTGGGCCTACGTGGACAGCCAGGACAAGGGCGCGATGCTGCGCGGCGAGCTGGACATCAACGATAGCCTGCTGGCCTACCTGGCCTACGGCACCAGCAGGACCGACTACCGCTACAACGGTTCGATCAGCGCGCAGATCCTCAACCCGGCCGGTGACTTCACCACGGTAATCGGCCAGCTCGCCTTCGATATCAGGAAGCAGTCCGCCGATGCCGGCCTGCGCGGTTCGTTCCACACCGGCAGCGTCGGCCACCAGTGGGCTGCCAACGTGACCCACTACCAGCACACCCAGAACGACTACGGCCGCCGCAGCGTGCCGGGCTGGGACTGGATCACCAACCTCTACAACCCGGTGTGGGGCCCGGCCGCGCCGTTCGTAGCGCCGCACATCTCGCATACCGAACTGCGGCTGGACAGCATCGGCTTCGCCGACACCTTGTCCTTCGCCGGTGAGCGCGTGCAGTTGACGCTGGGCGTGCGCCGCCAGCAGGTGGTCAGCGAGACCTTCAACGTGGCCACGGGTGCACGCACCTCGCGCTACGACGAGAGCGCCACCACCCCGGCAGCGGCGCTGCTGGTGAAGGCGACCGACACGGTCTCCCTCTACACCAACTACATCGAAGGCCTCAGCCAGGGCGCCACCGCGCCGATGACCGCCGCCAATGCCGGTGATGTGTTCGCACCGTTCCGCACCAAGCAGAAGGAGCTGGGCCTGAAGCTGGACCTGGGCCGCTTCGCGCACACCTTCAGCGTGTACGAGATCAAGCGACCGAGCAGCTACACCGATCCGGTCACGAATATCTTCTCGTTCGGCGGCGAACAGCGGAACCGCGGTGTGGAATGGGGCTTCTTCGGTGCGCCATTGGACGGCGTGCGCCTGCTGGGCGGCGTGGCCTATGTGCAGCCGAAACTGACCCGCACGGCGGGCGGCGTGAATGAAGGCCGCATGGCCACAGCGGTTGCGCAGCGGCAGGCCAAGCTGGGCGTGGAATGGGATGTGCCCGCGCTGGAAGGCCTGACCCTGACCGGCACTGCCACGGCGATGTCGAAGCAGTACATCAGTGCCGACAACCACCTTTCGGTGCCTGGGCGCACGCTTTTCGATGTCGGCGCGCGCTACAGCACCACACTGGCCGGCAGGCCGCTGGCGCTGCGCGCCACGGTGAACAACGTGACCAACAAGGCGTATTGGGGCATGCCGTTGTTGTCGAGCCTGGCATTGGGTGCGCCGAGGACGGTGTTGTTGTCGGCCACCCTGGATTTCTGAGCTGGCATGGACCCCTTGTAGAGCCGAGCCCATGCTCGGCTCCGTTTCGTCCGGTGAGCCGAGCGCAGGCTCGGCTCTACAGAACGCGGGGCCATCCGCCAACGGCATCCAGGCAGGATGCGACTATCCTGTTGAGCCGAGCCCACGCTCGGCTGCGTTTTGCCCGATGAGCCGAGCGCAGGCTCGGCTCTACAGAACGCGGGGCCATCCGCCAACGGCATCCAGGCAGGATGCGAATATCCTGTAGAGCCGAGCCCACGCTCGGCTCCGTTTCGTCCGATGAGCCGAGCGCAGGCTCGGCTCTACAGAACGCGGGGCCATCCGCCAACGGCATCCAGGCAGGATGCGAATATCCTGTAGATCCGAGCCCACGCTCGGCTGCGTTTTGCCCGATGAGCCGAGCGCAGGCTCGGCTCTACAGAACGCGGGGCCATCCGCCAACGGCATCCAGGCAGGATGCGAATATCCTGTAGAGCCGAGCCCACGCTCGGCTGCGTTTTGCCCGGTGAGCCGAGCGCAGGCCCGGCTCTACACCGACAGCATCCACGCTCGGCATAGGTCTACTCGGGGTGCAGACGAAAAATGGCGTGGTTGGTCAGCGCCAGCGCGGCCAGCTTCAGCCCTTCCATCACACGGTCGCCCACGTAGTGCTCCGGGCCGCCGTTCTGGCGGGCGCGCTCGGCGGCCAGCAGGATCTCGTTGACGATGCGCAGGCCGGCCAACGCGCCGTCGCTGTCGGCCAGCGCCAGGCAGCGGCCTGGCAGCTGGTGGCGCTCGGGCCAGGGCTGGCCGTCGGCAGCTACGCCGCGGCCGATCTGGTGCAGCAGCGCGATCAGGTTGCTGGGGTCGGGCGTTGCGCTCGCTTCCTCGCCCTCATCGGCGTTGGCCGGGGCGTACTGGGTGCGCAGAGGGGGAATGTCCGAAGGATTCACGGCGGGTCTCCGTACAAGGCTACGGTGCCACCGCCCTTAACAAAGGCGGCGGGACGGTACGTGTGTGGAAACCGGTGGTCGATTAATCGGCCGGTGGGCGCACTTGCGTACACCCCACGTACCGCCCGCCATGGAACGCGAGCGGATTGCCAGCCGGCGTCACACGAGGCGACGCCGACTGGCAAGCGCAGACATCAAACATCAATCGACCAAACGGGTTTCCACACCCGGCCACCCTTTTCCGGTGGCAACCCATCATGCGCACAACCGGCTTGCCATCAGCAAGCACTGCGGTACACAGACGGAGACATTCATGCAGCGGGCGGCATTGTCGCATACCCGCAGACGCCCGTGTTTCAGGGCTCGTGCGCGCCGCTGACGCGCTTCCCAACCAGGCCCGGCACATCCCCAACTGCCAGCGCCCCGCACCGGCAACAGCGCCACGCGCACGCCGATGCCGACATGCGCACACCCTGGTGCCGTCAGAGCGCTCGCGTCACCGCATGCAGCACGCCATCATCGTCCACCCACTCATAGCGCACCGCTGTCAGCGGACCGGCAAACCCCTCGGGCAGCGCCAATGTCCGGCTCTCACCGGGGGCCAGGTAGAACGCGTCCACCGCCCGCTCGCCGGTGGCGGAGACCAATGTCATGCCCGCCAGGTTGAAGTAGTGCCGTGCGGCATTGCGCAGCGCCAGCCCGCCCGCGCCTGCTGCCATGCTCACCTGGCCGTCAGGATTCACCGGCGCCCCGAGCCCCTGCGGGCGGTACAACAGCTTCATGCGGAAGCGGATGGCCACCTGCACTACGTTGTCATCCGCCTTGGCCTCGCGTGCGGGCACATCCACCACGTTCAGCCAGTACAGGTGCTCGTGGTCGCCCGTCGGCAGCTGCGGGGCGATGCCTCTTATCCGCAGTGCGTGGGATGCACCGGGGTCCAGCCGCAGCATCGGGCGATCAAGCACGAACGGCGCTGCGGAGGCTTCCGGAGCCTGCTGAAGGTTGCCGTCGGCCACCCACGCCTGCACCAGCGACGCGCGTTCGCCGTCATTCTTCAATCGCAGCGCCGCCTCACGCTGGCCTGCCGCATAGATCACCCGCGTGCCTTCCACGGTCACGTCGGCCTGCGCGGCCGGCGCGAGGAACAGCAGCCACAAGGCACTGCTCCAGCAGGCCGCGCGCAATCCTGTCTTTGCTTGCACGTGATAGGGCATGCGGCCTCAGGGGAAGGTCAGGCTGAAGGTCAACCCCGCGTTGGCGGGGCCGGGCGTGATGGCCGGAAGGGTCTGCCGATAGCGCACACCAAAGGTCTTGCGCAGGATCTCGGCGTTGGCCGAGCCCCGGCCAAACTCATCGGACCCATAGAAGCGCATCGGCGAACCATCGCCGTTGAGGAACTGATAGCCCACCCCGACCACCCCGCCGCTGGCCTCGGCGATGCCCTGTGCGGCATCCAGCACCGCCGTGGTGGGAACCACCTGATAGTCCACACGCCCGACACCGGCTTCGCAGTCGAGCACCAGCTCATAGCTGCGTTCGCCGGCGATGGATCCCACGCCGGTGAACGCCGCCACCGGCACGAACCCCATGTTGACCTCCTGCGTGCGCATGCGGCAGCTGGGGCGGTCCTGCACCTTCAGGGTCGTTGCACCTACCCACAGCTGATGCCGCAGTGGACCGGCGCCACCTTCATACAGGCGTGACTCGATCACCATTTCCCGCGTGCTGGTGGCGGTGCCGTAGGCGATGTTGCCGGTGCGGATGTACTTCACCTTCAGCCGCGCCCCCACCGGCCCGGTGCCGCTGTCGCCGGCATGCAGCACCACCTCGTCGTAGCCCATTGCTGATGGGCGTCCGCGGGTGCTGCGTTCGAATTCCGCCAGGAACGCCATGCCGACCCCCGCAACGCCGGTCTCATACACTACATACTCTGCGCCGCTTTCGTGATAGCGCTCACGGATGAACCCACCGTGCGTCTCCATCCTATAGTCGATGGGGGCGTCCGCATCGCAGCGGAACTCGTTGGTGGACGCGCCGCCATTGACGGGCAGCCACGGGGTCAGGCCGGCGCCCACAGGAACGTCGCGCGCGGTGAACTCCACCAGCGCGGGTGGTTGGAAGTCCGTGTGGCCGCCACCGCCACTGCAGGAGGCTGCCATGGCGATGCCAGGCGCGAGCACACAGGGGGCCAGCAAAAGCCCAAGACGCACGACTGGCCGCCGCGCAGGCGTCTCGTTCAGAACCTCGCCAGCGGATGGGTCCATAGCCAGGAACGTGCCGCCTCAAACCGTGATGCCGAACGGTATACCCTCCTGCAGGCCGGCTGCGCAAGTCTGGCGCGGCCCGGCGCGTTGACAGCCCCGGTTGCCGCCCGTCTGCAGGTCCACTACCCCCCGTGGCCCAGCTCGCGAACGATGGGCAGCAGGCGGCCGTCATCATCGATCCAGTTCAAGCGTGCACTCAAACGTCCGTCCGGGGCATCGCCGGGTATCGGAATCGCGACGCTGCCGAACGGTGCCACATGCGGGTTGCCCAGGCGGGTATCGCCCGACGCGTGCAGCAACGTTACGTCGCCCAGGTTCAGGTAGTACGGCGTCGGATTGGTCACGACCAGAGATCGCGCCGCGCCCTCGCGCTGCAACTGCACCGCGACCGCCTCTGCCCGCTTCACGCTTGGCGCCGGAAGGCCTGCGGGCCGGTACAGCAGCTTGTAGATGCTGCGCACCGGCAATTCCAGCCGATCGCCTTGCGCGAGTTCCGAACGTGATGAAATGGTGTGCACATTCAACCAGTACAGGTGCTCGCGCGCATCGGCGGGCGCGAGCGTTGCCAGAGTTCTGATGCGCAGCGGCTTGTCCTTGCCGGGGTCAAGCCGCATCAACGGTGGCGCCATTGCAAACGGTGCCGCTGACTGCTCCGGCGGTTGATTCGGGTCGCCTTCGGCAATCCACGCCTGTACCAGCACCGGCACCTCCCCCATGTTGCGAAGCGGTACGGTTACCGCGCCCTGTTCGGCCCGGATGACGACCCTGGTGCTGGGCAGTGCAACCTGCGCTGCGGCGTCACCCACGCTGATCAGCAGCAGGCAGGCCACGAGCACCCTTGCCACCGTCATGCCGCAGGCTGCCAGTCGACGGGTCATGGGTAGGCCATCACGATGGAAATGGAGGCATTCGCGTTGCCTGGCACGATGTCATCGGCATCACCGACGGTCTGCACATAGCGCGCCTCGAACGTGCGCCGCAGCTCGCCGGCCGCATCGCCGCTGTGGCCGAAGGACCTGATCGAATCGAACGGGATCGCCGCCCCGCCCACGTCCGTCATCTGAAGGGCGATGCCCTTTGCACCACCGCTGACTTCAACCAATCCCCGATCACGATCAAGCAGCGGGCTGGCCGCATTTTCCTCCAGGTAGAACAGGACATCACCGACCTTCTCCTCACAGTCGAGCACGATATCAAAGGTACGCGGCGCACTGTGGCTGTAACGCGTGGAGAACTCCGTCTGCAGCGCACGGCCCATGTTCACCGAAGTGTTCCTGGGGTAGCAGAGCTTTCTGTAAATTCCCTCGATTGAGGTTGCGCCCAGCAGAAGCCTATTGCCGGTGGTCACGCTGCTGAAGTCGCGCAGAATGAAGTCCGCCGCAGCCACTTCCGGAATAATCAGGGTGCCTTCTGGAATATCGCCAATCTTGATGAAGCGGATTCTCAGATCCAGCGTCAGCCAATGCCGGAAGAAGACCTTTGAGTTGGTCGTGCCTGCAACAACCGGCTGATAGTCGATGCCGTTCTCCCGCGCCTCGCTCCGGAATGCCATGATGAAGCCGAGCCCTGGGACGCCTGTCTCATAGATGGAATAGGTAGACCGGCCCTCTGTGTAGCTCCCCTGGGTGGTGGCACGGCCGGTGACATACATCGTCCCAGAGTCGGTGCAGCCGCCAACATCATCGACGGACGACAGGTTGTACCACGGCGAAACCGGCCTGCCGACCTGAGTTCCATTGACTGTGAGCCGAGCGCCGGTGAGGGTCGCGCGACCAGGCTCCCCGAAGTCGCAACGCGCCATGGCAGGAGCAGCGATACCCATGGCAACCACCGCCATCATTGGCAGCAGTCCTTGTCTGGCCCATTTTCGTACGTGAGATTTCATGATCCGTGTTCCTCTACACCGAAAGTGATTCAATCAGCCGCAAGCTGCGCCTGATCAGCCAGCGACGGCGCACAGTCCGCAACCAGAAGATCGGCGCTCGGGCTGTCGCGCAGGTCATAAGGAATTCGGCACTGCGCCCCCTCACCTGCCCCATGTGCAACAAAGAGCTCACCCTGCTCATCCAGGCCGCGCACCCAGAGCCGGCTGCCCTGCCCCACCACGCCCACCACGTCGCCCTGTGCATTGAGCACATCGGTGCCGAAGGGCAACGCAGTGCCATCCGGCAGCCGCGCTTCGATAAGTGCGTTACGGCCCACGGCCGTCGGCAGCACCATCTTCACCACCGCACCCGCGTTGGGGATGGCAGACACGGAACCGGCGCTGAGTTCGACGTCCAGTGGCAGGTCACTGGGGTCCACGCCCAACTCGTTGCGACGGAACGGGCTCAGGTGCGGCACCACGGCATAGCCACGCGAGTCGGTCTTCACGCCGGTGGCGCTGTCGACCTTTGCGCCCGCAGCACCCGGCACATGCACCAGGCCAACGGTCTCACCCAGGCGCTGGGCCAGCGTGATGCCGCCACCGTGCACCACCAGGCCGCCGCTGGCGCCCAGCGAGAGCCTGCTGCTCTGCGTTGAGCGGTTGAAGGAACCGGTGACGTGTGCCACCGGCAACTGATAGTTGGCACTGACGCCGTAGCTGGAACGGTCGCCGTCGCGATTGAGTGAGGCGCTGTAGCTGCCCAGGCCGGTGTCGCCGAGTGATCCGATCACGCCCACGCCGTAGCCGTTGCGCCCGCTGCTGTCGCGGCTTGCATTCACATCCAGGCGCGGCGCGCTGGCCGGCACGCCCAGCGGCACGCTGACGCTGAGGTACACGCTGTTGGTGGCCTTCGCCGCGTCGCTGGAGAACAGCGACGATTCCAGCGTGCGACGCGCGCTGATCGTATAGCTGGCGCGCCCGATGCGGCTGCCATAGCCCAGCGAGAAGCTGGTCTGGCGTCGGTTCTGGTCCCAGTAGTCACTGGTGCTGCCGGTGAACGTCAGCTGGCCCTTGCCGTCCTGCAGGCGCTGGTTGATGGTCAGGTCCAGGCGGCTGCGTTGGCGCCCCACGATGTCATAGCCAGCCTCCTGGCCTACATTGCCACGCAGGCGCATGGCGTCGGCCAGGGTGAGGAAGTCGCTGGTCGAATAGCGGTAGGCCGCCATCGTGATGTTGGTGTTGTCGTCGAACAGCGCCTTGTTGTATGCAACACGGTAGGATTGGCCACGGCGACGCTCGACGCCGCCGTTGATGCCCGGAATCCGCGCGTCGCTGAAGGTGACATCGCCGGAGAACGCACCGATGGGCGTCGACCAGGCACCGCCCAGCACCAGCCCGGTATAGCCCGACGCTGCGGTGGCACCCGCATAGCCAGTGAACCTGTTGCTCACGCCCCGGCGCAGCGTCGCTTCAATGAAGCGCGGCTTCTGCGCGAACTGGTCGTCACGCAGTTCACCGGCGGTGATGCTGTAGCGCTGCTGGCCAGGGCGCAGCAGCTGCGGCATGGCGGTGAACGGCACCACGAAGCGCTCGATGCGGCCATCGGCCTCGGTAACCTCCACCTCGATGTCGCCACTGGAACCATAGATCTGCAGGTCGTCAATCTCAAAGGGCCCCGGCGCGACGCTGGTCTCGTGAATCACGAAGCCGCGCTGGCGAATGGTTACCCGCGCATTGGTCTGCGCGACACCGCGCACCACGGGTGCGAAATTGCTGGCACCGTCCGGCAGCATGCGCGGGTCGGTGGTGATGTTCGCGCCACGGTAGTTAACGCCCTGCAGCATGTCGCCGCTGGTGGAGGACTCACCCACGGTCAACTGCGCATTCAGCGACGGCACGTTGCGCTGCAGGTAGCTGCGCCCCGCTGCGTAGCGCATGCCATCGTCGTTGCTGTGGTGCAGATAGCCACTGTGGCGCAGCCGCCATTGCCCCAGGTTCAGGCCGGCATCCACGGTCATGCTGGTGTTCTGGCTTTCCCGGCCCTCGTAGCGATAGCGATCGTGGCTGAGGCTGTAGCCCAGCGTGACAGCGGTGATGCCCGGGTCCCATCGGGCCGGGTCCACCCAGCCGCGCGGGGTACGGGCCAGATAGATCTGCGGAATGCTGATCAGCAGCGCCTGCTCGCCAACGTCGAACTCGCTCGTTGCGCCCGGAATGAAGGCGTCCAGGCGTTCGCAGCTGGACTCGGCCGGCAGCGGCAGCAAGGTGCCGGCGGCACCCTCATCAGAGGTGCGCTCGGCCTCCAGCCGCTTCTCGTCCAGGCCCATCAGCTCGAAGAGCGCGGCATCGAAGCAGATGCGCACCTCATCGTCCTGGGCAACCCGGGCCACGATATCCCGTCGGTCAACGACCTGGCCGTTGATGCTGATATCCGCGTTGTAGGTGCCCGGCAGCAGCTCGCCACGCTCGAAGCGGCTGAGGTCCACGTGCTCGCCACCCATGCCGAACAGCAGATCCGGGTTGAACTCCACCTTCGGCGCGGCCCATGCCGACATCGGCAGCAGCGCGGCCACCACTGCGGCCGCCAACGGGCGACGGCAGAGCGAGTTGTGCTTGGCATGTCGGGTCATGGTCATGGTCCAGTGTTTGGGCAAGGCGCTGCCGCCCCGGGCCAGGCCCAGGTGGTGCAAGTCAGCGAGGGTATGGGGGATCAGTTCGTGGTCAGGGGCATCGTGCGTTCAACATCGCCGCCGTGGTCATTGATGTACTTGAAAGTGACCGTGCCCGATGAAGCCGACGCGGCACCTGGCAACGGGAACGACTGCTTGGAATAGGGGCGAAGCATGTCAACATTGGCGGCTTCGGTCTTGCGACCATTCACGGTTATCGAAGCCCTGACCGTGCTGACATGGAAGGGGCTGTTGTTGTCTGCCTGCAGTGCCCAACCGTGACCCTGAGGCACTACAGACCAGCGGAGGCTGTCGATGGCAGAGGCAGAGTCAAGCTTGCTGATCGACTGCGGGCGGTAGAACAGCTTGAGCCGATTGCGGAATATTACGTTTACAACCGCACTGGAGGCTGCTTCGCCTACCGGACTAGCGGGTATTTCAGCAAGGCTGAAGGTGAACACGCTCTCGCGGTCCGCCGGCAAGTCTCCACCAATCGCGCGCAGCCTGAACGCCTGGTGCTTTCCCTCATCCACGCGCGCAACCGGCGGCAGTACGACAAACGGAGCGTTGCTCTCCGAAGGCGGCGTTCGGGCGCCATATTCGCTCACCCAGGCCTGTACCAGCACCGGACCGCTGCCTGCGTTCTGCGTCCGAACGCTCAGCTCTTTGGTGCCTTCCGCGTAAATCACGCGATTGGATTCAACCACGACCTTGGCTTCGACCCCGACACTAGCCAGGAGTGTCGGCGCCGCAAGCGCGCAGCACATCAGTGTTCGATGGATGAAAGGCATGAAGACATCCTCAGCAATCAGGTGGTTGCCGGGGGCCTAGTGCCCCCGGCAGTACGGATCAGTAGTTATCGATGTCGAAGACCAGCCTGCCGCTGAAATCACCCTCGGTCAGATCAGCCCCGCCCGGTGCGTGATAGCGCGCGATCCAGTTGTACTTGAACTCGCCACCAGTATCCTTGTCACGCTGCAGGGCGGGGTCGTCGAGCTTGGTCAGGTCAATCGCTGCGTCGCCGTTGTCAGCGTCCAGAAACTTGACGATAGCGTTGGTCCGGGTCCCCGAACCGCCCGCGGTATCAGTGATCATGCCGTCCGCGTTGATGGCGCTGGCAGTCTTGTCTACAACCAGGCGTGCTTTGTCCTTGGCGCAGGTTGCGGTACCGGCGCCGGCCTTCAGCGTCATCGTGAACGGCGTGCTGCCCACGGTGGGATCGCCCTTGAATGCACCTGCATTGATCTGGCGCAGAGCGACGGTGTTGGAGCCCGTGCTGACGTCGACCGCACAGGTCGATGCAACGACCTTGCCGGTGAAGGTGATGGTGGCGTCAGCGGCGTGAGCCGAGGCAGCGGCGCCCAACGAGAGCGCGGCCGAAAGAGCAATTGCAAGCTTGTTCATGATGTTGAATATCCAGTGTTTGGTAGGTGTACTGCGTTCAAGCCGCGCTATGCCTGGGCTTGAGCGAAGGGCATTCCCTTCGAGAGGAAATGTTAGGGATGTCACCGATGCGCAGGCATAGGACAACGACGAGAAATGACGAGACGCGCGGCGTCGGAGGATTGATTCAGAACGCGTACCGCAACCCCAGCGTCGCTTCGCGCGACACCAGATCCAGCTGCAGCTTCTCGTCCTGCAGGCCACGTGCGTTGGCGAACGTGTTCCAGCCACTTTCGGTGCGGCCCAGGTCCGCATAGCGGTATCCCAGATCGACCGTCATGTTGGTCCCGGCGGCAATCGAAACACCGGCCCCCATCGACCAGGCCAGGCCGGTACGCGTTGCCTTGCCGTACCGGCGGTTTGGCGTACCCTGCCAGCCGCCTGACTGGATGTGCGACAGACCCGCACCGGCGGTGGCGTACAGCGACCATGCCTGGTTGATCGCAAGATCGCGGTAGACATTGAGCATCAGCCGCTGCGAACGCACGTCGTGATGGTTGCTGCTGGTGGTGAAGGCGCTGGAACCGCTGGTGTAGGTGTCCGTGCGCCGGGCGACGAACTCGCCTTCACTGCGCCAGCCATTGCCATAGGCGCGGCCAAACGCGAGCGAACCGGTCACGAAATTCTGCTTCTGGTCACCCGCTACGAAGCGGCCGATTCCGGGCCGGGCACTCGCGTCCATGTTGCGGGCCTGGTGGTGCGCATCAATGACCCGGACGGTCTCGTAGTTGTGTGGGTCGCCGGCCATTGCCAAGGCAGGAATGCACATGCCGATGGCGGCGCCAACGACCATGAAGGGATTGGGCATAGGGTTCTCCAGTACTCCGGTCAATGCGCAGTGCGCAACACGCACTGCGCATCTACTCAGCGCGGCTGCTGCACCCAGGTGCCGAGACGTGCGTTGTAGCGGAAGGTCTTCGCCTTGCCATCGATGCCGTACCCGCCAACACGGTAGGCCCTGGAGTTGGACACATCGGTAAACTGGATGATGTCGCCGTGGATGCCACCCGTCGGCAGGCTCATGAGCATCGGCGTGATGACGTCTTCCGCTGGGCCGCTGATGACGATGTCAGTCCAGCGCTGCGCCGGCACCGGCAACTGCGGTTGGGTCGGCTGGAAATGCCTGCGCCCATGGCGCGCATGCCACTTTCCATCGGCGTTGAAGACGAAGCTGCACTCGCTGCTGCCCGGGCAGACCTGATCGTGGCCCTCGGCCAGCTGTGCGCCGGTGAGGGTCGTGCCCCAGGTGGCCCGGTTGCTGATGGAAAGGACGGCGCCACGTTCGGCGGTGTCCGGCAACGACAGCGTGCCCACGTGATAGCCGTCCCAGAGGTCCATCTGGGTGACGACGTGGTCGGTGCTCGGGATCTGGAAGTCCGGAACGTTCTGGCCAAGCAGCGTGCGCGCAGACAAGCCCCCGGTCACTTCCCAGCGCTTGCTGGCGCTGCTCCAGGCCAGCTCGATGTTGCTCAGCGGCTGCACCGGAACATAGGCCAGATGGGAGAACGCAGTGTCGGAAGCGAGCAGGCGGCTTCCCGCTGTGGCCAGCGAACTCAGCACAACGGTATCGCCGCTGCGCGGATTGCTTGGCAGCTTGATCTCCTGGGTCCAGTCGTCGTTCGACAGCTCGAAGTACACCTTCGTGTAGCCGGACGGAAGATCACCCGTGCCGCCGTTCTTGCTTGGGGTCAGGTAGGCCTCGGCAGCCGAAGCGGCCAGCGGGGTAATGCAGGCCAGCACGGCGCTGCACAGGAGCTTGCGTGAAATCATGATGTCTCGCGGTTGCAGTTGAGGGTTGCCGCACGCTGCCCTTGCCCGAAGCAGGTGATGCGGTACATGCAACGATGCCGACCGTAGACAGGTACATCTGTCTGACGAGTACGATTTTCACTCAGCCTTCACATCACACCAGATCCACCTTGCTGCGCGGACCGCACGCGCCGCCAGGCGCGCGGTCCGGCGATCTGGCAGTGCAGGGCTGGCGCCCTGCACTGCTGGTGATTCAGCGCTCCGGGCTACCCCAGCGGCCCTCGCTGGCGTTGTAGCGATAAGTCAACGGTGTCGACTTCACCGTGGTGCCATTGATGCGATACGCGCGCGAGTCCGACACGTCACGGATCTGCAGCACGTCGCCGTCGACGGCCTCAACCGGCAGCATCATCGACAACGGGGTGTTCACGTCTTCGGCAGGTCCCTGCAGGACGATGTCGGTCCAGCGCTGCGCCAGCTTGGGCAGCTGCTCGGTGGTCGGCTGGAAGTGGGCACGCCCGCGGCGCGGATGCCACCGGCCATCGCCCCCATCGAAAACAAAGGCGCAGGTCTGTGCGACGGCGCAGGTCTGAATGCCACCGGCCAGTTCCGGGCCACTGATGGTCACGTCGTTCTGGGTGTAGTTCACCAGGCCAAGCACCGCACGCGCCGGTGCATGCGGCGGCAGGCCGACGCTGGAAACGTTCCGGGTCACATGCAGATCCACGAAAGTCTGCGTGATGGCCGGTGCCTGCGCGTGAGCCCCCTTGTTGAGCACGATGCGCGTCGCATCCGCACCGTAGGGGGTAGTCATCCAGCGGCCCAGCGAGTTGGACTTCCAGAGATTGTAGCTGCTCAACGGCGACACCGGGATATAGACCAGATCGGCTACGCTGGTGCCCGCCGCATCGAGCATGCTGGCGCGGCGATCAGCCATCGAGGTCAGCACAACGTCATCGAGATCGCGCGGATTGGCCGGCAACGTCAGCATCGGCGCGAAGTCATTGTCGGCGATCTCGAAGAACAGCTTGGAATAGCCCGACGGCATGGCGCCGCTACCACCGTTGGACTTCGGGGTCAGATGGGCTTCGGCGGCACTGGCGGCGAACGGTGCCAGGCACAGCAGGGTGGCAGCACACAGGAGCTTGCGGGAAATCATGAGGTCTCGTGGTTTCAGTTGAGGGACGCCGCTCCGTGCCCAGCGGGCACGTACGGAGCGGCGACCACAACCATGCGCCGGGCAGCGCATTGCTGCTGCCTGACGAGTACGATTTTGACCACGCGCTCATGCTCCGCTCGCCGGAAGCGAAGCGAGACCTGCCAGGCCTCGCCTCCCCGTCCTTGATCGATCAGCAGGCCTGATAGACCCAGCGACGCCGAGTGGCTCCATAGCGGAAGGCCAGTGACTTTCCGCGGACGGGTGCCGGGATGAAGAGAGTGATGTTGATCGGCCGAATGTGGGCGCAGCGATCACGGCTTGGATTGCTGATCTGATAGATATCGCCATCGATGCCGTGCACTGGCAACTACATGACGGCGTCATCCGTACTGGGCGCCCGTTGCGGGTTGTCGAACAGACCCCACCTCCTGACCAACCCACCAGTGCTGACCGTCCAACGATCAGAGTACGAGGATCAATCGTAGTTCCTCCGCCTGAGGAAGGACGTCTGCGGGGCGTCGGCAACCGGCAGAGAGGCAAGATCTTCGTACAGGGTCCCGACTATCCACACGCTCGCCAGCTACTTCGCTCCCGATGTGAGGTGGACGCGATCGAGGTCGCCCTCGATCCAGTTCGAATCGTCAGCGGGTGGAGTTGCGGGCTTGCGGTTGCGGCGCGTCTTCGAGGCAGCCGCATGGCTCGATCACCACGTCCGGCCAGGTGCTGCGCAGCTGCCTGCGCTGCGCCGGCGATGCATAGATGTAGACATTCAACAGATCCAGGAACCGCTTCTGGCCATGCGGCGACAATCTGGAAAAGCTGGACATCAATGCGGCGATGCGTACATCGAGCAGGCGCGACACGGCGGCTCCGTCGGCAGGTGGGTTTGGCCCTTCCACCCTAGCCGCCTGATCGGCCGTTTCCATCGGACAACGCCTGATTTCCGCATGCTCAGTCATCGTCGTTCCTGCGCGGCCCACGTGCCAGACGCGCCCCCTGTGATGCCGACACCATGCCTTCGTTGAGCGCGTATTCGAAGATTTCCGCGCTGCGCTGCAGGCCCAGCTTGCGCATCGCCGAATGCTTCTGCGTGCTGATGGTCTGCCGGCTGCGCTGCAGCTGCTGGGCGATCTCCTTCTGGGTCTTGCCCTCGGCGATCAGGCGCACTACTTCGGCCTCACGGCGCGTCAGCACCGCCTGTTCAATGGTCGCGCTGCCCAACTGGCGCTCGATCTCCGGCGACAGATAGGGCCGTCCCTCTTTCGCCGCACGAATGGCCTCGGCCAGCTCTGGAATAGGGTCAGCCTTGGACACGATGCACGACACCCCTGCCCTGCGGATGCTGGCCAACACCTGTGCGCCACCCACGCTGGTCAGTACCACCAGCGGCACGGCCGAGAAGCGGCGGCGCAGGAAGCCGACCAGCGCCACGCCATCGCCATACTGGCCACCGGGCATCGAGTAGTCGGTCACGGCGACATCCACGGGAAACCTGCCCAGCGCTTCGACCAATGCCGTAGAATCCTCGACGCCTGCCACGACGTCGATGTCCGGCACTTCGCCCAGCGCCTCCCGCACACCGGCCAGGATGACGGGATGGTCATCGGCGATGACAATGCGGATGCTCATGCTGCATGCTCCTTGAAGCGGTTCGTATGTTTTCCTGCTGTACGGCCAGCCATTTCCCGAACGACCGGACCTCCCATTCCATGATCCAGCTCGCCATCCGCGTTGCACTTGCCGACGACCATCCGGTCATCCGCCTTGGCGTGAAGTCGGCGCTGGACGAGGCGCCTGCGATCCACTGCATTGGCGCGGCGACCGATTCCACCGGCCTGGTGGCCCTGCTGGAACGCGAGCCCTGCGACGTGCTGGTGACCGACTATGCGATGCCGGGCGGCATCCACGGCGATGGTTTGGAGCTGCTGGCGTACCTGCGCACGCACTTCCCGCAGTTGCGCGTTGTGGTGATGACCGGCCTGGAACAGCCCAGCCTGCTCAACCGCCTGGATGCGCTGGGCGTGCCCGGCATCCTCAGCAAGGGCGACGACCTGCACCACGTGCAGGCAGCGGTGATGGCGGTGTACGCGCATCGCCGTTATCTCTCGCCCAGCGTGGCCGAGCTGCTGCAGCGCAAGGAAGTGCGCCGCGTGACCGCGCTGTCCGAGCGCGAGCAGGAAGTGGTGGCGCTGTTCATTTCGGGGCTGAGCGTGGCCGAGATCGCCGAGCGCTTGGGCCGCAAGAAGCAGACGGTCAGCACCCAGAAGATCAACGCCATGCGCAAGCTGGGCGTGGAGCGCGATGCGGAACTGCTGAAGTTCGCCTCGGACCTGGGCCTGGATGCGCCGGCAGGCTGAGCACGCCGCCGCGCGGCGGCATGGGCGGCCGCTCATGGCTGCGCCTCCAGAGCCTGGCGGTACTCCTCCAGCCGGACGTGCAGCGCCTGCTGCAGTTCATCCAACGTGGCGTCTGCCACCGGCACGCCGTCACGCAATGCCGCTTCCACCGCCCCGCACTGCTCGGCCAACAGTGTTTCGCCCAGCATCTGCAGTGCCCCCTTGAACGCGTGCACGCGCTCCAGCAGGCGCTGCGGGTCGTTCGCTGCGCGCGCCTCGGCAATGGCCTGCAGATCCTTGTCGCCGGTCTCGACGAAGATGCGCCGGATCGCGGCGGAGACCCTGCGGCCACCGGCGGCAATGCCCGATGCCACCGGGCGCGGCGTGCGCGCATGCACCTTGCTCAACCCGGCTTCCAGCCGGTCCAGGTTTAATGGCTTCAGCAGCAGGTCGTCGATGCCGGCCGCCAGGCAGCGCTCGCGCTCACTGGCCAGCGCGGTGGCGGTGATCGCCAGGATCGGCAGCGAGTGGCCCCGGCTGCGCAGCTCGCGCGCCAGCGCGTAGCCATCCATCACCGGCATGTTGATGTCGGTCAGCACCGCCAGGTAGGTATCGTCCTGCCACATCGCCAGTGCTGCGCGGCCGTCCTCGGCCGCATCGACGGCAAACCCCAGCTCTTCCAGCTGCTGCTGGATCAGCTCGCGATTCACCGCATTGTCTTCCACCAGCAGCACCCGCCCGCGCGCGTCCACCGCCGTGGCACGCGTCGGTTGCGGTGCCGGCATGATGGGTTCGTCGGCGCCGATCGCCAGCAGCAGGGCGTCGCTGGCGTAGCAGGTCACCTCGGTATAGTCACCACGCTGCTCGGGATTCAACGGGCCTTGTGCGTGCGCAAGCACGGCATGGTGATGGGCGCTGGCCAGCTGCCGTTCTTCCTCGCGATCCCACGGGCGGTGATCGCCGATGATCAGCAGCACGTCGCCGCCGGTCCCGGCCTGCGGATGATCGAGTACGGTGACTGCCGCACCCCACTGCACCAACAGTCGCTCGAACTCGCTGCGCCATTCCGGCGACGATGACAGCAGGGTACTACGACGCCCACGCAGTGGCTGCGGCAGCGGCGCCGTGGCAGCCTGCGTGCGCACCGGCAACTGCAGGGTGAAGCTGCTGCCTACGCCTACCGTGCTCTGCACCGACACCTGGCCGCCCATCGCCTGTGCCAGCTGCTGGCACAGGGCCAGGCCCAGGCCGCTGCCGCCGTAGCGGCGCGAAACGCTGGCATCGGCCTGCTGGAAGGGCTGGAACAGCTGCCGGGCCTGTTCGTCGGTCATGCCGATGCCCGAATCCACCACCTGCACCCGCAGCTGCGGGGCGGCGCCGTCGATCAGCAGCTCCGCACGCAGCAGGATGCGGCCGGAGGCGGTGAACTTCACCGCGTTGCTGACCAGGTTGTTGAGGATCTGGCGCAACCGGTGCACATCACCGATGCAGTCCTGGCCCGCCGGCGCCTCCACCGCGAAGTACAGGCGCACGCCCTTGCGCAGTGCGTCGGGCGCGTACAGCAGCGCCACGCTCTCGATCAGCGGCCGCAGCGGGAACGGCGCCAGCTCGACATCCAGCTGCCCGGCTTCGATCTTGGAGAAATCCAGCACGTCGCTGATGATCCGCATCAGCGCATCGGCCGAGAAACGGATGCGGTCCAGCCGCTCGCGCTGGCCCGGCTGCAGCGGCGACCGGCCGAGCAGCTCCAGGTGGCCCAGCACGCCATTGAGCGGCGTGCGGATCTCGTGGCTCATGGTGGCCACGAAGGCGGACTTGGCACGGGTGGCGGCTTCCGCCGACTGCCGCGCCGCTTCGGAGTCTTCGCGTGCGCGACGCAGGTTCTCTTCCAGCTCCACCTGCGCGGTGACATCGCGCAGCGCACACACCCACACCGCCTGATCGTGATACCTGGCCAGCGCCAGGCTGATCTGCAGCTGGGTGGCATTGCCTTCATCGGCCGCCCAGTGCAGGTCCAGTGCCTCGTCGCCCTGTACGCCGCGCCCGGCCTCGGCCAGGCGCGCGTACAGCGGCGCCACCTCGCCCTCCGCCGTACTGTCATGCTGGATGACCTGCACGAGTTGCCGTGCGGTGTCGTTCTCCAGCAGCGGACGACCATTGTCGCGCGCGAGCAGCGCCAAGCCGATCGGCGCGGTGCTGATGATGGCGCGGCTGAGCGCCTCGCTTTCGTAGACCCGCGACGCATCGGCCAGCGCCGGCGCGAACACGCGCCGGTCAATACGGCGCAACAGCCACCACAGCAGGGCGATGATCAGCAGCGCGCTGATCCAGCGGATCAACAGGTAGTTGCCCTGCGCCTGCCAGATATCGGACCAGTCGTAGACATGGCTGAGCGTCCAGTCCACGCCGGGCAGCGCGCAGGCCAGGATGAAGCGGCCGTTCGCATAGTGGCGCACCGGCCGGGTGCCCAGGCCGCTGGCCACGGCGGCCAATGCCAGCGCCTGCTCGTCGCCGGTCAGCCCGCCACTGCTGAGCACGACGCGATGGTCGCCGGTGGCCACCAGGTAGCGGCCCTCTTCACGCGCCTCCAGGCGTGCCCTGATGGTATCGGTGGATTCGAACACGACACGCCGGAAGTACGGCGTGGTGCCTTCGGCCATGGTCACCGTGCCGACCAGCGAGGCCTGGCCGTTGAAGGGGTTCACCGCGAAGTGCGAGCGCAGCCGCCCCTCGCGCGATGCCGAGCGGATCGGGCCGGGCCGCGGCGCCAGCCGCCGCACGTCGGGCTCGTCGCGCAGCAGCCGCGCAAACGCCTGCTGGCGCGTGGCCACGCCGAGGGTCTGCAGCAGCTGCGCCTCATCGCGCAGATTGGATACGGCCAGCAACCGCCCTTGCGGCTCGTAGGCATAGACCGTCACCGAGCCCGGCGCCTCCTGCGAGGTGATCGAATCGGCGGTATAGGCCGAATAGACCTCGATCATGCCCAGATAGGCACTGAGCTCGTGCGCTGGCAGCGGGTTGTCCTGCAGCCCGAGCACCAGCCACGGCACGGCCGTGCGGCCCTCGGCACGCACCAGGAGTTCCTCGCCCTGCGCATGGAAGCGTTCTGCAAGCGCGGCGCCGGCGTGCTGCAGGACCGGGCGCTGGTCGCGCCAGAGCACGTCGTTGCCGTTGACCACCGTGGCATACGCGCGGTCACGCTGGAACAGGAAGTAGTCCATCGCGGCCCGGGCTTCCATGAACGACTGGCGTTCACGGCCATGGAACTCTTCCACGTCGGCGATGGAGCTGACGATAGCCGCCAACAACACCAGCACGGTGATCAGGACGCCGCCGCCGATGAGGAGACGCTTGCGCAGGCGGCGCAGGTCGTCCAGGCGCGCTGCGGCAGCCGAGCTTCCTGCGGTGGGCGCGGTTCCGGAACCTGCCATGACATTGATCCTGACGTGGGTGCCCATGCAATTTATCCGATTGCGACATTGGCTGGCGGTTCTGGCTCGCTTTGAACCAGAGCCTGATACAGCGATTCGCTGGCATAGCAGGACACCACCTGCCCCTCCCCTTGCCACTGCGGACGCAGCGGACCTTCGCGGCAGACCCGCACCCACGCACGGCCAGAGCGCAACACCCCCTCCCATTCACCCGGGCCAGGCTCGAACATCACCACCGTCGCCTCCTCGGGAAGTTCCAGCCATGGGGCCTGTGCCAGCACTTGCGGTGTGACCACTTGTGCGCCGAAGCCGCGCAGCCGCCGCTCAAGTTCGGTGCGCCACGGCCCGGCAGCGGCCAACAGGCCCACCACCCGGCCTGCCAGTGGTACGGCCGCGACCTGCGTGACCGAGGTCGCCAGCGGGGTTTCGAACGCGAAACGGCTGCCGACCCCAGGCGTGCTTTCCACCCAGATCCGGCCGCCCATGCGTTCACAGAGCTGCTGGCATAACGCCAGGCCCAGCCCGGAGCCGCCAAATCGCGACAGGATGGTGGTGTCTGCCTGCACGAAGGGTTGGAACAGGCGGTCGCACTCTGCCTGGCTCAGGCCGATGCCGGAATCGGTCGCCTCCAAACGCAACCAGGCCTGGGCAGCCTCGCGACGGCATGACACACCCAGCTGCACGCGACCGGACGCGGTGAACTTCAGCGCATTGCTGGCCAGGTTGCGCAGCACCCGCTCGATCGCCGCCATCGGCGCCACGGCACCTTCCGGCACGTCGGCGCCCACCACGCAATCGAGCTGCAGGCCCTTGGCATTGGCCATCGGGGCGTACAGCAGTGCCACCCGCTCGAGCATCGCCGCCGGTGAGAACCGCTCGGGCGACAATGTCCACTGGCCGGACTCGATGCGCGACAGGTCCAGCACGTCGGTGATGATATCCATGAGCGAATCGGTCGACTGGCGCAGGCGCAGTACCCGTTCCATCGACTCTGACGGCAGCGGCCCGCGCGCCAGCAGTTCCAGATGGCCGATGATGCCGTGCAGCGGCGTGCGGATCTCGTGGCTCATCTCTGCCACGAAATTCGACTTGGCGCGGCTGCGTGATTCGGCGGCGGCGGTCAGTTCCTGCTCGGCCAGCAGGGCGCGCATGTCGTCGCTGATGTCTTCCACCATCAGCAGCACGCCTCCCGGCCACGCGTGCCCGCCGCAGTGGACATGGGTACGGTGGAACAGTCGCTGCTGCGGATCGCTGGCCAGCGGCAGCTCGCCGCCGAGGATGACCGGGCCATCGGCCAGATCAGCCTGTTCGACCGCGGCGCGCAGCTGTGGAATCAAGCGGCCACCGCTGGCGCGGTCCATCCGCTGCAGGGGACTGTTGAGGTCCTGTACCTCACCACTGCGGGCATCCAGCAGCGCGACCCCGACTGGAACATAGTCCAGCAGCAGGCGCAGGCGCTGGTCGCGTGCGTAGATCGCCTTGACCTGGCGCAGCGCCGGCATGTACATGCGCTTGTGCAGCCACAGCAGGAAGATCCACAGCACGGCCAGCGCGGCGATCAGCGAGGCGCCGCCCGACAGCAGCATCGGCGCAATGCCGCGCAGGATGTCGCGCCAGCGGTAGGTTTCCACCAGCGTCCAGGGCGTGCCATTCACCGCCAGCGCCAGGGTGAAGCGCCCGTTGTGGAAGCGTGCGCGGGTGGCATTGCCGAGCAGTACCCAGTCGGCGTCGGCGCCGCTGACATCACGTGCATCCTCGTGGCTGGAGAGCACGCGCAGGCCGTCACGGTCCAGCAACATCAGGTGGCCCTGGCTGTTGCGGCGAAGCAGCGCCTGCAAGCGCGCCAGCGGTTCGTACGCAACGAAGGTGGCAATGGGTGCATCTCCGGCGCTGGCCTGGAACACTGACACCAGCGAGGCTTGGCCGGTGATCGGATGGCGGCCGAAGGTGCGCTGCGGTGCGTCGCTGCGTGCCAGGCTCTCCAGCAGCGGCACCTGGTCATGCAGCGAGGCGGGGGCCAGCAGCTGCGCAGGAGCCCGCAGGTGCTCAAAGATCTCGTCGCGCGAGCGCGTGCCCAGTGCGTCGGCCAGGCTGCGCTCGGTCAGCCCCTTGTCCAGTGACAGATACTGTCCACTGGGATCAAAGAAGTAGGACGCTCCCACCGGCTCGCCTTCATCGGAGGTTCGGGTCAGGCGCTGGATCAACGAGACGGCGGCACTCAGCTGCAGGTAGCGCTTCAGCTCCTGCGGCTGCCACTGCAGTGTCTGCAGGCCGAGCGCCATCTGCGGGCGGCTGCTGTCGTCAGCCACCACCACCAACCGCTGCCCACCCTGCAGATAGGCCAGGTACATGGCATCGGAACTGGACTGGCCCAGCCGTACGTCGTGGCCCCAGGCGTACTCGGCCATGTTGGCCAGGCGGGCATAGCTGGCATCCTGTCGCGCCAGCTGGATCTGCAACGCGTTGTGGGCCCGGCGGAAATCGGCAATGCGCCGGGCCTCGTAGGCGTTCACCTGCACCACGATAAGCGTGATCAGCACGCTGATCGACAACAGACTGAGTACCGCCCCGCAGGCCAGCATCAGCCGCCGCGGGTAGCGCCGCAGTGCCTGCAGCTCGCCGCCATCGGCCGGACCCGCCCCGGCACGGGCGTGCAGGCGATACAGGGACGCTGCAATGGCTGGACGGGACGATGGCATGGCAACAGGCGGCGCGGTGCGCTCGCGTAACTCGAAAGGAGAGCCAGCATGCGTCGGCGGCGCCCGCGTCGATGTAGGACGATGTCCAATTTCGGGGTTTGGGGTGTCGCATTCCCCCCCACTATTCACGCCAACCCACAATTCGTACTTGTCCGGTTCCTGTCCATTGCGCCCGCCGCAACCCTGTCATCTCGAAACGGCAGGGCGCGGAGAGACGGCAATGTGGGCACGACGCATGGGCGAACGCTGGTGGCTGCTGCGGCTGCTCAGCCGGCATGCACTCGATCAGGCCAGCCTGCGCCTGGGCGGCTTCGCCGCGCGCCTGCTGTCACCGTCGCAGCAACGGCGCGTCGCCTGCCAGATCTCTGCCGTGCTGGGATCCTGCCTGCAGACCCGTCGCTACCAGCGCACCTGTAGCGCCCTGCAACAGGTCGGCCTGCCCGCCGGCACGGCGAGCAGACTGGGCAGCATCATGCTGGCACATGCGTGGTTGCGGCGCATGCGCCTGCGCCACCTGCGCTCACTCCCCTTCCCCGCCGTGAAACGGCATGCGCGCCTGATCACCTGGAAAGACCCCCAGGCGCTCTGGGCAGCAGGAGCCGGCAGGCGCCGGGTGGTCTGCGTGCTACCCACCGGTGATGTCGAACTGGCCATCGCCGCCGTGCTGGACCGGCCGGGTGCGCCGGCACACTACTTCATCCGCTGCCCGCACGCTCCAGGGTCGGCCGAGCATCGAATCCTGTCGGCACTGCAGGGCCAGGGCCATCGCCTGGACATCGGATCATCGTCCATGCCCGGCCAGGGCTGGCGGCAGCTGCAACGTGGCGCCACGATCATCGCGCTGCTGGATCCGCTGCTGATGGTACGTTCCGCGCTGCCGGGCCATCGTCACCCCGCACCGTTGCGGCTTGCGCGACTGGCGCGGGTGCCGGTGCTGCTTGCCGGGCATCGCAACGATGACGACGGCGCCGGCACCCTGCACGTGCTGGGTGAGTTCCGGCTGGATGGGAGCGCTGCGCAGTCGGACGCGCTGTACAGCACGGTGCAGGCATTTCTCGCGGCATCACCACTGGACTGGATGGCGCCGGGGTAAACCCGAAGGCCGCAGCGGGCGCGTCCCGCTGCGGCGGTTGGGTCAGGCTACGATGAGCGCGACGTTGATGTTGTTGCGGGTGGCATGCGAGTACGGGCATACCACGTGGGCCTTGCTGACCAGATCACGTGCCTGCTCGCTGTCGACGCCCGGCAACGAGATGGTCAGCGCGACGTCGATGGCGAAGCCGGTGCTGACCGGGCCGATGCCAACGCGACCGGTAACCGAAGCATTGTCGGGGATGCTCACGCCCTCGTGGCCAGCGACATGGCGCAGCGCGCCGAGGAAACACGCCGAGTAACCTGCGGCGAACAACTGCTCCGGGTTGGTGCCCGTCCCGCCAGTCCCACCCAGTTCTGCCGGCGTGGACAGCGCGATATCGAGCATCCTGTCCGATGAGGTGGCGTGGCCCTCGCGACCACCGACGGCGGTGGCCTGGGCGGTGTACAGGATCTGTTCAATGCTCATGGAGTGCTCCTTTGCGTGGTTGCGCGACCGCGGACGCGGCCGGAAGCCGCATCGTGGAAGCAGGATCGAGCACGTTCCATCGGACAGGGACGATAGCCGCCACCCTGCAGCGACGAATCAGGCGCGCAGCAGCACGTACGCAGCAAGCACCCCCAGGTGCCCGACGTAGTAGAGATAGAACGCCCACCGCCAGCGCGGCAGTGGCCATGTCACCCGCGCGGCCAGCAGCACCACCGGTACGGCCAGCAATGCCCAGCCGTTGTGGTTCGCCCAGCACACCGCTGCGAGCCCGACCAGCAGCAGCCACCACGCGCGATGCCGGAACGCGATCCATCCCAGCAGCACGCAGCCGACACCCGCCCACTGGTAATCCACGAACATCGGCAGCACGCCGGCAGCCAGCAACAGCAGAACGGGCCGATGGTTCGCCAGCGCATGAACGGCCACGACCGCCAAAGTGAAGGTAAGCAGGATGTTGAGCGGCAGCCAGGAACCAAACGCGAATGCGTGCAATGGCTGCGCGATCAGCCCCCACAACGCGAGCCGGCGTATCGATTTGCGCAGGTCGGCCCCGGGCTGGGCCAGGTTGCAGGCCATCACCAGCGCGAACAGCGGGAAGGCAATGCGCCCCAGTTCGCTGACCACCGGTACGTAGCCGCCAAAGGCCACCTTGGCCACGTGATCACCGGTCATGGCCAGCAGTGCGATCCACTTCAGCAGCTCGCGCGCGCCGCTGCAGAGGGTGAAGTTGAAGGTTGACGTCCCGGTCGTGGTCGCTTGCATCGCGGAAGCTTATGCGCATCGGCCAGCCCATTTCCAGCGCCGAGCAGGAGCCCGTCGCTGCAGCCCGCAGGTGTCGGCGCTATGCTGGCCGCCCCAGCTTGTGAGACACCTGCCATGCGCACCCTGTACCCCGCCATCGAACCCTACCGCGAGTTCACCCTGCCGGTGAGCGATCTGCATACGCTGCATGTCGAAGAGTGCGGCACACCGGACGGCATTCCGGTGGTGTACCTGCACGGCGGCCCAGGCGCGGGCATTTCGCCCACCCATCGCCGTTTCTTCGATCCGGCACGCTACCGCATTGTGTTGATCGACCAGCGTGGCAGCGGCCGTTCCACCCCGTTCGGCGAGCTGCGCGACAACACCACGCAGGACCTGGTGGCCGACATCGAGAAGGTGCGTGAGCACCTGGGCATCGAGCGTTGGCTGGTTTATGGCGGCTCCTGGGGGTCGACCCTGTCACTGGCCTACGCACAGGCGCATCCCGAGCGCGCCACCGGCCTGATCGTGCGCGGCGTATTCCTCGGCCGCGAAATGGAAAACCGCTGGTTCGCCGAGGCCAACGGCGGTGCGCGCTGGATCTTCCCGGAGCGCTGGGACCGCTATGAGGCCTACATTCCGGAAGCCGAGCGCGGCGACATGATCGCAGCCTACTGGAGCCGCATGGAAAGCCCGGATGAAGCGATCCGGATCGAAGCCGCGCAGGCCTGGCTGGGCTGGGAAGACAACGCGGCCACCCTGCAGCATGATGTGGACGCCGAGTCCACCGATGACCCGCTGGACACACTGGCCAAGGCCCGCATCGAGGCGCACTACTTCCGCAACGGCATCTTCCTGGAACCGGACCAGCTGCTGCGCGATATGGATCGCATCCGCCACCTGCCGGGCGTGATCGTGCAGGGGCGCTACGACATCATCTGCCCGCCGCGCAGCGCCTGGGACCTGGCCAAGGCCTGGCCGGAAGCCCGGCTGGAGATGGTGACCTCCGGCCACAGCGCGAACGAGCCGGCCACGGTGGATGCGCTGGTGCGGGCCACGGACGCCTTTGCCGACCGCTTCTGAAGGGAGGGTAGTGCCGGCCGCTGGCCGGCATTCCACCGTAGGAAGGTAAAGTCGACTGTCAGTCGACTGCTCTTGGCAGGAAGCTGAAAGCCCCGCGCCGCGCGCGATCGTCGACTGGCAGTCGACTCTACCGAGCCGTCTCCGTCGAGCCACCTCGCCCAGGCGTCTCCGCGCAGTCGTAGCTGCGTGGCCCGGTGAATGGCAACCCACCGGCAACGGTCCACGGGCCCCATTCTTCGCAGCCCACTTACAGCCTCCCGCAGAAGATCCGGCCGTGACCACCGCACCGGTAGTCCGCCTTCTCTTCAGGAGCACGCCATGATCGCTTGTCGCTACCTTCCCATTGCACTCTCGCTTTGTGCGGCCCTGCTGCTGGGTGCCTGTTCCAGGACCCAGGAGGCGAGCAAGGCCACCGCCGCCGAGGACGTCACCGAAGTGAAGTTGATACCGCCGTACGAGTCGCTGGACAGGGACAAGGACGGCATCGTCACCCTGGCGGAAGTCGATGCAATAGCACCGGACTGGGCCGAACGCCTGCATGCCTGCGATACCGACCGTGACAAGACGTTGACCCGTGGCGAGTACGACGTGTGCAAGCAGACCAGCGCTTCGCATTGATCCATCACTGAACCCTCGATTGGCGCTGTGCATGCCCGGCTATACCAAGGTATAGCCGGGCTAACCCACGAGTCTCTAGGCCTGTCCCATTCAGGGGCGGACAATAGCACCACTGGCCAGGGCAACCCTGGCTGGCACCTTTCCCTCATGGAGACGCAGATGGACCCCGACCCTGCCGGGTGCGCCGCACCCCGGATCACCGCTTGTTGCCTGTTCCTGGCGCCTGCCCGCCGGTCCCTGCCTGCCTGAGTGACGGGGGATCGCCAGGTGCCGCCTGCCTGGAGATCGCCCCCATGTCCTACAAGATCCTCTACATCACCCTGCGCCGCCTGATCGGTGAGCGCGATGTTGCCGCGCTGCGCAGCCAGCTGCTGCAGCACGGCCCGGTCATGTTCGCCCGTTCGCTGTCGCTCGGCTCGCCACGCGTGGTGGCCGACGCGCTGTCGCTGCTGCCGATCAGCGAACGTATCAACGTGCTGCGCCACCTGCCCTACCCGCTGCGCGATGCGATGAAGCCGCTGTGCATCGGTGGCAGCCAGCGCCTGCACATGCAGCCGTGGTCGCCCGCGGTGCTGGCGATGCGCCACGCCTGACCTGATCCAACCGTTCCGTTCGTGTTCCGGCCCCGGCCGGCTCTGACATTCGAGGAGAGTCCCATGAGCCTGCTTAACGCCTGGTTCAACGCCTTCCTGCGCAGCCGTCGCGCAGGCTACCTGTTCCGCCGCCGCGCGATGCCCGAAGCCGGGTTTGGTCCGGGCAGCGCCGAAGCGGCGCCGTTCGCGCTCACCACCGGCCTGGTCACCCTCGCCCAGCGGGACGAAGCCGAGCTGCTGGCCACGCTGGGCTCGCATGCCGATGGTCTCAGTCCCCATGAGGCCGAGGAGCGACTGGCCACGCTCGGCCCCAATGAGGTGGATCACGAAAAGCCGCTGCCGTGGTGGCGCCACCTGTGGCAGTGCTACCGCAATCCGTTCAACCTGCTGCTGACCGTGCTGGCGGCGGTGTCCTGGCTGACCGAGGACATCAAGGCGACGATCGTCATCGGTGCGATGGTGCTGCTGTCCACGCTGATCCGCTTCGTGCAGGAGGGTCGTTCGAACCGAGCGGCCGAGCGGCTGAAGGCACTGGTCGGCAACACTGCGCGCGTGCTGCGCCGCAATCCCGGCACCGAGGCTGCGTATGTGGCAGACCAGTACTTCGGCGCGCGCCTGCACAGCCGTCGCCCTGCACGCCTGCTGGACCTGCCGATCCGTGAACTGGTGCCCGGCGACCACATCGTGCTGTCGGCAGGCGACATGATTCCGGCCGATTGCCGCGTGCTGAACGCCAAGGACCTGTTCGTGGCGCAGGCGGCGATGACCGGCGAGTCGCTGCCGGTGGAGAAATTCGCGCACCCGGGCGATGGCCTGGCCGGCCTGCTGGAACAGCACAACCTGCTGTTCATGGGTACCAACGTGGTGTCCGGTACGGCCACCGCCATTGTGCTGGCCACCGGTAACGGCACCTACTTCGGCACCCTGGCCCAGCGCAGCACCGCCACCGACCGTGCGCCCACCGCATTCCAGGCCGGCGTCAACAGTGTCAGCTGGCTGCTGATCCGCTTCGCGCTGGTGATGGTGCCGTTCGTGCTGCTGATCAACGGCTGGACCAAGGGCGACTGGACCGAGGCGTTCCTGTTCGCGCTGTCGGTGGCGGTGGGCCTGACGCCGGAAATGCTGCCGATGATCGTCACTTCCACCCTGGCCAAGGGCGCGGTGCTGCTGTCGCGGCGCAAGGTGATCGTCAAGCGCCTGGATGCCATCCAGAACTTCGGTGCGATGGAAGTGCTGTGCACCGACAAGACCGGTACGCTCACCCAGGACAGGATCGCGCTGGAGCGCCACACCGATGTGTTCGGCCACGATTCGGAGGATGTGCTGAAGTTCGCCTACCTCAACAGCCACTTCCAGACCGGCCTGATCAACCTGCTGGACCGTGCGGTACTGGAGCACGTGGAGTTGCAGAGTTCGCTGCGGCTGTCGCAGGACTACCACAAGGTGGATGAGATCCCGTTCGACTTCGAGCGCCGCCGCATGTCGGTGGTGGTCTCCGAGCGCGAGGACCACCATGAGCTGATCTGCAAGGGGGCGGTAGAAGAGATGCTGGCAGTCTGCAGCACCGTGCGTGAAAACGGCCAGGACATGCCGCTGGACGAGCGTCGCCTGGCGCGGGTGCGGCAGACCACCGAGGAACTGAACGAACAGGGCCTGCGCGTGGTGGCGGTAGCGATGAAGGAGACCGCGGCCAGCCGGACCACCTATTCGCAGGCCGACGAATGCGGCCTGACCCTGATCGGCTACGTGGCGTTCCTCGACCCGCCGAAGGAATCGGCCGCGCAGGCGCTGCAGGCGCTGGCCGCGCATGGCGTGGAGGTCAAGGTCTTCACCGGTGACAACGAACTGGTAACCGCGCGTGTCTGCGCGCAGGTGGGGCTGGACACCGACACCATCCTGACCGGGCCGCAGATCGAGCGCATGGACGACGGCGCGCTGTCGCGGGCGCTGCACCACCATCGCGTGTTCGCCCGGCTGACGCCGCTGCACAAGGAGCGCCTGGTGCGCGAGCTGCGTGCTCAGGGCAAGGTGGTCGGCTTCCTCGGCGACGGCATCAATGA
Source organism: Stenotrophomonas sp. YJH_SMC_94-11 (assembly GCF_059370435.1). Classification (NCBI taxonomy): domain Bacteria; kingdom Pseudomonadati; phylum Pseudomonadota; class Gammaproteobacteria; order Lysobacterales; family Lysobacteraceae; genus Stenotrophomonas; species Stenotrophomonas sp. YJH_SMC_94-11. The sequence goes on along the minus strand of NZ_JCAFTR010000004.1, from coordinate 53,746 downwards.
TGCACCGGCGCTGCGCGCAGCCGACATCGGCATCAGCGTGGACAGTGCGGTGGACATCGCCAAGGAGGCGGCCGACATCATCCTGCTGGAAAAGAACCTGATGGTGCTGGAGGAAGGTGTCATCCAGGGCCGGCGCACGTTCAACAACATGCTGAAGTACATCCGCATGACCGCCAGCTCCAACTTCGGCAACGTGTTCTCGGTGCTGGTGGCCTCGGCCTTCCTGCCGTTCCTGCCGATGCTGCCGCTGCAGCTGCTGGTGCAGAACCTGCTGTACGACATCTCGCAGATCGCCATTCCGTTCGACAACGTGGACGAGGAGCTGGTGCGCAAGCCGCTGAAGTGGAACCCGGCGGACATCGGCCGCTTCATGGTGTTCTTCGGGCCGATCAGCTCGATCTTCGACCTGAGCTGCTTCGCGCTGATGTGGTACGTGTTCGATGCACGCACGCCGTCCGACCAGGGCCTGTTCCAGTCCGGCTGGTTCGTGGTCGGCCTGCTGACCCAGACCCTGATCGTGCACATGATCCGCACGCCGAAGCTGCCGTTCCTGCAGAGCATCGCCGCGCCGCCACTGCTGCTGATGACCGGCCTGATCATGGCCATTGGCGTGGCCCTGCCGATGAGCCCGCTGGCCGGCTACTTCAAGCTGCAGGCGCTGCCGGCCGGCTACTGGCCGTTCCTGGTCGCGATCCTGTTCGGCTACGCGGTGCTGACCACTGCGCTGAAGCGGTTCTACATCCGTCGTTACGGCTGGCAGTAAGCGCCCGCCGCTTTGTCCAGGGAGAAACACAATGGACATCAATCCGAACCTGCCGGTGTTCAACGCCGGCGCCACGCTCAGCTCGCTGATCAGCCTGTCGGTGGCGTTCGTGCTGGGCACGGTCATCGGCCTGGAACGCCAGCTGCGGCAACGCACCGCCGGCCTGCGTACCAACACGCTGGTGGCGGTGGGAGCGGCGGTGTTCGTCGATCTGGCGGTGCGCTTCCATGACCTGTACGGCGGTCCACCGTCACCGCTGCATGTGGTGGCCTATGTGATCTCCGGCGTCGGCTTCCTTGGTGCCGGCGCGATCATGAAGGACGGCGCGCAGGTGTCTGGCCTGAACACCGCCGCCACCTTGTGGGGATCGGCGGCGGTGGGAGCATGCGCCGGTATCAAGCTGCTGCCCGAAGCAGTGCTCGCCGCGGTGTTCGTGCTGGCCGCCAACACCCTGCTGCGGCCGGTGGTGAACCGCATCCAGCGGCAGCCGCTGCCGGAAGCGTTCAGCGAGGCAACCTATGCGATCAACGTGGTCTGCCAGCGCGAGCAGCAGGCCGAGATACTGGACCAGCTGTTGCTGCTGCTTGAGCAGGCGCAGTACCCGGTGCGCGCGGTGGACCAGCGCCCGTTCGGCGAGCGCGACGTGGAAATCGAAGCGGTGCTGTATGCCACCACGGTGGATGCCGGCGAACTGGATGCGGTACTGGCGACGCTGGCGACCACGCCCGGCGTGCTGCAGGGGTTCTGGAACGCCAGCCTGGAGGATTAGTGCCGGCCGCTGGCCGGCAACTTCATGCCCCCCGGGTGCACCGTGCATCGCTTTGGTGGGTGCCGACCGTTGGTCGGCACAAGCCCTCATCGCCCCGCCGTTCAAGTGCTGTGCCGACCAACGGCCGGCACCTACCAGGAGCCGGCACCCACCGCGCAGGAGCACGCCGACCAGGGTCGGCATCCATCCAAAGGCGGCTTTGCTATCCTTTCCGCCCACGCCAGGGAGCCGTCCCGATGCCATCGCTGTCGCCCCGCCGCCCACTGGTGCTGCTGGCCCTGATCGTCGTGATGGCGGCGATCTTCCTGATCGACACCGTCACCGATTACGCGGTTGCCGCTGCCTGCTTCTACGCGGCGGTCATCCTGGCCGCATCGCGCGTGATGGGCGCACGCGGGTTGATCACCCTGGCCATTACCTGCATCGCGCTGACCGGGCTGAGCTTCTTCCTGACCCGCTTCGGCACCTATCGCATCGGCCTGGTCAACTCGGTGATCGGCATGCTGGTGATCGGCATCACCACCTACCTCGCGCTGAACATGGAAGCGGCCAAGGCCGCCGTGCAGGAAGCACAGGGCCGCCTGCTGCGCGTGGCGCGCGCTTCCACCGTGGGCGAGCTCACCACCTCCATCGCGCATGAAGTGAACCAGCCGCTGGCGGCCATCGCCAGCAGCGCCGAAGCCTGCCAGCGTTGGCTCGCGCAGGACCCACCGAACGTGGACAAGGCCCGGCAGACCGTGGCCCGCATCCTGGCCGATGCACACCGCGCAGGCGACGTGATCGCCCGCATCCGCGGCCTGACCCAGGGCGCGGCACCGCAGCGACGCGCCTTCGATCTGAACCAGGCGGTGGCGGAAATGCTGGCGCTGTCGCGCAGCGAGCTGGACCGGCATGGCGTGGCCGTGGCGCTGCTGCTGGACGCCGAACTGCCACCGGTGCAGGCCGACCGCGTGCAGGTGCAGCAGGTGATCGGCAACCTGATCCTCAATGCGGTGGACGCGATGGAGACCGTGCCCACCGCCGACCGGCGCTTGTCCCTGCTGACCCGGCGCGACGGCCAGCGGGTCAGCCTCAGCGTCCGTGATCGCGGTGTCGGCCTGCCCGCCGATCATCCCGAACGCGTCTTCGATGCCTTCTGGACCACCAAGTCGCACGGTCTGGGGCTGGGTCTCAGCCTGAGCCGCTCGATGATCGAAGCCAACGACGGCCAGATCCGTGCCGAACGACCGGCAGGCGGCGGTGCCTGCTTTGTGTTCGACCTGCCCATTGCCACGGACGCCCACCATGCGTAAGCCCACTGCCGCCAACCCCGATCCGGCACCCATCGTCTATGTGGTCGACGACGATCCGTCGGTGCGCGCGGCACTGGAAGACCTGCTGGCCTCGATGGGCCTGCAGGTGCGGGCCTTCGCCTCCACCCAGGCCTTCCTCGAACACGCGCTGGAAGACGCACCGGCATGCCTCGTGCTGGACGTGCGCATGCCCGGCCAGAGCGGTCTTGAATTCCATCGCACGATGAGCAGCCACGGCCTGCAGCTGCCGGTGGTGTTCATCACCGGCCACGGCGACATCGCGATGGGCGTCAACGCGATCAAGGACGGCGCCATCGAATTCCTCACCAAGCCCTTCCGTGACCAGGAACTGCTCGATGCCATCCACAAGGGCATCGAGATCGACCGCCAGCGCCGCCGCGAGGGCGAGGCACTCGGCGCGCTGCAGCTGCGCTGGGACACCCTCAATGCCGGCGAGCGCGAGGTGGTCGATGGCGTGGTGCGCGGCCGCCTCAACAAGCAGATCGCCGGCGATCTGGGCGTCAGCGAGATCACGGTGAAGGTGCGCCGTGCGCAGGTGATGCGCAAGATGGGCGCACGCACCCTGGTTGACCTGGTGCGCATGTACGACCGCCTGCAGGCGGGTACGCCATGAACGTCCACGTCGCGCTGCTGCGCGCGGTCAACGTCGGCGGCACCGGCAAGCTGCCGATGCGCGAACTGGTGGCGATGTGCGAGGACGCAGGCTTCACCGATGTCCGCACCTACATCGCCAGCGGCAATGTGGTGTTCCGCAGCGGGCTTGATGAATCCACCGTACGGGAGGCCCTCGCCCAACGGCTGCAGGCGTACGCCGGCAAGCCGCTGGGCGTGCTGGTGCGCTCGGCCAACGAGATCGCCGGCGTGGTGGCACGCAACCCGTTTGCGCAGGCCGCCGGCAACCGTGTGGTCGCGCTGTTCCTCGACGGCAGCCTGCCTGCCGATCCGCTGGACGGCGTGACCGGCCGGCGCGACGAACAGCTCGCACTCGGCACGCGCGAGATCTTCATCCACTACGGTGCCGGCATGGCCGACTCGCGCTTGCGTATTCCCGGTTCGGCACAGGGCACGGCACGCAATCTCAACACCGTCGCCCGGCTCGCGGCGATGGCAGCGGAACTGCGCTAGCGCTCTTCCGGCAGGCTGTACAGGAGCCGGTAGTCATGGCGACCTTCGCTGATGGTGATCTCCAGCGTGCCGACCAGGCCCAGCAAGCCGTCACTGCCGGAATCAGGCACCACCACCACGCTCAGCTGCGGCGTGCCACGGGTCATCAACCCATTGTGCTGCAGGGTGAACGCGCCGTGTCGCCCGGCCAGCGTGGCCGTCACCCGCTCCATCGCCACGTAGCCGGCCGAGCCCTGCACCGGCGTGCGGAAGGCCAGCATCTGGCCGACGCTGCTGCCGTGCAGGTCGCCGGCAAAGGTCTTGTTGATCGACATCACCGCGATCGGGCCGTCATTGCCACCGATCGCCCGCAGATCCACTTCAAACGTACCGTGTGCTTCACCCTGCATCCTGCTCTCCCCTCTGGTCGGTTGAACGCGGCTACTTCTTCGTGGCCAGCACGATCACCCCGGTCAGCACCAGGCCGATGCCGCTCCACTCCCGCAGGCTGGGCCGCTCGCCCAGCAGAAGATAGGCCAGCACGATCACCAGTACCACGCTGAACTTGTCCACCACCGCCACCTTGGCCAGCTCACCGCTCTGCAATGCGCGGAAGTAGAACAGCCACGACGCACCGGTGGCCAGCGCCGACAGCACCAGGAACAGCTGGGTGCGCCCCGGCAGCAGCAACGGGTTGGACCATTTGCCGGTGACCACCACCAGCGGCAGGACTACCGCTGCCACCACCAGGGTGCGGATGGCCATGGCCAGGTCCGAGTCGACGCCCTTGACGCCGACTTTGGCGAACAGCGCGGTCATCGCCGCGAAGGCGGCAGACAGTCCAGCCCATATCAACCACTGCGGTACGTTCTGCACGGCCCCCTCGCTTGCCGGAACGGATGAGCGTGCGCCAACGCTACTCCACCCTGCCATCGGTGGGGCTTCACCTGCCCATCACCACCGCTACAATGGGTGAGGAATCGCCAGGGGGGCGATCTGCAGGGAATGCGCCATGCGTGAACAGGACACCACCCTCGCCCTTGCCGGGCCGTCGTCCCTTGACCGGGCCCGCCTGCCGTGCACCGCACGGCTGCTGCTTCCCCTCCCCTTCGTTTCGCAGCAACCTGCCCGTTCCGCATGGCAGGTTCCTCATCGCTTGCCCTGACCGGAGCCGTCGAAATGCCCGAGAACACCCTCCTTGCCACGCCGGCCGCCACCGCGCCGATCAAGTACCTCGACCGCGCCATGGCCACGCTGCGCAGCCTGGGCCTGGCCGCCCCCCAGGACAACAACGCACCGGCCATCGCGCTGGTCTCGCAGCTGTCCACCCTCGACCAGGGCCGCGTGGTGGCCATTGCCCGCGTGCTGCAGCAGTCCGGCCATTTCAATGCCGTGATGCGTGATGAAATCAGCTCGGCCAAGGTGTCCGACCGCTATACCGAGATCATCCGCGCCTTCGACAGCATCCGTGATGACGCCAGCGCCATGGTCGAGCAGGTGCGTGACGGCAAGATCGACATGGGCGAGCGCCTGCAGAACCTGTGGATGAAGGTCACCCGCGGCGACATCCCGAGTCGGTTCGAGAAGATCCGCCGTACGTTCCTGGACGTCAGCCGCGATTCGGCCGAGCAGCTGCAGCGCGAGTCGCGGGTGCTGGAGATGTACGGCGACTTCCGCCTGTCGATCAAGGATGCCGAGATCCAGGCCCATGAGCTGTTGAAGCTGCAGGAGCAGGCGCTGGCCGATGCGCGCGAGGCGCTGAAGCAGGCGCAGCAGCGCGTGGAATCGGCCGACCCGTCCGCCGATGCCGCCGACACCGGCCGCCTGGTCATGGCCCGCGACGAGGCCCTGCGCAACAACCAGGCCGAGGAGTCGCGCTACCAGCTGGCCAAGGACCTGGCCGAGAACCTGCAGGTGAACTACGCCACCTCCGAGGCGATCATGCTGCGCGTGCACCAGTCGCATGAGGTCAAGCGCCGCGTCAACGAGCGCTCGGTGGTGTTCTTCTCCACCAATGAGACCAGTTTCACCGCCTTGAACCTGGCATTCACCACGCAGATGGGCCTGCATGAGTCCACGCAGGCGCTCAATGCGATGACCGAGGGCACCTCCAAGGGCCTGGAAGCGGTGGCCAACATTGGCGACGACGTGCTGCACGAGGGTCTGAAGGCCGGCTACGGCGCCACCATCGGCGTCGATTCGGTGCGCAAGCTGGTCGATGCGGTGGTGCGCTTCCAGGAGACCTCGCTGCAGGAGATCGAGCAGCTGCGTGGACAGGCCACGCGCGATTCCGCGGAGATCGCCGAGTATGTCGAACAGGGCAAGCAGCGTTTCGCTGCCCTGCTGCAGGCACCGCCGAGCCCGGAGTCGCGCTGAGGTGAGTGCGAGGATGGCCCCTGCCGAGCTGCAGGATGCGCTGCTGACCATGGATGTGGTCGACCAGCTGCGTTACCGCAATGCCGAAATGAAGGCGCTGGCCGACAGCGGCCATGACAAGGCGACGCTGAAGCAGCGCCTGCTTGAGCTGTACCGCTCGCAGGGCATCGAGGTCTCCGACGAGATCCTCGAAGCCGGCATCCAGGCCCAGCGTGAGCAGCGCTACCTCTACACCGCGCCGCGAGGCTGGAAGGCCTGGCTGGCGCGGCGCTGGATCGACCGCAGCCGGCTGCTGAAATGGGCGCTGATGGTAGCCCTGGTGCTGCTGATGCTCGGTGTCCTGCTGGTGATGGCGCGCAGCTTCGGCGCGTTCGTGCACGAGAGCAACGTGCAGAAGAACGTGCAGGTGCTGAACGACAAGGTGGCCGCACAGCAACAGGAGGCTGCCGCAGCGCGCGCCCTGCTGGCTGCACAGGAACAGGCCCTGCAGGGACTGCTGCCACGTGCCACCGCCAGCGGCGAGCGCCTGCAGCCGCTGACCGAGGGCGCACAGGCCGCGCTGGTCGAGGCACAGCGGCGCTTTGCCGAGGTTCCCGCCGCACTGGCCGCGCAGCCGACCCTTGTGCGCAAGGACAAGCTCACCCGGCTCAGCAGCGGTGGCAGCGCCACCGGCCAGCAGGCGGCCGCGCAGGTGGAGCAGCATCGGCTGGCAGCGGCGCAACTGCTGGCGCAGGCCAAGGACACCCTGCCTCCGCTGACCGAGCGGCTGAACACCCTCGGCCAGGCGATCAAGGCCAGCGAGCTGCTGGACACCACCAACGCCGCTGCAAAGGCAGCACGCCTGGCGCCGGATGCCGAGCAGGTGCGCGCACGCGCCTACACCGGCGGCGATGTCGCACTGCGCGCAGGCGATATCGCCGCGGCCGGTCAGGCGGTAGCAACCCTGAAGGACCTGATCGGCAGCGCCGACAAACTGGCCGCGCTCAACGAGCGCCTGGCCCAGCTCAAGGCCGATGGCCTCGCCACCGGTGTCGCCGGCGAAGACCGCAAGCGCTTCGAGCGTGCACTGGAGCAGGCCGCCCGCCTGATCCGGGTCGAGACGCTGTCCGAAGCCGGGCCGGCCCTGGACGAGGTCAGCCAGCTGGTGGGGTTGCTGTCGCAGACCCTGGTCTACCGCATCGTCAACCGTGACGATGAACGCACCGGCGTCTGGCGCTACAACGAAAAGGCCAATGGTGGCCGCAACTACTACCTGGTGACCGAAGCGCTGGACGAGGCCGGCAACGCTGTCGAACTGCCGATCCGCAACGAGGAAACCGGCAAGGAGGAACGGGTCTCGGTGTTTGCCGTACGTGTGCCCGAGGCCACCTACAGCCGCGTTGCCGCCGACAAGCAGGACAACGGCATCATCGAAGACGACCAGATCGGCAGCAAGCCGCGCGGCAGCCTGTCGCCGCGGTTCCGCATGCCCGCCACCGGTGGCTACATCACCCAATGGTGATGGGTAAGGAACTGACATGAGAGACCTGAACGACGCGATTGCCGATGTCGAAACCGATATCGGCCAGGTGCAGGCACAACTGGCCGCGCGTGGCGACCAGTGCCGGGAGCTGATCAAGGAACAGGAGGCGCTGCACGGACGGGTCCGCGACGACTTCAACGCCCTGGCCCGCCTGCAGGCCGAGGCCGCCGCCGATGCGCCGCCGATGCTGGCCCGGGACCTGCTGCAGCAGTCCAGCGCCGATCTGCAGCGCCGTGACCGCAAAGCGGCGGTGCTGGCCGAGGAGCTGCAGGCGCTGCTGGACATCGAGCAGTCCCTGCAGCAGCGATCGCAGGAGGCCATTGCCGCACGCGACGCCGCCGGTGGACGCTGGCAGGCCCTGCAGGACCAGGTGGACACCACGCTGGAAGCGGAACCCACCTACAGGGTGCTGCAGGACGACCTGCAGCTGGCTGTTGCACGCGCCGACACGGTGGAGCGCATGACCGCCTCCGCGCAGTCGGAGCATGACGCCAAGGCCGGCGCCTACCAGGCCGACCCGATCTTCATGTACCTGCACCGGCGCAACTACGGCAGCACGGCGTACCGCGGCTGGCCGCTGGTGCGCACCGTCGATGGCTGGCTGGCCGGGCTGTGCGGCTTCGACCGTGCCCGTCGCGAGTACGCCACGCTGGTCGAGCTTCCGCCCTATCTGCAGGAACATGCCGGACGCGCCCGCGACGACGTGGAGGCCGCCCGCCAGCCGGTTCAGCAGGCCCGCGATGCCGCCCTCGCCCGCGCCGGTGGCGACCCGCTGCGCCAGCAGCTGCAGACGGCACAGAGCGCAGTGGCGCAGGCACTGTTGGCCGAGCAGCTGCATCGGCAGACCGTGGATGCCAAGCAGGCACAGATCGATGGCTTCCGCAGCTGGACCGATGCCGAAGGCGGTGCCCTGCTCACCGCGCTGGCGCGCACACTGTCGGCCAAGAGCATGGACGACCTGTACGGCCGCGTCGCCGCCACAGCGTCCGGCGAGGACGATGCCGTGCTTGAACGTATCCATGGCAATCGCCTGCGCCTGGACGAGATCGACGGCATGGTGGCTGAGCACACCCGTGAAATGGCCGTGCTGAAGAAGCGCCTGGACAGCCTGCAGGCCGCGCGCAGGAGCTACCAGGCAGCAGCAGACATCGAACGCCAGGCCTACGAGGCGCCGAGCTACCGGTCCGCAGCCCCGGCCACCGTCGCCGCATCCTTCTTCAGCACCCCCCGCAGCCAAAGCACCACCCGCTCCTCTGGCAGCCTGTTCGACCTGCTTTCGGGCGGTTCCAGCAGTTCCAGCTCGAGGTCAAGCTCGCGTTCGAGTTCCAGCTCGAGCTCCGGTTCCAGTTCCAGTTCCAGTTCCAGCGGCGGCAGCTTCCACAGCGGCGGCGGCATCAGCGGTGGCGGTGGCTTCAAGACCGGCGGCGGGTTCTAGCCCGGCAGCGGCCGGGTGCGCCGCTTCAGCCGCGCATCCAGCACGCCCACGCCCAGCAGCACCAGGCTGGTCAGCCATCCGGCGGCCAGCAGGTGCATCCAGGGCAACACCAGGCCCAGCACCAGCAGCGCCGCCGCGCCCAGCAGGTGCGAGCGCGGCGCGCGTCCATAGACCACGCGCTTGTACAGGGCGCTGCCCAGCAGGTAGATCAGCGGGCCCGCCACCATCACGGTGGCGTACACCGTGGTGACCGCCGCCGCCGGGTGGTCCATGACCAGATCGTTGCCCACCGCGGTGGCGATGATGCCGGCGATCAGCAATGCATGCACGTAGTGGAAGTTGGCGCCCATCCGCCCGGGGTCTTCGGCGTGGGTGATGGCCTCTGTGGCATCGCGGCTGGAGATGCCGAAGTACAGCCACCACATGGCAATCGTGCCGGCGAAGGTGGCCAACACCGCTGAAACCACTTCCAGGCTCCAATGCTCGACGTCGCTGAGCACGCCCCCGGTTGCCAGCAACGTCTCGCCCAGTGCGACGATGACGAACAGCTGGCAGCGTTCGGCCAGGTGTCCGCCCTCAATGGTCCAGTCGCGGGTGTGCGAACGGCCCATGCCCGGGAACGCGAAGCCGAACATCGGCGAGATGTATTCGCAGGCCACCGCCACCGCCCACAATGCCAGGCGGAGGTTGCCCTCAGCCGCCGCGCCGGCCAGCCAGAAGCAGGCCGACACGCTGACCCAGGCCAGCATGCGGCGGAAGTTCGGTGCCAACGGATGGCTCCGGCCAACCTCCAGCAGCACGAACGCGGTGCGTCCGACCTGCATCGTGGCGTACGCCCCGGCGAAGATCCACGCGCGATCGGCAAACGCCACGGGAATGGACGAGGACATCAACAACGCCAGCAGCATGGTGGCGAACAGCAGGCCGCGGATGCGCGGCGCCTCCGGGTCGAACCAGTTGCTGACCCAGCACGCGTACTGCCAGCCGAGCCAGACCGCGAACCACAGCACCAGGGTCTGCAGCACGCCAGCCAGGTCCAGGTGGTGCAACAGATGGTGGCTGAGCTGGGTAACCGCGAAAACGTAAACCAGATCGAAGAACAGTTCTTCGTAGGTCACGCGGGCATGGTGGCCGTCGCGGTGGCGCAGCGCGGGCAAGCGCAGTCGGGTACGCATGGAACTCCTTCAGCGCGCCAGGCGCCAGTATAGGAAACCGGCCAGCAGCGCCGGCGCGGCAAACACCAGCAACAGGATCGGCAACTCCTCGCGTACCGCGTAACCGGCCTTGCTGACCCCCACCCACATGTTGGCCACGGCCACCAGCAGCCAGGTAGCGATGAAGGCGATCAGCGCCGTGGGCAGCTGCGAGGTGCCCACGCTCCAGAGACGGCCAAACAGCAGGAACACGCCCAGCAGGAGCACGCCGCCGAGCATCACCATGAGCACATGCATGGTCCACCTCCTTGAGCCTGGGAACAGGCTAGCCCCGGCCGATCGTGCGCAACAGCCCGTGCAGATGGATTCACAGTCCAGAGCAAGCGAACAATCCCGGCATCGGCTGCGGCGAACCTTATGGCAGCCATGAGTTATTCGCGAAACGGGCCGTCCAGGGTACGTGCTAGCTTCATCCGACCCTATCCAGACCCCTCTCCGCCATGCGCCGTTGCCTGACGACCCTTGCCCTGACTGCCACACTTGCCTTTGATGTCACTGCCGCCGACTCACCGCTGCCACAGCTGCAGGCCTACACCGTAGACCCATCCTGGCTGCAGCCGATGGCGCCGCTGCAGATTGCCGACCATACCTGGCAGATCGGCACTGAGGACCTGACCGCGCTCCTGGTGCAGACCGCCGACGGCGCGGTGCTGCTCGACGGCGGCATGCCGCAGATGGCCAGCCACCTCATCAGCAACATGAAGGTGCGCGACGTGGCGCCGCAGGACCTGCGCTTGATCCTGCTCAGCCATGCGCATGCCGACCATGCGGGCCCGGTGGCAGAACTGAAGCGCCGTACCGGTGCGATGGTGGTAGCCAACGCCGAATCAGCGGTGCTGCTGGCGCGCGGCGGCAGCAACGACCTGCACTTTGGCGACAGCATCACCTTTCCGCCGGCCAGCACCGACCGCATCATCATGGATGGCGAAGTGGTCACGGTGGGTGGCATCGCGTTCACCGCACACTTCATGCCGGGGCACACCCCGGGCAGCACCGCCTGGACCTGGACTGATACCCGCGATGGCAAGCCGGTGCGCATCGCCTACGCCGACAGCCTGAGTGCGCCGGGCTACCAGCTGCAGGGCAACGCCCGCTATCCCCACCTGGTCGAGGACTACCGGCGCAGCTTCGCTACGGTGCGCGGCCTGCCCTGCGACCTGTTGCTGACCCCGCATCCGGGCGCCAGCAACTGGAACTATGCCGCTGGCAGCAAGGCCAGCGACAAGGCACTGAACTGCAAGGCCTACGCGGATGCGGCCGAGAAGAAGTTCGACGCACAGTTGGCCAAGGAAACGGCCGCAGCACGCTGATCCCGTAGAGCCGAGCCCATGCTCGGCTTGCCGGCCAAACACAGCCGAGCGTGGGCTCGGCTCTACACAGGATGCGTCGAAGAGTGCCGGTCAGAACGACCGGCACCCGCCGTCCATCAGCCACCCTGTCCGTGCTGGGCGAACGGCTCGGTACTGCCGTCGGTGCGCACCAGCTCGACGGTATACGGCTGCACGTAGCCATCCGGCATTTCCATGCCCGGCGAACCGGCCGGCATGCCGGGCAGCACCAGCCCGCGCGCGGCCGGGCGTTCGGCCAGCAGGCGCTTGATGTCCTCGGCCGGAATGTGGCCCTCGACCACATACCCGCCGATCTCGGCGGTATGGCAGGACGCCTTGCCGACCGGCACGCCCAGGCGAACCTTGATCGGGTTCATGTCGTCGGTGTCATGCACCTCCACCTGGAAGCCGGCGGCCTTCAGGTGGTCGACCCAGATGCCACAGCAGCCGCAGCTGGCGGTCTTGTGCACGATGGCCACCGGCAAGGCCGGATCGACCTTGGCCGGGCTGGCCTGGATCGGTGCCACCGGTGCTGCGCTGGCGATCGGTGCGGCGGCGGATTCTTCGGCGGCACGTGCACAGGCGGTCGTGGCCAACACGGTACCCAGCAGCAGGCCGAGGGAGAGAGTACGGTTCATTGCGTGATTCCTTTGCAGAGGCGGGCAACGCGGCCCGTCGCCCGCGCATCGAAGGCACAGGCAGCGTCGAGAAAAGTCGAGCAGCTACGGCAGGCGCTTGAGGCCTGCAGGGAATCACGCGATAGGGGGCCGCAATGGGTCCGGCATCGGCGGCGGTGCGCGTTGCCGGGTACTGGCGGCTACCGGCGCCTCGCGCCACGGCGAGGCGGGCATACCGCTCAACGTGGCCAGCATGCCAAGGCAGGCCGGCGGGCATTCACACTCACCACCCTGGCAGGCCGCCGGGGCCGCATCATCGCAGCAGCCGGCTGCCGCCATGCCGGCCGAGTGCGGTGCAGCGCAGTGATCCTGATTGGCCGACCCGCTGTACGAAGATGAGGCAAGCGCGAGCGCCGGTGCATTCAGCACCAGGGCGACAAGCAGCATCCATCGCAGCAGCAGGCCAGGCAGGTTCACCCGCCGATGATAGCCGATGCGCGTGTCACGCAATCGCCGCCACCATCGCGCTCATCCGCACCGGGATCGACTTGGCCGCTGGCGTACCGCTGATGCGGTCGTAGTAGTCCAGCGGCAACAACGGGTTCAGTTCCGGGTAGTAACCGGCCAGCGCGCCGCGCGGCATCGGGTAGTCCAGTACGGTCAGGCCCTCGATGCGCCGCTGCACGCCATCGCGGCTGATCGTCTCCAGGCTGACCAGCGCCTCCTTCTCCAGCCCGCGCGCCAGCCGGTCCTCGATGTTCATGAACAGCACCATGCGATCGTTGTACACGCCGCGATAGCGATCGTTGTAGCTGTAGATCGTGGTGTTGTACTGGTCGTGCGAGCGCACGGTGGCCAACCGCAACATGTCCGGATCGTGCACCGGATCGTCGACGTCCAGGCCGGGTATCACCAGGATGTTGGCCTTGCCATTGGGCGTGGGCCACACGCGGCGGCGCGGCGGAATGTCCAGATGGAAACCGTGCGGCTGCTGGATGCGCTCGTTGAAGCCGGTGTAGATCTCCGGGTACACGGCAGCGATCAGTTCGCGAATAGGTGCATAGTCGTGCATGCAGCGCGCCCAGTCGACCTTGCTGTGCGGCAGCGCAGCCATCGCCATGCGGCAGACGATCTCGACCTCGGGCAGCACCTCCGTGCTGACCGGTTCGAGCACGCCGCGCGAGGCGGTCACGTTCGACATCGCGTCTTCGATGGTGACGAACTGCTCGCCGGCCGGCGTGACGATGCGCTCCGAGCGCGCCACTACCGGCAGGATCAGCGCATCGCGGCCATGAACCAGATGACCTCGATTGAGCTTGGTGGCGATGCCCACGGTCAGGTCCAGCCCACGCATCGCTTCATACGCGCGAGGCGTATCGGGCACCGCATGGATGAAGTTGCCCCCCAGGCCGATGAACACCTTGGCGCTGCCGTCCAGCATCGCCTCGATGGACTCGACCACATGGTGGCCATGCTCACGCGGCGGATCGAAGCCGAACACCTGCTGCACGCGGTCCAGGTAGGCCGGCTTGGGCTTCTCGTCGATGCCGACGGTGCGGTCGCCCTGCACATTGGAATGACCACGGATCGGCCCTATGCCAGCACCGGGCTTGCCGAAGTTGCCGCGCAGCATCAGCAGGTTGGCGACCTGCTGCAGCAGGCGCGAGCCGTACTGATGCTGGGTCAGGCCCATGCCGTAGCAGATCACGGTGGCCTTGGAGCGGATGTAGATCTCCGCACAGCGGCGTATCTGCGCCTGCGAGATGCCGGATACCTGCACGATCTGGTCCCAGTCCTGCGCCAGCACATCCTCGCGCAGCGCCTCCAGGCCCACTGTGTGTTCTGACAGGAAATCATGGTCGAGCACGCGCTCGCCCTGCGCCTCGCGCTCGAACATCACCTTCATCATGCCCTTGATCAGGGCCAGGTCGCCGCCGATGCGGATGTGCACGAACTCGCTGGTGATCTCGGTCGAACCGAACGTGGCCATCTGCACCACGTCCTGCGGCTCGGCAAAGCGGATCAGCGCGCGCTCGGGCATCGGATTGACCGCCACGATCGGGATGCCGCGTTTGCGCGCATCGACCAGGTTGCTCATCATCCGCGGTGAATTGGTGCCGGTGTTCTGGCCGATCACGAAGATCGCCTCGGCATGCTCGAAATCCTGCAGCACGATGGTGCCCTTGCCCACCCCGATGGCCGGCGGCAGCCCGCGGCTGGTCGGCTCGTGGCACATGTTCGAGCAGTCCGGGAAGTTGTTGGTACCAAACTCGCGCACGAAGATTGAATACAGGAACGCCGCTTCGTTGGGCGTGCGCCCGGAGGTGTAGAACTCGGCCTGGTGTGGGCTGTCCAGCGCCTGCAGGTGGCGACCGATCAGTGCAAAGGCATCGTCCCAGCTGCACGGCACATAGTGGTCGGTGGCTGCGTCGTAGCGCATCGGCTCGGTCAGCCGGCCCTGCATCTCCAACCAGTAGTCGGTCTGCGCCATCAGCTCCGTGACGGTGTGCCGGGCGAACAACTCGCGGCCGGCCCGGAACTCCGTAGCCTCCCAGGCCAGTGCCTTCGCGCCGTTCTCGCAGAACTCCAGCTTCCTGCGTTCGTCGGCATCGGGGAACGCGCAGCTGGGGCACTTGAAGCCACCGGGCTGGTTCATCGCCAGCAGCGCCTTCGACCCCTTGCCGATCACACTCTGCTGCAGCAGCACCTTGGCGGTGGCACCGGCGGCACCCCAGCCTCCGGCAGGCTGGTTGTAGGGCTTGTAACGCGGCGGTTTCTGCTCGGACATGTTCGGGAACCTTACGGAAGGAACGCAGCAACAATCGGCACAACGCGGTCCGGCGGCGCAGTCAATGGCACGACCAGCCGCACAGTCAAGCACGGCCTGCGCGGCTTCGCCAGAGGGTACAGGCGGTTTTCAGCACAACCTGCCATGGCAACGGTTACCGCCGCGTCTGCGCGCGACCACTGCGCTATCCTCGAAACCGCAGGCGGTGGCCCGCCCGCGTTTCTCCCTTGTCCGGACGCGCTGCATGCCTGATTCGATCCCGCCGCACACCCCACCTGCCGGCACCGCCCAACGCCCGCTGCAGCGCTGGCGCAACGAGGGGCAACAGCAGCAGGTCGATGTGGTGGCCGAAGAAGTGCCGGTGGCGCTGCGCTACAACGGCGCCGCCTTTGCGGTGATGATGGCCACACCGTGCGACCTGGAAGACTTCGCGCTCGGTTTCTCGCTCAGCGAAGGCCTGATCGACACCCCCTCGCAGCTGCTGTCGATCGAGATCCGCCCGCAGCTGGAAGGCATCGAATTGCAGATGACCGTGGCTGAGGAGGCACCCGGTGCCGACCTGGACCCGTCCAATGGACGCCTGCTGCCCGGTCGTGGTGGCTGTGGCCTGTGCGGCACGCGCCAGCTGGAAGAAGTGCTGCGCCCACTGCCGCAGATCCGCGAGCGACGCAGCTACTCGCCCGCCGCTCTGCAGCGCGCGCTGGCCACGCTGACGCAGCACCAGCCGATGAATGCGGCAAGCGGCTCCACCCACGCCGCGGCCTGGGCCGATGCCAGTGGACGCATCGGCTGGGTGCGGGAGGATGTCGGACGCCACAATGCACTGGACAAGCTGATCGGTGCGCTGCACCACAACGAACACGCCATCGAAGGCGGCCTGCTGGTGATTTCCAGCCGGGCCAGCTACGAAATGGTCAGCAAGGCGGTGCGCGCCGGTGCCAGCATACTGGCTGCAGTGTCAGCACCGACCGCGCTGGCGATCGACCTGGCCCGCAGTGCCGGCCTGTGCCTGGTCGGGTTCGCGCGGGAGAGCGGGTTCAATGTGTATACCCATCCCGAGCGCTTGCAGGTGACGGAGAACGACAGCGGTACGGAAGGGTAGCGCCCACGCGAGGGGCGCGCAGGCACGGCCAGCGATGTCGTCGTTGTCCGATAGCCGGCATCCGCTGTGATGCCCAGCATCGGCTACACCAACCGAGGCCCCTCCCCTGCAGGAATTCCCATGACGGCTGCCCGCCCAACCCGTTCACTGCTGTCCGTGTCGCTTGACGTTTCCGTCCATCGCACGGTGAGGACAGTATCTGTGTCGCCCAGGAACAGCGGTGCGGGCAGGACGGACACCCTTCCCGCACCTACGATCCGCGCAGAAGGTCCTGCACTCTGGCTCGCGCAGCGTGCGGATGCACGCCTGTGGCTCCTCCCTGTCCCTGCTGCGCTTCCCGGCGCGATGCCATCGCAGCTGGGCGACGCGGGACGCATTGCGTCGGCGGCGAACACGCTTCTGGCACGACCGAAGGTCGACATCAGCGGCGCATGGCAAGGCTCTGGGCTGCGCGCGCTGACCCGGCTGCGCCGGGTGGTGGCGGATGCCTCGATCGTTCACCGCATCGCGGACGGCCGCACGCTGCGCGATCTTCTCCCCGCCGAGGCCCATGCCGAATGGCAGGCGGCAGTGGAGCACAGCGGAATCGCGTCTGTCGGGCTGGAACACCTGCGTCCCTTTTTCGCGCTCAAGGTACTGCGCAAGGCCATCATGGCCCGCCACGGCCTGGAATCGCCGAAGGTGTTCTGCAAGGAGCTGCGCCGGACCAGCCATGCAGCCGGAGGCCGCTACCATGTGCCACGCGCTGAGTTGACCATCGACATTCCGTTGAATGGCGACAGTGCCCCGGCACACGCTGTACTCGATGACACCACCCGGTTTGCGGCACAGGTGCAGCGACTGCGCCAGCTGCCGCGGATCGCCGTCGCGCAGGCCCAGGCCTGGGCACAGGGCGATGCCGTTGCCATGTACGGGGACGACACGAGTGGCGACACGCCGGCGGACACGCCCGCCGCTGCGCTCGCGCTGGACGCATTGCGGCTGGATGCCTGGCTCAATGCGGTGGACGCCGCGACCGGGGACGCATCCACCACGCTTGCAGTACTGGATATTGAGGACGCGTTCGACGGGAGTGGCTACATCAAAGGCCTGCGCGAACGTGGATTCACCTTCCAGCCCGCCTAGCCGCCGAGCTGGATGCCGAGGTCCGGGCAGCACTCGGCCACCCGGACAAATCGCACTCAGCGCAGCGCGACCTTCGGGAAGTCCACCGGCACGTCGAACGCCACGTTGACGTAGTTGGTGAACAGGTTGAGCGCCACATGGGCGAGGATCTCGACGATCTGCTCATCGTCAAAGCCGGCCGCACGCAGCGCCTGCACATCGCCCTCGGCGATCTGCGCACGCTGCTCGACCACTTTCAGCGCGAAATCCAGGGCGGCGGCAGTAGCCGGGTCACTGGACTGACCGATCTGTGCAGCGGCCATCTGCTCGCTGCTGGCACCAGCCTTGCGGCCCAGCGCGGTGTGTGCAGCCAGGCAATACTCGCAGGCATTTCGGTTGGCAATGGCCACGGCGATCTGCTCGCCCAGCAGCGGCGACAGGCGACCGCCGCCCAGCGCGCCGAACGAACCCCACATGCTCTGCAGGGCGGCTGGCGAGTTGGCCACGGCGCGGAACATGGCGGGGGTGGCGCCGAAGGCAGCGTGCACCTGACCCAGCAGGGCCTGGCGGTCGGCGGTGGTGTTGGCGGCATCGATCAGGGGGACACGGGACATGGTGGATCTCCTTGGGAAAGCGCCCGGGATTGGACGACCCGCTCATCCTAGGTAGACTCGCTGGACGCTTCAGGCGCAATCAGCCACACATGTTGTCCATTCATCCATGAGCACGCCCGCCGCCGCCCCTGCGCCAGATCGACTCTCCTGCCTGCTGGAACGCTTCCGGGTGCAGGCGGCGCTGTTCCACAGTGGCCCGCTGTGCGGGCAGCATGTCTTCGAGCCGCAGCCCGGTCGTGCGTTCCTGCACATCCTGCGCCAGGGTGAAATGGAAGTCCGCCATCCCGACGGCGATATCGCGCTGCCCCGGCTGAAGATCGACACACCCAGCCTGCTGCTGTACCCGCAGCCGCTGCACCATGTGTTCTTCAACGCGCCGCTGGATGGCCCGGATTTCACCTGCGCCACGCTGGATTTCGATGGCGGTGCGCGCAATCCGATCGTGCAGTCGCTGCCACCGGTGATGGTAGTGCCGCTGGCGGCCATCGGCGAACTGGATGACACCCTGCAGCTGCTGTTTGCCGAGGCCGATCGCCAGCGCTGCGGTTCACGGCTGCTGACCAATCGCCTGTTCGAGGTGGCGCTGATCCAGATCCTGCGCTGGGTGGTCGACCACCCGGATGCAGCGGGTGTCAGTCATGGACTGATGCGCGGGCTGTCCGACGCGAGGCTGGCACGCACGCTGGTGGCGATGCACCAGGCACCGCAGGACGAATGGACGCTGCCCCGGATGGCCGCGACCGCCGGCATGTCGCGCAGCGCATTCGCGGCAGTGTTCAAGGAGGTGATGCAGGCGACGCCGGCCGCTTATCTGCTGGACTGGCGGCTGAGCCTGGCCTGCGCGCAGCTGCGGGCCGGCGTGGCGGTCAAGCAGGTAGCGGTCGAGGTAGGGTTTGCCGATACCGCGTCGTTGTCGAAGGCGTTCCGCAAGCGGTTGGGGGCGTCGCCCAGGGCCTGGTTGGCCGCGAGCGCCGCCCAGGCTGGGTAAAGGGTGAGAGATAGAGTCGACTATCGCGCGAAGCGCGGGGTTTTCGCTGTCTGATTGGAGAGCAGTCGACCCACAGTCGGCTCTACCAAAAGCGGCATTTTCATGGCCTGACCGAAGGCAGCCGACCAGCGGTCGGCTCTACCACGGGCAATGTCTGCGCGCCGACCGGCCGCTCAACTGGACGTGCCGTCAGACTTCGCCAGCAGCCCGGCGATGCGCTCGGCCACCTGGGCGCGCACGCCTTCATCCAGCTGCCCTTCGTACATCGCCTCGTAGATCCACAGGCCATCAGCGGCCAGCCGTGCTACGAAATTGTCGAGCGCGGCCGGGTCATTCAGCCCGGCCGACGGCGGCAACGGCGCCCAGCGGCGTACCGCCGGGCCCCACGGGCGCTCATCGGCGTCCGGGTCGGCCGATTCGAGCATGAACATCAGCTCGGCACGGGTAGCGCTCTGCGCCGAGACGCGCACGAAGGTCTGGTAACGCTCCAGCGCCGAGGCTTCGTCCGCACGCTTGCCCAGCAGCGTTTCCATCGACGACTCCCAGGCCTGCACCAGGTGCTCGTCGATGCCGCGCAGCAGCGCCTCGCGCGACGGGAAGTGGTAGAGCAGGCCGCCACGGGTCAGCTTGGCCTCGGCCGCCACCGACTCGAAGGTCACCGCACGCACGCCGTCACGATTGATCACGTTGACGGCGGCGTCGAGGATGCGATCGCGCTTGCTGGTTCTCATCGCGTCATTTTACGCGATCGGCCGCGCCCTCGCGGCTGCCGACGCGGCCGCGCAGCAGGCGCGCCAGGATCGTCGCGCCCAGCGCCAGCACCGCCGTGATCACCAGCAGCACGATCTGGTAGCCACGGTCATACGCCGCCGCAGCCAATGCGAACCACTCGCCCTGCCCGCTCTCGCGCGCGGCATGCAGCGCCTGGGTGAAACCCTCGCGGGCCAGCGCCGGCATATCGGCCGAGACCGGCAGGAACGCGCTGTACATCGCGGCGCTCAGGCTGCCCAGCGTCGCCACCGCCAGCAGGCCGCCGAACTCATAGGACACCTCTTCCACTGACGAGGCCATGCCCGCGCGGTGTGCCGGCACATTGTTGAGGATGGCGGTGGACGCCACCGAGATGGCCGAGCCCATGCCGAAGCCGGTGATCGCCATGCCCGCGACCACCCAACCGAGGCCGTGCGGGAAGCCGAAGGCCACCACGCCCACACCCATCGCACCCGCAGCCAGGCCGCCACAGATCAGCGGGCGCAGGCCCACCCGGTGCAGGATGCTGCCGCCCAGCAGCGCACTGGGCAGGCTGCCCAGCGCCGCCACCGACACCAGCAGGCCCGCCTGCAGCGGCGTAAAGCCTGCCACCAGCTGGAAGCGCTGGGTGGTGACCAGCTGCAGGCCGGCCATCGCGAACAGGGTGAACACCGCCGACAGCGTGCCAGCCAGGAATGCCGGATTGCGAAAGATCGCGAAGTCCAGCAGCGGGTACGGCAACTGCTGCTGGCGGCGTGCGAACGCCGCACCGCTGATGACGGCCAACAGCAGCGCGCCTGCGCCCAGCGCATACGACGGCGGCGTAGCGATCAGCGACTTGATCGCCAGCACCAGGCCGGACAGTGCAGCCAGAGCCAGCAGCGACGAAACCAGGTCCCACGGCCGCGAGGTGTCGCGCTGGCCTTCCGGTGCCAGCAGCAGCGTGGCCACCAGCGCCAGCACCACCACCGGCACGTTGATCAGGAATACCGAGCCCCACCAGAAGTGCTGCAGCAGCCAGCCGCCGATGATCGGGCCGAGCGCCGCACCGACGATGGCCACCGAACCCCAGATCGCGATGGCGATGTTGCGTTCGCGCTCTTCGTGGAAGCTCAGGCCGATCAGCGCCAGCGTGGCCGGCATCATCGCGGCCGCGCCGACCGCCAGGAACGCGCGTGCGGCAATCAGCTGCGCTGCAGTGTCGGCGAACGCCGCCGCCAGCGAGGCCACGCCGAACACCACCAGGCCGATCAGGAACATGCGGCGGTGGCCGATGCGGTCGCCCAGCGTGCCCGCGCCCAGCAGCAAGCCGGCCATCACCAGTGGATACGCATTGATGATCCACAGCGCCTGGCCGGCACTGGCAGAGAGTTCCTCGGTCAGCGTCGGCAGTGCCGTGTACAGCACCGAGTTGTCGAGCGTGACCAGCAGCAGGCCGGCGGCGACGGTGAACAACAGTGCCCAGCGACGGGCACGCGACAGGGCCGGCGCACCGGCCAAGGGCTGGGACAAAGCCATGGGAGAACCTGATCGGGGGGTGGAATACGGCCATAACTATACAGGATGTCCTGTATAGTTATGATCTTCGAAGTCCACCGATTCAGCTTTTGTAGAGGCGGGCTTGCTCGACTGCGCCGCCAGCCAGGCATGGCCTGGCTCTACTGATGAACGTTTACCGGCAGTCTTCGGGCAGCGCGGCAATCGCCGATACCACCGCCGCCTGCATGCCCTTCCCCACGGCCATGTCCAGTTCCCCGCCAGTTCCCCCATGCTGGCGCCGCAGCTCGTCCTCGCACAGGCCGCGCACGCGCGCACGGGCATTCGCGCGCAGGCTGCTGCACCGCCAGTCGGTGCCACCGAGCGGCAGCACCGAATACACCACGCTGTTACAGGCATTGCCGGCGCGCTGCTGCAGCGACAGTCCACCAAAATCCCGCGGTTCGCTGCTGCGTTGCGGGTCGAAGTAGCTGTCCGGAAACATGCGCGCATACTGTTCGATGTCCACGGCCATGCTGCGCCCACCGGCCAACGGCATCTGCAGCGGCTGCCCGCACGGCGTCGCATCGGCGCGATGCTGGATGTACTGGTAGATCGGCCGGTCCAGCGATGGGTCCTGCTGGGTCACCGCGCTGACTGCCGCCAGCACCGGCAGCGATGCACGATTGGCCATGCGCGCCAGCAGCCCCGCCTGCGCCGGCTGGCAGCGGTCGCGCAATGTTGCTGCAAGCAGGAAGAGCACGTCGTTGCGAAACGCGGGGTCATCACCCAGGCGCTGTTCGATGCGTTGGCTGGCGTCGGACGAAGGCGCCGGAAACGCGACCGCCGGTGGCGCGATGGGGGCGCGCTGCCGCTGCCACCACACCCGCAGCACGACTGCGCCCAGCAGCACCCCGGCAGCCATGATCCAGCGCCGCGGCATCAGTTGTGGATCGCCGTCAGCGTGGCTGCCGCAGCATCGTAGGACGCGCTGGCGATATCCGCGTCGAAACGCTTCACCTGCAGGCGGCCGGCAAGCCGGTACGGATCCCACAGATCGCCCAGCGCGATCGGCGTGGCCAGGGTCACGTGGATGATCTGGTTCGGTGGTGGTGGCGGCACGTGGATGCACGCGCCATAGAACGGTACGAACAGCAGTTCATCCACCAATCCTGCATCGTTGGTGCCGAGCGGCACCACGTAGCCATCCAGATCGACCGCGCGACCGTCGACGGCGTCGACCACGCGCGAGGAGCCGAACTGCTTGGCGCGGTCCGGGCTGGAATGGTCGATCTCCTGCCCCGGCGGCGTGCCGGAGCCGGTGTCGTCGATCAGTCCGCCCACGCCATCCATGCCACCGCGTGACAGGCCGATCTGCGGCGGCGGGCGCTGGTAGGTGACTTCATCGGGCCGCAACGCATCCCAACGGTTGATCGCGGCAGCGTCCGTAGCGACTGCAGCCGGTGTGTCCTTCGGCGTGACCGCCACGGCATCGCCGCCCGGCGACGTACAGCCCGCCAGCCACAGGCATCCCAGCACCAGCAACAAGGGGCTACGGTTCATAAGGCCTCAGCTGTGCATCGCGCATGGTGTAGGCGGAGCCGGCCAGATCGTCATCCAGCCGTTCGGCACGCAGGGTGCCGGCCAGGAAGAATGGCGAGTACATGTCCGGCATCGCGATGGGGCGTGGCAGCACCACGTGCACGATCTGGTTCGGCGGCGGGGGTGGCACGTGGATGCAGGCGCCGTAGTACGGCACGAACAGGAATTCAGTCAGCCGCCCGTCCTGCGCGTTGGCCAGCGGTACCACGTAACCCGGCAGGCGAACCGGTCGCTGCAGCACCGTATCCACCGTACGGAACGTACCGAACTGCGGCATGCGCCGGTTGCCGTTGTGCTCGACCTCCGGGCCCTCGCCCCGCTCCAGCGCGGCCAGCTCGTCCTTCGGCATCATCTGCAACCAATCCAGTTCCTGCTCTGCCGCATCCGCAGCGTCAGCGCGGTCGACAACCGGCGAGGGTGGCAAGGCCTGCACACCGGTATCCACCGGCCGCTCGCAGGCGGCCAGGGCCAACACCATCGGCAGCGACAGCGTCCAGCGCATGCTCAGCCTCCCGGCGACAGGCCATCGGCCAGCGTGCGCCGGTAGGCCAGCAACGCCGGCACCAGCCCGGCCACAGCGCTGATCGCCAGCACGCCTGCCACCCAGGCCAGCTCGCGGCCGTCCGGCCAGACATGGGTGATCGACAGGCCAAAGTTGGCCAGCGCCCAGCCGCGCCCGGCAATGCTGGCGGCCACCAGAAGCACCAGCGCCAGCGCGCAGGCCACCGCGCTGGTCGCCACCGCCTCCACCACCAGCAGGGCAGCGATGTAACCCGGCCGTGCCCCGGTGGCACGCAGGATCGCCATCTCGCGCCGCCGCTCCTGCAGGGTCGAGACCAGCAGCGCCACCAGCGAGACCATGCCGAGTGCCACCACCATCGCGCTGATCAGCTGCAGCGCCCGTTCGGCCATCCCCAGCGACTGCCACAACTGCTGCAGCGTGACGCCGGGCAGGATCGCCAGCATCGCCTCGTCCGGATACTCGTTGATCCTGCGCTGCACCGAAAACGTGGCGATGCGCGAGTTCAGGCCGAGCATGAAGGCGGTGATGCTGGTCGGGGTCAGATCCAGATGACGCGCCTGCTCGGCGCTGACGCTCTGGCTGCGCAGCTGCACGCCCGAACGCCAGTCGGCATGGATCGCCTCGATCGCTGCCAACGAGACCAGCAGCGACGAGTCGACCGGCGTGCCGGTTTGCTGCAGGATGCCGGCGACACGGAATGGCTTGTCGGCATGCGTGGCCAGGGTGACCGCGCCGGTGCCATGCGCCAGCACGATCTGGTCACCGAGACCAACCTTCTGTGCCTGTGCCACCTCGGCACCGATCACCACGTCATACAGGTCATCGAACGGCCGTCCGCTCGCAAACGCAAGCGCGTGCCCGGCGCCGTAGCGGTAGTGCTCGAAATAGCCATCGCTGGTACCGACCACGCGGTAGCCGCGCCAGGAATCGCCCAGCGAAAGCGGCACCGCCCACTTCACCTGCGGCAACGCGGACAGCGCCTGGTAGGACTGCCAGGACACGTTGTTGGTCGGGTCGCCGATATGGAACACCGAGTACAGCAGCAGGTTCACCGGCCCCGAACGCGCACCGACGATCAGATCGGTGCCCGACACCGTGCTGGCGAAGCCTTCGTGCGCCTGCGTGCGCACGCGTTCGACGCCCAGCAGCAGCACCACGCTGAGGGTGATGACCAGCACGGTCAGGCCCACGCTCAACGCGCGGCTGCGCAGGCTGGTCCAGGCAAGCTCAAGCATGGCCGGCACCTGCCTGGTTGATCTGGGACAGGGCAATCGTGCGGTCGAACAACGGCTGCAGGCTGTCGTCGTGGCTGACCACCAGCACCGTAGTGCCGGCCGCCTGGCACTGCGCCGACATCAGCTTCAGGAACGCGGTGGCCGCGTCGCGGTCGAGCGCCGAGGTCGGCTCATCGGCCAGCAGCAACGCCGGGCGGCCGATCAGGGCGCGTGCCGCCGCCACGCGCTGCTGCTGGCCGACACTCAGCGTACCCGCGCGCCGCTGCATCAGCGCCGGGTCCAGCTGCAGAGCCTGCAGCAGGCGCGCGATCTCGGCATCCAGCGGGCCGCTGATGCGCGCGCTGCGCAGGCGCGAGAAGCGCAGGCCCAGCGCGATGTTGTCGCGCACGCTGAGAAACGGCAGCAGGTTGAACTGCTGGAAGATCACGCCAAGGTGATCGGCGCGGAAGCGGTCCCGCGCAGCACCACGCATCGCCTGCAGCCCGTGGCCCACAACTTCGATGCGGCCCTTGCCGGGCAGCAGCACGCCCGCCAGCAGGCCCAGCAGCGTGCTCTTGCCACCGCCACTGATCCCGCGCAGCAGCACGCTGCTGCCCTGCTCGATCCACAGCCGCGGCACATCCAGCACCAGGCGCGGGCCGTAGCCGAACTGCACGCCCTCCAGCGCGATCACCGGTCGCATGCTCACGGCGCCAGCACCACGCGCAGATTGTCCGCGGTCAACACGCTGCGGTTCTGGCCGTGCGCGGTGGCGCTGTTGACGATCACTTCATGCAGGCCCGGGAATAGCACGGGCAAGCGCACGACGATGGCGCGCAACTCGGCCGGCTTGGCGCACTGGTACCGCAGCGTTGCGCTGAACCCCGCGTGCCGATGCTGACCTGATGGCGGTGCTGCAGCCGTCGCATCGAATCCCTCGGCCTTGGCATCGTTGCCTGAAAGGCGGCAGCCCGCGGCGGTGGGCAGGGCGACCCAGCTGCCGCCCTTCAGCACTGTCGTAGCCCGTGTCAGCGCGGACTGCTCGGCCGCATTGGCCGGCGGCCGCTCGAAATCGAGGATACCGATGCCAGGGGCCTGCAGGGCGAATTCCAGCGTCTGCTGGTCAAGCGCAACATCGACGGTGGCCTGGCCGTGCACGTGCGGTGCGTGCTGGCGGATATCGTGGGCCTGCGCGGCGCTGGCGGCCAGCAGCAGGAAAAGAGCAGCAGAAAGCTTCATGGGGGACGTTCCAATTGTTACTATGTAACATTATGGACCACATCCCCACGACGCCCGCAAGGGCCCTGGCCCAGCCGCCAACTTCGGCACGCTGGCACCCCCGCTTCGATCTTGCCGGTGCCTGGCTGTCCCTGGCCTGCGCCGCCCATTGCATCGCCCTGCCCCTGCTGCTGGCCTTCGTGCCGGCAGCGATGATGGCGCTGCGTTCGTTCCAGCACCCCGGCCATGGCGCGATGACCGTGCTGCTGGTGATGTCGCGCTGGGAATGGCTGTTCGCGCTGCTGGCCTCGTCGCTGGCCTTGGCGAGCACCTCGGCCGGGCTGCACCGGCACGGGCGCGGGCGGCCCCTGCGGCTGGCGTGCGTCGGCGCAATCCTTCTACTGTCAGCCTCGCTGTACCTGCCGCTGAAGGAATCACTGCTCTGGCATGGCGTCACCACCGCGTGCGGCGGCATGATGCTGGCGGCAGCACACATCGGCAATCGGCGGGCGCTGCACAACCGCTAACACCGGCTGCGGGTCGGTTGGAACACGCCATCCACGCATGGCGTGGATCTACTGAAACATGCAGCACAGCCAACGGTAGTGCCGGCCGCTGGCCGGACGGAAAACACCATCCACGCATGGCGTGGATCTACTGATGCACTCCCGGCAGCCGGCCAGCGGCCGGCTCTACCCCTCCTTATTCGTCAAACGGACGCTGCCCCAGCGTCTGCGTCACGTGGTCGACGAAACAGGTGATGCGCGCGGCCAGCGCGGTGTTGCGGTAGTACACCGCGTTGATCGGCTGCCGAACGTCCTGCGTCTGCTTGGCGAACAGCTGCACCAGGCGGCCATCACGCCGATCCTGCCGGGTCAGGAAGTCGGACAGGCAGGCGATGCCCAACCCGGCCACCGCCATCTGCCGCAGTGTCTCGCCACTGGATGAAGCGATGGCCGGCTCGATCACGAAAGGCCCGCCATCGGCATCGTGTAGTGGCCATTCGTTCAACGAACTGGGCTGGGTAAAGCCCAGCAGGTCGTGCTCGCGCAACTGCTCCACGCGCGTCGGCGTGCCGTGCCGTCGCAGGTACTCGGGGCTGGCCACCACGCGGATGCGGCTGTGGCCGATCGGTCGCGCATGCAGGGTGGAATCGCGCAGCACGCCGATGCGGAACGCCACATCGGTGCGCTTTTCGATCAGGTCGGTGATGCCCTCGTTGGAATTCAGCTCCAGCTCCACCTGCGGGTAGCGCTCGCGAAAGCCCTCCAGCAACGGCACGATCACGTGCAGCATGAATGGCGTGGCCGCATCCACGCGCAGGCGCCCGACCGGCTGCAGCCGCCGCGCGGCCATCTGTTCCTCGGCCTCGTCCACCGTGGCCAGGATCGTGCGCGCGTACTCCAGGAACGCCGTGCCTTCCTCGGTCAGTTCCAGCCGCCGCGTGGTCCGCCGCAGCAGCGTGGTCTGCAGCTTGTCCTCCAGCCGCGCCAGCGTGCGGCTGGTGGCCGAGATGGTCAGCTCCAGCTCCTCGGCCGCCGCCGTGATCGAACCACTGTCAACCACGGCCACGAAGGCCTTCAGCTCATCCAGGGTGGTTTTCATTTTTTACCTCGGCGCAAAAGCGTTTCCCGTATACACGGCTTAATCAACAAATGTAAAGCGCCCACACTTCGCCCTGTCCCGAGCCGCCGGCTCGCAACGAAGTCCCTGGAGTCCATCATGAGCGTTCCTTCCTTTGGCGTCGGCACCTTCCGCCTGACCGGCCAGACCGTCATCGACTCGGTGCGCGATGCCCTGGAAGTCGGCTACCGTGCGGTCGATACCGCGCAGATCTACGGCAACGAAGCCGAGGTCGGCCAGGCCATCGCCGAGTCCGGCGTAGCACGCGACCAGTTGTTCCTGACCACCAAGATCTGGGTGGACAACTACGCTGCCGACAGACTGATCCCGAGCCTGCGCGACAGCCTGGCCAAGCTGCGCACCGACTACGTCGACCTGCTGCTGATCCACTGGCCGGCGCCGGGCAATGGCGTTGAGCTGCGCGAATACATGACCGCACTGGCTGAAGCCAAGACGCTGGGCCTGACCCGCCAGATCGGTGTGTCCAACTTCAACATCGAGCTGACCCGGCAGGCCATCGAGGTGGTCGGCGCCGGCGAGATCGCCACCAACCAGATCGAACTGAGCCCCTACCTGCAGA
This sequence comes from Stenotrophomonas sp. YJH_SMC_94-11, assembly GCF_059370435.1. Taxonomy (NCBI): domain Bacteria; kingdom Pseudomonadati; phylum Pseudomonadota; class Gammaproteobacteria; order Lysobacterales; family Lysobacteraceae; genus Stenotrophomonas; species Stenotrophomonas sp. YJH_SMC_94-11. The sequence goes on along the minus strand of NZ_JCAFTR010000004.1, from coordinate 25,723 downwards.
ACCCGGCACTGACCGCCTTCCTGCAGGACCAGGGCATCACCGTCACTTCCTACATGACCCTGGCCTACGGCAAGGTGCTGAAGGACCCGGTGCTGGCCGCCATCGCCGACAAGCACCAGGCCACCGTGGCCCAGGTCGCGCTGGCGTGGGCACTGCAACTGGGTTACTCGGTCATCCCGTCCTCGACCAAGCGCGAGAACCTGGCCAGCAACCTGCTCGCCCAGGACCTGCACCTGGATGCTGATGACATGGCCGCGATCGCCGCGCTTGACCACAACGGCCGCGAAGTCGATCCGCCGGGCCTGGCCCCGGACTGGGACTGAGGAGCCTCGCCATGGGCAGTGCGTTGACGCGTCTGCAGGCCGGTGGCTTCAGCATCGGCATCGAGGCACCGCTGGACAATGACTGGACGCCGCTGGGCGAACAGGCACGACGCGCCGCGCGACGCCTGCCCGGCGAACCGGACCTGCAGCGCCATGCGGAACTGGCACGGTTGGCCGACCGCCTCGGCTTCCGTGCGCTGTGGGTACGCGACGTGCCGGTGTACGACCCGGCCTTCGGCGATGCGGCGCAGGTGTTCGAGGTATTCAGTTACCTCGGCTACCTGGCCGGCATCACCAATGACATCCTGTTGGGCACCGGTGCGGTGGTGCTGCCGATCCGTGAGCCATTGCTGACCCTGAAGTCGGCGCGCAGCGTGCAGCGGCTCAGCGGTGACCGCCTGCTGCTGGGCGTAGCCAGTGGCGACCGCCCGGTGGAGTACCCGCTGTTCGGCCGCGACTTCGACACGCGGGGCAGCCGCTTCCGCGAGCAGATCGCACTGCTGCGCGAAGGCGCCGCCGCGCACCTCCCGCAGGGTTTGGACGTGCTGCCCGCGGATGGCCCGGCCCTGCCGTTGTTCGTGGCCGGCCTGGCCCAGCAGCAACCGGCCTGGATCGGCCGGCACATGGATGGTTGCCTGGCCTATCCGGGCACGCCACAGGACCATGGGCAACGCGTGGCAGCGTGGCGCGCCGTGGCCGGCAACAAGCCGTATGCCAGCTTCATCCACCTGGACCTGGTGGCCGACGCCGATGCCCCCCTGCAGCGCTGGCGCTTCGGCCTGCGCGGCGGCCGCGACGCCCTGCTGGCCGAACTGCACGCCATGCAGGCGGCCGGTGTCGACCACATCGGCCTGCAGTTCCGCCGCAACGAACGACCGTTGGCCGATACCTTCCACGAAATCGCCGAGTACGTGCTGCCGCACTTCCCGGCCCATGCCGGTGCCGCCGCGCCGCATGCCCCGCTGGCCCCCCCCCGCGACGGCCTGACAGTTACCGGAGCTTTGCCATGACGATGAAGACCCTGGCCGCGCTTGCGCTGGCCACCCTGCCGCTGTCCTTCCAGGCTGCCGCCGAGGACTGGTATCCCTCTGCCTACGGCGCCAACGACGAGATCGGCGCGGCCAACCTGCTGACCGCCGACGTGGTCAAGCACGCGGTATCGCTGGTCAGGACCGGCAAGACCTATCCGCTGGCGGTGCCGGTGGACAAGAACCTGCCTGCGTTCCGCCACCGCAGCTTCCGCCTGTACAACGTGCAGGTCGGCCAGCAGGCCGGCACGTCGCTGGGCCCCAACAAGTTCACCTTCAACGATGAACTGGTGAACGCCTGGACCGGCGTTGGCACCCAGCTCAACGGCATCGGCCATATCGGCATCGACAACGTCTACTACAACGGCAACAAGTCTGCCGACTTCGTCACCGTGGACGGTGTGCGCAAGCTCGGCGTCGAGAAGGTACCGCCGATGGTCACCCGCGGCGTCGTGCTGGACATGACCGCGTACTACGGCAAGGCGATCGTGCCCGGCGGCACCGAGTTCACGGTGGCCGACATCCAGGCCGTGCTGAAGAAGCAGGGACTGAGCCTGCGCAAGGGCGACGTGGTGCTGTTCAACACCGGCTGGCTGGAACTGATCGGCAAGGACGACAAGCAGTTCCTGGAAGTGGAACCGGGTATCGGCATGGAGGCCGCGAAGTGGCTGGCCGACCAGGGCATCGTCGCCTTCGGTGGCGACACCTGGGCCTCGGAGGTCTACCCGAACCCGAACGGTGCCGAGGAGTTCCCGATCAACCAGTACATGCTGGCCAAGCGCGGCATCTACAACCTGGAGTTGATCGACAGCCGTGCGCTGGTGCGCGACAGCGCCTGGGAATTCCTGTTCGTGCTCGGCCAGCCGCTGTACGTCGGCTCGACCCAGGTCAACATCAACCCGGTGGCGATCCGATGAACACCGCGGCTGACCTTCCCCTGTTCGCTGGCCGCCGCTTCCGCGTCAGCTATGACGGCCTGGCCGCCGACAATGTCTACAGCGCCGATGGCCGCCACGTGCAGTACGCCATCGTCTCCGGCGCCTATGCCGGTGCGCAGGGCGAAGCCGCCTGCGAGTGGCAGCGGATCAGCAAAGGGATCTATGCCATTTCGTGGCAGGAAGCCGATGGCGCTACGGTCGTGCATGTCGACGATTTCGTGGGCGGGCGTTCGCTGGCCTGGTTCACCGCCACCGATGGCAGCTTCCATCGCATGCAGGGGCCGCTGGCAGCGCTGTGATGCCGGCCAGCGGCCGGAAGGAACATTACAGATCGGTAATGCAAGGGTCAGGGCGGCGAAAGGCGCTGCCCTCCACCCTGTGGGCCACGTCTTCCACAGGTGTCCCACGCATGACCCACCCCCTGCTCCGCTCCACTGCCCTTGTTCTTCTCCTGTCCGGCCTCGCGCTTGCGCCGCTGGCGCTGGCCCATCCCAGCCTGGTGCGCTCGACGCCGGCCGCCGACGCGATCGTGGCCCCGGCCAGCCAGATCGAGCTGCAGTTCAGTGAAAAGGTGATGCCGCGTGCCACCCGCATCGAGCTGAGCATGGACCATGGCCGCATGAAGATGGCCATGCCCACCACTGCGCAGGAGCTCTCCGAAGATGGCCACACACTGCGCGCACGCTTCGCCAAGCCCTTGCCGGCAGGCAGCTACGCACTGCAGTGGCGCGCGGTCGGCCAGGACAGCCACCCGATCACTGGCACGTACCGTTTCACCGTGAAGTAAGGCTGCCGACGTGGCCGAGCTCTCGCCGTATGCGTTGCGGCTGGCGCTGTACCTGGTGCTGATGCTGCTGTTCGGGCCGATGCTGTTCGTCCGTCCGGGGCTGCCGCGCGGCGTCTCCCTGGCGCTCGCCCTGATCGCGTTGGCCTTGGTGGTCACCGATGCCATCACCCGGTTGTCCGTTGTCCTCGGCATCGCGCCGGCCGACATCGACCCTGCAACGGCGCACTGGTTCCTCACCGGTACGCCGGTGGGTAAAGCCGGCCTGCTGCGTACCGTGGCGGTGCTGGCGATGCTGCCCCTGCTGGCATTCGCCACGCCGCTGCAGGGCCTGCGCCGCGTGGCCCTGCTCGCATTGTCTGCCACGGCGTTGGCCAGCCTGTCCTGGAACGGCCACGCCGCTGCGGGCGATGGGTTCGGTGGCACGCTGCGGCTGCTGGCCGGCATCGTGCACCTGCTGGCCGCCGGCGCCTGGGTCGGCGCGATCGCCGCCATTCTGCAACTGGCGCTGCGTCCACAAGGCCTGCCCCTGCGCGAACGCACCCATGCACTGTGGCAGGCCGCCCACAGCTTCGCCCTGCCCGGCACGGTCATCGTCGCCACCCTGGCGATGACCGGCACCTATACCTATGTCAATCTCGGCGGTTCCGTACAGACCCTGACCGGTACCGCACACGGGCGCTGGCTGCTGCTCAAGCTGGCCCTGGTGGGCGGCATGCTGGGGCTGGCGGCACTGCACCGCTGGCGGCTGGTGCCGGCACTGGCGGTTTCCATCCATGGCGGCTGGCAACCGCCGCCGCTGCGTTCCCTGCGCTACAGCCTGGCCTGCGAATCGCTGCTGGCGATACTGGTGCTGGCCTGCGTCGCGATCCTCGGCACGCTGGATCCGTTGGCGTGAACCGGCACCACCGACCCGTGCCCAAGCTGCGATGATGGGCGCATCATGAAACTGCTGATCGTCGAAGACGAACCCAAGACCGGCAACTACCTGCGCCAGGGCCTGATCGAGGCCGGCTACGTGGTCGATCTCGCCTGCAACGGCATCGACGGGCTGCATCTGGCCGGCAGTGGCGAGTACCAGCTGATCATTCTCGATGTGATGCTGCCCGGCCTGGATGGATGGAACGTGCTGTCGCGGCTTCGTGAGGCGGGCTGGCAGGTGCCGGTGCTGTTCCTGACCGCGCGCAGCAGCATCGCCGACCGCGTGCAGGGCCTGGAGCTGGGCGCCGACGACTACCTGGCCAAGCCGTTCGCCTTCGCCGAACTGCTGGCGCGGGTACGCACCCTGCTGCGTCGCGGCCAGGCACAGCCGCAGGCCGAGCGCATCGTCATCGCCGACCTGGTGGTGGATACCCTGCGCCGCCGGGTCGAACGCGGCGGCCATCGCATCGCCCTCAGCCAGAAGGAATACATCCTGCTGGAGCTGCTGGCGCGTCGCCAGGGCGAAGTTCTGCCGCGCTCACTGATCGCATCACAGGTGTGGGACATGAACTTCGACAGCGACACCAATGTGATCGACGTGGCGATCCGCCGCCTGCGCGCGAAGATCGACGATGACTTCGATGCCAAGCTGATCGTCACCGTGCGCGGCATGGGCTATGTGCTGGAGGCGCCGGACGACGGTGCAGTGCACAACGGATGAGCCTGCGTCGTTCCATTGCGGTACGGCTGACACTGCTGTTCGCCATCGTGGCCACGCTGGTGCTGGCCGCATTGGGCGTGGCGATCTATGTCAGCGCCCGCCATGATCTTGTTGCCCAGGACTTCATCGAACTGGAAAACAAGATCGCGTTGATCCGCGACCTCGCTGACAATGGGCCCGCCACCGCACGCGGGCCGCGGTTGGCAGAGGCGCTCGGCCACCATCCCGATATCGCCTTCCACATTGTTGATGGGAGCGGAGCCGTGCTGTTCTCCACTGCGCCGGCGCTGCTGCGCGAGCATGCACGCAGCCAGCCCATCGATGCCACGCCACGGCGGCACGACTGGATCCTCGCCGATGGTCGCTGCATGCACGCCCTGCACCTGCGCCAGACGCTGGCCGACAGCAGCCAGCTGGTCACCCTGCTGGCCATCGATGACAACCGCCATGCCGACTTCCTGGAGCGCTTCCGCCACCTGCTGGCGATCGCCATCATCGGCGCCGCAGTGGCCAGCAGCCTGCTCGGCGGCTACGTGGTGCGGCGCACGCTGCGGCCGCTGCGCACGCTGGCCGATGAGGCAAGGCAGATCACCGCTGGCCGGCTGCAGCGCCGCCTGAGCGCGCGCAGTGCACCGGCCGAACTGGAGCAGCTGGCGCAGACCCTCAACGGCATGCTGGCACGCCTGCAGCAGGACTTCGCGCGGCTGACCGAGTTCTCCGGTGATCTCGCCCACGAGCTGCGTACGCCCATCACCAATATGCTCACCCAGGTGCAGGTGGTGCTGGCGCACCCGCGCAGCAACGAGGCCTACCGCGAGACGCTGGCGTCGTGTGCCGAGGAACTGCAGCAGCTGGCACAGACCGTGGGCGACCTGCTGTACCTGGCGCAGGCCGAAGCACCGGGCGCGCTGCCTTCGCGCGAGCCGGTGGCGCTGGATGGGGTGGTGGATTCGCTGCTCGAGTTCTACGACCTGCTGGCCGAGGACCGGCAGTTGACCCTGCGCCGCGAAGGTGTGGCGAGCGTGGAAGGCAACCGCTTGATGCTGCACCGGGCGATTGCCAACCTGCTGTCCAACGCGTTGAAGCATGCCGCTGCCGGTAGCGAAGTGCGGGTACGGCTGGCCGAGGCCGATGGCGTGTGCAGGGTCAGCGTGCACAACGTCGGCACGCCGATTTCCGCCGAAGCGCTGCCGCGCCTGTTCGATCGTTTCTACCGCGGCGAGCGTGGCCGCCACGAAGGTGCGGGGCTGGGCCTGGCGATCACCCGCGCGATTGCACAGGCGCATGGCGGCAGCGTGAGTGTTGCGTCCGATGACACCGGCACCGTGTTCGAGCTGGTGTTGCCGAGCGCCGCAGCCCGGTAGTGCCGGCCGCTGGCCGGCACTACCGGTGCATCAAGCGCATTGCAGCTGCCGGCCAGCGGCCAGCACTACCCCGACACAGCTATCCCGTCGTGGCGTTTCAGGAGCGCCGCTTCGGTAGTGCCGGCCGCTGGCCGGCAACACCGGTCTGCTCGAACACCCCGGCCACCCAGTCGATGAACACCCGCAAGCGCGGCGACGGCGTGCGGTTGCGCGGGTAGACCAGGCTCAACGGACTCGGCGTCGGCGGCGCCTCCGGCAGCAGCTCCACCAGCTGCCGGCGCGCGATGTACGGGTCCATCCGGTAGCGAGGTGCCTGGATGATGCCCAGGCCTGCCAGCGCGGCACCGAGGAACGCATCCGCGCCGGACACACGCACCCGCGCCGGCAACGGCAGGTAGCGCACCTGCCCGCCCTGCTGGAACTCCAGCGGAATCAGCTGGCCGCTGGCGCTGGAGCGGTAGCCGACCATCTGGTGGCCGTCCTGCAGGGCGTCGATGCTGCCCGGCACGCCCCTGGCCTGCACGTAGCCAGGCGAGGCGACCGTCACCTCGCGCAGCATCGTCAACCGGCGCGCCGCCAGATCGCTGTCGGCCAGCGTCCCGACCCGCAACGCCGCATCCACGCCTTCGCCCAGCAGGTCGACATAGCGGTCGCCTTCGCTGACCTCCAGTTCGATCTCGGGGTAGCGCTGCAGGAATTGCGGCAGGTGCGGGAACAGCAGGTGCCGGCCCAGCGTGCCATGCACTTCAATGCGCAACGGGCCGCGCGGCGGCGCGTCACGGAACGCGGCCTCGGCATCATCCATGTCGGCGATCAGGCGCAGGCAACGGCCATAGAAGGCCTCGCCTTCCAGCGTTGGCACCACCCGCCGCGTGGTCCGGTGCAGCAGGCGCACGCCCAGCCGCTGTTCCAGTGCCTTGATCGCGTCGGTCACCGTGGCCCGCGGCAGGCCCAGGTCCTCGGAAGCCCGGGTGAAGCTGCGGCGCTCGACGATACGGACGAAGGCGCGCATGGCCGTGAAGCGGTCCATTGTTCGGTTGTCCGGATGATGTTGACGGATTATGCAGGATTATCCGAAAAGGCAATATCGCGAAGATGGCCCTGCGCCACTCCGGCGCGCCCGCTGGAACCGACCATGACCCTCTCCCCCGCCCGCTCTGTCGCCCTGGTCACCGGCGGCTCCCGTGGCATCGGCGCCGCCATCTCCCGCCGCCTGGCCGCCGATGGCCACGCGCTCGCGATCAACTATGCGGGGCGCCGCGACGACGCCGAAGCTTTGGCGGCCGAGCTCAGCGCAGCCGGCGCGCAGGCCATCGCGCTGCAGGCGGATGTCGCCGATCCTCAGGCGGTGCGGCAGCTGTTCGATGCCATCGAGGCGCGCTTCGGCGGTATCGACGTAGTGGTGAACAGTGCCGGCGTGCTGCAGTTGGCGCCGCTGGCCGACAGCGACGATGCCCTGTTCGAGAGGGTGATCGGGATCAACCTGAAAGGCGCCTTCAACGTGCTGCGCGAGAGCGCGCGACGGGTGCGCGACGGTGGCCGCCTGATCACCCTGTCCACCAGCGTGGTTGGCATCAAGCTGGAGAACTACAGCGTGTACGCGGCCAGCAAGGCAGCGGTGGAGACGATGGGCGCGATCCTCAGCAAGGAGCTTCGCGGGCGCAACATCACCGTGAATGCAGTGGCCCCAGGCCCGACCGCCACCGACTTGTTCCTCGAGGGAAAATCGCCGGAACTGATCGAGCGGCTGGCGAGGATGAACCCGCTGGAGCGGCTGGGTACGCCGGAAGACATAGCCGGCGCGGTGGGGTTCCTGGCTGGCACGGATGGCGGATGGATCAACGGCCAGGCGCTGCGCGCCAACGGAGGGATGGTCTAGCGACAGCACAGTCCGCACCGCACCGCGTCTGCACCGATCATCAAGCGGACGACACATGCGTCAAGCGTGCGAACTATCGTCATCGTCCGATGTTTCACCCGCTGCATCCACCACAGAATCCAGTCTGCCCCCAACCTCGACTCCGAGTCAGGGGGCATCCTTCGAACCCTCTGCAGGCGGCACAGTTGCCGCCGCCTGCTGGAAGCACTCTGTGGTGGTCCGTCATGCATCTCGTCCGCTCCAACCTGTACCGCTCTGTCCTTGTGGCCGCCTGTGCGTTGGCCGCGGCCCCGGCGTTGGCCGATGGCATGCAGCCCAAATCCACCATCGTCATCCTCGATGAGGCCGATGGCGAAACGACCACCACTGTCACCAATACCGACAAGGCCCCCGCGCTGCTGCACACCGTGGTGTTGGACATTCCCGAAGACCCGGACACCGTAGTGATCGCCACCCCGCCCATTGCGCGCGTGGATGCAGGCCAGCAACAGCTGGTGCGCTTCATCCTGCAGGGTGAACCGCTGAAGACCCAGCGCCTGAAGCGCGTGACCTTCGAGGGTATCGGCCAGCCCAACCAGGAGACCGGCAAGGCCACGGTGGGTATCGGCGTGCGCCAGAACCTGCCGCTGCTGCTGCACCCCAAAGGCCTGCCACGCAATGATGCCCCGTGGAAACTGCTGACCTGGTCGCGCGACAGCCGCACGCTGACGCTCACCAATGACAGCCCCTATGTGGTGCGACTGGCCCCCTCGGTCACCTTGCTGCCCTCGGGCAAGACCGCGGAGCTGAAGCGCGCCTACCTGCTCGCCAACGAAGCCGTGTCGTTGCCGCTGCCCGAAGCCTCGGCCGCGGACACCACGCTGCGGATCAGTCCGGCAAGCGTCTACGGCTTCTCCGTCGACACCTACGACCTGCCCCTGCAATGACCGCACGCCCCCTGGCACGTGCCAGGCGGGGAACGCAGGACACACACCAGACTGGCCTGATCCGGCTGCCGCGCACAACACTGGTGGCGGCGCTGGCCAGCCTCGTGCATGCGCCTGTAGCCAGCGCGGACCCCGGTACCCAGGCGATGGAGTTTGATCGCAGGGCGCTGGCTGCGCGTGGCCTGGACCCCGCCCTGGCCGAACTGTTCCGGCATGAGCCGCGCTTTGCGCCAGGCACGCATCGGGTCACGGTGACGGTCAACGGCAGGACCGGCGCCCAGCTTCATGCGCGCTTCGGCGAGGAGGGCCAGCTGCTGGCCGACATGGCGTTGCTGCGCAGGGCACGCCTGCGCTGGCCAGCCAGCTTCGACCATATGGACGACGAGGCCACGTTCGACCTGCGCGATGCCTGGCCGCAGGCGGTGATCCGCCCGGAGCCCGGCACGCAGCAGCTGCACCTGGTGGTGCCCGAAGATGCGCTGGACGACTCCCCGGTCGACGCCGTCGATGTGGAACGCGGCGGCATCGGTGGACTTCTGAACTACACCCTCAGTTCCAGCACCATCGCCGCGGGCGGGAACACGCGCACCTCCTACTCGGCCTATACCGAGACGGGCTTCAATGCGGCGGGCTGGATGTTCCGCAGCCGCCAGTCAATGAGCGCCGACCCAGGCGGCAAGCGGCTGCAGTTCCAGGACAGCTATATCGAACGCAGCCTGCCGCGCCGACGCGCGCTGTTGCGGCTCGGCCATGTCTCCTCGGCCAATCCGCTGTTCACCGGCATTCCGATCAATGGCGTGCTGCTGGTGCCCGAGTCCGCACTGGCCGTGGCCGAGGCGTCGGCAGGCGCTCTGGTGGAAGGCATCGCCAGCAGTGAAGCGCGCATCGAGATCCACCAGGCCGGTGTGCTGCTGCATACCACGCTGGTACCGCCCGGGCCTTTCAGCCTGTCTGGTTTCTCGCTGCGCAACAGCACCACCGACCTGGACGTCACCGTGCACGAGCACGATGGTGAACGTACCTTCGTGGTGCCTGCCTCCAGCTTCAGCCGTGCCACGCTTGCGCGCCCCGGAAAGACCTTTGCTGCCGGCCAGCTGCGCGATACGGTGGCCCACGCTCCCGGTGGTCCACAGGCCGTGGTCACTGCCAGCACCGCCTGGCGCCTCCCCAAGGCCGATGTTGTCGCCAGTTCCGGATTCCTGCTGACCGGGCAGTACCGTGCGGTGGCCATCGGCCTCGACCAGATCACGCGCGGCAATGCGGAGATGGCATTGAGTGCCCGGCTCACTGCCGCCTCCTCCCGCGTGGGCGTGGGCTATGCGCTGGATATGCGCGCCAACACGCGCATGAACGGCATCAGCGCCTACGTTGGCATGCTACGGCAGAGCGCGAACTACGCCGACCTGTACACGGCATTGCAACCACGCGACGACGAATGGTTGCCCACGCGCACGCGCTGGCAGGCCTCCGCCGGCCTGGCTTTCAGTACGTCACGGCTTGGCAGCTTCAACGTATCCTGGTCGCCGCGCCGCCGCTTCGATGGCCAGAGCAGCAGCCACCTGTCCGCAGGCTGGTCGCACCGCGTTGGCCGCAGCCTGCTCACCGCCTCGGTGCAATCGACGCAGGGTGGAGCAAGGGGCACCGATCGCAGCGCACAGCTGTCGTGGGCGTTGCCGCTGGGCAACACCTCGGTGCGCAGCAGCGCCCGGAAAAGCCGCGGCACCGAGACCTTCACCGTGGACGCGTCCGGTCGCCTGGACTCGCAACTGGCCTGGCGCACCTCGGTCGAACATATCCGCCAGAGCGAGTCCAGCCCCCGTTTTTCCGTCGGTGCCGGGCGGATGACACGCCGCGCGCACCTGTCGGGCAGCGCCTCGCACAGCCAGGGCAACACCCATATCAACCTGGCCGCCAGTGGCGGCCTGGTGCTGCACCGCTACGGCCTGATCTTCTCGCCGCAACCGCTGCAGGACACCTTCGGCATTGCCCAGGTGGATCGCCAGCCGGGCGTGCGCCTGGAAAGCGACGCCGGCAGCGTCTGGACCAATCGCCGCGGATTTGCCGCCATTCCGCGCATCCGTCCCTATGTCGCCACGCGCGTGCAGGTGGACGGAACCACGCTGCCGTCCAAGGTGGATGTGCACAACGCGGTGTATTCCCTGCACGTCGCGCGGGGTGCGGTGCCCAAGGTGCAGTTCCGCACCCAGGAAACCCGCCGCGTGTACGTACACGCCACGCTGGAACACGGCCAACCGCTGGAAAAGGGAAAGCTTGTTCTGGCTGCGGGCCAGATCGTCAGCGCCGTCGCCGAGCGCGGCCGGATCTTCATTCCGAACGTGGAACCGGGTGTGCCGATTGAAGTGCAGCTGGGCGAAGGCCAGCGCTGCACGCTCGAACTGGCTCTGGAAACACCGGTGTCGAATGACGCGTTCTTCGAACAGGGAACCGCGATATGCCGGCCGTAGTACGGCCGCGAACCCACCTCCCCGGCGCGATGCGGCGCCTGCCGGCCCTGCCGGCATTCCATCCCCCGATAGTGCCCGCATCGGCCTGTCGATTCCAAAGAGAGTGAAGCACCATGAAGATGAAGATGATTGCACTGGCCGCTGCTGCCCTGGCCGCAAGCGCAACCGCCAATGCCAGCGTGACCCTGAACGTGACCGGCAAGGTGACCCCGCCGTCCTGCCAGCTGAGCCTGACCAAGACCGAACTCGACCTGGGCAACTTCCATGCCAGCAAGCTCAATGAGAATCAGCCGACCCACATCGGCCGCCAGAGCACCGATGTGCTGGTTTCCTGCGCCTCGCCGGCGCAGTTCGCCCTGCTGGTGACGGATGACCGGTCGGGAACCGTCGCGGATGATGCCGTTGCCGTGGCAAAGATGGGGTCCAATGCGGAGCAAGCCTATGGCCTGGGTGTCAACGGTAGCAGCAACATCGGCGCCTACGTGATTTCGCTGAACGGAGGCACGGCTGACGCCGGCGACGCCAGCTTCGTGACGTCCGCTGATCTGGGCGCGACGTGGACTGCTGCGACCGTGGTCGCACCCAACCAGCTCACTGCCTGGCAGGCCAAGGACGGTTCGCTCGCTGCTGCATCGGCCACCAACGCCCGCGCGAGCCTGACGATCGACGCCGCCGTGGTCGGCACGGAGCACCTGGACCTGACCAATGAGGTGTCGCTGGACGGCAAGGCGACCATCGAGCTGAAGTACCTGTAATCGAAGGAGCCCGCCCTCGCTTGTGGCGGGCTTCTCCTCCAACAAGGGAAATTCCCCATGAAGAATCGATTTATCCCGCACTCGCTGCTGGCATTGGCGTTTGCCGGCTGCTCGGCCATGCAGGCCAATGCCACCGAGCTGAAAGTCAGCGGAAGCATCCACCCCAGTGCCTGCGAGCTGTCCGTCAACGGCAATGAGTTCACCATTCCGCAGCAGGATCTGGACAAGCTCCCACCCGATCGGTCTACCGAGCTTTCCACGATCACGCTGCCGGGCACTGTCACCTGCGCGTTCCCCGCGCGCTTCGGCCTGCAGTTTGCAGATACCGCAACGGTCGATGGTGGATTTGATGACATCTTCCATATCTATCCCAGCAATGACAGCTCGAAGAGTCTCGGATGGTACGAAGTGCATCTGACAAACGGCCAGGCTGACGCCAAGTCCTATCCATTTGCGCGCAGAAAGCTGGACAACAACGCGATGACCTTGGACAACAAAGTCCGCTCCAAGGATCACGATCACGTCATGGTTCTGGCCGGCGGCTCCACTCTATCTGGCGCCCGTCATGCCACGTTCGACATCAATATCACGCCAAGCCTGAAGCCACGAGGTGAATTTGATGCAGTGAACGAGGTGGATATCGTTGGTCAGATGGTAATGGAACTGCTCTACCTTTAAGGAAGAGGCGAAATGAGTACCTTCATGAAGAACAAGGCAGTTGCAGCACTACTGCTCAGTGCGTGTGTCCCCGCTTCGCTTGTACAGGCAAGCGAGCTGTCGGTATCGGGGACGATCCAGCCGGAATCCTGCACGCTGTCCCTACCGGATGGCGGCGCGCTGGACTTCGGTGAGCTGGCCCCGCAACCGACCACGGAAGGCAAATGGGCCTTTGTGGAGCACCGCAACGCACAGCTGTCGATCGACTGCACTGCCAGGACCCATGTGGGTTTGAAGTTCCGCGACCTCCTGCTCATCGACAATCCAATTCCCAAGGATGGCTTCATCCTCGCCACCGAGAATGACGACCACCTGGCAATGGTCGAACTCCGTATCCCTCACGGCGTCGCTGATGGAAAGCAGGTCGATTTCGCAATGCTCCATTCATCAGGAAGCGGCAGCCATGTGGTCCGGGTGGACGATCCGGGCAACTACATGCGCATTGGCGATCCTCGCGACCCAGGATTCGCAAAGGTCTCTGCCAACATGCGGGTGACGATGCTGGGTGTTGATCTTGAGGGTGACAAACTTGAGAACGCCAAAGGTCTGCGCAGCATGATAGGCATCGACCTTCACTACCTCTGATCGGTTCGGCGGGGCCGGGCAACGGTTGCCCGGCCCCGCATCTGCTGGCCTGCTGCATCTGCGCGTGTCGCAGGGAGTCGGTAGAGCCGAGCCCATGCTCGGCTGCTCTTCGCGCGAAGGCCAGAAGCAGCCGAGCGTGGGCTCGGCTCTACAGTCAGGTCAGGCGCCATGGGCCTCGCGACGCCGGTGTACCCAGTAGTACAGCGTGGGCAGTACCAGCAGGGTCAACAGCATCGCCGACAGCAGGCCGCCGATCACCACCACCGCCAGCGGCTTCTGGGTCTCGGCACCAATCGCATGCGAGGTCGCCATCGGCAGCAGGCCGAACATCGCCAGCAGTGCAGTCATCAGCACCGTGCGCAGGCGCTGCAGCGAGCCCTGTACCACCGACTGCAGCAGGTCCATGCCCTGCTCGCGCAGCTGCGCGAAGCGACTGAGCATCACCACCCCGTTCAGCACTGCCTGCCCGAACAACGCGATGAAACCGATCGCCGCCGACACTGACAGCGGGATGCCAGTGAGCCACAGGGCGAGGATGCCGCCGATCATCGCCAGTGGCACGTTGGCCAGGATCAGCGCAGCGCTGCTGATGTCCTTGAAGGCATCGAACAGCAGCACGAAGATGATCAGCACCGACAGCGGAATCACCCAGCCCAGCCGCTTCATCGCACGCTGCTGGTTCTCGAACTCGCCAGACCACTCCAGCCGGTAGCCGTCCGGCAGCTGCACGCTGGCGTGCACGCGCTTGCGCATGTCGGCCACCACGCTACCCATGTCGCGGCCGGCGATGAAGATGCTCACCGCCTTCACCCGCTGTGCGTTCTCACGCGAGATGTTGATCGCGCCACTGGCCATGCGGAAATCGGCGACGTCGGACAGCGTCACGGTGTGGCCATCGCCAATGCCCACCGGGACCGTGCGCAACCGTTGCAGGTCACGGTCGGCGTCGTCCAGGCGCAGCGTGATCGGGAACCTGCGGTCACCTTCCCACAGTTCACCAACCTGGCGCCCGCCCAGTGCGGTCTCGATCACCTCGTCGATGTCGCGCACATTCAGTCCATAGCGTGCCGCACGATCGCGGTCGATCTCGATCTGCAGCTGCGGCAATGAGCCGTCACGATCAATGAAGGCACTCTCTACGCCCTCCACGCCACGCACCTGCCCCAGGATCGCCTGCGCCTGCTGGTTGAGCACGTCCAGATCCGAGCCGCTGACCTTGATCACCACCTGGCCCTTGATCTGCGAGATGCTCTCCAGGATGTTGTCGCGCACCGGCTGCGAGATCGAGAACTCCGGCCCCGGAATGCGCTGCTCCAGCGTGCGCTGCAGGTCGCTCACCAGCTGCCGCTTGCCCACGCCCTTCGGCCATTGCTTCTCAGGCTTCAACGCCACCAGCGCCTCGATCTGGTTGGCGCCCTTGGCATCGGAGCCGTCTTCTGGCCGCCCCAGCTTGGCCACCACCGTCGACACCTGCGGGAAAGTGCCGACCAGCTCACGGATGCGCCGCGACTGCTGCTGCGCCTCGGCCAGGCTGGTGCTCGGGTCGAGCGTGGCGGTCAGCCAGATCGAGCCTTCGTCCAGCTCGGGCAGGAACTCCGATCCCAGCCGCGTGCCCAGTGCCAGCGTACCGACCAGCAGCACAACCGCAGTCAGCACCACCGCGCGCGGACGCGCAAGTGCGCGTTCCAGGATCGGCTTGTACCAGCCGGTCAGGCGGTCCATCAGCGGATTGCCATCGCGCATGCGGTCGCGGCGCAGCCACCAGTAGCAGAACAGTGGCACCACGGTCAGTGCGAGGATCAACGCACCGATCAACGCCGAGGTCACCGAGTACGCCATCGGCGCGAACATTCGGCCCTCCTGGCGCTGCAGGGTGAAGATCGGGATGTGCGCGGCGATGATGATCAGCATCGAGAAGAACGTCGGGCGCCCCACTTCGGAGGCTGCCGAGAGTACGGTAGAGAAGCGCGTCTTCCTGTCAGCGTTCGGTGGCAGCTTCGACAACCGCGACACGATGTGTTCGGTCACGATCACCGCGCCATCGATGATGATGCCGAAGTCCATCGCACCCAGCGACAACAGGTTGGCCGGTACGCCCCACAGATGCAGGCCAAGGAAGGTCGACAGCAGGGCCAGCGGCATCATCGCCGCCACGATCAGCGCGGCGCGGGCGTTGTACAGGAACAACCACAGCACCAGGAACACCAGCACCGCGCCTTCCAACAGATTGCGGAAGACGGTTTTCAGTGTGGTCGAAACCAGCCACGAGCGGTCATAGAACGGCTCGATGCTGACCCCGGCCGGCAGCTGGTTCGCCTCGATCTCGGCGATGCGCGCATGCAGGGCGTCGAGCACGTCGGAGGGATTCTCACCCTTGCGCATCAGCACCATGCCGAACACCGCATCGTCATTGTCATCCTGGCCGACCAGGCCCTGCCGGGGCAGGCCGGTGTCGGCGACGCTGGCCAGGTCACGCACCAGGATTGGCGTGCCCCCGCGCTGCGCCACCACCACGTTGCCGATGTCGGCCGGCGAACGCATCAGGCCCACGCCGCGGATCAGGAACTGCTGCTGGCCGCGTTCCACGTAGCCGCCGCCCGCGTTAGAACTCCCCTTCTCCAGCGCCTCGGCGAACTCACTGAGGCTGATGCCGCGGTCACGCAGCTTGCCCAAATCCGGTTTGACCTGGAAGGTGCGCGCAAAGCCACCGAAGCTGATCACATCGGCCACTCCAGGAACGGTGCGCAGGCTACGCTCCATCGTCCATTCCTGCACGGTGCGCAGCTGGGTCGGGGTCAGGTGCGGGCCTTTCAGCACATAGCGGTAGATCTCGCCCACCGCCGAGCTCATCGCCTCCAGCTCCGGGGTCACCCCTTCCGGCAGCTCCACGCCCTGCAGGCGCTCCAGCACCTGCTGGCGTGCGAAGTAGTCATCGGCCTTGTCGTCGAAGGTCAGGATGATCATCGACAGGCCGAACTGCGTATGCGAGAACACCCGCACCGAATGCGGAATGCCGGACAGCGCCACTTCCAGCGGCGTCGTCACCTCACGCTCCACCTCTTCGGCGGCACGGCCCGGGTGCAGCGACACCACCGTCACCTGGGTGTCGGACACATCCGGGAAGGCTTCCACCGGCAGCACGCGGAACGCGGCGATGCCAGCGCCGATGAACAGCAGCAGCGCCAGCATCACCATCAGCGGTTGGCGCAGGCAATAGGCAATCAGGCGATCGATCATGGGGCGGCGCGCCCGGTGCCGGTGCTGACGGCTGCCGGCGCGCTGTCCACCAGCTGTTGCAGCAGCAGGCCACCCTCGACGACCACTCTGCTGCCCGGCGCCAGGCCTTCACGCACCCACAGGCGGCCGTCACCCAGCTCCTCGGCGTGCACCGCGTGGCGCACGAAGCGGCCCTTGCCTTCCTCCACGAACACCACCTGCTTTCCGTCGATGAGCAACACCGCGGCGTCGGGCAGCGAGACACCGCCCTCGGACGGCAACGCCACCTGGGCGCGCACGTACTGCCCGGCCTTGAAGCCACGTGCGCGGTTGTCCAGCTCGGCACGCGCCTGCACCACGCGGCGCTCACTGTCGATGAAGTCATCCACGTGCTGCAGGGTCGCCTGCAGCGGCTGTCCATCGGCGCCGGGCACGCTCACCTGCATGCCGGCCTTCAATCGCCCTGCCAGGCTTTCAGGAACATCCAGCAGCAGCCACAGGCGGTCCGGATCGCCGATCACTGCCAATGGCTGCTCGCTGTCGGGAATGACCGACATGCCCGGGTTCATCCGCCGCTCCACCAGCACGCCATCGATGGGGGCGCGCAGCGGCAGGCGCTGGTCCACGCGCTGGCCATTGCCATAGGCCCGGGCGAATGCAGTCGCGCGCGCATG
This sequence comes from Stenotrophomonas sp. YJH_SMC_94-11, assembly GCF_059370435.1. NCBI lineage: Bacteria > Pseudomonadati > Pseudomonadota > Gammaproteobacteria > Lysobacterales > Lysobacteraceae > Stenotrophomonas > Stenotrophomonas sp. YJH_SMC_94-11. The sequence goes on along the minus strand of NZ_JCAFTR010000004.1, from coordinate 8,427 downwards.
ATCGGCCTGGCTGCCGGCAAAGCTCGCTTCGGCTTCATCCAGTTCGCGGCCCGACGCCACTCCCGCGGCGTGCAGCTCGCGGGTGCGCTCCAGCTCCTTGCGTGCCTGCTGCAGTTCGGCACGGCCACGCGCGCCCTCGGCCTGGGCCTGGCCGAACTCCGGCGAGGTGATCCAGGCGATGACCTGCCCTGCCTTCACTCTCTGCCCCGGCTGCGCCTCGATGCGCGCCACCTGACCCGGCAACGGCGTGCGCAGTGCACTGGAGCGTGCCGCGTCCCAGGCCACCCGGCCCGGCAGCTGCAGGCTGGCGCTGGCGCCGGCGGTCGCCGCCTCGCTGCGCAGCACGTCCAGCTGGCGGCTGCCGGCTGGAAACTGGATCTGGCCGGCACTGACCTGCGGCGCGTCCTCGGTATATGACGCCGGTTCGCGGCCGCAGCCGCCCAGCAGGGCCAGCGCCAGCAGGGCCGGCAGCACGGCATGTCGCGCACGCAGGCGACGGGCGACGGTGGACTTCATCGGGACGCTCCTTCAACAACGGATGTGGCCGCTTCCCAGCGCGCCAGGGCAATGGCATGGTCGGCACGCGCTTCGATCAACGCGGCCTCGAATTCGCGCCAGCTGCGGCGCGCATCCAGCAGATCGGTCAGGCTGGCGGCGCCGCGCCGGTAGGCCAGTTCGATGCCCTGCACCGCCTTGCGCGCGGCGTCGGACTGCAGTCCTTCGTAGTCGCTGCGGCGCTGCGCGGCGGACTGCGCACTGGCCTGCAGCAGGTCAAGTTCGGCGCGCGCTTCGCGCTGCAGCACCTGCAGTTCCAGCGCCGCACTATCACGGTCGGCCTCGGCACGCTGCATCGCGCCGCGTGCACGCGATGGGCCACCGAGTGGGATGGTCAACGACACGCCCCAGGTCACACCGCTGATGTCGGTCGGCTCGCGTTCGGCTTCCACACCCAGCTGGACATCGCGATGGCGCTCGCTGCGCGCCAGTGCTACACCGGCATCGGCCGCGGCCAGGCGCGAACGCGCTGCGCGCAGATCGGCACGCTGCTGCGGGTCGAACGCGCGCACATCGGCCACGCTGTTGGCATCCGGCCAGGGGTCATCGGCAGTGAGGTCGTGGTTGTCGTCGCTGCCGAGCAGCAGGCCCAGCGCATGCCGCGCATCGCGCAGATCCAGGGCCGCCTCGCGCGCCGCGTCGGCGACGGCCAGGTCGTCCACCGCAAGCCGCGCGCGATCCACCGGCGCCATCGCCCCGGTAGCAACCTGCTTGGCCGCCGCCGCCATCTGCTCGGTCGAGCTCTGGCGGTTGGCCTCGGCAATCTGCGCCCGCTCCTGCGCGCGCTTCAGGCCGAAGTAGGCTTCGTGCAGCGCCACCTGCTGGCGCCGCCGGGTGTCGAGCATGTCCAGTCCGGCCACCTCCAGCAGCGCATCGGCCTGGCGGATACGCAACGCGCGCTTGCCACCGCGTTCCCAGGTCCAGCCCAGGCCCACGGTGCTGTCCATCCGCTTGTCCTGCCAGCGTCCGGGGCCGACGCCGTGCCTGGGGCTGAGCTTGCTGGTGCCGATCGACAGCTCGGTCGCTGGACGCAGCGCCGCCGTCTGCGCGTCGCCCTGCACGCCACGCAGCGCCAGTGCCGCCACACGCAGGTCCGGGTTGTGTGCTTCCATGGCGCGCTGCGCCTCCTGCAGGGAAAGTGCCGACGCCGCAGGTGCGCACAGGAGGGCGGCCAACACAGCCGCAAGGCAAGGGGAGAAATTCATGCGCGTCACGGTAAGGTGACGCACTTGCGCCAATCTTGCCCCAACCTTGCACGAAGCTTGCAATGCGAATCCTGTTGATCGAAGACGACGCCGCCCTGGCCGATGGACTGATCCGTGCCCTGCAGGGCGCGGGTCATCTGTGCGACCACCTCTCGCGCGGGCTGCATGCACCCGCTGCACTGGCCAGCGCGCCATATGACGTGATGGTGCTCGACCTTTCATTGCCCGACGTCGATGGCCTCGACCTGCTCTCGCGCCTGCGCAACGACGGTGTGATCCTGCCGGTGCTGATCCTGACGGCGCGCGACGGCGTGGAGGACCGCATCCTCGGCCTCGACCGGGGTGGCGACGACTATCTCGCCAAACCGTTCGCACTGGGCGAGCTGGAAGCGCGCCTGCGTGCGCTGTCGCGCCGCCGCAGTGACGCACCGGCGCAGAAGCGATTGGGCCGTCTGTGCTTCGACAGCATCCGCAATGAGGCGCAGGTGGACGGCCAGCGCATCGAACTGACCGCCCGCGAGTTGTCACTGGTCGAGGCACTGATGCAGCATCCCGGCCGCACCGTCACCAAGCAGCGCCTGTTCGACGCTTTGTACAGCTGGGACCACGACGCCAACCTGTCGGTGATCGAAGTGCATGTCAGTCGCCTGCGCCGCAAGCTGGAACAGGCGCGTGCCGGCGTCGGCATCCGCATGCTGCGTGGCCTCGGCTACCGGTTGGAGGCCGTGGGTGACTGAGCGCGTGCACAGCCTGCGGGGCCTGCTGCTGCGCCGCCTGTGGCTGCCGCTGCTGGTGCTGCTGCTGTGCAGCGCGGTGGGTTCTTTCACGCTGGCCCGTTTCTATGCCGGCCAGGTCTACGACCGCTGGCTGCTGGACTCGGCAATGTCCCTGTCCGAGCTGGTGACGGTGCAGGAGGGGCGCGCCTCGATCGAAATCACCCCTGCAGTCTCGCGCATGTTCACCTGGGACACCGCCGACGAAGTGCATGGCGAAGTGGTCGATGCTGCGGGTGGACGCTTGTATGGCGACTTGGCCGAAGCGCTGCCGCGCCCGGCCACCGCCGCCTCAAGCGACGACGCGGTTTATTACGATGCGCGCCTGCGCGGGCAGCCGGTGCGCATGGTCGAAGTCCTCGTCAGTGCCGGACCGGGCCACGATATCCGGCTGCGCGTAGCCGAGACGCTGCGCAAGCGCCACCGGCTGGAGCGCAAGCTGCTGCTGACCAGCATCCCGTTCCAGGCTGCGATCCTCACGCTGGCCGCGTGGCTGGCCTGGTCCGGGACCGGCGCGGCCGCACGCCATGCCAACCAGGTGGCGCGGCGCTTGGCCAGCCCCCGCCCGGACCCGCTGGCGCCCCTGGAACCCGCACAGGAGGCGCCACGCGAGCTGTGGCCGGCGGTGGAGGCCTACAACGCCCTGCTTCAGCGACTGGACGCCATGCAGGCCGCGCAACGGCGCTTCGTCAGCAACGCCGCGCACCAGCTGCGCACGCCGCTGGCGGCGATGCAGGTGGAGCTGGAGAGTTCATTGCGGCAACAGGATCCGCAGACCCAGCAGCTGGCGCTGTCCGGCACGCTGGCCGGGCTGGCGCGGCTGCAGCACCTGGTCAACCAACTGCTGATGCTCAGCCGTTCGGAAGATCTCCATGGCAGCGTACTGCCGCTGCAGCCGCTGGACCTGGCCGCGCTGGCGCGGGGCGTGGTCGAGCGCTACGCCGACCGTGCGTTGGCGGCCGGCGTGGACCTGGGTTACGACGGACCCGACGACGGCGTGCAGCTACAGGGCGATCCGCAGTTGCTGCGCGAGGCGCTGGGCAACCTGCTGGACAACGCGCTGCGCTACGGCGCCACGCCCGGAGTCATCACCCTCGGCGTTCGGCAGGGAACCGACGGCGTGCAGGTATGGGTGGACGATGACGGCGCCGGCATCGCCGAAGCCGAACGCGCGCGCGTCACAGAACGCTTCTACCGGGCCAGCAGCGAGGGCGACGGCTGCGGGCTCGGACTGGCGATCGTGGCCGAGATCGCGCAACGGCATGGCGCGACCTTGATGATTGATACCGCCCCGATCGGCGGTGCGCGGGTGGGGTTGCGGTTCCGATGAGCGCTGTTGAACCGCCCTTGTAGAGCCGAGCCCATGCTCGGCCGCTCCTGGCACGATGCCTGAGCCGAGCATGGGCTCGGCTCCACAGGTTCCTGGTCACCCGTGAAGCGTGCCGACCAAGGTCGGCACCTACCGAGTGCGCGTCATCGGCTCATCGAATACGGCGCCTGCGCGCCCTGCCCCGGCCAGTCCTTGTTCGGCTCGGCCTGCATGGTGAAACGCAGCTCGCCACCTGCCAGGATCTCGTCATGGCGCAGGAAGGTGCGCTGCAGCGGCTTGCCGTTGAGGCTCACGTTGCCAACATACGTGTGCTTGTCATCCAGCCCATCAGCCACGATGGTGAACGTCTTGCCGTTCGGCAGACGCATCGCGGTCCTGGGCAGGAATGGACGGCCAAGAATGTACTCGCCCGAGCCCGGCGCGACCGGATAGAACCCCAACGCAGTGAACACATACCACGCCGACATCTGGCCGACGTCATCATTGCCAGCCAGGCCATCGGGACGGTCGGCATACTGGGTATCCATGATCTGCTTCAGCCGCGCCTGGGTGCGCCACGGCTGGCCGGCGTACGAATACAGGTAGGCCACGTGGTGGCTGGGCTCGTTGCCATGCGCGTACCAGCCGATCAGGCCGGTGATGTCTTCCATGTGCTCGAAGATCGATGGATCCACCTTGGCGTTGAATACCTCGTCCAGGCGCGCGAGCAGCTTGTCGCTGCCACCGTGCGCTGCCGCCAGGCCGGCGACGTCCTGCGGCACGTACCACGAGTACTGCCATGCGTTGCCTTCGGTATAGTCGGTGCCGTAGCCGCTGGCGCTGGGGTCGAACGGCGTGCGGAAGCTGCCATCGCGCTTGCGCGCGCGCATGAAGCCGGTGTCCTTGTCGAACGCGTTGCGCCAGTTGCCAGCGCGCTTGTCGAAGGTCGCCGCGATATCGGCCTTGCCCATGGCCTGCGCCATGCGTGCGATGGTCCAGTCGTCGAAGGCGTACTCCAGCGTCTTGCTGGCCGCTTCACCTTCCTCGTCGATCGGCACATAGCCCAGCTCACGGTACTGCGCGATGCCGTCGTAAGGGCCGTAATTGGCGGTCTCGACCATCGCCTTCAATGCCTTGTCGGCGTCGAAGCCACGGATGCCCTTCACGTAGGCATCGGCGATCACCGGCACGGCGTGGTAGCCGATCATGCACCAGTCTTCCAGGCCATGGAACGACCATACCGGCAGCATGCCGTACGGGCTGTGCTCATGGTGGGCCAGCATCGAATTGACGAAGTCGCTGTTGCGCTTCTCCGGCTGCACCAGCGTCAGCAACGGGTGCAGCGCACGGTAGGTGTCCCACAGCGAGAACGTGGAATAGTTCGTGAAACCGTCGACCTTGTGCACCGCGTTGTCCGAACCGCGGTACTGGCCATCGGCATCCATGAACAGCGTCGGCCCCAGCATCGTGTGGTACAGCGCGGTATAGGCACTGCGCCGCGCATGTCCCGGCGCGTCAATGTCCAGCACGGACAGTGCCTGCGCCCACTCCTGCTTCGCCTGTGCACGCACGCGGTCGAAATCGAAGTCGGCCACTTCCGCGTCGAGGTTGGCGATGGCGCCGGCTTCACTGACCGGCGAGATCGCCACCTTCACCACCAGCGGTGCATCCAGCTTGCCGAATGCAAACGTGCCGACCAGCTGCCGGCCTTCGATCTGCGCACGCTGCGCGGGATCCTTCTCACCCGGCGGCGGGAAGCCCTTGTAGACGATGTCCTGCTCGGTGTTGTGCAGCTCATGTCCGGCCAGCGGGCGCGAGAAACGCATCGCGAAGTACAGCTGGCGGCCCGGCGCCCAGCCGCGCGTCTCGCGGAAGCCGGTCACCGTACCGTCGGCGCGCACCCGCACCCGCGACCACAGCACCTTGCCCGGGTAGTCGTACATGCTGGTACGCATGTCCAGCAGCACCTTGGCGTCGGTGCCCTTGGGGAAGGCATAGCGGTGCACGCCCACGCGCGCACTGGTGGTCAGTTCGGCGCGCACCTTGTAGTCGTCCAGGGTGACCGCGTAGTAGCCCGGCTCGGCCCTCTCGTCAGCGTGGCGGAAGCGTGAGGCATAGCCGCTGCGCGGTTTTTCCGGATCACCGCGCTCCAGGCCGGGATTGCCAGTGAACGGCATCACCAGAATGTCGCCCAGATCGGAGTGACCGGTACCGGAAAAATGCGTGTGTGAGAAGCCGACGATGCTGCTGTCGTCGTAGCGGTAGCCCGCCGCCCAGCCATAGGCCTTTTCACGCGGCTGGATACGCGTGTCCGGGCTGAGCTGGACCATGCCGAACGGCACCGTCGCACCCGGGTAGGTATGGCCCTCGCCACCGGTGCCGATGAACGGGTCGACCGAGGCATAGGCGCGTTCGGCAGCGGATTTCGACGGGGCTGCCAGCGCCGCCCCAGACGCAAGCACGGCGGTCGCAGCGAAAGCGATCAGGAGACGACGGTCCAGCATGGGCATCGGCATTTGGATCGATTCAGATGATGGTCAGATCCTAGCACCCGTGTTCTGGCATCGCATGTTGCGGTGCGGCTGAACGGTTCCAATCACACAGCCTATGGCGAGTGAATACTGCAATAAGTTGCATGGATCGATCCTTCCCCCCTCACCAGACTGTCCCCGTGCCCAAAACGGCGCGGCAAAGTGAGTGACGACATCTCCTGCCGTTGTGTGATCTCCCGCTCAGTTTGCATCGTGCGGGCCGGAAAAAGGCACGGGTATCACCCAAGCTTCACAACATCTCGGCGCTTCATTAACGCCGACGAAGTGAACGGGGTCCCCTTTCCTGAGGTTCTGATTCCAACAGGAGTACACCATGAAGATCGCTGTTCGCCGTCCCCTTGCGCTGGCCATTGCCGCCGGCCTTGCCGTTGCCGGTCCCAGCCAGGCCGGCGTCCTCAACCCGGGTGAAAGCGCAACCGTCAACGCCGGAGACCCCGTTGAGTCCTGGTCACTCGACAATGCCTCCCTTGTGGTCGCGGCCGGCGGCGCTACGCAGGCTGTTGATGCCTCCGACGGCTCCACAGTGACCTTTGACAGCGCGGCGATCAATGCGTCGAGCGCCATTGGTATCCGCCTTGGCAACAGCGCCATGACGATGAACGATTCCACTGTGGTCAATACGACGGGCCGAGCGCTGGCATTGACGGGGCAGATCGGTAGTGCGCTCCCGGGTTCCTCCGCTACCCTCACGCGCAGCACGCTTTCGGGCAGCGGAATCGGAGCCAGCGTACAGTTGGGTGGAGACCTGGTTCTGGATGCAACGCATCTGGAGGGGCATGCGCAGGCAGCCACCGGCGTGTACAGCGGCACCGGCCTGTTCCTGGTGGGCACCGGGCAGATCGTCGCCCGTAACGGAAGCACGATCACCGGCGATGGCAACGGCATCTGGGCCCAGTATGATTTCACCCCGGTTGCAGGTGAAGCAGTCACTGTAGACATCGACGCTTCCCGGGTGGAGGGCCGCACGGGGTCCGGTATCTACATCGAGGAGAAATTCGATCCTGCTGACGCTGCAGTCGTTGCCCGTTTCAACTTCCGTAATGGTGCCGAACTGGTCGGCGGTGACGGCAACCTGTTGCGCGTTGACGCAACCGATGCGGACATCGACTTGAATGTCGAGAACTCGCGGATGAACGGCAACATTGTCAACGCCGGCGGCAGCACGGTGAATGTGGCGCTGTCCAACGGCGCCAGCATCACCGGCACCATGAGCAACGTCACCCGCGTGGCGCTGGATTCCTCTACCTGGAACCTGACCGGCAACTCCTCGGTCGGCACGCTCAGCCTCGGCAACGGCACGGTCGCCCTCGGCGACGGCTCCGCCTTCCACACCCTCAACGTGGCCGGCAACTTCAGCGGCGCCGATGGCATGATCATCTTCAACACCGTCTTGGCCGGCGACGACGCCGCCACCGACAAGCTGATCATCGGCGGTGACACCAGCGGCAGCGCCAACGTGCGTGTCAACAACGTCGGCGGCGCCGGTGCGCAGACCGACAAGGGCATCGAGCTGATCCATGTCGGTGGCGCCTCCAACGGCCAGTTCAACCTCTCCGGCCGCGCGGTGGGCGGTCAGTACGAGTACTTCCTGCACAAGGGCACGGGCGCCGACGGCAACTGGTACCTGCGTTCGCAGCTGCCGACCGTGCCTGATCCCTGCGAGGCCAACCCCGGCTTGCCGCAATGTCCGCCGGTCGACCCTGTGGATCCTGTGGATCCGGTCCATCCGGTCGATCCGGAGCCAGTACTGCGTCCCGAACCCGGCGCCTACCTGGCCAACCTGCAGGCCGCGCAGACGATGTTCCGTCTGGGCTACCACGACCGCAACGCCGGCCAGAATGCCGACCGCGCCTGGGCCCGCGTGGATGGCTCGCGCACCGGTTTCGATGCCATCAGCCGCCAGCTCGACATCCGTGGCAACAGCCAGGCACTGACCGTCGGTGCCGATCTGTGGCGTCACGATTCGGGCAGCAGCGTGGGCGTGATGCTGTCCAGCGGCAACGCCAGCAGCACCTCGACAAATGAACTGACCG